>NZ_JBVIDX010000012.1:0-41504 GCF_055572155.1 Streptomyces sp. NPDC030814
CCGAGGGTGTAACCGAAGCCCGGCTCCAGCGGCTCGATCACGAACCGGGAACGGAACTCGTCGACGACCTCTTCGGTCAACGAGGGACGCTGAGCGATCAGCATGTGTGGATCAGATCCTTCTGTCGTGGACGCCCGCTATTTGACGCCCGACGGAAACCACGCCATGGAAAGCGTAGGTACTGCAAGGGTACGGGCGATACGCCCCCGAAGGGTCGTACCGCCCGGCTGTTTACCTGTGGGGGACGACCCCCACACCCCCGGCCAACGAGCGCCGGGGGTCAGCGAACCCGTGAAGCGCCAGGTCAGACGCGACGACGCTTCGGGGGACGGCAGCCGTTGTGCGGGGTGGGCGTGACGTCCTGGATGGAGCCGACCTCGAGACCGGTCGCCTGGAGCGAACGGATGGCCGTCTCACGACCCGAGCCCGGGCCCTTGACGAACACGTCGACCTTGCGCATGCCGTGCTCCTGCGCGCGACGGGCGGCCGACTCGGCGGCCATCTGCGCGGCGAACGGCGTGGACTTCCGGGAGCCCTTGAAGCCGACGTGGCCGGCGGAGGCCCAGGAGATCACGTTGCCCGAGGGGTCCGTGATCGAGACGATCGTGTTGTTGAACGTGCTCTTGATGTGCGCGTGGCCGTGAGCGACGTTCTTCTTTTCCTTGCGGCGCACCTTCTTGGCAGCGCCCTGACGACCCTTGGGGGGCATCTGTACTCCTACGGGAGGTGGTCGGTCCTACAGCGAAGACCGCTGGACGGCGAAGTCCGCTGTGGACTACTTCTTGCCCGGCTTCTTCTTACCGGCGATGGCGCGACGCGGGCCCTTGCGGGTGCGAGCGTTGGTGCTGGTGCGCTGACCGCGGACAGGCAGACCGCGACGGTGACGGAGACCCTGGTAGCAGCCGATCTCCACCTTGCGGCGGATGTCGGCCTGGATCTCGCGACGGAGGTCACCCTCGGTCTTGATGTTGTTGTCGACGTACTCACGAATCGCGACGAGCTGCTCCTCGGAGAGGTCGCGAACGCGGGTGTTCGGGTCGATGCCGGTCTCGGCCAGCGTCTGCTGGGAGAGGGTCCGGCCGATGCCGAACACGTAGGTGAGGGCGACCTCCACGCGCTTGTCGCGCGGGATGTCAACACCGGAAACGCGTGCCATTCAATGGCTCCTGGTGATCTTCGGAGGTCTTCCGCAGAACCGGCTCCCGGCCGCCGTACCAGGTACGAACCGGGTCCCCGGCCTCCGACCGGGGGTGTCAGGCACCTTCGGCGCCTGGGCCCTGCGTATGAACATATTCAGCTCGCGTCGCGCGAATCCCTGCGATATCGATGCAGAGGGAGCGGTCGAACGTGCGTCAGCCCTGGCGCTGCTTGTGGCGCGGGTTCTCGCAGATGACCATGACCCGACCGTGACGGCGGATCACCCTGCACTTGTCGCAGATCTTCTTGACGCTCGGCTTGACCTTCATTGGGTGAGGTTCTCCGGGTCAGTGCCACCACCCGCGTCCCGGAGACCGGGGCACGGAGTGCGGGCAAGATCTACTTGTAGCGGTAGACGATCCGGCCACGCGTCAGGTCGTACGGAGACAGCTCCACCACGACCCGGTCGTCAGGGAGGATGCGGATGTAGTGCATGCGCATCTTGCCGCTGATGTGTGCCAGGACCTGGTGGCCGTTCTGGAGCTCGACCTTGAACATGGCGTTCGGCAGAGACTCGACGACAGTGCCCTCGATCTCGATGGCACCTTGCTTCTTGGCCACGCTTCGCCCTTCGAATCGACTACCTTGATCGACTCTCCGCAACCGCATGAGGACACACGGGCACACGAGAGCCGACGAGTCAGTCTACGTCAGCGCCACCAGAAACACGAATTCGGTATGACTGCCCACTCCGGATGATCCTTATTCCGCCGCACGGCAGCGCCCCTTCGACGGGCCGGAAGCCGGTCGAAGGGGCCCTGGACCGCCGGCGTGGGGTTACCCAAGGGTTGTCCCGTGATCCGCGGTGGATCAGCGCACGGCGTCGGATGCCGGGGGCACGTCCCACGCCGTTCAGGCAGTGGGGCAGCATCGCAAGGCGGAGGGGCATCCGCCTGGATGTATGCGGACGTTCCGACAACGCGGCGAGGTGCCGTAGCCGGCGTCGTGCGCCCGCCGGGGATTACGGGACAGCCCTCAGGCGAGCGGGTCGGGCGCCACCGTGATGCCGTGCTCCGACAGCTTCGCCTTGCCGCCGTCGGGTGCCGTCAGCACCAGGGGCCCCTGCTCGGTCAGGGCCACCGAGTGCTCCCAGTGCGAGGACCACGTGCCGTCCGTCGTCACCACGGTCCAGTCGTCCGAGAGGACCTCCGTCCGCGGCGTGCCCAGGGACACCATCGGCTCGATCGCCAGGCAGAAGCCCGGCACCAGCTTCGGCCCCTTGCCGCGCCGCCGCTCGACGTAGTTCAGCAGATGCGGGTCCATGTGCATCTCCGTGCCGATGCCGTGGCCGCCGTAGTCCTCGACGATCCCGTACTTGCCGCCGCCCGGCTTCGGCTGCCGGCGGATGTACGTCTCGATGGCGCGGGAGATGTCGACGAGCCGGTTCCCCAGCCTCATCGCGGCGATCCCGGCCCACATGGACTCCTCGGTGACCCGCGACAGCTCGATCAGCTCGGGAGCGTGGCCCGAGCCCACGAACGCCGTGTACGCGGCGTCCCCGTGCCAGCCGTCGACGATGGCGCCGCAGTCGATGGAGATGATGTCGCCGTCCTTCAGGACGACGTCGTCGCTCGGGATGCCGTGCACGACGACCTCGTTGACCGACGTGCAGATGGTCGCGGGGAAGCCGCCGTACCCGAGGAAGTTCGACTTCGCGCCGTGCTCGGCGAGCACCTTGCGGGCCACGTCGTCGAGGTCCTTCGTGGAGGCGCCCGGCACGGCCGCCTCACGGGTGGCCGCGTGAATGGCGGCGACGACCAGCCCCGCCTCGCGCATCTTGGCGATCTGCTCGGGGCTCTTGATCTGCACCATGGGGTCCTGCGCTCTCCGTCTTCTCCGCCGTCGGGCGTCCACTGTGCCGCTGGGACCGTCCTCGGCCCACGGCTCGTCCTTCTCGGTGTTCTCGGGGTTCTCGGGGTTCTCGGCGTTGCCTACACAACAGTACGGCCGCGGCGCCCCTGACGGGCACCGCGGCCGACGTACCGCTGACGGCTACTGGCCGTCGTCCTCGCGCTTCAGCGCGTCCATCGCGCGCTGGGTGACCTCTTCCACCTTGCCGAGCGCCGAGATCGTCACCACGAGGCCCTGGGCCTTGTAGTAGTCGATGATCGGCTCGGTCTGGGTGTGGTAGACCTCCAGGCGCTTGCGGACGGTCTCCTCGGAGTCGTCGTCGCGCTGGTAGAGCTCGCCGCCGCAGGCGTCGCACACGCCGTCCTGCTGGGGCTTCTTGTACGTGACGTGGAAGACGTGCGCCGAGTCGTTCCGGCAGATGCGGCGGCCGGCGATCCGCTTGACGACCTCTTCCTCGGGGACCTCGAGGTCCAGCACCGCGTCCAGGGTCATGGACTCTTCCTGGAGCGTCACGTCCAGCGCCTCGGCCTGCGAGACGTTGCGCGGGAAGCCGTCGAGCAGGAAGCCGCCCACGGCGTCCGGCTGCTCCATGCGGTCCTTGGCCATCGCGATGGTGACCTCGTCCGGCACCAGTTCGCCCTTGTCCATGTAGGACTTCGCGAGTTTGCCGAGCTCCGTCTGCTTGCTGATGTTGGCCCGGAACAGGTCGCCCGTGGAGATGTGCGGGATGGACAGGTTCTTGGCGAGGAACGCGGCCTGCGTTCCCTTGCCCGCACCCGGCGGCCCGACGAGGACGATTCGCATCAGCGGAGGAACCCTTCGTAATTGCGCTGCTGGAGCTGGCTCTCGATCTGCTTCACCGTCTCCAGACCCACACCCACGATGATGAGGATGCTGGTACCGCCGAACGGGAAGTTCGCGTTCGCTCCGAAACCGGCCAACGCCATCGTCGGCACAAGAGCGATCAGACCCAAGTACAGCGAACCCGGCCAGGTGATCCGGTTGAGCACATAGGAGAGGTACTCAGCGGTCGGTCGGCCAGCCCGGATGCCCGGGATGAAGCCACCATACTTCTTCATGTTGTCCGCGACTTCCTCGGGGTTGAACGAGATGGCCACGTAGAAGAAGGCGAAGAAGACGATCAGGAAGAAGTAGATCGTGATGTGCACCGGTGCGTCCGGTTGCGCCAGGTTCTTCGTGACCCAGGCGGCCCAGCCGGCCGTCGATCCGGAGAACTGGACGATCAGCGCCGGGATGTAGAGCAGCGACGACGCGAAGATGACCGGGATCACACCCGCCTGGTTCACCTTCAGCGGGATGTACGTCGAGGTACCGCCGTAGGACCGGCGGCCGATCATGCGCTTCGCGTACTGCACCGGGATGCGGCGCTGGGCCTGCTCGACGAAGACCACCAGCGCGACCATCACGAAGCCGACCGCGATGACGGTGCCGAACTCGATCCAGCCGTCCGCCAGGTCGCCCTGCTCCTTGATGGCCCACAGCGCGGCCGGGAAGGTGGCGGCGATCGAGATGAACATCAGGATCGACATGCCGTTGCCGATGCCGCGGTCGGTGATGAGCTCACCGAGCCACATGACGAGCGCCGTGCCGGCGGTCATCGTGATGACCATGACGATGGTGGTGAAGATCGCCGGGTCCGGCACGACCTGCTGGGCCTGCGGGCAGTTCGGGAAGAGCGAACCGCTGCGGGCCGTGGCGACCAGGCCGGTGCCCTGAAGGATCGCCAGCGCCACGGTCAGGTACCGCGTGTACTGCGTGATCTTCGCCGTACCGGACTGACCCTCCTTCTTGAGGGCCTCGAGGCGCGGGATCACCACGGTCAGCAGCTGCAGGATGATGCTCGCGGTGATGTACGGCATGATGCCGAGCGCGAAGATCGTGATCTGCAGCAGCGCACCACCACTGAACATGTTGACCAGACCGAAGAGGCCCGTGGTGGACTTCTGCGCATCGATGCAGGCCTGGACAGCGGTGTAGTCGATACCGGGGATCGGGACGTGCGTGCCGATCCGGTAGATCACGATGATGCCGAGCGTGAAGAGCAGCTTCTTGCGCAGGTCGGGCGTCTTGAACGCCCGGGCGAACGCGGTGAGCACGGTTCCTCCTGCGACCCCCGCGACGCGCGCGGTAGGGACTAGTCGTTTCAACAGGGCCCGGTGGGCCGAACGATGTTTTCTACCACCCCGACACCGAACGGCTTTCCTCGCGCGGGCACAGGTGGACCTCACGGACTCTAACAGTGCCTGTGCAGCCAGGTGAAGTTCGCTTGCGCGGCGAGCAATTCGCGGTCACCCGCCGTCCACCGGATCCCGTCACGCGTTCGAACCCCGCACACCGGACGGGATCTTCCGCCGAGCGTCTCCCCCTGTCACCGACCACGACGGCGAACCGGAAGAAACGGCACAGATCACTCGCCGGGCTCCGCACTCGCCGCGCGGAAAGCTACCGCACAGTCACCACGATGTACGACGAATCCTCGTCCGCCGGAGTTCCCGGCCGGACGGCGCCGGGAGGGCCGACCGCGGCCATTTCGCGCCGGGTGAACGCCGAAGGCCGAGCGGCTCCCCCCGTGAGGGGAACCACCCGGCCTTCGTACGTGCTGCGCGGCGCGGCCGCCCGGGCTCAGATGAGCTCGGTGACGCTGCCGCCGGCGGCGGTGATCTTCTCCTTGGCGGAGCCGGAGACGGCGTCGACCGTCACCTGCAGCGCCACGGAGATCTCGCCCTGGCCGAGGACCTTGACGAGGCTGTTCTTGCGAACGGCACCCTTGGCCACCAGACCCTCGACGGTGACCTCGCCACCCTCGGGGTAGAGCGCGGCCAGCTTGTCGAGGTTCACGACCTGGAACTCGGTCTTGAACGGGTTCTTGAAGCCCTTCAGCTTCGGGAGACGCATGTGGAGGGGCATCTGGCCACCCTCGAAGCGCTCCGGAACCTGGTAGCGGGCCTTCGTGCCCTTGGTACCACGACCCGCCGTCTTACCCTTCGAGGCCTCACCACGACCGACACGGGTCTTGGCGGTCTTGGCGCCCGGGGCGGGACGGAGGTTGTGGATCTTGAGCGGGTTGTTCTCCGCCATGATCAGTCGACCTCCTCGACCGTCACGAGGTGGCGGACGGTGTGCACCATGCCGCGGAACTCGGGGCGGTCCTCCTTGACGACCTGCGTGTTGATGCCCTTGAGACCAAGGGAGCGCAGGGTGTCACGGTGGTTCTGCTTGCTGCCGATGTAGGACTTGACCTGCGTGATCTTGAGCTGCGCCATGATCACACACCCGCCCCGGCACGCGCACGGAGAAGAGCCGCGGGGGCGACGTCCTCGAGCGGCAGACCACGGCGGGCCGCGATCTCCTCGGGACGCTGCAGGCCCTTCAGGGCCTCCACGGTCGCGTGCACGATGTTGATCGCGTTGTCGGAGCCGAGCGACTTCGACAGCACGTCGTGGATACCGGCGCACTCGAGCACGGCACGCACCGGACCACCGGCGATAACACCGGTACCGGGGGACGCGGGCTTCAGCAGCACGACGCCGGCAGCCTTCTCACCCTGGATGGGGTGCGGGATGGTGCCCTGGATACGGGGGACCTTGAAGAAGTGCTTCTTGGCCTCCTCAACGCCCTTGGCGATGGCGGCCGGCACCTCCTTGGCCTTGCCGTAACCGACACCCACGGTGCCGTCACCGTCGCCCACCACGACCAGCGCGGTGAAGCTGAAGCGACGACCACCCTTCACAACCTTGGCGACGCGGTTGATCGCGACGACGCGCTCAACGTACGCGGTCTTCTCGGCGGCAGCAGCGCCGCCGTCACGGCCCTTCCGGTCCCGCCGCTCGCCGCCACCGGCACCGCTTCCGCGGCGCTGGGGTCCAGCCATTGGATTACCTCTCTCTTTCCGCTAGCTACAAGCGGCTCAGAACTTGAGCCCGGCTTCGCGGGCGGCGTCGGCCAGGGCCGCGATGCGACCCGCGTACCGGTTACCACCACGGTCGAACACGACGGCCTCGACACCAGCGGCCTTGGCACGCTCGGCGACCAGGGCGCCGACCTTGCCGGCCTGCGCCGACTTGTCGTCGTCGTTGCCACGGATCGACGCGTCCAGAGTGGAGGCCGACGCAAGGGTGTGACCCTTGAGGTCGTCGATCACCTGGGCCACGATGTGGCGGTTCGAGCGGGTCACGACCAGGCGGGGACGCTCAGCCGTACCGTTGACCTTCTTACGGATACGGATGTGGCGCCGCTTGATGGCAGCACGCTTGTAAGCGTCGCCCTTAGCGATCTTCGTGCCGTATGCCATGGCTTACTTACCCGCCTTTCCGACCTTGCGGCGGATGACTTCGCCCTCGTACTTGACGCCCTTGGCCTTGTACGGGTCGGGCTTGCGCAGCTTGCGGATGTTGGCCGCAACCTCGCCGACCTTCTGCTTGTCGATGCCCTCGACCTGGAAGCGGGTCGGGGTCTCCACCTTGAAGGTGATGCCCTCGGGCGCCTCGACGGTGATCGGGTGGCTGTAGCCGAGCGCGAACTCGAGGTTCGAGCCCTTGGCGGTCACGCGGTAACCGACACCGCTGATCTCGAGCTTCTTCACGTAACCCTGGGTCACGCCGGTGATCATGTTCGCCACCAGCGTGCGGGACAGGCCGTGCAGGGCCTTGCTCTGACGCTCGTCGTTGGGGCGGGTGACGTTCAGGACGCCGTCCTCACCCTTGGCGATCTCGATCGGCGACACGACGGTGTGGGTCAGCGTGCCCTTGGGGCCCTTGACCGAGACCGTCTGGCCGTCGATGGTGACGTCCACGCCGGCGGGAACCGTGATGGGGAGCTTGCCAATACGCGACATAGCTGTTTCCTCCGTTCCCTTCCGCTACCAGACGTAGGCGAGGACTTCCCCACCCACGCCCTTCTTGCCGGCCTGCTTGTCGGTGAGGAGCCCGTGGGACGTGGAGATGATCGCCACGCCGAGGCCGCCGAGCACCTTGGGCAGGTTGGTGGACTTCGCGTACACCCGGAGACCGGGCTTGGAGATCCGCTTGATGCCCGCGATGGAGCGCTCACGGTTGGGGCCGAACTTCAGCTCCAGGACGAGGTTCTTGCCGACCTCGGCGTCCTCGACCTTCCAGCCCGTGATGAAGCCCTCCTGCTGGAGGATCTCCGCGATGTGCGACTTGATCTTCGATGCCGGCATCGTCACGGAGTCGTGGTATGCCGAGTTCGCGTTCCGCAGACGCGTAAGCATGTCTGCGATCGGATCAGTCATGGTCATGAATTGGCCTTCGGCCTCTCTCGCCGGGGTTTCCTGGTGCGCCATCCCTCTCCCCGATCCGAGACGGGACGGGTGCGGCGCGGTGGACCTACGGCGTAGTAAGTCGTACGGGCGACTGTCAGGCGCCCAACCCTCCCAGCCTAAGCCATGGAGGGGAGGGCGCCTGACACGCCCAGTGCTTACCGAGAGCTTCCGGAATCCCTAAAAGGCGGGATTACCAGGAGCTCTTGGTCACGCCCGGCAGCTCGCCACGGTGAGCCATCTCACGGAGGCACACGCGGCACAGGCCGAACTTGCGGTACACGGAGTGCGGACGGCCACACCGCTGGCAGCGGGTGTAGCCGCGCACGGCGAACTTCGGCTTGCGGGCAGCCTTCGCGATCAGTGCCTTCTTCGCCATCTCGCTCACGCCTCCTTGAAGGGGAAGCCGAGGTGACGAAGGAGCGCGCGGCCCTCAGCGTCGTTGGTCGCCGTGGTCACCACGGTGATGTCCATACCCCGGGTGCGGTCGATCTTGTCCTGGTCGATCTCGTGGAACATGACCTGCTCGGTGAGACCGAAGGTGTAGTTGCCACGGCCGTCGAACTGCTTGGGGGACAGGCCGCGGAAGTCGCGGATGCGCGGGAGCGCGAGCGACAGGGTGCGGTCCAGGAACTCCCACATGCGGTCGCCACGGAGCGTGACGTGGGCACCGATCGGCTGGCCCTCACGCAGCTTGAACTGCGCGATGGACTTGCGGGCCTTGGTGACGGCCGGCTTCTGACCGGTGATCGTGGTGAGGTCGCGGATGGCGCCCTCGATCAGCTTGGAGTCGCGGGCGGCGTCGCCCACACCCATGTTGACCACGATCTTGACGAGGCCGGGGATCTGCATGACGTTCTCGTACTTGAACTCGTCACGCAGCTTGCCCGCGATCTCCTCGCGGTACTTCGTCTTCAGACGCGGAGTGGTGGTGGTAGCCATCAGATGTCCTCACCCGTCCGCTTGGCAACGCGGATCTTGTTGCCTTCGTCGTCGAAGCGGTAACCGACGCGGGTCACGACCTTCTTGCCGTCCTTCTCCACGACCAGCTGGACGTTGGAGACGTGGATCGGCGCCTCGGTGGTGACGATGCCGCCGGCCTGCGAACCGCGAGCCGTCGGACCGGCCTTGGTGTGCTTCTTGACCCGGTTGACACCCTCGACCAGGACGCGGTCCTCGCGGGGGAAGGCCGCGATGACCTTGCCCTGCTTGCCCTTGTCCTTACCGGTGATGACCTGGACCAGGTCGCCCTTCTTGATCTTCATGCTTACAGCACCTCCGGCGCGAGCGAGATGATCTTCATGAACTTCTTCTCGCGCAGCTCACGGCCGACGGGGCCGAAGATACGGGTGCCGCGAGGGTCGCCGTCGTTCTTCAGAATGACGGCGGCGTTCTCGTCGAAGCGGATGTACGAGCCGTCCGGACGGCGGCGCTCCTTGACGGTGCGAACGATGACCGCCTTGACGACGTCACCCTTCTTCACGTTGCCACCGGGGATCGCGTCCTTGACGGTGGCGACGATGACGTCACCGATGCCCGCGTAGCGGCGACCGGAGCCACCGAGCACACGGATGCAAAGGATTTCCTTCGCACCAGTGTTGTCGGCGACACGCAGTCGCGACTCCTGCTGGATCACGTCTATCTCCTGATTGTCTGCCGGTTCCCTCCGGGAGTTGGCCGGAGAGCCTGGCGGAACCGTCCTGCCGGGATACCCCCGCAGGAATTACGTGCCGGACCGGCCGGGGGGCGGTGAGCGGCTCTCGCGACGAGCGCGAGTGCTTCACGCACCTCGGCCGGGTTCCCGGCGGCGGCTCCGTAAGTCGTTTCACGGAGCTCGCCGGGCGGCGGTCTTCTGTTCGGTCTGGCGAAACCCGCGCCGGGAGCGACCCCTCGGACCGCAGTCCTGGGCCGGTCCCCCGGCGGGGCAGCGGGGCGAACCCCGCTTGATTACTTCGCCTTCTCGAGGATCTCGACGACGCGCCAGTGCTTCGTGGCGGACAGCGGCCGGGTCTCCATCAGGAGGACGCGGTCGCCGACGCCGGCGGCGTTCTGCTCGTCGTGCGCCTTGAGCTTGCTCGTGCTGCGGATGACCTTGCCGTACAGGGCGTGCTTCTTGCGGTCCTCGACGGCGACGACGACGGTCTTGTCCATCTTGTCGCTGACGACGATGCCCTCACGGGTCTTGCGGAAGCCCCGCGCCTCAGTGTTCGTCTCAGTCACGTTGTTCTCGCTCATCAGGCGTTCTCCACCGTTTCGATGCCCAGCTCACGCTCGCGCATCAGGGTGTAGATCCGCGCGATGTCCTTGCGGACCGCCTTCAGACGGCCGTGGTTCTCGAGCTGTCCGGTCGCCGCCTGGAAGCGGAGGTTGAACAGCTCTTCCTTGGCCTCGCGGAGCTTCGCCAGAAGCTCCTCGTTGCCCAGCTCGCGCAGCTCGGACGCCTTGGTACCGGCCGACATCACGCTTCACCTGCCTCGCGCTTGACGATCCGGCACTTCATCGGCAGCTTGTGGGCGGCGCGAGTCAGGGCCTCACGGGCGATCTTCTCGTTGGGGTACGACAGCTCGAACATCACGCGTCCGGGCTTGACGTTGGCGATCCACCACTCCGGAGAACCCTTACCGGAACCCATGCGGGTCTCGGCAGGCTTCTTGGTGAGGGGACGGTCCGGGTAGATGTTGATCCAGACCTTGCCACCACGCTTGATGTGACGCGTCATGGCGATACGAGCGGCCTCGATCTGGCGGTTCGTCACATACGCCGGGGTGAGCGCCTGGATGCCGTACTCGCCGAACGCAACCTGCGTGCCACCCTTGGCAGCGCCGTTGCGCTTGGGGTGGTGCTGCTTGCGGTGCTTGACCCTACGGGGGATCAGCATGTCGGTCAGGCCTCCGTTCCGGAGCTCTCAGACGGAGCAGTGGCGGCGGCAGCCGCCGAGGACTCCGTCTTGGGGGCCTCGGCGCCGGCAGCCTGCTGCGGCTTGCGACCGCGCCGCTCGCCACCGCGGCCACCACGGGCCGGGCGGTCGGCACCACCGCGGGCCGGGCGGTTACCCGCACGGGCAGCGGCGTTCTCGGCGCGGACCTCGGCGATGTTCTTGACGTCGCCCTTGTAGATCCAGACCTTCACACCGATGCGGCCGAAGGTCGTCTTGGCCTCGAAGAAGCCGTAGTCCACGTTCGCGCGGAGCGTGTGCAGGGGCACACGGCCCTCGCGGTAGAACTCCGAGCGGGACATCTCGGCGCCGCCGAGGCGGCCACCGCACTGGATCTTGATGCCCTTGGCGCCGGCCTTCATGGCGGACTGCATGCTCTTGCGCATGGCCCGACGGAAGGAGACGCGGGAGGACAGCTGCTCGGCGACGGCCTGAGCAACCAGCTGAGCGTCGGTCTCGGGGTTCTTGACCTCGAGGATGTTCAGCTGGACCTGCTTGCCCGTCAGCTTCTCCAGCTGACCGCGGATCTTGTCGGCCTCCGCGCCGCGGCGGCCGATGACGATGCCCGGACGCGCGGTGTGGATGTCGACGCGGACACGGTCACGGGTGCGCTCGATCTCCACCTTGGAGATACCGGCGCGCTCCATGCCGGACGTCAGCATCCGACGGATGGCGACGTCTTCCTTGACGTAGTCCTTGTACAGCTTGTCGGCGTACCACCGGGACTTGAAGTCCGTGGTGACACCGAGCCGGAACCCATGCGGGTTAACCTTCTGGCCCATTACCGGGTTCCTTCCTTGCTGCTGACGACCACGGTGATGTGGCTGGTCCGCTTGCGGATCCGGTAGGCACGGCCCTGGGCGCGCGGCCGGAACCGCTTCAGGGTCGGACCCTCGTCGACGTACGCCTCGCTGATGAACAGCGAGTTGGCGTCCGTGTGGTCGTAGTTGTGCGCGGCGTTGGCAATGGCGCTGTCGAGCACCTTGCCGACGGGCACGGAGGCGGCCTGCGGAGCGAATCGCAGGACCGCCTGAGCCTCCGTGGCGTCCATGCCACGGATAAGGTCCACCACGCGGCGGGCCTTCATGGGCGTGACGCGGATGTACCGCGCCTGGGCCCTGGCTTCCATGGTTGTCCCTTCAGTTACTTACGTGTCTGAATGCGATCCGCTACTAGCGGCGCTTCGACTTCCGGTCTTCCTTGACGTGACCCCGGAAGGTGCGCGTCGGCGAGAACTCGCCGAGCTTGTGGCCGACCATCGACTCGGTGACGAACACCGGGATGTGGGTCTTGCCGTTGTGCACCGCGATCGTGTGGCCGAGCATGGCCGGGACGATCATCGAGCGACGGGACCAGGTCTTGATGACGTTCTTGGTGCCGGCTTCGTTCTGGGCGTCCACCTTCTTGATCAGGTGGTCGTCGACGAAGGGCCCCTTCTTGAGACTGCGCGGCATCTAAACCCGCTCCTAGCGCTTCTTGTTCGTCTTGCGGCGGCGGACGATGTACTTGTTCGACGCCTTCTTGGGCGAACGAGTACGACCTTCCTTCTGACCCCAGGGGCTGACCGGGTGGCGACCACCGGAGGTCTTGCCCTCACCACCACCGTGGGGGTGGTCAACCGGGTTCATCGCCACACCGCGAACGGTCGGGCGGACGCCCAGCCAGCGCTTGCGGCCGGCCTTGCCCCAGTTGATGTTGCTCTGCTCGGCGTTGCCGACCTCGCCGACGGTGGCGCGGCAGCGCACGTCGACCAGGCGGATCTCACCGGAGGGCATGCGGAGGTGGGCGTAGGCGCCCTCCTTCGCGAGCAGCTGCACGGAGGCACCGGCGGAGCGGGCGAACTTGGCACCGCCACCGGGACGGAGCTCGATCGCGTGGATCGTGGTACCGACCGGGATGTTGCGGAGGGCCAGGTTGTTGCCCGGCTTGATGTCGGCCCCGGGACCGTTCTCGACGCGGTCACCCTGCTGCAGGTTGCGCGGGGCGAGGATGTAGCGCTTCTCGCCGTCGGCGTAGTGCAGCAGCGCGATGCGCGCGGTGCGGTTGGGGTCGTACTCGATGTGCGCGACCTTCGCCGGCACGCCGTCCTTGTCGTGACGACGGAAGTCGATCACTCGGTAGGCGCGCTTGTGTCCGCCACCCTGGTGGCGAACGGTCACACGACCGGCGTTGTTACGGCCGCCCTTGCTGTGCAGGGGGCGGACCAGCGACTTCTCCGGCGTGGACCGCGTGATCTCGACGAAGTCGGCGACGCTGGAGCCACGGCGGCCCGGCGTAGTCGGCTTGTACTTGCGGATACCCATTGTCTCTCAGTCCTCGGAAGTTTCCGATTATCTGGACGCTCCGACCCGCTTACGCGGTCGGACCGCCGAAGATGTCGATACGGTCGCCCTCAGCGAGGGTCACGATCGCGCGCTTGCTGTCGGCACGCTTGCCGAAGCCCGTGCGGGTCCGCTTGCGCTTGCCCTGGCGGTTGATCGTGTTGACCCCGGTGACCTTGACCGAGAAGACCGACTGCACGGCCTCCTTGATCTGGGTCTTGTTGGCCCGCGGGTCGACGATGAACGTGTACTTGTTCTCGTCGAGGAGCGCGTAGCTCTTCTCGGACACGACCGGCTTGATCAGGACGTCACGGGGGTCCGTGTACGCCTTGCTCGCCGGGGTGACGACGGTGTTCTTGCCCTCGGTGGCGTGGCGGCGCGCCTTGGCGACGCGCGCGGCCTTGGCGGCCTTCGCAGCCTTGGAGGCAATGCTCGGGTGACGCGTAGCCATCAGGCCTCGCTCCCTTCGGTGTCGTTGGCCTTGTTCGGGCCGGACACGAAGGACTCCAGGGCGGCCTGGGTGAAGACCACATCGTCCGAGACGATCACGTCGTACGTGTTCAGCTGGCCCGGCTCCAGGATGTGGACCTGGGGCAGGTTACGGGCGGAGAGCCACGCGGCCTCGTCGGAGCGCTCGGCGACCAGGAGCAGGTTCTTGCGCTCCGAGATCTTGCCGAACAGGCTCTTGGCGGCCTTGGTGGACGGGGTCTCGCCCTCGATCACGCCGGAGACGACGTGGATGCGGTTGTGGCGGGCCCGGTCGGTGAGGGCGTGGCGCAGGGCCGCGGCCTTCATCTTCTTGGGGGTCCGCTGCGAGTAGTCACGCGGCACGGGACCGTGCACGACGCCACCACCGGCGAACTGAGGCGCGCGGGTCGAGCCCTGGCGCGCACGGCCGGTGCCCTTCTGACGGTAAGGCTTCTTACCGCCACCACGAACCTCGCCGCGGGTCTTGGTCTTGTGCGTGCCCTGACGGGCAGCCGCGTTCTGCGCGACGACGACCTGGTGGATCAGCGGGATGCTGACCTTCTCCACGCCGAAGATCTCCGCGGGGAGCTCGACGCTTCCGGTCTTCTCGCCGGCAGGCGAAAGGATGTCAACAGTGCTCATCGGTACCTCAGGCCCCCTTGGCCGCGGTGCGGACCAGGACGAGGCCGCCGTTCGGACCGGGAACCGCGCCCTTGATGAGCAGCAGACCCTTCTCCGCGTCAACGGCGTGGACGGTCAGGTTCTGGGTGGTGACCCGCTCGTTGCCCATGCGACCCGCCATGCGGAGGCCCTTGAACACACGGCCCGGGGTGGCGCAGCCACCGATGGAACCGGGCGAGCGGTGCTTGCGCTGGGTGCCGTGACCGGCGCCGAGGCCACCGAAGTTGTGACGCTTCATGACACCGGCGAAGCCCTTGCCCTTGCTCTTGCCGGTGACGTCGACCTTCACGCCGGCCTCGAACACCTCAGCGGTGATCTCCTGGCCCAGCGTGTACTCGGAGGCGTCCGCGGTGCGGATCTCGACGAGGTGGCGACGGGGGGTGACGTCGGCCTTGGCGAAGTGGCCCTTGAGGGGCTTGTTCACCTTGCGCGGGTCGATCTCGCCGAAGGCGATCTGGACCGACTCGTAGCCGTCGACGTCGTTGGTACGAACCTGGGTCACGACGTTGGGGCCGGCCTTGACGACGGTGACCGGAACAACACGGTTGTTCTCGTCCCACACCTGCGTCATGCCGAGCTTCTCGCCCAGGATGCCCTTGATCTGCTTAGCCATTCTCAGATCACCGCCCTCAGAGCTTGATCTCGATGTCGACACCGGCCGGGAGGTCGAGTCGCATCAGAGAGTCAACGGTCTTGGGGGTGGGGTCGAGAATGTCGATCAGGCGCTTGTGCGTGCGCATCTCGAAGTGCTCGCGCGAGTCCTTGTACTTGTGCGGCGACTTGATGACGCAGTACACGTTCTTCTCAGTGGGCAGCGGCACCGGGCCCGCGACCGACGCACCAGTGCGGGTCACCGTCTCGACGATCTTCTTCGCCGAGGAGTCGATGACCTCGTGGTCGTAGGCCTTGAGCCGGATGCGGATCTTCTGTCCCGCCATGGCTACTCAGTAGTCCTGTCTCTCTAACGCTCTGGAACCCGGTGTTCCCTTGTGCCGTCCTCCGACCCACGCGGTCGGGCGTGTCGCGCTTCCGCTGACACAGATGTCCCTTGTTCGAACATCCCTTGCGCGGGAACGCGGCCCTACCGGAACCGCGGACCGGGGGCGGAGGCCCACCGGGCGCCTGGCCGGTGCCGCGCCACACTTCCCGGAAGATTCCCGTACGTCCGCCCCAGCGCTGCCGTGAGGCAGTTAGAGCGACGAGTACTGTGGGACTCGCTTCCGGTCCCCCCGGCGGGAGGCGTGCAGCATCAACACTCGACCGAGCAACTCCGACAGTCTGCCATATGGGGCAGGCGCTCCGCCAATCGAGCCGGAGAGGTTACCCCGAGAGTGACCAAGGTCAAACACCGAACGGTATCGGCGGGATCCGGGGCGGGCACGTGGAGCGTTCGGGGAGATCCGGGGAGGTTCTGTACACGCCTTGCGACGGCGGCCGGAACCGCGCCACGTGGCGGGAATCCATCGTGTGAGGATCGTCGGTCGACGGACTCTTCGGGGGAGCACCACCAGACATGACCGGCTACTACAAGGTCGAGTTCGAGGCACTGGCCCGACTCGTCGTCGATCTCGCCGAGTGCGCGGACGGTATGCGGTCCGCGATGCGGAGGATGAAGGACATCGGCCCCAAGGGCGCCGGCTCCGCGGACCTCGAGGAGGCCTGCGACGACTTCCAGGACAAGTGGGACCACGGCATCGGCCTGATAGCCGACGCCACGAGCGGCATCGCGGAGAAGGCCGCCCTGTCGGGCCGTCTCTTCCAGGAACTGGAGGACGAGGTCACCGGCCTGGTGTCGGCCGTGAAGGTCGTCGACAAGTCCATGCGGGCCGGGGACCGGTGATGCGCGCTCCCGCCGAGAGGGCTGTTCAGGGGACGGCCGGCGCCGATGCCGTCCCGGTTGCCGCCGGCGCCGGCGACGCGCCGGCTGCGGTCCGCTTCCAGGTGCAGCGGGAATTCCACACCGTGCCGCTGGGCCTCGGTGCCGACGAGGGCGCCTTCGACGCGGACGTACGGCAGTTCGCGCGCGACTACTGGGGCGAGGACGAGGACCTGGAACCGCTGCGCAAGCTGACCACAGCCATGTACGCGGCGAACGCGCGGAACCTCATCGAGGGCGGCGTCGTCCACAACGCGCTCGGCGTCTTCCCCATCGGCGGCACCGCCGACGGCTCCGAGCCGCCCGAGCGCGTCAGCCGCGCCACCCTCACCGTCAGCGTGCGGGCCCTGGACAACCCCGACCCGCACCTCACCGCCGCGGGCATCACGGAGGCGCTGGACAAGGCGGGCGACGGCGGCGAGGTCCAGCTGGTGTCCCTTCCGGCCGGGCCGGCAGTGGTCCATGTCGCGGGGTCCCGCGCGGTGTGGCGGCTGCCGGAGGGAGGAGAGGCCCCGGAGCCGGACGGAGAAGAGGGCCCGGCAGGCGAACAGGAACGATTCTTCGTACGGATCGAGGTGTGGGTGCCGTTCCCCGGCGAGGACCGGCTGTTGCTGATCTCCCTGAGCACCGCCGACGTCCAGGACCTCTTCCGCTATCAGGCGATCCTCGCGGACATCGCCGACACGGTCGCCTTCGGCGAGGCGGAGGCGACCGCGCCCGCGCCCGCGGACCGGACCGCCCCGTCCTCCCCTCCCCCCTCCCCCTTCGGCTCCTACTGAACGCGTCGAGGAGATCACCCCATGAACCCGCAGACGACGGAGTCGTACGACGCGCTCGGCTTCGACCCCGCGCCAGGTGTCCCTGCCTCGGTGCACCTGTTGGTCACGGCGCTCAGCGGCGCGGGCAGGCAGCTCCACGACACCGAGGGGACGTTGAGGCGGCTCGGCCGGCCGGACGGGGCGTGGGTGGGCCGAGCGGCGTCCGCCTTCGCCGAGAAGACCGGCGTACTGCCGAAGTACCTGAAGGACGGACATGACTCGTTCATGGACGCGGCGCACGCGCTGCGTACCTGGGAGTCGCGGCTGACGGAGTTCCAGCAACTGGCACGGAACCACGAGCACGAGGCCGAGATCGCCAGGAAGAACCTGGACGAGGCCCGGAACGATCCGGACCTGGGGCTGGCGGGCCGGTTCTTCGACACGGACGAGGAACTGCGGAGCGCGCAGTCCCGCCTCGACAGGGCGACACGGCGGGTGAACGAGGCCCAGGAGGATCTGGACGCGATCATCAGGAAGGCCCGGGAGCTGTCGCAGGACCATCGGGCGGCGGCGCGGGCCGCCGCCGGTCTGATCCGCGAGGCGTCACAGGCCGCGCCGGACGAGTCCCTCCTGGACATGATCGTCGATGCGATCAAGGGCCTGGGCGAACGGATCAAGGGCCTCGCGAACGACCTCTGGGACTGGATCAAGAAGCACGCGGACACGATCTACGAGATCGGGGACTGGCTCGGCTACGCCAGCGCCCTCTGCGACGTCCTCGCGATCGTCTTCTCCGAGACCATCATCGGCGCCGTCGTGTTCGAAGCCATCGGCATGGTGCTCAACGGCGGCGCTCTCCTCTTCCACGGTGTCGGCTGGGCGGCCGGGGCGAAGAAAGGCAGCTGGACGGATATCGGACTGGACCTCGTGGGCTTCGTCCCGTTCGGCGACCTGCTGCGGCTGGGCAAGGTCGGCAAGGGGATGTTCACGGGCGTCAAGATCCCCATGGAGGTCATCGACTTCGGAGCGAAGGCCGCCGACTCCTGGAAGCGTGCGGAGGACATCGTCCAGCACGTGGGGCAGAGCGCGAGGCTCGGCTCCGACGAGGCGAAGTGGGCGATGCGGACCCTCTTCGGGACCAAGGCGGATGCGATCCACATCACCGCGGACACCCTCGCGGACCGCTTCAAGGTCGCCGTCGCCAAGGAGTTCGGTGATTTCAACCTGTACAAGCACGGCACCCGGATCACCGACATGGCCTTCCAGCGGGTGATGCCCGACCTGATCGAGAACACCCCGCTGAAGCACATCCCCGCGCTCGCGGACTCCGTACGGCCGATCGTCGACGACGCGGGCGAGACGGTCGGCCGCTACATCGACCCCCGGTCCTGGACGGCACGCGGCTACGAGGTGGCCGTCGGCTCGACGAACCTCGCGAAGGAGGGCGTACGGCTCGTCACCGAGGACGTGCAGTACGCGTCGGAGAAGGTCCAGGAGAACATCGACCAGGCCCGCCGGTCGGCGGGCGACGTCCTCGGCCGCCTGGCGGACGCCACCCCGTTGGGATGACACCGTGCACAACACCCCCACCTCGTACGCGCCGTTCTCGTTCCGGGTCTCCGTGGACCATCCCGTCCCGGTCGCCGACCCGCTCTCGCTGGGGCTGCCGCCCGACGCGGAGATGGCATCGACGATCCGGTTGCCGGCCGCGCGTGGTGCGCAGGACGCCCCGCTGGCCAGGGTCTTCGCGCCGCGCTCGGGGCTGCCGGGGGTCCGCGGGACCCCCTCGCCCTTCTGGATCTTCGACGGGCCGAGCGACGCGATGTGGTGCTCCGTCCACCCGGTGGCTCCGGACACCCACGACGTCCACGCCGCCGACGGGACCGTCCTGGCGAGGATCACCCGCCGCGCCGGCCGGGTGCTGCCCTGGCCGCGGCGGATCCGCTGGTCCGCGCGGCCGACGGTCGCACCGCTGTCGGTCACCGGCGAGGAGGGCACCTGGTACTCCTGGTTCCTCTACGTGACGACGTCCCCGCTCTGGGCTGTGTGTCTGCTGGTGATGAAGGTGTACGACTTCTTGAACGGCGAGGTGGACACATACGGTTTCCGGCCCACCCGGACCCGCTGGCGCGTCAAGGGCACCGGCACGGCTCTGGATTTCCGGGGCCTCGGTGAGAAGACCTTTCACGTGGACCCGCGACGCCTGGACATTCGCGTCGCCTACGCCCTGGCGGTCCTCCGGACCTGGCAGGACCGGGACCGGGCCGGTGCCGCACCGCCGGTCGTCCGGGGCAAGGGGTGGCGCGGCGGAGCCGAGCGGAAGATGACCAGGGAGGAGGCCGTCGCGGCGGGAGCCGGTTTTCTGAGGAGCGAGGGCTGTCCGGACCGGGCGGATTCCATCGTCATGCTTCCGGACACCGCTGTGGAATTCGCCTACGGATGGACCGTTCGGTTCGACTTCAGGGAACACATCGAGACGGGGGACCCGGCCCTGGCCCCGTTCAGCGCGGTCGTGGTCGTCCCCCGCGACGGAACGCAGGCCCACCTCGCGCCGACCTTCCCGCCCACCGAGACCTACATGATGTTGCGTGCCAAGGGCGCCTGGCCTCCCGCCTGAAGTCCCTTCCTCACGTGCGCGCTCAGCCCCGCACCGAGGTGCGCTCCGCCGGGGTCGCCCAGTGCGCCGTGCCCAGGCACAGGGCGAGCGCGGCGGGCAGGAGCAGGACGACCGCCGGGTCCACCGCCTCGTCGAGGAGCCAGGCGCCCAGCATGCCACCGGTGAACATCGCGCCGACCGACGCGAGACGGCGGCCCTCGTGGCGGGGGCCGGAGCCGATCCGGGTGTCGGCGGTCGGCGGGAGGCCGCTGAGGAGGGCGGTCAGAGTGCGGGTGGAGAGCGTGGTGGGCACGTCCGGGACCGACGCCCTGAGCGTGGTGACGTTGCGGAGGCCCATGGCCGCGGCCACCAGCGCGATCACCGTGAAGTAGCGGCCGGTCAGCGGCTCGCTCGACCCGGTCGGCGGGTGGATGCCGGCGCGCCACACGACCAGGACGCCCAGCCCCAGCAGCACCGCCTCGGTGAGCAGCGCGACCACGAACCAGCGGCGGCCCCGCCGGTCCACCTCCGACTCCAGCCGGGAACCGAGCACCGCGCCCACCGCGAAACCGGCGATGGAGACACCGGACGCGGCCGGGGACAGTTCGGCGGCACCGGTGACCGCGAAGGCGAGGAAGAGCAGGTTTCCCGTCTGCACCGCGGTGAACACCGGGCCCAGGACGAGAAAGCTCACGGCCTCGATCATGCCGGTCGTCAGCGTGAGCACCATCATCACCGAGGTGAGTGCGACACCCGCTCTGGGTTTCATGGCGGGACCCTAAGAGCTCCGAACAAAAGGGGAGCCCGGCTCGCGGCGTCTGGCACGCACGCTCGCCGCGTTGCCGAAAGCCCCTAGTAGCTCCGCTACGAGGAGCTTCCGGCGCCTTGCGATCGCACGCACCATACGCCGCAAGCTGATCGGACTCCCCTTTTGTTCGGAGCTCTAAGACCGGTTAATCCGTTGGCCCGCCGTCGCCACGCGCTCCTACGCTGATCAGGCACGCCGGCGCTGATCAGGCGCGCCGGCTCGGCGGTCAGGCGGCTGGTCGGAGGTTCCGAACGGCGATCGGGCGGGGGAACATCCATCATGCGTACGCACTACCCGCGGACCCGGCATCTGCCCTGGTCCCCCGGCGCGACCTCGGACGATCTCCGGGTCACGGACCTGTCCGGGCTGCGCGGGCGCGAGGTGGTCGTCACCGAGAAACTCGACGGCGAGAACACGACGCTGTACGCCGACGGCCTCCACGCCCGGTCGCTCGACTCCGCCCACCACCCCTCACGCACCTGGGTCAAGGCGCTCCAGGCGCGGGTCGGGCCGTCCATCCCGGAGGGCTGGCGGGTGTGCGGGGAGAACATGTTCGCCCGGCACTCACTCGCGTACGAAGACCTGGAGAGCTGGTTCTACGGCTTCTCGGTGTGGGACACCGAGGGCCGCTGCCTGGACTGGGACGGCACGGTCCGCTTTCTGCGCGGGCTGGGCATCCCGGTGCCGCGGGTGCTGTGGCGGGGCGAGTTCGACGAGCGGGCGCTGCGTGCGCTGCGGCTGGACCTCGGGCGGCAGGAGGGGTACGTCGTCCGGGTCGCGGACGGCTTCGGCGCGGCGGAATTCGGGGCACGCGTGGCCAAGTGGGTACGGGCCGGGCACGTCCGGACGGACACGCACTGGATGCACGCGGCGGTCGTCGAGAACGGGCTGGGGACGCGGGCCGCCCTGTGGGACGTCCGCTCGGGGGCCCGTGTCGACGCGGAGACGCTGGCGGAGGCGGCCGGACTGCCGGGGCAAGGGGACGCCGGGGCTCTGGCGCGGTTCGGCGCGGCCGGGTTCGCCGGGGACGACCGGCTCGTCGGGGCCCTCGCCGCACTGCTGCACGCCCGGCACGGGCAGCGGGGGTGGCTCGCGGCGCGGCTCGCCGGGGCCGTGGGCCTGCCGCTCGCACGGCGTGTGGCGGATCTCGTCGGGCTGCACCCGGCGCTGCACCGGCCGTATCCGGACGAGGACCGGCGGGCGGGGCTGGTGCGGATGTCGTATGCCGCCGACCTCGGGCTGCTGCACGCGGTCGCCCGGGCCACGGCGGAGACGGGCGAGGCCCGGGAACAGGTGGAGTGGTCCCTGCTGCACGCGGAGGAGATCGGCCGCCCGGAGTGGGCCGTGCTGCGGGGGGCCTTTGCCGACCTGCCGGACGACGCGGCCGTCCGCTGCCGGGCCGAGGCGCGGGAGGCGTATGCGCGGGGGCGGATCAGCGCGATCGCGGGGGACGGCGAAAGCGGCGGGAGCGGTGCCGCCGGCCGGCGCCGCGCGGTGTCCGAGGAGGCCGTGGCCGCGACCTGGCGGTGGCGTTCGGGGAGCTTCCCGAAGCTGATCCAGTTGGTGGGGCCGGCGGGCAGCGGCAAGAGCACGTTCGCACGGGACCTGCCGGGCGTGGACGTGTACGTCTCGCTGGACGACCTGCGCGCGGCCCGGGGTTCGCGCGCCGATCAGCGGGCCAACGGGGAGGTGCTGCGCGCCGGTCTGGACCGGCTGGACGCGGCACTGGCCGCCGGGGGGACGGTGGTGTGGGACGCCACGTCGCTCACCCGGCAGCAGCGTTCGCTCGTGCACGCGGTCGGCCACCGCCACGATGCCCTGCTCACCCACGCCGTGGTTCTCGTCGACGAGGACGAGCTGGTGCGGCGCAACGCCCGCCGGGAGCACCCGGTGCCGCCGGAGGTGCTCACCGCGCAGGTGCGCCGGTTCAGCCCGCCGTATCCGGGCGACGCCCATCGCACCTGGTACATCGGGGCGAGTGGGACCGTGGAGGAAGAGGTCTGAGAACGTGCGTACGAGCGAGGAGATCTACCACCGGGTGCGCTGGGACGCCCGCTTCGACCCGGCCCGCTTCGTGCTGGGCGTGATGCAGCGGGGCGCCGATCCCAAGCGGGTCCCGCTGCCCGCGTTCGTGCCGGGCGGCGAGATCCCGTGGCACCGGGTGCTGTTCGTCGAGGCCGACGGCGAGGTGGTGTGGGACCGGGCCACGGGCGTGGACCGCATCGACGCGACGGACGCCGGGCGCGTCCGGGAGGCACGACGGCTGCGGGCACCGTTCTTCACGCCTCGCACGCCCCACGTCTGGGACGACGCGGAGGAGGACTGGGTGCCCGCGCCACCGGCAGCCCCGGGCATCCCCCGCGAACCGCACAACGGCTCGCCGGCGCCGACCGGCGCCGTACACGTCCTGACCTGGAACACCCTCTGGGACCGGTACGACGCCGACCGCATCGACAGTGCCCGGCGGCGGCCGTTGCTGCTGCGGGCGCTGCGCGACGCCGACGCCGATGTGATCGCGCTGCAGGAGGTCGAGGCGGAGCTGCTGGCCATGCTGCTGCGGGAGCCCTGGCTCCGGGCGGGCTGGACGTTCGGCACGGACCCGCGCGGGCGTGACGTGGACGAGTGCGGTCTGCTGCTCCTGAGCCGGCTGCCGGTGCGTGAGGCGGCGCATCACGCACTGGGCCCGCACAAGGGGGTGACCGCCGTGGTCGTGGAGACGGACGGCGGGCCGCTGGCCGTGGCCGCGACCCACCTCAGCAGCGACCACTCCGAGGACGGGGCCGGTCGCCGTACGGCCGAACTCTCCCGTATCGCGGAGGGCTTGGCCGGTCTGGACGCCGAGCTGGTCCTCCTGGGCGACTTCAACGACGGCGGTGACACACCGCAGGTCACCCTCGGGATGCGGGACGCGTGGAGCGAGGCGCACGGCCCCGGGGACATGACGCCGACCTTCGACCCCGGCGCCAACCCCCTCGCCGCGATCTCCTCCCTGAGCGGCCGGGCCTCCCGGCTGGACCGGGTGCTTCTGCGCTCGGCGGGCGACGGTCTGCGCGTGTGCCGGGCCGAGCTGTACGGCGACCGGCCCACGGCGGAAGGGCTCCACATCTCCGACCACTACGGCGTACGGGTCGAGCTGGCGTGGAACACGTCCGTACCCGCCGCCGACGTCTGCGACATCACGCCGACGGCCCGTACGGCACTGGCGTGGCTGCCGCCCGACGATCTGTGGCCACCGTTGCAGGACATCCGCCGGGAGCACGACCCGCAGATCCACCGCTGGCCCCCGCACGTCAACGTGCTCTTCGGCTTCGTACCGGAACACGCCTTCGAGCAGGCGGCGGCCGTGCTGGCCGCGGCGCCGACGGCCGCGTTCGACGCCCGGCTGGAGGGCGTGCACTGGTTCGGTCACCGGGACGACGCGACCGTCTGGCTCGACCCGGCGGCGGCCGGCGAGGAACCGTGGGCCGAACTGCACCGCACCCTGGTGGGCCGCTTCCCCCGCTGCCGAGGCCGCCGCCACGGCTTCACCCCGCACCTCAGCCTGGGTCGCACCACCGACCCGAACGCCCTGGCCGCCGACTGCGCGGCCCGGCTGGCGCCGATGCCGGTCCGTGTCGGCGAACTGGCCCTGCTGTCCCGGCGCGGGGACGAGCCGATGCGGGTCAGGGGCACAGTGTCGCTGGGCACGGGCGAGGTCCGCTGGGCACGGGAGGAGAGCCGGTCCCCGGCTTACGGGTACGAGACCGACGACGCCGCCGTGGCCGACCGGGTCGTCCGCCGCGTCAGGGACGCGCTTGCCGACGGCGGCGTGCACGTCGTCGGTTCGCGGCGCATGGGCTGCGCGCTGCCCGGGGCGGATCTGGACCTGGTGGCGGCACTGCCTGGCCCTTTCGAACTCTCCTACCTGGCAGGGAAGTTGACGGAAGCCGTCCCTGAGGCGACCGACGTGCGGGAGGTGGTCGGGGCGCGCGTGCCCGGTCTGCGGCTGCGGCTCGGCGGGCTGGACGTGGACCTGGTGGTCGTGGCCACCGGCTCACTGGCCCCCGCCGAGGCGGTGGACCGCCGGGCCGAGCTGGGCGAGGCGGCGGCGATCGCGCTCAGCGCGGTGAGCGACGCCGAGGAGGTGCTCGCCTCGGTGGGCCCCCACCGGGGGGCCTTCGCCCGGCTGGCTGTGCGCGTCAAGGCGTGGGCGAAGGCCCGCGGCCTGGACTCGGCACCGTTCGGCGGCCTGCCGGGCCTGGCCTGGTCCGTCCTGGCGGCCCGCACGGCGCGCGAGGCCGGTGACCTGCCGCCGGCTGACCTCCTGCGGCACTTCTTCGCGACGTGGGCGGCGTGGGACTGGCGAGAGCCGGTGGGTGGCGGGTCGGAGCGCTCTCGCCTCCCCCTCACCATCGCCACCCCCTCGCCCCCGGTCCGTCCCTGCACGGATCAGGTCACGGCGGGCATGCGTGACCTGATCACGCAGGAGCTGTTCCGAGCCTGGGAGTTGCTCGAAGAGGGACACGCGTGGGCCGAACTCCTGGCCCCTCCCCCGCTCCACCGTCGCCACGCCGCATGGGCGATCGTGACGGTGGGCGAGGGGGCGGACGAGGGGCGGGTACGGGGCAGGATGCGGGCGCTGGTCGCCGACCTCGCCGAAGCGGCCCCCGGGTGCCATGCCTGGCCCCGCCCCTTCGGCGCGGCCCCCGCCCGCTTCGCCATCGGTCTGGGTCCGACCCCGCCGGCCGCCGAGACGCTGACCGCCGTGGCGGAACGCCGGCTACGCGGCCTGGCGGGGGTCACGCTCACACGGGCCGAGGGGGGCGAGGTCCCGACCCTGTCCTGAGGTGGTCAGAGCACGTCGACGTAGTCTGCCGCGCTGGTCGCGGTTCCGGTCGTCGAGTTGCCGTAGTACTTCCAGCGGTAGTACCCGTCGGTGGAGGCGGTGACCGTCGCCTTGAGGGAGCCGGTGCTGCCGCTGGTGACCTTCTTGACCGTCTGGAAGGTGTCGGTGCCCTTGGCGCGGAACTGGAGGCTGACCGTGCGGTCGCCGTAGGCGTCGTACGTCTTGGTGCTCCAGTTCGCCCGGGTCAGCCTGCCCGTGACGGTGATCGTGCCGCCCTTGGTGACCGGCTCCGGCGTGGCGTTGGCGGTCACTCTGGCCGCGCGCTTGAGCTGGGCTGTCTGGGACCGCGTCTCCAGCTCCCCGGTCTTGAGACCGCCATCGGCCTTCCACAGCCGCAGTGAGACACCGACCTTCCACGTCGTGGCGTCGCTGTTGGAGTCGACGTGCTCCTGACTCGGGTCCGGGTCGATGTAGAGGCTGCCCTCGCAGCGGGCGCGCTTGGAGTCGATCTCGTAGCAGGTGTAGCCGCCCGGCTGGATGAAGTTCTCCCCGGTGTCGGCCGCCGTCGTGATGGTGCCGCGGTAGAGGAAGGGGTACGCGTCGTAGCGGGACGGGTCGGCCGTGCTGTACCCGGTCGGCAGGGCGATGTTGAAGGAGATGGGCGGCTCCACCACCTGCGACGTGCCGACCACGATCGGCTTGCCCTTGTTGATGACGATGTCCGACACGGTGATACCGGTGTCCGCCGCGTTGGCCGTCGGCGTGTTCAGCACGGAGAGCGCCAACGCTCCCGCGAGCGTGGCCACCGCGACGGACCGTCTGTCTGTGTGCATGCACACCTCTTCGAAGGAGATGGATTCGGGAGGCGGCACGGTACCAATGACGTGCGCACGCCTCAGCGGGGCGTGGCACCCACCGGTACGTCACACTCGTCGCCTTCAGCAGCCGGTTGACATATTCGCGGAAGCGTTATATCAACCGGTCTTTCAGGAGGCTCGCATGTCCAGGACGCTTGTCGACATCGACGACGACATGCTGGCCTTCGCTCAGCAGCGACTCGGCACCAAGACCAAGCGGGACACCATCAATCGGGCACTGGCCATAGCGGCGGCGATCAGCACCGAAGACCGGGCGCGCGCGCTGCGCTGGCTCCAGACGAACGCCGACTCGTTCCTCAACTTCGACGTCCTCGAAGCCAGGGAGCGGGACGGGCTGTGACCTACCTGGCCGACACCTCTGCCGTGTGGCGTCTCCTGCGTGACCAACTCGAGGCTCCATGGCCCGACCGAGTGGCGCGCGGCCTTGTGGCCATCTGCTCTCCCGTCGAGTCCGAACTGATGCCCGGACTACGCGCCGACCGCGACCACGAGCCCTTCTTCACCATGCTCGGCCAGTCCTTCGGCCGGGTTCCCACGATCGACGACCCATGGCCAAAGATCATCGAGGTACAGCGGGACCTGGTGAAGATCGGTCACCATCGCGGCCCGTCTCCGCTGGACATCCTGATCGCACTCACCGCCGAACATCACGGCCTGACCCTGCTGCACGTCGACGACGACTTCGCCGCGATCGCGAAGGTCCGGCCCGATCTCTCCCTCGTCCGCGGACAGCAGCCGGCCCTCTGAGAGGTTCGCGGGGGTCAGCTACCGGACGCGTACGTCACGAAATCCGCCCATGCGTCCCGCGTGAGCGCGAGCTGAGGCCCGGTGAGGTTCTTTGAGTCGCGGACGTGGATGGTGCCGGGAGCCATGGCGACCTCGACGCAGGACTCGCCGTCGGTGCCGCCGCTGTAGCTGCTCTTGAACCAGACCAGTTCGGAGGCGTCCCCGGCGGAAGCCTTGCGCATCATGTCTCTCCCAGCAGTTGCTTGATGAAGGCCAGCGACTCCCGTGGAGGGAGGGCCTGCGCCCGGATGGTGCCATACCTCAACTCAAGGATGCGGAGCTGCCTTGGGTCCGAGACAGGCCGCCCGTTGAACTTGCCGTCGGAGCGCCCCACCGCCGTACCGTCCGGGAACTTCAGCAACTCGATCCTGCCGTCCAGCCCAGGATGCGCCTCAGTGTTCGTCGGCATGACCTGAAGCGTGACGTTGTTCAATCGCCCCACTTCCAGCAGACGTTCGAGCTGCTGTCGCCACACCATTGTGCCCCCGACCTGTCGGTGGAGCGGCGCCTCTTCCAGGACGAAGTGGATGGACGGAGCCGGGTCCCGTTCGAAGACCGACTGCCGGGCCATACGAGCGGCCACCATGCGATCCACATCGTCGAGCGAGTACGGCGGCTGTGCTGCCTCGATCACGGCCCTCGCGTGCTCCGGCGTCTGCAGCAAGCCAGCGATGATGTTGCACTCGTAGAGGCCGATCTCGACCGCCTTCGCCTCCATTTCCCCCAGTGCCCGCACCTTCTTCGGGTATCGGACCTTCTTCACGTCCTCCCAGGTCGCCGCGATGAGCCCGCCCGCGCCCAGCGCCTCGTCTGCCTTGTCCAGATACTCCTGGCGGGGAATCCGTTTCCCGCCCTCGATCTTGTAGACCAGGTCCTCCCCGTACCCGACCGCCCGCCCGAAGTCGGCCGCGCTCATCCCCACCGCCTCCCGCCGCAGCTTCAACTGCCGCCCGACCGTGGCGATGACCGCTACTCCCCACTCGTCGTCCGGGTCCACCTCCCAGCCCGGCTCGTCGGCCTCCGTCTTGAGCCGCCCCGCGTCGCCGTCCACCAACATCGCGCACCTCTCCGCCGTACCGTCGTGCCTCAACGCCCCCTACCCGTACGGCCCTTCCGGACAGGCCCGACACCACCGGACAACGTCCGGACAGTCACCGTACGTATCGGCGCAGTCACTGTGCACAGTAGGTGTGCGCCGCCACGCTGAGTGATGTGAATACGGAAACCGTCGGCCCCGACACCGAACACCGCAGCCCCATCCGCAACTTCAGCGTGCGGTTGTCCTCCACACCACGCGGGGCCCGCCTCGCCCGGCTGCTCGCGACCACGCAGCTGCGCACCTGGGGATTGCCACCCGACCCGGCGGAGCACATCGTCGCGGAGCTGGCGGCCAATGCTGCGACGCACGGGCGGGTACAGGGGCGCGATTTCGACGTGACGCTCTACGTCATCGGCGACACCCTCCGCATCGAGGTCACCGATACCCGCGCCGAACGACTTCCGTGCACCCGACGCCCCGCCTCCGACGACGAGTCCGGACGCGGCATGCTCCTGGTCGAGGCACTCGCAGACCGCTGGGGAACCGCGCCGGGGCGTCCCCCACGGAAGACCATCTGGGCGGAGGTCGACCTCCGCCCGGCACCGGCACCCAGCGGCCCGTGCTTCGGTGGCACGGGCTGTCTTTTCCAAGAAACTCACAGGTGAAAGAACCCCACCAAGCCCCACCCCTCCCGCCCACCGAGCGGCCTCACCCTCGCGAGTGAACATCGCCAACTCGGCTGGCGCCGGGACCGGTTGCGCGCCTTACTCTCAGCGCAACACAACCGCAGACATGCGACGGCCCCCGCCGGGACGGCAATCCCAGTGCGAGGGCCTGACCACCAAGGAAGACGAGACCTTCCCGATGGATACCCAGCACCTTAGCGCGCCCTCACGCGCCCACACCGGGCTTGCCGACAACAAGCACCCGAACCAGCAGAGCCACTCCGGCTCCAACCTCGGCGGCCTGGTCCACGACCACACCCGCCACACAACCCGCTTCACGGTGATCGGCAACCACCTCGCCCAGCATCCGGAGCTGTCCCTCCTGGCGATCGGGCTGGCCACGCACATCCAGTCGCTGCCGCAGAGCGCCCGCGTCGACATCAAGAGCCTCGCGGCCCGTTTCAAGGAGGGCGCGACCCGTATCGCGGCCGCGCTGCGCGAGCTGGAGGCGCACGGCTACCTGCGTCGCGAGCGCGTACGCACCCCCGGGGGCCGCATCGTCACCCGCACGATCTCCTGCAACCAGCCCGGTCGCGGCGGCCACGCGGAGACCGAGCCCGCACGCCACCCGCACCCCTCCCGCCCGGCGAAGAAGCCACCCCGCAAGCCCCTCCCCACCGTCCCCCAACCCGCCTACCGCTCCCCCACCCTCCTCCAGACCGCCACCGACCTCCTCGCCGACCTGCGCCGCACGGACCCCCGCCTCCTCCTCTCGGTCTGCGACACCGACCACCTCGCCCCGGGCGTGGCCGCCTGGCTGGAGCGCGACCTCAGCCCCACCGCCGTACGCCACGCCCTGGCGAAAGACCTCCCGTCGGAGCCGATCCACTGCCCGGCCGCCCTCCTGGCCCACCGCCTCACGGCCCAGCTGCCACCCCCGCCCCCGTTCAGGGCGCCCGCAAGACCACCCGCCGTCCAGTACCCCATGACGAACTGCGACGGCTGCGACCGCGGCTTCCGGGGACCGGAGGGCAGCCGTTGCCGCGACTGTCGGCCCAGCCCCACGCCCGACTGCATGGAGTCCACCTAGCATGAACGTGACGATCCTTGCCCCCGGGCACAGACGACGAGGAGCGAGCGCCATGACCATCGCCCCGGACGACGCACAGCACGGTTCCTCCCACGTCTACCAGGCCATGCGGGACTTCGTTCAGTCGATGGACGACACCCTCCCCGGCAAGTTCGAGATCACCAAGGAAGGGATCGTCCACGACATGATGTCTCCGGGAGGACCTCACGAAGTGACGGCAGCGCACGTCAGCCGCCGTCTGGAGAAACTCATGCCGGAGGAGTTGCTGGCCCACAACGGCACGCCCGACGTGGAGGACGAGCCGGAAGGCATCATGCGCCACCCCGATGTCATGGTGATCGCCTGGGATGATCTGAATGTCACGGGCTCCATCGACCCCCGGACACTCGTCGCCGCGATCGAGGTGGTCTCCCGCTCCAACCCCGAGAACGACTGGGTCGGCAAGATGCGCGACTACCCTCTGCTCGGCATCCCGGTGTACGCGGTCTTCGACCCCCGCACCGGCACGGGCGCCGTCCTCACGGACATCCACTCCACCCCGGACGGCCCCCGCTACGCGACCCGCAAGGACTTCGTCTACGGCGAGGACGTCACCATCGCCGACTGGACCATCTCCACGGAGAACCTGCCCCGCTACCCGGACAAGGGCTGAGGGCGGCTCCGGGTCACCGCCCGGCCTCCAGGGCTGAGGGCGACGCCGGTCACCTCCCCGCCGCCAGCCCCTCCCGCAGCGCCTCGTACGCCGGCTTCCGGCCGTACGTCTCGTCCATCGGCGTCGCCGAGCCCTCTCCGTCGAAGACGCCCGGCACCCAGGAGTACTTGTCCGTGAAGCCCCACACGGTGAACGACCTGCAGCTCCGGGCGCCCAGGCAGGCGTCCAGCAGACGGCGGTAGTAGCTCGCCTGGGTCGCCTGCTTCGTCTCGTCCACCGGCAGGATCATCCGCACGTCGACCTCGGTGAACGCGGTCTGCATGCCCAGCGCCCCGAAGCGGGCGAGATTCTCGGCGACCTGCCCCGGGAAGCCGTACTGGATGGCGAGGTGGCCCTGGATGCCGAAGCCCTGGACGGGGACACCCCTGGCGCGCAACCGCTTCGCGAGTTCGTAGTACGCCGTGGACTTCGCGTTGACGCCCTCGACGTTGTAGTCGTTGAGGAAGAGCCTGGCCTTCGGGTCGGCCGCGTGGGCCCAGCGGAACGCGTCCTCGATGTAGGAGGGGCCCAGCTCACGCAGCCAGATCGAGTTCCGCAGCGAACCGTCCTCCTCGAAGACCTCGTTCACCACGTCCCACTGCTGGATCTTCCCCTTGTACCGCTTCACCTCGGCGGTGATGTGCTCGCGGAGGATCTTCCGCAGTTCGTCCCGCTTGATCGAGCCGTCCTCCACCCCGCTGGTCAGCCAGGCCGGCAGCTGGCTGTGCCAGACCAGGGTGTGGCCCCGGACGACCTGCCCGTGCGCCCGGGCGAAGCGGACCAGGTCGTCGGCCGGCTTCCAGTTGTGGACGCCCCGCTCGGGCTCGACCGACTCCCACTTCATGACGTTCTCGGCGGTGACCGAGTTGTAGTCGCGGATCGTCGTCCTGCGGTACGTCCGGTCGTCCGCGAGCGCCGTCATGTCCACGGCTGTCCCGATGCGTACGCCCGCGCGATCGGCCAGCGCGCGCAGCGACGGCCCTTGTCCTCCCCCACTCGCCGTTGCCGGCTGCACGGCCACCACCGTGGACAGCAGTGTCCCGGCGGCCAGCGCGAGCGCGGGCATGCGGAAGCGGTTCATGTGCCTCATCCGTGGTTCCTCTCTCAGTTCCAGCTCTCAGCGCCGGCAGACGGATACGCCGACTCACAGCCCCGGCTCTCAGATCCGGCGGCTCTCCAGCGGCCCCAGATACGTCGGCGTCAGCCCACCCGTGTCGATCACCAGGCGCTGCAGGATCACCGTCGGGTCGACCATCCAGAACTTCAGGCGCCGCACCCCCGGCCCGGCGACCCTGTGCCGGGTCGCCGTCGCGTTCACGTTGTCGGAGGTGTTGCGCGCCCACTGCTTGTTCATGAGCCCGTCGTCGGCGCCGGTGACGGCGTTGATGTCGACGACCTGTGGTTCCGCGTCGTCGAAGGAGATCCCGTAGCGCAGTCCGCCCGTCGGGAGGGCGGGGTTCCTGGGCGAGACGTACGCCCACACCGTCACCTCGCCGCCCGCCGGCACCGACACCAGCCCGACCTCGTACTCCAGTCGCGGCCCGGCCCCGCCCGGTGTCTGCCGCGCCGCCGTCACCGGCCACGGGGTCATCCCCGCCCCCGTACGCCCGATCCGCTCGATCCGCCGCCACCGCACCCGGCCGCCGGACGACCCGACCGCCCGCGCGTGGTGCTCCGCGTCGATCGCGACGTACCCGCCCGCCTCGACGAAGCCCCGCAGCGCCCTCGCCTGCCGGGCCGACGGCTTCTCGGCGACCGCCTTCACGGTCACCGAGGCCCCCGCCCCGCTCACCGTCAGCGTCCCCTCGGCGCCGCCGGCCGGCACCCGCGCCCAGTCCACCCGCACCGCCACCCGCACCTGCTGGTCGACCCGGCCGCGCGACCGGTCGACGACCAGCCACGGCACCGATGGCTCGATGCGGTACGAGAAGGGTGTACGGCCCCGGTTGAAGATCTCGACGTACTGCCGGGGCCGGGTCTGGTACGGGCTGAACACCGGGAGCACGGCCGCCGCGCCGGACGCGCCGCCCGGCCACCACGCCCCCCGGTCGTCCGCCCCGTCGACCGCGACTCCCAGCTCCGCGGCCTCCGGGACCTCGATCCGCCGCACCTTGGGGAAGATCTCGTCCGGCAACGCCTGGTGGTCCTTCTCGGGCTGCTGCCATCCGGCGTTGGGGCCGTAGCGCTCGACGTCCCCGTACCCGATGTGCGGCTGGGTCTGGAAGCCGCGCCACTTACCGCCGGCGACCTCGGTGTTGAAGCGGTCGGCGAGGGCGAAGTCCCTGGCCAGGCCCGCCTCCGCGGCGGCCGCCCGGTCGTTGGTCGCCGCCCGCCCCTGCCGCGCGTACAGCAGGTTCTTGAACTCGTCCTCCCGTAACCCGTACAGGTTCGCCGTCGCCAGCACCGGGTAGCCGACCAGCTCGAACCACGCGTCCTGGACTCCGGCCGGCAGCTTCCGCCCCAGCCGCTCCGCCCGCCGGGCCAGCGCGCGCCACTCCTCGGTGACGCGTTCCAGCTCCCGGTGCCCGAAGAAGAAGGGCGTCTCCTTGTCGTCGTGGACGATCGCCCGCTCGTCCTTCGCCGGGTCCTTCGACGCGTCGAGGGTGATCCGCCGGTTCAGCAGCTCGGGCTTGCGGCGGGCCTGCAACTGCCCGTACGCGCCCAGCACCTCCGCGATCTCGGCGGCGAACCTCCCCCCGAAGTTCTGCCGGGCGAAGCCCCGCTCCCACTCCTCCAGGCTCTCCAGTCCCCAACGCCCCGGATTCCAGGCGTAGTTCAGGAAGAACTCCGTGGGCAGCTCGTTTCCCTTCAGGTCACCCACGTTCGCCACCCACAGGCCGTGATTGCCGTACGCGTCGGCCTCGTGGAGCTGCTCCCAGAGGTTGGCGAGGTTCGCCGTGTCGACCCACTTGTAGTTGCGGCCGACACCCACGTAGTCGAAGTGGTAGTACAACCCGTACCCCCCGGGGCGGGGCTCCCTCGGGTCGGGATGCTTACGGATGTTCCCCCAGTTGTCGTCCGTCAGGACGACCGTCACATCGTCGGGCGCCCTGAGTCCCCGGTCCCAGTACCGCTGGACCTCCTTGTAGAGGGTCCACACCTGCGGGGTCTCCTTCGCGGGCTTCCCGGTCACCTCCTCGATGATCCGGCGCTGCGTCGCGATGATCTCCGTCATCAGCTCGATGCCGTCGCCGTCGGGCAGGCTCGTGTCGCCGTTCCCCCGCATCCCGAGGGTGACGACGCCCTCGAAGTCCTCGTCCACCATGCGCCGGATGCCGTCCCGCCAGTAGGCCCTGATGGCCTGGGCGTTGCGCCGGTACGACCACTCCCCCGTGCCCCCGTAGGGGTCGCGGCCGGGAGTCACGATCGCCCCGGAGGAGTCCCTGACCGCAGGCACGGCATGGCGGTTCCACTCCTCGATCCCCCTCATCATGGGCGCCTCGTGCGACGTGCCCATGACAATCCCGTACTCCTTGGCGCGCGCGTGGTTCTCCGGGTCGTCCTCCGCGAAGGCCCGCCCCCACACCGCCGGCCAGACGTAGTTCCCCTTCAGCCGGAGCAGCACCTCGAAGACCTTGGCCCAGAAGTCGGCGGTGAACCCGCCGGGATAACCGGGCGCCTTGCCCGGGCCGAAGAACGCCGGCGCCCAGGTCCCGAGCGCCGGGTTCTCGTCGTTGATGAAGACCCCCCGGTACTTCACGGCGGGCGTGCCCTGGCTGTACCGGCCCGGCAGTACGTACACCTCGTCCCGGTGCACCGGCGGCACGTCGTCCCACCAGTACCAGGGGGAGACCCCGATGCCGTACGACACGTCGTACGCCCCGTAGATCGTGCCGCGCGGATCGCTGCCCGCGATGACGAACGCCCGCTTTACGCCGGGCATCGGCCGCTCCACGACCGTCTGCAACGAGGTCTCCCACTTCCCCCGCACCCCGCCGACGTCGAGCTTCCCCGCCCTCACCAGCCCGTCGATCAGCGGACTCCGGCCGAAGGTCCCGACCAGGACCACCTCCCGACCCATCGAGCTCCCCGGGCGCACCCCCGTCACCCGCTCGATGTCGTCCCGCAGGTCCCCCGCGACCCGTACGACTCCGGGGTGGTCCTCGGCACTCACCACGACCGGCGCACCGACCAGCGCAAACGCGCCGGGGGCCGGGGTGAAGGACAGGTACGCCCCCGAGTCGGACACCCGCAGCGCCCTACCCCCACCGCCGACCCCGCCCCCGACGCCGCCGCCGACCGTGGAACCGTCGTCCGCCGACGCGGCCCCCGGCAACGCGGGGCCAACGGCAAGCCCCGCGCCCACTCCCAGAACGGTTCTACGGCTGACGTCCGCGGACATGCCACACCCCTCGACCGATCGTCCCGAAGCCGGGATTTGCTCAGCGACATGACAAATGGTGGAGGGAGTGAAGCGAGGGGACAACGGGTCGAGCGCGTCGAATAGTTTCGAAGGCTGTCACCCGAGGAGCCCGCGCCGTCGGCGGCGTCCGGGCCCCTCGGCACGCTTCACTCCACGGACTCCTCGAAGCCGAGCGGCCCCTCCCAGGGCACTTCGCGGCAGGGCTTCACCTTCCCCTTGGTCGCGTACATGCTCGCGGCAGGGCTGACCGAGCCCTTGACCGGCTCCGGATCCTCGAAGACCAGGGTGTCGCCGGGACGCAGGACGTACGGGCGCTCCACCATGACGTCGCCCGACCCCTCGAAGCTCCAGATCGGCTGGTACATGTCGCCGCGCGGCTGCGCACAGACGAATCCGCTCCGGGGCCTGTCGAAGGTGACGTGGATGCCCTCGGCGCGCAGACGCTCCGCCAGTTCCCGCTTGTCGTCCCCGCTCAGGATGATCTCCTTCATGCTGAGCGTGACACTGCCGTCGTCGTTCCGTTCCACCGCGTACGCCTGCGACCCGCCGGTCGACGACGGCAGCGCGATCACGACCCCCGCCGCCACGGCACAAGCCGCGAGCGCGACCAGCGCCCGCCGAGGCGTGACCCGGCGCCGGAGCACCGGCTCCTCCTCCGTCCGGTCCGCCGCCCGCAGCGCGATCTCCCGCTGGAGTTCGCCCAGCAGCCGGTCCTCGAACGTGATTCCCGTCTTCGTCGTCATGCCTTTCCCCCTGCGTAGCTGAGCCCTGCCGTCTGCTCCGTCGCCGCCGCGGCGGACCGCAGCGCCTTGCGCGCCCGGTGCAGCCGCACCCTGGCCGTGACCTTGCGTATCCCCAGCGCCGTCGCGGCCTCCGTGACGCTGAGCTGGTCGACCGCGACGAGCTCGATCACCGCTCGTTCCCCGTCGGGCAGCCCCGCCAGGGCGGCCAGCGCACGTCGCCCGGCCTGCTCGGCGTCGAGCTTCTCCTCCAGCCGGTCGATGTCGTCGCCGTCGAGCAGCCGGCGGCCCGCGATACGGCTGCCGAGCACGGTCTGGCGGGCGCTGCGCCGGGCCTCCGCGGCCACGACGTTGCGCGCTATGCCGTACAGCCAGGCCGTCCGGCTCCCGAGGTCGGACCGGTAGGCGTGCGCGGAGTCGATGGCCGCGAGGAAGGTCTCGGCGGTGAGGTCGGCGACGGTGTGGGGATCGTCGACCCGCCGGGCCATGAAGCGGGTGACGGCGTCGACATGGCCGCGGTAGAAGTCCTCGAACGCCGCGGGATCGTACATCTCTCCCGGCGGACCGCCCCGGCTTCTGCTCTGCGGTGCCAAGGTGGGTACCTCCCGTCGTCGGTCATGCTGTCACCTGTACTTGGCCGGGGAAGGGGAAAGCGTTACCGGGCGGCAGCCCAGGAACAGCGAAAGGGCCCGTACGACCGAAGTCGTACGGGCCCCTTCTGGAGCTCGTGCTGGAGCTACCAGGTCAGATCAACGGACTTACTTGTTGATCTTGGTGACCTGGCCGGCGCCCACGGTCCGGCCACCCTCACGGATGGCGAACTTCAGGCCCTCTTCCATGGCGACGGGCTGGATGAGCTCGACCTTCATCTCGGTGTTGTCGCCCGGCATGACCATCTCCGTGCCCTCGGGGAGGGTCACAACACCGGTCACGTCAGTCGTACGGAAGTAGAACTGCGGACGGTAGTTGTTGAAGAACGGCGTGTGGCGGCCACCCTCGTCCTTGGACAGGATGTAGGCCTGGGCCTCGAACTCGGTGTGCGGGGTGACCGAACCCGGCTTGATGATGACCTGGCCGCGCTCGACGTCCTCGCGCTTGATGCCACGGAGGAGCAGACCGACGTTCTCACCGGCCTGGCCCTCGTCGAGCAGCTTGCGGAACATCTCGATGCCGGTGACCGTGGTGGTGGTCTTCTCGGTCTTGATGCCGATGATGTCGACGGTCTCGTTGACCTTGAGGACACCACGCTCGATACGGCCGGTGACGACCGTACCGCGACCGGTGATGGTGAAGACGTCCTCGATCGGCATCAGGAACGGCTTGTCGACGTCGCGCTCCGGCTCCGGGATGGCGGAGTCGACGGCGTCCATCAGGTCCAGGACCGACTGGCCCCACTCCTTGTCGCCCTCGAGCGCCTTGAGCGCCGAGACCTTGACGACCGGCAGGTCGTCGCCCGGGAACTCGTACTCGGAGAGGAGCTCACGGACCTCGAGCTCGACGAGCTCCAGGATCTCCTCGTCGTCCACCATGTCGGCCTTGTTCAGGGCGACGACGATGTACGGAACGCCGACCTGGCGGGCCAGGAGCACGTGCTCCTTGGTCTGCGGCATCGGGCCGTCGGTGGCGGCGACCACGAGGATGGCGCCGTCCATCTGGGCAGCACCGGTGATCATGTTCTTGATGTAGTCGGCGTGACCCGGGCAGTCGACGTGCGCGTAGTGACGCGACTCGGTCTGGTACTCGACGTGCGCGATGGAGATGGTGATACCGCGCTGGCGCTCCTCAGGAGCCTTGTCGATCTGGTCGAAGGCCGAGGCCTCGTTCAGGTCCGGGTACTTGTCGTGCAGCACCTTGGTAATGGCGGCCGTGAGGGTCGTCTTACCGTGGTCGATGTGACCGATGGTGCCGATGTTGACGTGGGGCTTAGTCCGCTCGAACTTCGCCTTCGCCACGGGGTCCTCCTGTGGAGTGGTTCTGAACGCCTTGCTTCATCGGCGCCAGGTGATCTTTGCTGGAAAGCCCGGGCCCCGGGGTCAAACATCCGCGTTCGCGGGGGTTTGACCCCGTAAGGCTCCGGAGTCAAGCCTAAAGGCTGGAACTCTGCTGAGTTACTCGCCCTTGGCCTTCGCGATGATCTCCTCGGCGACGTTCCGCGGAACCTCGGCGTAGGAGTCGAACTGCATGGAGTAGCTGGCGCGGCCGGACGTCTTGCTGCGCAGGTCGCCGACGTAGCCGAACATCTCCGAGAGGGGCACGAGGCCCTTCACGACACGGGCACCGGCCCGCTCCTCCATGGCCTGGATCTGGCCACGGCGGGAGTTGATGTCGCCGATGACCTCACCCATGTAGTCCTCGGGCGTGGTGACCTCGACGGCCATCATGGGCTCGAGCAGCACGGGGCTGGCCTTGCGGGCGGCCTCCTTGAAGGCCTGCGAACCGGCGATCTTGAACGCCAGCTCGGAGGAGTCGACCTCGTGGTAGGCACCGTCGAGAAGCGTGACGCGGACGCCCGTCATCTCGTACCCGGCGAGGATGCCGAACTGCATGGCCTCCTGCGCACCGGCGTCCACCGAAGGGATGTACTCCTTCGGGATACGGCCACCGGTCACCTTGTTCACGAACTCGTACGAGGCGTCGCCGCCCTCGATCGGCTCGATCGCGATCTGCACCTTGGCGAACTGGCCGGTACCACCAGTCTGCTTCTTGTGCGTGTAGTCGACGCGCTCGACGGCCTTGCGGATCGTCTCGCGGTAGGCGACCTGCGGCTTGCCGACGTTGGCCTCGACCTTGAACTCACGGCGCATACGGTCGACGAGCACCTCGAGGTGCAGCTCGCCCATACCGCCGATGATGGTCTGGCCGGTCTCCTCGTCGGAGTGGACCTGGAAGGAGGGGTCCTCCTCGGCCAGGCGCTGGATCGCGACGCCGAGCTTCTCCTGGTCGCCCTTCGACTTGGGCTCGATGGCGACCTGGATGACCGGGGCCGGGAAGTCCATGGACTCCAGGATCACCGGCTGCTTGTCGTCGGCCAGCGTCTCACCCGTGGTGGTCTGCTTCAGGCCCATGACGGCGACGATGTCGCCGGCGCCCACCGAGTCGATCTCCTCACGCTTGTTCGCGTGCATGCGGTAGATCTTGCCGATGCGCTCCTTCTTGCCCTTGACGGAGTTCAGCACGGCGGTGCCGGACTCCAGGCGACCGGAGTAGATCCGGACGAAGGTGAGCTTGCCGAGGTGCGGGTCGCTCATGATCTTGAACGCCAGCGCGGACAGCGGCTCGTCGTCGGACGGCTTGCGCTTGATGACCTCTTCCGGGTCGTTGACGGCGTGGCCCTCGATGGCCTCGACGTCAAGCGGCGTCGGGAGGTAGCGCACGACCGCGTCGAGCAGGGGCTGGACGCCCTTGTTCTTGAACGCGGTACCGCAGAACACCGGGGTCACCGTGGTGCCGGTGCCCTTGCCGGACGCGATGGTGATACGACGGATCGCCGCGTAGAGCTGCTCCTCGGTGGGCTCCTCGCCCTCCAGGTACAGCTCCATCAGCTCTTCGTCGTTCTCCGCGACGGCCTCGAGCAGCTTGCCGCGCCACTCCTCGGCGGCCTCGGTGTGCGTGGCCGGGATGTCGACGGTGTCGTACATCTCGCCCTTGGCGGCCTCGGCGGACCACACGAGCGCCTTCATGCGGACCAGGTCCACGACGCCCTTGAAGTCGGCCTCAGCACCGATGGGGAGCTGCATGACGAGCGGCTGGGCGCCCAGGCGGTCCGAGATCATGTCCACGCAGCGGTGGAACTCGGCGCCGGTGCGGTCCAGCTTGTTGACGAAGCAGATGCGGGGCACGCCGTAACGGTCGGCCTGACGCCACACCGTCTCGGACTGCGGCTCCACGCCGGCAACGCCGTCGAACACCGTCACGGCGCCGTCGAGAACGCGGAGCGAACGCTCCACCTCGACGGTGAAGTCGACGTGACCCGGGGTGTCGATGATGTTGATGGTGTGGTCGACACCCTCAAGCGGCCAGTGACAGGTGGTGGCAGCAGAGGTGATCGTGATGCCACGCTCCTGCTCCTGCTCCATCCAGTCCATGGTGGCGGCGCCGTCGTGGACCTCACCGATCTTGTAGCTGACGCCGGTGTAGAAGAGGATCCGCTCGGTGGTGGTCGTCTTGCCCGCGTCGATGTGGGCCATGATCCCGATATTGCGGACCCTGGCCAGGTCAAGTGAAGTGGTAGCCATAAGGCTTCAGTCTTCTCTCGGTCTCGATGGGGTCTGCGACTACCAGCGGTAGTGCGCGAAGGCCTTGTTGGACTCGGCCATCTTGTGGGTGTCCTCGCGCTTCTTCACGGCCGCACCGAGGCCGTTCGAGGCGTCGAGAAGCTCGTTGAGCAGACGCTCGGTCATGGTCTTCTCGCGACGGGCGCGGGAGTAACCGACCAGCCAGCGCAGCGCCAGGGTGTTGGCACGGCCGGGCTTGACCTCGACCGGGACCTGGTAGGTGGCGCCACCGACACGGCGGGACTTGACCTCGAGGGTCGGCTTGATGTTCTCGAGAGCGCGCTTCAGCGTGATGACCGGGTCGTTGCCGGTCTTGTCGCGCAGGCCCTCCATGGCACCGTAGACGATGCGCTCGGCGGTGGAGCGCTTGCCGTTCAGCAGCACCTTGTTGATGAGCGACGTGACAAGAGGAGAACCGTAGACCGGGTCGATGATGACCGGGCGCTTCGGGGCGGGGCCCTTACGAGGCATTCTTACTTCTCCTTCTTGGCGCCGTAGCGGCTGCGGGCCTGCTTGCGGTTCTTGACACCCTGGGTGTCGAGCGAACCGCGGATGATCTTGTAGCGAACACCCGGCAGGTCCTTCACACGGCCACCACGCACGAGCACGATGGAGTGCTCCTGCAGGTTGTGTCCCTCACCCGGAATGTAAGCGGTGACCTCGATCCCGCTGGTCAGACGCACACGCGCGACCTTACGCAGGGCCGAGTTCGGCTTCTTCGGGGTGGTCGTGAACACACGCGTGCAGACGCCGCGGCGCTGAGGGGAACCCTCGAGTGCGGGCGTCTTGTTCTTCTCGACCTTGTCCTGCCGGCCCTTACGGACCAGCTGCTGGATCGTAGGCACTACTTCTCCGGTTTCTGTGTGCCGAATGGTGAAGCTAACCCGGAACATCTCCGACCCACGCGGTCGGGTGTGTCGAATACTGCGGGTCCCGCCGCAAGGCAGAAGGGCGCAGATTACGGCGGCCGCTTACGGCTCCCACCTGTGCGGTTCAAGGCACGCACGAGAGCCAGGGCACACCCCAGGCACAAGGTCTGAGCGTACCTATCGCATTCGCTACGGTCAAAACAAATGGGTAGCCGCTGCGCTGGGCCTGGCCGGGGGCGCCCTGTCGCCATGGGACGAGGGGATGTCGGGCGACTGCGGGCTGTCGGTTACTGCTTGCCGTGGGGCGCGGCGCTGTCGGCGACTGCGGGGCCGTCGGCGACTGCCTGCCCTGAGACGCTGACGCTGCCGGCGACTGCAGGGCCGTCGGCGGCTGCCCGCCCTGAGACGCTGACGCTGCCGGCGACTGCAGGGCCGTCGGCGGCTGCCCGCCCTGAGACGCTGACGCTGCCGGCGACTGCAGGGCCGTCGGCGGT
>NZ_JBVIDX010000012.1:41601-66762 GCF_055572155.1 Streptomyces sp. NPDC030814
GGCTGCCTGCCCTGAGACGCTGACGCTGCCGGCGACTGCGGGGCCGTCGGCGGCTGCCCGCCCTGAGACGCTGACGCTGCCGGCGACTGCGGGGCCGTCGGCGGCTGCCCGCCCTGAGACGCTGACGCTGCCGCCGAGTACGGGGCCGTCGGCGGCTGCCCGCCCTGAGACGCTGGCACTGCCGCCGAGTACGGGGCCGTCGGCGGCTGCCCGCCCTGAGGCGCTGGCACTGCCGCCGAGTACGGGGCCGTCGGCGGCTGCCCGCCCTGAGGCGCTGGCACTGCTGGCGAATACGGGGCCATCGGCGGCTGCCTGCCCCGAGGCGCTGGCATTGCCGGCGAATACGGGGCCATCGGCGGCTGGTCGCGCAGTCCCCGCGCCTCTGGGGTCGGCCGGGCTCAGCTCATGGTCGTCGGCTCGGCCGTCCTCACACTCCGCTTTCCGAGGCCACCCCGGCGATGATCATGATGGCGAGGAAGAAGGCCCACCCGGCGACCGAGAGCCAGCCGAGGATGAGGCCCGCCAGGGCGAAGCCCTCGCCGCCCTCACCGGTGCGCTTGATCTCGGAGCGGGCGGTGTGGCCGAGGATGACGGCCGGGATGCCGGTGAGACCCATGGTCATGGTGGTGAGCACACCGCAGACCATCGCGCCGACGGCCTTGCCGTTGGTGGGCGGAGGCAGGACGGGGGCCGGCATGAACGTTCTCGGGACCATGGGGGGCGCGGTAGGCATGGCGCTCGGCTGCATAGCCGACGGGCCCTGGGGCAGATCGGCGACCAGAAGGGCCAGCTCGCCCACCGTGCGTGCCGTGTAGGCCCGCTCGATGCGCTTCTCATACTCGTCCTGCTGGAGGCGGCCCTCACTGAAACCGGCCCGCAGGACATCCACGGCACGCTCACGATCGGCATGGGCGGCGAGCAGCGACGGACTACTGCCCTGCGCCTGCCACGGCATCGGCTGCCACGACGGGTTCGACACGAGAAACACTCCCCCGGACTGGTTGTGCCTCCATGATGCTCCAACGCACGCCCCCCGGCACAGGTTCCCGGGCGCCGGTTGTGTTTCGTTTCGGCTACCGGTGTCCCGGTTCCGCGACCGATCGGACGATCGTCTTCCGCGACGGGGAGCGTGATGGTGACGCGACGGGGGGACGAGCGTCGGCCAGCGGCCGATTGGCGCCGGTTTCCCGCCCGGCCGTCTCAAGTACGTTGAGTGGTCGCGGAATCGACGGCATCGGTACAGGTGAACGCGGGGGCGAGGGCATGACCGGGGGGCGTACGCGCGCATGGGACGACGACGGGTTCGACGACCGCGTGCCCTTCCTCGCCCGGCTGGAGAAGGAGGACCGCGCGGCCCTGCTGGCCGTGGGCCGGCCCCTGCGCTACCGGGAGCGCGCCGTGCTCATGCACCAGGACGAGCCGTCCACCCATGTGCTGCTCCTCCTGCACGGCTGGACCAAGGTGACGGCCATCGCCGCCAACGGCTACGAGGCGCTGCTCGCCCTGCGCGGCCCCGGCGACATCCTCGGTGAGGGCGCCGCGCTCAGCGGACACCACCGCTCGGCCACGGTGACGGCCCTGGAACCGGTCGACGCGGTCGTCATCGACCAGGCCCGCTTCACCGCGTTCCTCTCGGGCAGCCCCCGGGTGTCCCTGCAACTGCTGGGGCTGGCCACCGACCGTCAGCGGGCGACCGACCGCCGCCGGTTGGAGTGGGCGGCGCTCACCGTACGGGAGCGGCTCGCCGTCCTGCTGCTCGAACTGGTCCGCACCCACGGCAGCCGCACCGACGAGGGCATCGAGCTCACGCTGGGGCTGAGCCAGCAGGAGTTCGCGGGCTCGGTGGGCTCCTCCCGAGAGGCGGTCGCACGCCTGTTGAAGGAACTGCGCGCCAAGCAGGTCGTCATCACCAGACGCCGCCGCATCGTCGTACTCCGCCCCGACGTCCTGCGCCGCATCGTCGGCGAGGGCTCCGCCTGATCCGGTCCCGTCCCGGAGGACCGCCGTGCCGCTCTGTGCACACGGTCACAGTTCGTCCGTGTCATAGGTCCTCGGCGGTGGGGCCGCCGCCCGCGATCGTGCTTGGTGCCCGCCGAAAGGCACCGACTCGCGAGAGGCAGACAGGGACAGATGGCCGACCCCGTATACCGCACGCTCCTGCTCTTCGACATCGAGCAGTTCGGCAGCCGCGACGACGTTGAACAGGCGTTCCTGCGCCGGGTCCTGTACGACGTCGTCGACGCCACGCTCACCGCCGCCGACGTCGACGAGACCGCCTCGCTGCGCGCCGACCGCGGCGACTCGGTCATGGAGCTCATCGACACCCGGGTCTCCGTACCGGCGTTGGTGAAGACCCTCCTCACCGAGACGCCGGCGCTCCTGCACAGCAAGAACCGCCTGCTCGCGAGCAGCGCGCGGATGCGCCTGCGGATCGTGCTCTCCTCCGGATACGTCGCCGTGGACGAACTCGACGGCTGGGTCGGCTCCGACCTGAACCACGCCGTACGGCTGCTCGACGCCGACCCCTTGCGCGACGCCCTCAAGCAGTCCGAAGCGGGCAGCGTCCTGTGCGTGTCCGAGGGCGTCTACCAGGGCGTCGTGCGCCACGGCCCGCTGGGTGTGCGCCCGGACGACTTCCACCGCATCACCGTCGACACGAAGGAGGGGCCGACGGTCGCCTGGCTGCACGGCGGGCCGGCCTCGGGGACGGCGGGCCCCGCCGCGGAGGCACCGCCGGCAGCGACGCCGCCCGCTCCTCCCGCTCACCACACGCATATCTCCGGCAACCAGTACGGCGTGACCGGCGGCACCGTCCACGGCGGCCTCCACTTCGGCCTGCCCGACGGGGGTGAGCGCCGTTGAGCCAGGAGAGGGGCGCGAGCGCCGGCTCGGCGCAGGCGGGCGAACAGTCGAAGGACGAGAACGGGAAACAGGAGGAGTCGCCCCAGGCCCCCGAGCAACGTCAGAAGGCCTGGGAGGCCCGCCAGGACCTGGTCAGGCACACCGCCCGGGCGTTCGCCTCGACGCTGGTCGACGGGGACCAGTTCGGGCAGACGGGCGGCCATCACTACGGTGACACGATCTTCAATTTCGGGGGCCGCGCCGAGACGCTCCACCGGGACTCGGGGCCGATCCCGCAGTCGGACGTCGACGAGGTGCGGGCCGTCTTCCGGGAGGGGCCCCGCTTCGGCGAGGCGCTCGCCCGGCTGCGCGCCGAACGCGTCGTGATCCTGACCGGCGGGCATGCGACGGGACGCCGGTCCGCCGCCATGATGCTGCTGGCCCGGCTCGGCGTCGCCCAGCTGCGCGACCTCGATCCGCACACCACCCCCGCCGCCCTGCGCGACGAGCTGGAGCGCGCCGACGGATACGTCCTGTGCAACTGGGCCACCAGCCGCCACCGCCCTCTGCGGGCGCCGTTCCTGTCGGGCCTGCGCGAGCAGTTGGAGCGTGTCGGCGGCCATCTGGTCATCACGGTCGAGCCGTCCGCCGTGACGGACGTGCCGGCCGTGCGCTGGGAGCCGCCCTCGACCGAGGACACGCTGCACTCGCACGTGACCCACGCCGTCGGCCAGGCGCCCTGGACGAGGCTGAGCGGACTGCCGTACGTCAAGGAGTTCCTGGAGCGCGAGCATCCCCCGCAGGAGACCGCCCAGTTCGCGGAGCGCCTGGTGGCCCTGCACCGGGGGGAGATCGACGAACAGGACCTCGCCGCCCACGGCGAGGCCGCGGCGGAGGCCCAGATCGAACGGTGGCTCACCGGCGAGACACCGAAACTGCTCGACAAGGCGTTCCTCGTCTCGCTCGCCGTGTTCGACGACGCCCCCTACGCGGTGGCCGCCGAGCTCGGCGACCGTCTCTACACGTTGCTGCAGAAGATCGAGGATCCACTGGAACCGGTACGGATCCCCGTCTTCGGCAAGTCCCGCGCCGACCGGCTCCAACTGGCCCGGGCCGACGGATACGTCCAGACCGAAGCCACCGAGTGGGGTGTGGTCGGCCATTTCGTCGCCCGGTTCCAGGACGAGCGGATCGCCCGGCTCCTTCTCCACGAGGTGTGGAACCTCCACCCCTCGGCGCGCCCGGCGCTCGTGGGCTGGATCCGGCAGCTGGCCAAGGACGGACGTCCGCTCGTCCGCACCAGAGCGGCCGGCGCCGCCGCCCTGCTCGCCCAGGCCGACTTCCCCTCCGCGATGGCCCACCTCATCGAACCCTGGGCCGACTCGAACAGCTTCAACGCCTGGCTCACCGCCGCGAACGCCCTCACTCTGGCCGTACTCCTGGAGGTCCCCCCGGCCTTCGATGTCCTGCACGCCTGGTGCACGGGCGATCACCACAGCCGCCGGTGGACGGCCATCCGTGCCTACGGTCTGCTGGGCACCGCCCACCACGAGATCACCCTGGGGGCCCTGCTCGACGCCGTACGCCGGCCCGTCGAGGACGAGGACGCGGACGAGGAGAAGAAGGAGAAGGACAGGAGGGAGGAGAACAAGCAGTTCGCGGATGCCCTGGAACTGCTCCTGCTCACCGTGCAGGGCCCGGTGCTCCACGCCCTCGCCGAGCGTCTCGCCCCCCAGGGCCCGGCCCAGGACCGCGTCGTACGGGCCCATGCGCTCCGCGCCTTCGTCCAGGCGTGCGACCAGTACGAGGAGAACGGCGACCGGCCCATCGTGCTCGACTGGTACGTCAGAGCGCTGGCCGCCGGTGAAGCGGCGGACGTCGAGCGCCTGACCGCCTTCTGGACCGCCGTGCTCGGCGACCAGGAGCTGACCGCGCGTGCGCTGCGGGTTCTGCGCGGCTGGGTGCTGACAGCCGACCGGGACCGCCCGTCGGAGGCCGCGCTCGGGTCGCTGCTCCCCGCTCTGGCTGCCACCCCGGCCAACCGCCAGCGCGTCACTCATCTCCTCCGCACCGTGCGCAGCTCTGACGACACCGTCCCGGCGGTGGCGGAACCGCTGCTCTCAGCCGTCCTCGCCGCCTGACACCCACCCGGAGTACCCCATGGAAGACCCACAGGTCCAGCCGTCCGACGAACCCGACTGGCTCGCAGAGGACGCCCCTCCCACGGCCTCTCGCCCCGACCCCGTCATCAAGGTCTGGCAACTGCCCCGTCTGCGCCTCGGCGGCCGGCGGTTCACCGGGCGGATCGACAACGCCCTGGTCTTCGTGACCCGCAAGGGCTCGTACGAGACCTTCCTGCCCCCGGCCCGGCCCACGACCGTCCGCCGCTACGTCGCCCTGTACGAGGTGAACACCGATCCGCACTCCTTCCAACTGCGGGAACACCTGCCCAGCGACGTCGACAGCTTCGAGTTCGACCTCGTTGCCGACATCACCTGGCGGGTCACCGACCCCGCCCGCTTCGTCGCCAGTCAGGAACGTGACGTACCGGGCCTCCTGACCCGCGAACTCGTCCCCCTGATGCGCGCCGCGAGCCGGGGCCACGCCATCGGGGAGAGCTCCCGCGCCGAACGGGCCGTACAGCGGGCGCTGAACGAGGCCGCGCCTCTCGGTGCCGACCAGGGGCTGCGCGCCACCGTCACCGTGCGCCTGCGCCGCGATGTCACCGAACGCAGCCACCAGGAAAGGCTGCGCCTCGCACGCCACGAGGCGGAGGCGGCGCTGCCCGAGCACGCGGTCTCCGTCCAGCGGCTGCGACACGAGGCCCGCATCAGGTCCGAGAAGATCAAGTTCTATGAGGACTGCCTGGCCGGAGGCGACACCGCCGCGCTGGCCCTGCATCTGACGGAGCACCCCGAGGACACCCAGCTCGTCCTGAAACAGCTCGGCGAGGAGCGCAGGGAGCTCTTCGAGACCCAGCGCCATCTGATCGACCGTGTGCTCGACAAGGACGGGCTGGAGAGCTACCAGATGGAGGAGCCCCGCCAGCTCACGGCCCGGTGGATGACGACCGTGCTCAAGTCGGGCGCCGCCCCCGAGGACGAGATCCCCGAGGCCCCGGCATGAACGCCGGGCCCGCTCAGGTGCCCGCCCCTGAACTGCAGGCCGGCCTGCAGTTGCTCGCCGACCTCCGGGCGGAGATCGCCCGCGCCGACACCAAGGCCTCCGTCCTGGTCGGGGCCCTCGGCATCACGGCCGGGCTGCTCGGCGGACAAGGCCGAGGACCGGCCGCGCATTCGCCGGCCGCCACCGTCCTGTGGTGGGTGGGCGCGGCCTCCCTCTTCGCCGCGCTGTTCGCCCTGCTCCTCGCTGTCCTCCCCCGCTACCGCCGAAGCAGCTGGGAGCCCGGCCGGCCCCTCACCTACTTCGGGGACGTACAGCGCGCGGCCCGCTCCGGCGGGCTCCCCGCGGCCGTGGCGGTAACCGGACGCGAGCCCGCCGTCGCCCTCTTCTCCGCACTGGCCGAGACCAGCCGGATCGTGGCCCGCAAACACCTCTGGATCCGTACCGGTCTGATCGCCTTCGGATGCGCGGCGGTCCTGCTGCCCGCCTCCGCCCTCATGGCCTGAGCATGCCCCTCCCAGGCCCGCCGCCGCGCCCCACGGGCCGGCCCCGCCGCCCGCCGGAACCACACGGCCACCCACCCCCGACAAGGAGCGCCATGTCCGCCCCTCACAGCTTCGAGAGCCGCCGAAAACCTCCCGACCCGGACCCCGCCCACGGCCCCGGTGCTGACCTGAGGCCCCCAGCGGGCCGTATCCACATATCGGCCCGGCACCGAGGCGTCGACGTCACCACGCTCGGCACGCTGGCGATCCAGCTGCCGCACCTGCTGACCAGCCTGGCCGTGGTCTTCGCGGTCTCGTACGCCGTCGACGCCCTGTTCGGGCCGCCCTGGTGGATTCCGGTCGGCTGCTGGGCGGCGAGCGGCTCACTGGCCTTCCACCGGCCCTGCGAACGCCTCCTGGCCCGCTGGCTGTACCGGCTGCGCCACCCCACACCGGAGGAGGCCAGGAAGCTGACCGCGGTGTGGCGGAAGGTCACCACCCGGGCCGGCATCGACCCGGACGCCTACCAGCTGTGGGTCGAGGACAGCGACGACGTCAACGCCATGGCGGCCGCCGGGCACATCGTCGGCGTCACCAGCCACTCCCTCAGGTCCCTGACGCCCGCCCAGCTCGCCGGAGTGCTCGCGCACGAGCTGGGTCACCACGTGGGAGGGCACGCCTGGGCCTCCCTGATCGCCTTCTGGTACGCCCTGCCGGCCAGGCTCACCTGGCGCCTGCTCCGATGGCTGGCCGCACAGGTCGACCGCCTCTCCGTGGGCACCGCCGCCGTGGTGATCGGCGTGCTGGGCGCCGCCCTGTTCGCCCTGGCGACCGCCACCTACGGCCTGGTCTTCCTTCCCCTGGCCACGCCCTACCTCGTCGCCGCGCTGTCCCGCCGCTCGGAACTCCGGGCCGACGAACACGCGGCCGGACTCGGCTTCGCCCCGCAGCTGATGGCCGTGTTGCGCGAGGACCTCGCCCATGAGGAGGCCGCCCGGGTGGGCGCAGCGGCCATGGGCGTCCGCGTCGAGGAGGAGGGAGTGATCGCCCGGCTCCTCGCCTCGCACCCCGACATCCACACCCGGCTCCACCGCCTGCAGATCCATCAGGACAACGGGCGCTGACCCACCCGGCCCGGACAACGCCGAAGGGCGCCCACCCCGCATGAAGCGGAGTGGGCGCCCCTCAGTGGACGTACGCCTTACTGGTTGTACGGACCGTAGTCGTAGTCCTCCAGCGGAACGGCCTGGCCGGAGCCCGTGCCGAACGGCGAGTAGTCGATGTCGTCGTAGCCGACGGCCGAGTACATCGCGGCCTTGGCCTCCTCGGTCGGCTCGACCCGGATGTTGCGGTAGCGGGACAGACCCGTACCGGCCGGGATGAGCTTACCGATGATGACGTTCTCCTTGAGGCCGATCAGCGAGTCGGACTTGGCGTTGATCGCCGCGTCCGTGAGGACTCGCGTCGTCTCCTGGAAGGACGCCGCCGACAGCCAGGACTCCGTGGCCAGCGAGGCCTTGGTGATACCCATGAGCTGCGGACGACCGGAGGCCGGGTGACCGCCCTCCTGGACCACACGACGGTTCTCCTGCTCGAAGCGGGAGCGCTCGACCAGCTCGCCGGGCAGCAGCTCGGCGTCGCCGGACTCGATGATCGTCACACGGCGGAGCATCTGCCGGATGATGATCTCGATGTGCTTGTCGTGGATCGACACACCCTGCGAGTTGTACACCTTCTGGACCTCGCCGACCAGGTGGACCTGGACGGCACGCTGACCCAGGATGCGCAGCACGTCGTGCGGGTTGGTGGCACCCACGGTGAGCTTCTGGCCCACCTCGACGTGCTCGCCCTCGCTGACCAGGAGTCGGGCGCGCTTCGAGATCGGGTAGGCCGTCTCGTCGCTGCCGTCGTCCGGCGTAATGACGATCTTCTTGGTCTTCTCGGTCTCCTCGATGCGGACGCGACCGGCCGCCTCGGAGATCGGGGCGACACCCTTCGGGGTACGGGCCTCGAAGAGCTCGACGACACGCGGCAGACCCTGCGTGATGTCGTCACCGGCCACACCACCGGTGTGGAAGGTACGCATCGTCAGCTGGGTACCGGGCTCACCGATGGACTGGGCGGCGATGATGCCGACCGCCTCACCGATGTCGACCAGCTTGCCGGTGGCCAGGGAGCGGCCGTAGCACATGGCGCACGTGCCGACCTTGGACTCACAGGTCAGGATCGAGCGGGTCTTGACCTCCTCGACACCGTGGTGCACGAGCTGGTCGATGAGCACGTCGCCGAGGTCCACGTTGGCCGGCGCGATCACCTTGCCGTCGATGACGACGTCCTCGGCGAGCATGCGGGCGTAGACGCTGGTCTCGACGTCGTCGGCCTTGCGCAGGACACCGGTCTCGTCCTTCGAGGCGATCCGCAGCTTCAGACCGCGCTCGGTGCCACAGTCCTCCTCGCGGATGATGACGTCCTGCGAGACGTCCACCAGACGACGGGTCAGGTAACCCGAGTCGGCGGTACGCAGGGCGGTGTCGGCCAGACCCTTACGGGCACCGTGCGTGGAGATGAAGTACTCCAGCACGGACAGGCCCTCACGGAACGAGGCCTTGATGGGACGCGGGATCGTCTCGTTCTTCGCGTTCGACACAAGACCACGCATACCGGCGATCTGACGCATCTGCATCATGTTGCCTCGTGCACCCGAGTTCACCATCATGAAGATCGGGTTGGTCTTCGGGAAGTTGTCGTTCATCGCCTCGGCGACCTCGTTGGTCGCCTTGGTCCAGATCGCGATGAGCTCCTGCGTGCGCTCGTCCTTGGTGATCAGACCGCGCTCGTACTGCTTCTGGACCTTCTCGTCCTGTGCCTCGTACCCGCGGACGATCTCCTTCTTCGCCTCGGGGACGACGACGTCGGAGATGGCCACGGTGACACCGGAACGGGTCGCCCAGTAGAAGCCGGCCGCCTTCAGGTTGTCGAGCGTCGCCGCCACGATGACCTTGGGGTAGCGCTCGGCGAGGTCGTTGACGATCTCGGAGAGCTGCTTCTTGCCGACCTCGTAGTCGACGAACGGGTAGTCCTCGGGCAGCAGCTCGTTGAAGAGCGCGCGGCCCAGCGTGGTCTTCAGGGTGAAGGTGTCACCCTGCTGCCACTCCGGCTCGCCCTCCTCGCGCGCCGGCGGGGTCCAGCCGCGCGGCGGGATGGTGCCCACCGGGAAGCGGATGTCCACGCGCGACTGCAGCGAGAGCTCGCCGGCGTCGAACGCCATGATCGCCTCGGCCACGGAGGAGAAGGAGCGGTCCTCGCCCTTCACGTTCCGCATCTCGCCGTCGGTGGTGAGGAAGAACAGACCGAGGACCATGTCCTGGGTCGGCATCGTCACCGGACGGCCGTCGGCCGGCTTGAGGATGTTGTTCGAGGACAGCATCAGGATGCGGGCCTCGGCCTGCGCCTCCGCGGACAGCGGCAGGTGCACGGCCATCTGGTCACCGTCGAAGTCCGCGTTGAACGCGGTGCAGACGAGCGGGTGGATCTGGATGGCCTTGCCCTCGACCAGCTGCGGCTCGAAGGCCTGGATGCCGAGGCGGTGCAGGGTGGGAGCACGGTTCAGCAGAACCGGGTGCTCGGCGATGACCTCTTCGAGGACGTCGTACACGACCGTGCGGCCGCGCTCCACCATGCGCTTGGCGCTCTTGATGTTCTGCGCGTGGTTCAGGTCGACCAGGCGCTTCATCACGAACGGCTTGAACAGCTCCAGCGCCATCGCCTTCGGCAGACCGCACTGGTGCAGCTTCAGCTGCGGACCGACGACGATCACGGAACGCGCGGAGTAGTCCACACGCTTGCCGAGCAGGTTCTGACGGAATCGACCCTGCTTGCCCTTCAGCATGTCGCTGAGGGACTTCAGCGGGCGGTTACCGGGACCGGTGACCGGGCGACCACGACGACCGTTGTCGAAGAGGGCGTCAACAGCCTCCTGAAGCATGCGCTTCTCGTTGTTGACGATGATCTCCGGAGCGCCCAGGTCGAGCAGGCGCTTCAGACGGTTGTTGCGGTTGATGACACGGCGGTACAGGTCGTTCAGGTCGGAGGTCGCGAAGCGGCCACCGTCCAGCTGCACCATCGGGCGAAGGTCCGGCGGGATGACCGGCACGCAGTCGAGCACCATGCCCTTGGGGCTGTTGCTGGTCTGCAGGAACGCGGAGACGACCTTGAGGCGCTTGAGCGCACGGGTCTTCTTCTGGCCCTTGCCGGTGCGGATGATCTCGCGGAGGCGCTCGGCCTCCTCGTCGAGGTCGAAGGACTCCAGGCGCTTCTGCAGCGCAGCGGCACCCATCGAACCGTCGAAGTACGTGCCGAAGCGGTCACGCAGCTCACGGTAGAGGAGCTCGTCGCCCTCCAGGTCCTGGACCTTGAGGTTCTTGAACCGGGTCCACACCTCGTCGAGACGGTCGATCTCGCGCTGCGAACGGTCGCGCAGCTGCTTCATCTCACGCTCGGCGCCCTCGCGCACCTTGCGGCGCACGTCGGCCTTGGCGCCCTCGGCCTCCAGCTCGGCCAGGTCGGTCTCGAGCTTCTTGGCGCGGGCCTCCAGGTCGGCGTCCCGGCGGTTCTCGATCTGCTGCCGCTCGACGGAGACGTGCGCCTCCAGGGAGGGCAGGTCACGCGTGCGGCGCTCCTCGTCGACGTACGTGATCATGTACGCCGCGAAGTAGATGACCTTCTCCAGGTCCTTCGGGGCGAGGTCGAGCAGGTAGCCCAGCCGCGACGGAACGCCCTTGAAGTACCAGATGTGGGTGACGGGAGCGGCCAGCTCGATGTGGCCCATCCGCTCACGACGCACCTTGGCGCGGGTCACCTCGACGCCGCAGCGCTCACAGATGATGCCCTTGAAGCGGACGCGCTTGTACTTGCCGCAGTAGCACTCCCAGTCCCGGGTCGGACCGAAGATCTTCTCGCAGAAGAGTCCGTCCTTTTCGGGCTTCAGGGTGCGGTAGTTGATGGTCTCGGGCTTCTTGACCTCGCCGTGGCTCCACTGACGGATGTCGTCAGCGGTGGCCAGACCGATCCGGAGCTCGTCGAAGAAGTTGACGTCGAGCACTATGCGTCAATCCCTCTCAGGGTTGTAAGTCTTTGGTCTGAAACGGGGGTCCTGGGGCCGGCCGGGCTCTTCACGAGCCCGGCCGAACTCCCGTCAGACCTCTTCGACGCTGCTCGGCTCGCGCCGGGACAGGTCGATGCCGAGCTCCTCCGCAGCGCGGAAGACGTCCTCGTCGGTGTCACGCATCTCGATGGACATACCGTCGCTGGACAGCACCTCCACGTTCAGGCAGAGAGACTGCATCTCCTTGATGAGCACCTTGAAGGACTCGGGGATGCCGGGCTCGGGGATGTTCTCGCCCTTGACGATGGCCTCGTAGACCTTCACGCGGCCGGTGACGTCGTCGGACTTGATGGTCAGCAGCTCCTGGAGGGCGTAGGCGGCGCCGTAAGCCTCCAGCGCCCACACCTCCATCTCACCGAAGCGCTGGCCACCGAACTGCGCCTTACCACCCAGCGGCTGCTGGGTGATCATCGAGTACGGGCCGGTCGAGCGGGCGTGCAGCTTGTCGTCGACCAGGTGGTGCAGCTTGAGGATGTACATGTAGCCGACCGAGATCGGGTCCGGGAACGGCTCACCGCTGCGGCCGTCGAACAGCCGCGCCTTGCCGGACGGGAGCACCATGCGCTCGCCGTCGCGGTTCGGGATGGTGTGCTGCAGCAGACCCGCCAGCTCGTCCTCACGGGCACCGTCGAAGACCGGGGTGGCGACGTTGGTGCCGGGGGCGACACTGTCGGCGCCGATGGCCTGCAGACGCTGGGCCCACTCGTCGGCGAGACCGGAGACGTCCCAGCCGCGGCTGGCGAGCCAGCCGAGGTGGATCTCCAGGACCTGTCCCGGGTTCATTCGGGACGGCACACCGAGCGGGTTGAGGATGATGTCGACCGGGGTCCCGTCCTCGAGGAACGGCATGTCCTCGATGGGCAGGATCTTGGAGATGACACCCTTGTTGCCGTGGCGGCCGGCGAGCTTGTCACCGTCGGTGATCTTGCGCTTCTGCGCGACGTAGACGCGCACCAGCTGGTTGACACCGGGGGGAAGCTCGTCGCCCTCCTCGCGGTCGAAGACGCGGACGCCGATGACCTTGCCGGTCTCGCCGTGCGGCACCTTCAGCGAGGTGTCACGGACCTCACGGGCCTTCTCACCGAAGATCGCGCGGAGCAGGCGCTCCTCGGGCGTCAGCTCGGTCTCACCCTTCGGGGTGACCTTGCCGACGAGGATGTCACCGGCGATGACCTCGGCACCGATGCGGATGATGCCGCGCTCGTCGAGGTCGGCGAGGACCTCCTCGGAGACGTTCGGGATGTCCCGGGTGATCTCCTCCGGGCCGAGCTTGGTGTCACGGGCGTCGACCTCGTGCTCCTCGATGTGGATCGAGGAGAGGACGTCGTCCTGCACGAGGCGCTGCGACAGGATGATCGCGTCCTCGTAGTTGTGACCCTCCCACGGCATGAACGCCACGAGCAGGTTCTTGCCGAGCGCCATCTCACCGTTCTCGGTGGCGGGACCGTCGGCGAGGACCTGGCCCTCGACGACGCGGTCGCCCTCGTGGACGATGACCTTCTGGTTGACCGAGGTGCCCTGGTTGGAGCGGGCGAACTTGGCCAGGCGGTACGTGATGTACGTGCCGTCGTCGTTGGCGGTGGTGATGTAGTCCGCGGAGACCTCCTGGACCACACCGGCCTTCTCGGCCTTGACCACGTCGCCGGCGTCGACGGCGGAGCGGTACTCCATGCCGGTGCCGACGAGCGGGGACTCCGCCTTGATGAGCGGAACGGCCTGGCGCATCATGTTCGCGCCCATGAGGGCACGGTTGGCGTCGTCGTGCTCGAGGAACGGGATCATGGCGGTCGCGACCGACACCATCTGGCGCGGCGAGACGTCCATGTAGTCCACGTCGTCACCGGCGACGTAGTCGACCTCGCCGCCACGACGGCGGACGAGCACGCGGTTCTCGGCGAAGCGGAGGTCGTCCGTCAGCGTGGCGTTGGCCTGCGCGATGACGAACCGGTCCTCTTCGTCGGCCGTGAGGTAGTCGACCTCGTCGGTGACCTGGCCGTCGACGACCTTGCGGTACGGCGTCTCCACGAAACCGAACGCGTTGACGCGACCGTAGGAGGCGAGCGAGCCGATCAGACCGATGTTCGGGCCTTCAGGGGTCTCGATCGGGCACATACGGCCGTAGTGCGACGGGTGCACGTCACGAACCTCGAAGCCGGCCCGCTCACGCGACAGACCACCGGGACCCAGCGCCGAGAGACGACGCTTGTGCGTCAGCCCCGACAGCGGGTTGTTCTGGTCCATGAACTGCGAGAGCTGGCTGGTGCCGAAGAACTCCTTGATGGAGGCGACGACCGGCCGGATGTTGATCAGGGTCTGCGGCGTGATCGCCTCGACGTCCTGCGTCGTCATGCGCTCGCGGACGACACGCTCCATACGCGCCAGACCCGTACGGACCTGGTTCTGGATGAGCTCGCCGACGCTGCGCAGACGACGGTTGCCGAAGTGGTCGATGTCGTCGGTCTCGACGACGATCGTGCCGCCGCTGTCGCCGACCGTCTCGGTCTCGCCCGCGTGCAGCTTCACCAGGTACTTGATCGTCGAGATGATGTCCTCGACGGTCAGGATGCCCGCGTCGAGCGGGGCGTCCGCACCCAGCTTCTTGTTGACCTTGTAGCGGCCGACCTTCGCGAGGTCGTAGCGCTTGGGGTTGAAGTACAGGTTCTCCAGCAGCGTCTGCGCGGCCTCACGCGTGGGGGGCTCGCCCGGGCGCAGCTTGCGGTAGATGTCGAGCAGCGCGTCGTCCTGGCCCTGGGTGTGGTCCTTCTCCAGGGTGGCGCGCATGGACTCGTACTCGCCGAACTCCTCCAGGATCTGCTCGGTGGTCCAACCGAGGGCCTTGAGGAGGACGGTCACGGACTGCTTGCGCTTGCGGTCGATACGCACACCGACCATGTCGCGCTTGTCGATCTCCATCTCCAGCCAGGCACCCCGGGAGGGGATGATCTTGGCGGAGAAGATGTCCTTGTCGGACGTCTTGTCGATGGAGGAGTCGAAGTAGACACCGGGCGAACGGACGAGCTGCGACACCACGACACGCTCGGTGCCGTTGATGACGAAGGTGCCCTTGTTCGTCATGAGCGGGAAGTCGCCCATGAAGACCGTCTGGGACTTGATCTCACCGGTCTCGTTGTTGGTGAACTCGGCCGTGACGAAGAGCGGGGCCGCGTACGTGAAGTCGCGCTCCTTGCACTCGTCGATGCTGTTCTTCGGCGGCTCGAAGCGGTGGTCGCGGAAGGTCAGCGACATCGACCCGGAGAAGTCCTCGATCGGGGAGATCTCCTCGAAGATCTCCTCCAGGCCGGACTTGGTGGGGACGTCCTGTCCGTTCTCCAGAGCCTCCTCGACCCGACTCTGCCAAGCGGTGTTGCCGAGCAGCCAGTCGAAGCTCTCGGTCTGCAGCGCGAGCAGGTTGGGAACCTCGAGAGGCTCCTTGATCTTTGCAAAGGAGATGCGCAGCGGGGCGGTGCTGGCGCCGTTGTTCGTATTCGCGGTCGAGGCGTTGCGCGAGGCGGCCAAGAGGGGGTCCTTCCGAGGGCTCGGACTCACTACGCGCGTACCGGCCCCTCTCCTGCGCAAAGCGAACAGGCTGTTCCTGAACTGACAGGTAGGGCCAGGTCAGGAATGGTCTCTTCGTCGATGCTCAAGCGAGGGCATGCCCCTGGTGACGGGCAGGGGACAGCTAACAGGCAGCGCAAAGGGTCAGTGTAGCCACTTGGCACACTGATGTCCAGTGCGGGTTTTTCGAGACCCTCGTTGTTCTCGACACCTGCGCAAGCCCACGCCCTCAATGCACGTTGATACTGCCCTCTTCGTCGTCGATCCATGCCTCGGAGTTCGGATCGGTGTGACGACGCGTCCTGAGAATTGCGCGCTGCGTGCGGTTCGTCAAGGCCCCTCATACCCGATCCGCATGCCGCGATCGTCACTCGCGACCCGTCACCCAGGGCGCTCGGAGGCACAACGAAGATCACCATACTCGTCGCCACCGACAGTGCAAGGCAGCCGTCACTCGACGCTCGGAACGCCGAAGGGCGACCACCCAGTTGGGTGATCGCCCTTCGGTACGTTCGCGTTACAGATTCGAACGAGTTTTTGCCACTCGTCTCAGAACTGCGCCGCACGGGCCCTCGCGGACCCGGAGAGCTGGCGGACCAGCGAGGCCTTACTTGACCTCGACGGAGGCGCCGGCGCCCTCGAGGGACTCCTTGGCCTTGTCCGCGGCCTCCTTGTTGACCTTCTCCAGAACCGGCTTCGGCGCACCGTCGACCAGGTCCTTGGCCTCCTTCAGGCCGAGGGAGGTCAGCTCGCGGACGACCTTGATGACCTGGATCTTCTTGTCGCCGGCACCGGTGAGGATGACGTCGAACTCGTCCTTCTCCTCGACGGCCTCGGCACCACCGGCGGCACCGCCGGCAGCCGGGGCGGCGACGACGGCCGCGGCGGCGGCGGTGACGTCGAACTTCTCCTCGAACGCCTTCACGAACTCGGAAAGCTGGATGAGGGTCATGTTCTCGAACTCGGCGAGCAGTTCTTCCTGGGTGAGAGCCACGATGGCTTTCCTTCCACTAATTCGGCTGGTGCCGGGATGTACATGTCTGGCGGGCGTACGTTCGGCCCGCTACGACCACTGCCTGTGGCTCAGCGCCTCAGACCGCGGCCATTTCGCGAGCCGAGTTACTCGGCACCGCCCTGCTCGTCCTGCTTGGCGCGAAGCGCGTCCACGGTGCGGACGAGCTTCGTCGGGAGCGCCTGGAGGAGCTGAGCAGTCTGCGTCTGCTTGCCCTTCAGGGCGCCCGCCAGCTTGGCGAGCAGAACCTCGCGGGACTCGAGGTCCGCAAGCTTCTTGATCTCGTCGGCGGACAGCGCCTTGCCGTCAAGGACACCGCCCTTGATGACGAGGTTCGGGTTGTCCTTGGCGAAGTCACGAAGACCCTTCGCCGACTCCACCGGGTCACCGGTGACGAAGGCGACCGCCGTCGGACCGTTGAACAGGTCGTCGAGCGTCGTGATCCCGGCCTCGTTGGCCGCAATCTTGGTCAGCGTGTTCTTCACCACGGCGTACTGGGCGTTCTCACCGAGCGAACGACGCAGCGTCTTGAGCTGCGCCACGGTGAGACCCCGGTACTCGGTCAGCACGGCGGCACTCGAGCTACGGAACTGCTCCGTGAGCTCGGCCACCGCGGCAGCCTTGTCGGGCCTTGCCATAGAGCGTCGGCCTCCTTCCGGGTGATGAGGACCGCTCGGAAGGGGCTGCGTCAAAACGAAACGCCCCGGCGCAGGCGCACGGGGCGTAGCTCAACCGAATGAATTCCGTTGGAGACGGAACTGATCCAGGAGCAACTTCCACAGTCACCTGCGCGGGTCGTCCGCAGTCAGCGGATCCTTCGGCCACCGAGCCCTCTAACGAGCACACGGCAACGACCAGCGGTCTTTGGCTTCCCCGGAAGAGTACGGGACCGCATCGCCGTCAAGCAAATCCGCTCCCGGGCCGTGATCAGCCCGCTTGCGCCCTGTCCGCCAGCGCGCCGACGTCCACCGTGTCGTCGGCCGCCGGAGGCTCGACGGTCACCGACGGGTTGACGTCCAGGAAGGTGACGGTCATGTCGAGCGGCCCGGTGTCGACCCAGCGCCCCTCGGCGTCCAGTGCGTTGGTCCGCCCCCGCATCCTGAACTGCTTGGCCCGGCCGTCCTCGTCCACCCACAGATCCATGGTGAGCGCGCTCCTGACCTTCAGCCCCAGGGCCATGAACTGGTCGAAGCTGTCCGTCCGGAGCTTGTGCGCCTTCTTGCCCTTGGCCGCCCCCTGGTACTTCCGCAGCCCCTTGCTCGTGACCCTGCCCCGGTAGTGGGTGGTCGGCGTGCCGTCCACCGTCTCGGAGCCGGCGTCCCGGATGTCCTCGGCACCGCTCAGGATCGTGGACTGGACGAGCGGGCTGCCCTCCAGCTGGCGGGGCATGATCCGATAGGTCTGGTTGTAGGCGGAGCCGCGGCCCCACACGGCCGGCTCGGCCTTGAGCCAGTGCTTCCCGCCCGCGTCCTCGAGGGCGGCCGTGTCCCCCTCGGTGTACATGGCCCCGCCGGCGAACCGGATCTGCAAGGGCTGGTCCTCGGTCGCGCCCAACCCGGTGATATTCATGCGCATGACATTCGGGCGCACGCCCATGGCCGCCTCGGCCCGCACCTTGCCGTGTCCTGGCAGAGTGCCGGTCACCCGGTACCGCAGCGAGGTGAGCCCCACCGTCGTCTCCGCCGCCCGGGACACCGCCTGGACGGGCGTCAGATTCGATTCGGCCGCCGTGTCCGACTCCGTGCCGCAGCCGCTGCTACCGCCGAGCATCGCGGCGGCGACAGCCGTCGCCGCCGCGGCTCTGCGCCGCCGTACGGAGCCGGCCGTGGAAAACCTCATGTGTCCCCCTGTTACCTCGCGCCCCACGCGTGGGGGCCGAGGGGGACACTAACGCGGCCGGAAGCCGGCTGTCCTCGGGTTTCAGGCGGTCGGCAGGGCGCTCATCAGGTCGACGACGTTCTGGAACCGGTCCTCCCGGGGGGTGTCTGCCCGCCCACAGGGCGAGGAAGGCGGCCGTATGCCGAAAGGGGAAGAGCCCCGCACCTCGAAAAGGTGCGGGGCTCGTCCGTGCTACGCGTGCGCGACGCGGCTGCCTGGTGAGCGGTGGGCTCAGACGGCGGCCGGGTCCTCCTCGACGAGGAGGTTGCGGGTGCGGTTCGGGTCGATCGGGATGCCGGGGCCCATCGTGGTGCTGATGGCGGCCTTCTTGATGTAGCGACCCTTGGCGGCGGACGGCTTGAGACGCGTGATCTCTTCCAGGGCCGCCGCGTAGTTCTCCACCAGCTTGTCGTCCTCGAAGGACGTCTTGCCGATGATGAAGTGCAGGTTCGAGTGCTTGTCGACGCGGAACTCGATCTTGCCACCCTTGATCTCGGTGACAGCCTTGGTGACGTCCGGGGTCACGGTGCCGGTCTTGGGGTTCGGCATGAGACCACGGGGACCGAGCACACGGCCGAGGCGGCCGACCTTGCCCATGAGGTCCGGGGTGGCGACGACGGCGTCGAAGTCCAGACGGCCCTTCGACACCTCGTCGATGAGCTCGTCGGCGCCGACGATGTCGGCGCCCGCGGCACGAGCGGCCTCGGCACGGTCACCGGTCGCGAAGACCAGGACCCGGGCGGTCTTACCGGTGCCGTGCGGGAGGTTCACGGTGCCACGGACCATCTGGTCGGCCTTACGAGGGTCGACACCCAGACGGAAGGCGACCTCGACGGTGCCGTCGAACTTGGTCGTGGAGGTCTCCTTGGCGAGACGGACGGCCTCGAGCGGGGCGTACAGCTTCTCCCGGTCGACCTTGGCGTCCGCAGCGCGGAGAGCCTTGCTGCGCTTGCTCACAACTGCTCCTGTGTGTTCTGAAAGGAGTCGTGGTACGGGCCGAGCAGGCCCTGCCACGTGCGGCCGCCTTCACGGCGCCCGCTTGGTTCTACGAAGGTGCTACGAGGCTGAGATCAGCCCTCGACCGTGATGCCCATGGAACGGGCGGTGCCGGCGATGATCTTCGACGCGGCGTCCAGGTCGTTGGCGTTCAGGTCGGGCAGCTTGGTCTGGGCGATCTCGCGGACCTGCGCCTCGGTGATCTTGGCGACCTTGGTCTTGTGGGGCTCGCCGGAGCCCTTCTCGACACCAGCGGCCTTGAGGATCATCTTCGCGGCCGGCGGGGTCTTGGTGATGAAGGTGAAGGAGCGGTCCTCGTAGACCGTGATCTCCACCGGGATCACCCAGCCACGCTGCGACTCGGTCGCCGCGTTGTAGGCCTTGCAGAACTCCATGATGTTGACGCCGTGCTGACCGAGCGCGGGGCCGACCGGCGGGGCCGGGTTCGCCGCACCGGCGTTGATCTGGAGCTTGATAAGCCCCGTGACCTTCTTCTTCTTGGGAGGCATAGCTCTCCGGGTCCTTTCGATTCGAGTGCGCCCTCATCCGGTTCGCGGCCAGATGAAGGCATACCGCACAACGATAACGGGTATAGATGCGCGGCCAAAAACGAGCAGGTCAGGCGGGCCCAGGAGGACCCGACCTGACCTGGCGCTTTCGAGCTCTGTCAGTTCTTCTGGATCTGGTCGAAGGAAAGCTCGACCGGGGTCTCGCGGCCGAAGATCTCCACCAGGCCCTTGACCTTCTTGGAGTCGGCGTTGATCTCGTTGATCGTCGCCTGCAGCGTGGCGAACGGGCCGTCGGTGACGGTGACCGAGTCGCCGACCTCGAAGTCCAGCACCTGGACCTCAACCTTGCGCTGCGGAGCGGGCTTGCCCTCGGCCTCGGCGGCCTCACGGGCGGCCTTCTCCTCGGCCTCCGGGGCGAGCATCTTGACGATCTCGTCCAGGGTCAGCGGGTACGGGTCGTACGCGTTGCCCACGAAGCCGGTGACGCCGGGGGTGTTGCGGACGACGCCCCAGGACTCGTTCGTCAGGTCCATGCGCACCAGGACGTACCCGGGGAGCTTGTTCTGGCGGATGGTCTTGCGCTCGCCGTTCTTGATCTGCGCGACCTCTTCCTGCGGCACCTCGGCCTGGAAGATGAAGTCCTCGACGTTGAGCGAGACGGCGCGCTGCTCCAGGTTGGTCTTCACGCGGTTCTCGTAACCGGCGTAGGTGTGGATGACGTACCACTCGCCGGGCAGGGTCCGCAGTTCCTCGCGGAGGGCCTCGACCGGGTCGACCGGCTCGGCCTCTTCTTCCTCTTCGGCGGCCTCGGCCTCGTCGTCCACGACGTGCACGGCCTCTTCCTCGGCCGGCTCCCCCGCCTCGGCCTCCGCAGCCTCGAACTCGTCGACCTCGTCCGCTCCCTCGACGATGTCGAGCTCATCATCCACGGACTGGTCCGGCTCGATGGCGTCGTTCAGGTTCGGGTCAGACACTGTGGCTGCTTCTTCCTGGATACAAGGGGTGGAACACGCGAAAGGGGCGCCTGGCACGGCGCCCTTCGCAGTCGGCTCAGCCGAAGACGTACTTGGCGGCCTTGTCGAGTCCGAAGTCAATCACAGTCACCAGACCGATCATGATGACGACGAAGACGATGACCACGGTGGTGTAAGTCGTCAGCTGGGAGCGGGTGGGCCAGACGACCTTCCGCAGCTCCGCGACGATCTGGCGGTAGAAGAGCGCGAGGCGCTTCAGCGGGCCCTTCTTGGCGCGCTTTCCGCCCTTACGGGTCTTCTTCTTCTCCTCGGGCACCTCGTCCTGGGCATCAGGCGTGTCGATGGAGCCCACGGCGTCCGTCATTCATCCTCACCTGATTCCGGTCCGGGTCCGTGGCCGTGCCGCGCCCGGTCTGAGCCGCACGGCGGAACATTGCTGTACGTACATGCGCACACATCCTGGCGTGAGGAGTGTGTAGCAGGGCCGGAGGGACTTGAACCCCCAACCGCTGGTTTTGGAGACCAGTGCTCTACCAATTGAGCTACGACCCTTTGTGGTTCTCCCCCAACGTACCGCATCCGACCGGGTGCTCGGTGTGCACCTGATGGGCGCGGCCGCTGAAGGCCAACGAGGTGAGAGTGTACGTGGTCCGCGGCCCGTCGTCGAACAGAAAGCGTCCGCAGGGGCGTTGCCCGTCGAAGATCGACCGTCGCCCCGTCCGGATACGGACGGTTGTTCCTGTGCTGTTCAGTCTGTGAAACCCGCGTGCCGGGCTCGTTTCCGGTCTGGAACGATGGCCCCATGAGCGCTGCAACCCCTCCCACCGAGCGCCGGGTCTCCGCCCGCATCGGCGCGATCTCCGAGTCCGCGACCCTCGCCGTCGACGCCAAGGCCAAGGCCCTCAAGGCCGCCGGACGTCCGGTGATCGGCTTCGGCGCCGGTGAGCCCGACTTCCCGACGCCCGACTACATCGTCGAGGCGGCCGTCGAGGCCTGCAAGAACCCGAAGTACCACCGCTACACGCCGGCCGGTGGTCTGCCCGAGCTGAAGTCCGCGATCGCCGCGAAGACGCTGCGCGACTCGGGCTACGAGGTCGACCCGTCGCAGATCCTCGTCACCAATGGCGGCAAGCAGGCCATCTACGAGGCGTTCGCCGCGATCCTCGACCCGGGCGACGAGGTGATCGTCCCGGCGCCGTACTGGACGACGTACCCGGAGTCGATCCGCCTGGCCGGCGGTGTCCCGGTCGAGGTCGTCGCCGACGAGACCACCGGGTACCGCGTCTCCGTCGAGCAGTTGGAGGCCGCGCGCACCGAGAAGACGAAGGTCGTCCTCTTCGTCTCCCCGTCCAACCCGACCGGCGCGGTCTACAGCGCCGAGGACGCCGAGGCGATCGGCCGCTGGGCCGTCGAGCACGGCCTGTGGGTGCTGACGGACGAGATCTACGAGCACCTCGTCTACGGGGACGCGACGTTCACCTCGCTGCCCGCGCTCCTGCCCGAGCTGCGCGACAAGTGCATCGTGGTCAACGGCGTCGCCAAGACGTACGCCATGACCGGCTGGCGCGTCGGGTGGATCATCGGCCCGAAGGACGTGGTGAAGGCCGCGACCAACCTCCAGTCGCACGCCACCTCCAACGTGTCCAACGTCGCCCAGGCCGCCGCCCTCGCCGCCGTCTCCGGCGACCTGGACGCCGTGGCGACGATGCGTGAGGCCTTCGACCGGCGCCGCAAGACGATCGTGCGGATGCTCAACGAGATCGAGGGCGTCCTCTGCCCGGAGCCCGAGGGCGCGTTCTACGCCTACCCGTCGGTGAAGGCGCTGATCGGCAAGGAGATCCGGGGCAAGCGGCCGCAGAACACGGTCGAGCTGGCCGCGCTCATCCTGGAGGAGGCCGAGGTGGCGGTCGTGCCGGGCGAGGCCTTCGGCACGCCGGGGTACCTGCGGCTGTCGTACGCGCTGGGTGACGAGGACCTCGTCGAGGGTGTCTCGCGGATCCAGAAGCTGCTGGCCGAGGCGACGGACTGACGGTCCTCCGGCCCATCGGCCCGCCTCTGGGGGCGGGCACCTCCACGAGTTTCGGGAGGTGCCCGCCCCCAGTCGTTTGTGCGAGCAAGACCACGTTCAGGGATTCCGCTACCGGGACGGCGGCGGCGTGCGGCAGGATCGGGCGATGGAGCGTGTACGTGATCTCTCTGAACTGCCGAAGGCCCATCTGCACCTGCACTTCACCGGGTCGATGCGCCCGGGGACCGTTCTGGAACTGGCCGACAAATACGGGGTACGTCTGCCCGACGCGCTGACGGACGCGCTGACCAGCGGGGAGCCGCCGCGGCTGCGGGCCACGGACGAGCGCGGGTGGTTCCGCTTCCAGCGGCTGTACGACGCGGCGCGTTCGTGCCTGCGGGAGCCTGAGGACATTCAGCGGCTGGTGCGGGAGGCCGCCGAGGAGGACGTCAAGGACGGGTCCGGCTGGCTGGAGATCCAGGTGGATCCGACGTCGTACGCCCCTCGGCTGGGCGGGCTGATCCCCGCGCTGGAGATCATCCTGGACGCGGTGGACACGACGGCGCGGGAGACCGGGCTCGGGATGCGGGTGCTGGTCGCCGCGAACCGGATGAAGCACCCGCTGGACGCGCGGACGCTGGCCCGGCTCGCGGTGCGGTACGCGCAACGGGGCGTCGTCGGTTTCGGGCTGTCCAACGACGAGCGGCGCGGAATGGCGCGGGACTTCGACCGGGCGTTCGCGATCGCGCGCGACGGGGGGCTGCTGTCCGCGCCGCACGGGGGTGAGCTGACCGGGCCGTCGTCCGTCCGCGACTGCCTGGACGACCTGCACGCCGACCGGCTGGGGCACGGGGTGCGCGCGGCGGAGGACCCGCGGCTGCTGAAGCGGCTCGCGGACCGGGGCGTCACGTGCGAGGTGTGCCCCGCGTCAAACGTCGCCCTCGGTGTCTATGAGAAGCCGCAGGACGTACCGCTGCGCACGCTCTTCGAGGCCGGAGTGCCGATGGCCCTCGGGGCCGACGACCCGCTGCTGTTCGGCTCCCGTCTCGCGGCGCAGTACGAGATCGCCCGTGCCCACCACGGCTTCACCGACGAGGAGCTGGCCGAGCTGGCCCGGCAGTCGATCCGTGGGTCGGCGGCACCGGAGGAGACGAAGGCGCGGCTGCTGGCCGGGGTGGACGCGTGGCTCGCCTGACCGGCCGGGTGGTGAGGTGTGAGGTCGGGCGAAGTGACGGCAGGCGGGGGAAGCTCCGCTGCGGGCTGACGGCTACAGGCTGACGCCTACCGTCACCGGCTCGTTGACCAGGGTGATACCGAAGGCCTCGTGGACACCGGTGACGACCTCTCGGGCCAGGGTGAGGAGGTCCTCAGTGGTGGCCGTGCCGCGGTTGGTGAGGGCGAGGGTGTGCTTGGTGGAGATGCGGGCCGGGCCGGTGCCATAACCCTTGCTGAAGCCGGCCTTGTCGATGAGCCAGGCCGCGGAGGTCTTGGTGTGGCCGTCGCCCGCGGGGTAGGCGGGCGGGGTGACGTCGTCGCCCAGCCGGGCGCGCACGCGCGCGTGGAAGGCGGCGAACTCGTCGTTCGTGAGGATCGGGTTGGTGAAGAACGAGCCGGCGGACCAGGTGTCGTGGTCCTCGGGGTCGAGCACCATGCCCTTCCCGGCGCGGAGCTTCAGCACGGTCTCGCGGGCGGCGGCGAGGGGGACGCGGTCGCCCGGTTCCACGCCGAGGGCGCGGGCCGTCTCGGCGTACTTGATCGGTCCGGAGAGGCCGTCGGCGTCCTCCAGCTCGAAGCGGACGCGGAGGACGACGTAGCGGTCGGGGTCGCTCTTGAAGCGGCTGTGCCGGTAGGAGAAGGCGCAGTCGGCGTTCGGGAGGGTGACCGTTTCGCGGGTGCGGCGGTCGTAGGCGACGACCTCCGTGATGGTGGAGGAGACCTCCTGGCCGTAGGCGCCGACGTTCTGGATGGGGGTGGCGCCGGCGGAGCCGGGGATTCCGGCGAGGCATTCGATGCCGGCGAGTCCGGCGTCGACGGTGTGGGCGACGGCGTCGGTCCAGACCTCGCCGGCGGCGAGTTCCAGCCGGGTGCCGTCGAGGGTGACGCCCTTGGTGGCGATGACCAGGGCGGTGCCGGCGAAGCCCTTGTCGCCGATGACCAGGTTGGAGCCGCCGCCGATGAGGAGGAGGGGGGTGCCGGTGTCGTCCGCTTCGCGGACGGCGGCGATGACCTCGTCGTCGGTGGTGGCGGTGAGCAGCCGGGCCGCGGGGCCGCCCAGCCGGAAGGTGGTCAGCGGGGCGAGGGGGGCGTCGTGTCGTTCCTGCACGGGCTCAAGAGTACGAGGGCATCGGGGGGTGCGAGGCCGCGGGTGGGTGGGGGATGCCGGCGGCGGCCCGCGGGAGGGGCGGGTGGGGGGATGCCTGCGGCGGCCCCGCGGGAGGGTGCGTGGGGGATGCCTGCGGCGGCCCGCAGGGGTGGGTGGGGGTTCGCGTGCGCTGGGGGGTGCGGGGTGGGTCGGGGGGGGGGGGGGGGGGGGGGGGGGGGGGGGGGGGGGGGGGGGGGGGGGGGGGGGGGGGGGGGGGGGGGGGGGGGGGGAGGGGGAGGGGAGGGGAGGGGTAC
>NZ_JBVIDX010000012.1:66769-93770 GCF_055572155.1 Streptomyces sp. NPDC030814
GGGGTGTCCGTCCTCGGAACGGCGCGGAATCGGTCGCCCGGGAAGCTGGACCAGTTGACGCGCCAACCGCTGCGGGCGGACACCCCCCGACACACCCCCTTACGTCCGTACGCGGCTCCCCCGCCGTCCCGGCTGGGGTCAAGCTCCAGCGGTTCCCCGCCGTCCCGGCTGGGGTCCAGCTCCAGCGGTTCCCCGTCGACCAGTTGCGGGCAGTCGTGCCGCTGGGGCGGTACGGGGGGCGCGGCCGGGCGCCTCGGGGGCCGGTGCGGGCGGGCTCCCCTTGCGGGAGGAGCCCGCCCGGGTGGGGCTACGCGGCGACCTTGCGGGGGGCCGGGGTCGGCTCCGGCGTGGAGGTGGGGGCGGGGGTCCGTCGCGGGATCGCCAGGGCCGCCGCTCCGGCGAGGGCCACCACCACGGCGCCCACGACCAGGGCGGGCCGAAGGCCGTCCACGAAGGTCTGGGGCGTCTCGTAGCCGCCCTGCGCCGCGAAGATGGAGGACATGACCGCGATGCCCAGGGCACCGCCCACCTCGCGTAGGGCGTTGTTCGCGCCGGAGGCGATGCCCTGTTCCGCGGTGCGGACGCTGGACATCACCAGGTGGGAGGCGGGGGCGAAGAAGAGGGCCATGCCGATGCCGCTGATGATGAGGCCGGGCAGCTGGGCGGAGTAGGAGACGTCGGTGGTGGCCACGTACGCCAGGTGGCCGAGGCCGGCGGACTGGAGGAAGAGTCCCGTGGCGACGACCGGGCGGCCGCCGATCCGGTCGGAGAGGATACCGGCGATCGGCGCGACGAGCATCGGCATCCCGGTCCAGGGCAGCATCCGCAATCCCGCCTCGGTGGGCGAGTAGCCGAGGACGCCCTGCAAGTACTGGCTGAGCAGGAAGATCGAGCCGAACATGCCGAGGAACATCAGCATGCTCGCCGCGTTGATGCCGGCGAAGGCGCGGGACCGGAACAGCCGCATCGGGAGCATGGGGTTCGCCGCCCGGACGCCGTGGAGCACGAAGCCGGTCAGCAGCGCGGTGCCCGCGAACAGGCCCAGTAGCACCGGGCCGGCCGTCCACCCGTCGGCAGGCCCCCGGACCAGGCCGTAGACGATGCCGAAGAGGCCACCGCTGGCCAGCAGGGTGCCGGTGACGTCGAGTGGGGCGCCGGTGCCGTAGGACTCCCGGAGGCGGAGCCGGGCGAGGGGGAGCAGGGCGAGGCCGAGGGGGACGTTCAGCCAGAAGATCCACTGCCAGGAGATGTGCTCGGTGAGGCTGCCGCCGATGAGGGGCCCGGAGGCGACGGCGAGGCCGTTGACGGCGCCCCAGACGCCGTACGCCATCCCGCGCTTCGCGGGCGGGACCGCGGCCGTGAGGAGGGTGAGTGTCAGCGGCATCATGATCGCGGCGCCGACGCCCTGGACCGCGCGGGCGGCGATCAGCGAGTCGATGCCGGGTGCCACGGCCGCTGCCGCGGATGCCCCCGTGAACACCGTGATGCCCACGAGGAAGAGCCGCCGCCTGCCGAACCGGTCCCCCAGGGCCGCGCCGAACATCAGCAGGACGGCGAAGGTGAGCGTGTACGCGCTGACGGTCCATTCCAGGTCGTGGAGTTCTCCCCCGAGGTCCTCTCGGATGGAGGGCAGCGCCGTCGTCACGACCAGGTTGTCCAGGGCCGCCATGAAGCCGGCGACGCTGGTCACGACGAGCGCCCAGACGGCTCCTGAGCGGGTGGGTGTGGCGGGTGCCGTTTCCTTTGGCATTTCTCCCCCAGCGAATATTGGTTAGTTATTGATCAATAACTTTTGCGGGCATGAGGAGGCGGCGGCATCCGCCCTCGCCCCGGTTGCTACTTCTCCAGTCGGCCCTTGGTGCGCGCCGATGGGTACATCCCTTCCCAGACCCGGTGTTCGGGCGGGAAGCCCATGGCCACCAGGCAGTTGACGAGCATGCCGTAGGCCAGGAAGAGCGTGGTCTCACTGGCGTCCGCGCCCAGGGGCAGGTGGACCGTGTCCCACAGGCGCATCCAGCCGGCCCGTACCGCCTCGCCGAACTCGTGGTCGCCCGCCTGCTCGGCGGCACCCACGGCGACGTACATCTGCATCTGCATCATCAGGCGTTCGGGGTGTTCCGCGATGACCTTGGTATACGCGTTGGCCATGGCATGCAGGGCCTCTTCGCCCTCCAGGCCCTCTGCGGCCTCCGCGAAGGTGCGGATGGTGTCCTCCACGCACCGCTCCGCGGCCGCGAGGAAGATCGCCTTCTTGCCTGGGAAGAGCCGGAAGAGATACGGCTGCGACACTCCGACCCGCTTGGCGATCGCCTCGGTCGACGTGCCGTGGTAGCCACCGCGGGCGAACTCGTTCGTCGCCGCCCGGATGACGCTCTCGCGCCTCTCCTCCGCACTCATCCTGGCCATTCAAGAAAGTTAGTACTCAATCACTAACTACGTCAAGAGGGTGTTGCGGGTATGCGTAAGGGGTCCTTTCACTATGAGCGTCCGATCAGGTCGCGTGGTCCGGTGCCGTGCATCGCAAGGCGCCGGAAGGTCCTCGTAGCGGAGCTACCAGGACCTTTGGGCAACGCGGCGAGGTGCGATGCCGGACCACGCGACCCGGGCGGGCACAGTGAAAGGACCCCTAAGGGGCGTCTCCGGAGAGCGCCCCTATGCCGCTTGCTGGTGCTGTCAGGCGAGGCGTACGACCGCGCGGGACATGCCCAGCACCTTCTGGCCCGCGCTCGTCGCGGTGAGGTCGACGCGGACGGTGTTGTCGTCGAGCTTGGCGCCGACCTTGGCGGTGACCTCGATGGTCGCGCCCTCGTCGTCATTGGGGACGACGACGGGCTTGGTGAAGCGGACGCCGTACTCGACGACCGCTCCGGGGTCGCCGGTCCAGTCGGTGACGACACGGATCGCCTCAGCCATGGTGAACATGCCGTGCGCGATGACGTCGGGGAGGCCGACCTCCTTGGCGAACTTCTCGTTCCAGTGGATCGGGTTGAAGTCGCCGGAGGCACCCGCGTACTGGACGAGGGTGGCGCGGGTCACGCCGAAGGTCTGGGCGGGCAGTTCGGTGCCGACCTCGACGTCGTCGTAGGAGATCTTCGCGGTCATCGTGTCCTCACGCCCCCTCGGCCGCGCGGGCCACGAGCTTGGTCCAGGCGGTGACGACGTGCTCGCCCGCCTCGTCGTGGACCTCTCCGCGGACGTCCAGGATGTCGTTGCCCGCCAGGGACTTGATGCCCTCGATGGTCGAAGTGACGGTGAGCCGGTCACCGGCCCGGACGGGGCGCTTGTACGCGAACTTCTGGTCACCGTGCACGACGCGGCTGTAGTCGAGCCCCAGCTGGGGGTCCTGGACGACCTGCCGCGCGGCCTTGAACGTGATCGAGAACACGAAGGTCGGCGGGGCGATCACATCGGGGTACCCGAGCGCCTTGGCCGCGTCAGGGTCCGTGTACGCCGGGTTGGCGTCCCCCACGGCCTCCGCGAACTCACGGATCTTCTCCCGGCCGACCTCGTACGGGTCGGTGGGCGGGTAGGACCGCCCCACGAAGGACTGGTCGAGCGCCATGGGCTCGGCACCTCCTGATTGCTCTGCGGGAACGGCGGCCGTCGGCCGTGGCTCGGCGGCCGGCCGCGGGCTTGGCCGGTACCGGTCGGCGGTACCGGCCGGTACGGGTCACTCAACGACGCGAGGCCGTCCCCGATCTCTCGGGAACGGCCTCGCGTACGAGCCTGATTTATCGCGTCTCGCGGTGCGCGGTGTGCGCGTTGCAACGCGGGCAGTGCTTCTTCATCTCAAGACGGTCCGGGTTGTTACGCCGGTTCTTCTTGGTGATGTAGTTCCGCTCCTTGCACTCCACGCAGGCCAGCGTGATCTTCGGGCGGACGTCGGTGGCAGCCACGTGAGTGCTCCTTGACGAACGGATGGGACAGGTTTAACGCATAGAAGAGTAGCCGATCGAAGGACCGACCCCACAATCGGCTACTGTCAGTAGCGGTGACCGGACTTGAACCGGTGACACAGCGATTATGAGCCGCTTGCTCTACCGACTGAGCTACACCGCTGTGATGCGATCGGGCCCCGCCTTACGGCGGGAACCTTTCACACCAGAGCCCCAATACGGAATCGAACCGTAGACCTTCTCCTTACCATGGAGACGCTCTGCCGACTGAGCTATTGGGGCGAGCGATGAAGACATTACACGCCCCACCGCCGTTCCCCCAAATCCGTTTCCGGGCCCCTCTTCGCCGGGCTGCACGGGGATCTTCCCGGAGGTGGGCCGCGGCTTCGGCCGCCCAGTTCCGCGGCCCGTCGGCCGTGTACGGCCCCCCCTTTCCCGGCGCTCGCGGGGGCGCCCCGGCACAGAAACCACTCCGGTACCGCACGCGAACCACACCGGTACGACTATTGCGCTCCTCCGCGCCCTCGCCCGGTGGCCCGCCTAGGCTCGTCTCACTCTGCGTGATCTTGTGTCCCTCGCCTGCCGTCCCCGAGCGCCGTCATCCGGCGCCGTCCCCCCGCCGTCCCCCCGCCCCACCGTCCCTGTCCGCCTCCGCCGTCATGTGCAGCCGTCGCCGAGCCTCTGGGAGCGCGATGCCCGACAGCCAGTCGCAGCCGTCCCCCTCCTCGTCCGATCCGCCCTCGGGCCCGGACGAACCCGGCGCCCTGCTGCTGTGCGGTGCGCGGCTCGTGGACGGCCGGATCGTGGACGTGCGGCTGGGCGGCGGCCGCATCGAGGCGGTCGGCACGGCGGGGAGTCTCGGGACGGGCCGTACGGCCGCGTCCCGTGCCCCCGCCGCGCGGGTGGATCTCGCCGGTCATCTGCTCCTCCCCGCCCCCGTCGAACCGCACGCCCATGGCGACTCGGCCCTGTCGGCCGAGGTCGAGGGGCCGGTCCCGTACGACGGTGAGGACGTCCAGCGGCGGTTCACCGAGGCCGCGTTGCTCCAACTCGGGCATGGCGCCACGGCACTGCGCTCGCATGTGCACGTGGGTGACGTCCAGGGTCTCGGGGCACTGGCGGCGGTGCTGCGGGCACAGCGGGCGCTGCGCGGGCTCGTCGAGGTGACGACGGTGGCGATGCCCCGGGTGCTGACCGGGGTCGCGGGGGCGGAGGGGCTCGCGATCCTGCGGGACGCGGTGAAGATGGGCGCCTCCGTGGTGGGGGGCTGCCCCGATCTGGACCCGGACCCCGCCGGGTACGTCGAGGCGGTGCTGGGTGTCGCCTCCGAGCACGGTTGCCCGGTCGACCTGCACACCGACGCCGACGACCCGGCCCGGCTCGCCCGGCTGGCGGCCATGGCGGGGGGACTGCGCCCCGGCGTGGCGGTCGGCCCGTGCGCGGGGCTCGCGCGCCTTCCCGCCCCGGCCGCGTCCCGTGCCGCCGACCAGCTCGCGGCCGCCGGTGTGACCGTCGTTTCTCTGCCCCAGGGCTGCTGCGGCACCGTGGACGTCCGGGGATCCGCCCCGGTCAGGCTGCTGCGGGCGGCCGGTGTGCGGGTCGCGGCGGGCAGCGGGGCGCTGCGCGACGTGTGCAACCCCGTGGGCCGCGGGGATCCCCTGGAGGCCGCCTATCTGCTGGCCTCCCGGGACGGGCTGCGCGCGGAGGACGCGTACGACGCGGTGAGCGGGGCGGCGCGGGCGGCCCTGGGCCTGCCCGAGGTGCGCGTGGAGGCCGGCTTTCCCGCCGAACTGCTGGCCGTACGGGGCGACCGGCTCGCCGGGGTGCTCTCCCTGGCGTACAGCCGGATCGTCGTGCACCGGGGGCGTGTGGTGGCGCGCACCAGTGCGGTGCGGGAGTTCTGCGGGTCGGCGGCGGGGGCGGTGCTGGAGCTTCCCCGGCAGGGGCGGGGGGAGCCGTTCTCGGGGGCGTAGGTGGTGGGCGGAGGCCGTCGGCCCGCGCGGGGGCTGGGGCCGACTGCGGGGCGAGGACATGAGTGTGGGCACGCCGCGCGTGGGTGTCTTCTTGCTCCACGCGCGGGCGTGCCCGGTGTTGCGGGGTGTGCTCGACGAGGGCCCTGTGCGGGGCCGATGCTGGTAACCGACCCCGACGTCGCCCCGGCCACGGCCGGTTCATGTGTCCGGCCCTCGGGCGGGCCGGACACACCCGTGGCGGCCGGCCCCGTCCGAGTGGGCGTCAGACACCCAGCATTCCGCCGCCCAGGGGTCCGCCGAAGTCGTCGACCGGGATCTCGGAGGCACCCTTGGGGGCGCTGATGTCGCCGGCCTTGCCGAAGGTGAGGACCAAGGGTGCCTTGGCGCCCTTCGGGTCGTCGGCGAGGACGGCCAGGTCCGTCTCGATCCGGGTCAGGTCGCCGTTCTTGATGGTGAAGTCGACGGCGACCTTCTTGTTCGGCGCGTCCTTCAGGTCCTTCGCGGTGGGGAGTTCGGCGCCCGGCGGGAGGTCGTCCTCGATCGGCTGGAGCTTGTCGAAGACACCGGTGAGCAGTTCGCGGAAGTTGGCCTTGGCCGTGATGACCTCAGCGCCGTCCTTGGAGTCCTTGGCCTTGAAGGTGACCTCGCGGGCGATGACACCGCGAACGGCGTCAAGGATCCTCTTCTGCGTCTTGGCGTCGAGCTCGTCCGGACCGCCCGAACCGCCCGCCTCCTCACCGGCCTTCTCCAGGTCCTTGGTGTTGATCTTGACCCAGTCGCCCTCGAAGAGCGGCTTCAGGTGCTGCTCGCTCTCGGGGATTTCGTCCATCTCACCGGGCGACGGGAACGGCATGCCCATCGCCTCGCCCATGGCCTCCATGTCGACGCGGTAGTACATGTAGTCGCCGACGAGCCGGTACTCGGTGAAGACCCCCTCGTCGCCCGAGATCTTCATACCGACACCGACGAGGTCCTTCTCCCCGGACTTGGCCAGCGGCTTCTTCGACTTGACCGTCACGTCGACGCTCAGCCCGGTGAAGAACTCCGCCATCTCCGGCGGCATTTCCTCGCTGTCCTCGCCCATCAGCGCGGTGATGTCGTCCGTGTCGGCGTCGAGCCGCATGCCGAACGCCAGCGACTTCTGCTCGCCGAGCCGCTCGACGGCGTTGTCCACCTTCTGCCCCGCGCTGAGGTTCTGTACGGTGCCGCACGCGGCGACCGTGACAAGCACGGCGGCGGCGCAGCCGACCCCGCTGAAGGCGCGGCGGAAGACCGGCGCCCCTGCGGCCGATGCGCGCGCCATGGACGTACGTACGACGGATTTGTGCATGACGGTGATGACGTCCCCCTATGTTTCCGGCGTTCGCCGACACGGCGAACATTGTTGAGACGCACGAGTCACCCGGATGGTTGCGCGGCGAACGCATTCGTTCAGGCGTACGGTCGGAAACATGCGCATTGTCATCGCTGGAGGACATGGTCAGATCGCGCTGCGACTGGAGCGACTGCTCGTCGCGCGCGGGTACGAGGTCGCGGGGCTCATCCGCCGCGCCGAGCACGCCGACGATCTGCGCGCGGCCGGCGCCGAGCCGGTGCTCTGCGATCTGGAGTCGGCCTCGGAGGAAGAGGTCGCGGAGCGGCTGCGGGGTGCGGACGCCGCCGTGTTCGCGGCGGGCGCCGGCCCGGGCAGCGGTGCGGCCCGCAAGGACACGGTGGACCGCGGCGCGGCCGTCCTGTTCGCGGACGCGGCGGTACGGGCAGGGGTACGACGTCATCTGGTCGTGTCGTCGATGGGCGCGAACCCGGACCACGAGGGCGATGAGGTCTTCGACGTGTACCTGCGGGCGAAGGGCGAGGCCGACGCGTACATCCGGAGCCTGGACGCCCTGGACTGGACGATACTGCGCCCCGGCCAGCTGACGGACGACGCCGGCACCGGTCTCGTACGCCTGGAGGCCTCCACGGGGCGCGGTCCCATCCCCCGCGACGATGTGGCCGCGGTTCTGGCGGAGCTCCTGGAGACCCCGGCCACGGCCGGTCTGGTCCTGGAGACGATCAGCGGTTCGACACCGGTCTCGGTAGCCGTGAAATCGGTGGCGGGCAACTGAGGGACCCTCTGCGCAGCCGGTCAGAAGAGGGGCAGCTGGCCGGGGAACTCCGGGACGGCGTATCCGTCGAGCGCGGGCTGGGCCGCCCCGATCCGGGCCGGCCTGCGCGATCCGGGGCACGACACGAGTTCCCCGCTCGTGCCCGGCGGGTCGTGCCGCGCGAACCGTCCGGCCACGACGGCGATCTCACGACGGCACTCGGGGCAGTTCCTGCGGCGCGATGACATGGGGCCAGTGTGCCCGGTGACCCGCGCGCCGAGCGGTACGGCTGTCCGCGGCACGGCAGGGACGTGAATGATTCGCGGACGCATCCCCAACTGGCCCTGCCTGCCTCTATGTTCGCACCGGCATGCCATCGCGCGCCCCACACGAGCCTGGAGGCCCCTCCCATGCGTACCTCGCTCCGCACCGCGATAACCGGTGCGGTCGTCGTCGGCACCGTCCTGGCCGGCGGCACCGCCCACGCGACTCCGCCCGGCCCCGGAGTCACGGCGAAGCTGATCGCTCAGAAGACGGTCGGCGACACCGATTACATCGTCCGAGAGATCACCGTGCCGCCCGGTCAGGCCACCGGCTGGCACTTCCACGACGGGCCGCTGTACGGCTACGTGCAGCAGGGCACGCTCAGCCACTTCGACTCGACGTGCGCCTCCGACGGCGTCTACACGCGGGGCAGCACCGTGCAGGAGCCGGCCGGGCCCGGCAACGTGCACATCGGCCGCAACCTGGGTGACGTCCCGCTCGTGCTCACCGTGCTCTACGTCCTGCCGCACGGCGCCCCGTTCTCCCAGGACGCCCCGAACCCCGGCTGTCCGTTCGAGTGAGGAGAGGCCGGGCGGGGCCGCGTGAGACACATCACCCGTACCGGTCCCGCCCGAACGGGGGCACCCGCACAACGAAGAGACCCCCTTCGATCCGCTTCCCAACGGATCGAAGGGGGTCTCCCTCCGCGTGGCGGCGCCAGGATTCGAACCTGGGTAGGCTAAGCCGACGGATTTACAGTCCGCTCCCATTGGCCACTCGGGCACACCGCCTGGGATTTGTCGCCCTTCGAACCGCTTTTCGGCGGTGTTCCGTGGCGACGACGTAAACGATACCTGATGCGTGGGGGTGCTTCGCCACCTGATTGATCAGTACTCGGAGGGGGCTGGGTGGCTAGGCTTGTCCGGATGCGGCGCGGGACCTGACACCGGGCTCGGCGATCGCCTTTCCGCGCGCGCCGACACGTACCCGATGGTCCCGGCACGCCCCCCGACACCCCGATACAAGGAGCCACAGGACATGGCCGACTCCAGTTTCGACATCGTCTCGAAGGTCGAGCGGCAGGAGGTCGACAACGCCCTCAACCAGGCCGCCAAGGAGATCTCGCAGCGCTACGACTTCAAGGGCGTCGGCGCCTCGATCTCGTGGTCCGGCGAGAAGATCCTCATGGAGGCGAACTCCGAGGACCGGGTGAAGGCCGTCCTCGACGTCTTCCAGTCCAAGCTGATCAAGCGGGGGATCTCGCTGAAGGCGCTGGAGGCGGGTGAGCCCCAGCTGTCCGGCAAGGAGTACAAGATCTTCGCGGAGATCCAGGAAGGCATCTCCCAGGAGAACGCCAAGAAGGTGGCGAAGATCATCCGCGACGAGGGTCCCAAGGGCGTCAAGGCCCAGGTCCAGGGCGACGAACTCCGGGTGAGCTCCAAGAGCCGTGACGACCTGCAGTCCGTGATCGCCCTCCTCAAGGGCAAGGACTTCGACTTCGCGATTCAGTTCGTCAACTACCGGTAAGACGTGCGGGAAGTGCCGGTGGACAGGTACTACCGGTACTACGTGGCGGATGGGCCCTCGGCCGTGGCCGAGGGCCCACCCGTTCTCGCGCGGCGGTGCTCCTCGATGACGGAAACCGCCGATCAGCGTCGGGAGTGGCCGAACAGCAGGCGGTAGGCGATCAGCAGGACCAGGGAGCCGCCTATCGCGGCCGCCCAGGTGGCGCCGTCGTAGAAGTCCTTGGTGATCGGGTGGTCCAGCCAGCGGGCGGAGATCCATCCGCCGACGAACGCTCCCGCGACGCCGATCAGGGTCGTGACGATGAAGCCGCCCGGGTCGCGGCCCGGCAGCAGAAACTTGGCGATGGCGCCGGCCAACAGCCCCAGAACGATCCAGCCGATGATGCTCATGCCGTGAACCTGCCCCTTCGTGCTGTGCCCGTGCTGCGCCCGAGGTGTTGTCTGCGTCACGCCGCCCCGAGGGGTCGTCGTGCCGGGCACCTGGTCGTCGTGCTCTGTTGTCCTGAAGGACGCCTCCCCGATGTCCGGCGGTTGCGCTGCTCAGTAGGGTGCGGCTCATGACTCAGCCCGTTTCGGACGCCCGGTTGCGGCGCACGCTCGGCGTCGGTGACGCAGTGGTCATCGGCCTGGGATCAATGGTGGGCGCAGGCATCTTCGCGGCGCTGGGGCCCGCGGCGCACGCCGCCGGTTCCGGGCTGCTCCTCGGTCTCGCGCTCGCGGCCGTCGTCGCCTACTGCAACGCCATGTCCTCCGCTCGGCTCGCGGCGGAGTATCCCGCCTCGGGCGGCACCTATGTGTACGGACGTGAGCGGCTCGGCGAGTTCTGGGGCTATCTCGCCGGCTGGTCCTTCGTCGTCGGCAAGACCGCCTCGTGCGCGGCGATGGCGCTCACCGTGGGCGCGTACGTCTGGCCGGCGCAGGCGCACGCCGTGGCCGTGGCCGCCGTGGTGGCGCTGACCGCCGTGAACTACGGCGGTATCCAGAAGTCGGCCTGGCTGACGCGGGCCATCGTCGCCGTGGTGCTGGGGGTCCTCGCCGCCGTGGTCGTCGTGTGCCTCACCTCCGGCCAGTCCGACGCCGGGCGGCTGGACATCGGGGCGTCGGGCGGCGTGGGCGGGGTGCTCCAGGCGGCCGGGCTGCTGTTCTTCGCGTTCGCCGGCTACGCGCGGATCGCGACCCTGGGCGAGGAGGTGCGTGACCCGGCGCGCACCATCCCGCGTGCGATCCCCCTCGCGCTCGGCATCGCTCTTGTCGTGTACGCCGCTGTCGCGGTCGCCGTGCTGTCCGTACTGGGCTCGGGGGGTCTCGGACAGGCCGCGGCCCCGCTGGCCGAGGCGGTGCGGGCGGCCGGGGTACCGGGGCTGGTGCCGGTGGTGCGGGTCGGCGCGGCGGTGGCCGCGCTGGGGTCGCTGCTGGCGCTGATCCTGGGGGTTTCGCGGACGACGCTCGCCATGGCCCGGGACCGGCATCTCCCGGGGGCCCTGGCCGCCGTGCACCCCCGGTTCCAGGTGCCGCACCGGGCGGAGCTGGCCGTCGGCGCGGTGGTCGCCGTGCTGGCCGCAACCGTCGACGTCCGGGGCGCGATCGGCTTCTCCTCGTTCGGCGTGCTCGCGTACTACGCGGTCGCCAACGCGTCCGCCTGGACGCTGGGTTCCGCGCCGGTCTCACGGATCGTGCCGGTGGTGGGGCTCGTCGGCTGCGTCGTCGTCGCGTTCGCGCTGCCCGCGGTGTCGGTGGCGGTGGGCGCCGCCGTGCTGGCCGCGGGGGCGGCAGCGTACTTCGTACGGCGGTGGTGGGCGCGGCGGGGCTGAGAGGCGGCCCGTGGATGCCGCTCGCGGTCGAGCCCGGCGGCCGTGCCGCCCCGGCTCCGCGGCTACCAGCGTCCGGCGAAGGGCTGGTCCGTGGAGACGATCTCGCGGCCCAGCGGCATCAGGGAGAGCGGGACGAGCTTGAAGTTGGCGATGCCGAACGGGATGCCGATGATCGTGAAGCAGAGCGCCAGGCCCGTGAAGATGTGGGTCAGTGCGAGCCACCAGCCCGCAAGGATCAGCCACAGGACGTTGCCGAGGAACGAGGGCGCGCCCGCGTCACGGCGTTCGACCGCCGTGTACCCGAAGGGCCACAGGGCGTAGACGCCGATGCGGAACGCCGCGATGCCGAACGGGATGCCGATGATCGTGATGCAGAGGAGGAGTCCCGCGACCACGTAGCCGAGGAAGAGCCAGAAGCCGCTGAGGATGAGCCAGATGATGTTGAGGATCGTCTTCACTGGGGGCGACCTGCCATCTTCTCGAGTCGGGCGATGCGTTCGGCCATGGGCGGGTGGGTGGAGAACAACTTCGAGAAGCCCTGACCGGGGCGGAACGGGTTCGCGATCATCATGTGGCTCGCCGTCTCGATGCGGGGTTCCGGGGGCAGCGGGAGCCGCTTGGTGCCCGCTTCGAGCTTGCGCAGGGCGCTGGCGAGGGCCAGCGGGTCGCCGGTGAGCCGGGCGCCGGAGGTGTCCGCCTCGTACTCCCTGGAGCGGCTGATCGCGAGCTGGATGAGGCTTGCGGCGAGCGGGCCCAGGATCATGATCAGCAGCATGCCGACGAGGCCGGGGCCGTCATCGTCGTCGGAGCGGCCGATGGGGATCAGCCAGGCGAAGTGGACCAGGAACATGATCACCGAGGCGAGTGCGCCGGCGACCGACGAGATCAGGATGTCGCGGTTGTAGACATGGCTCAACTCGTGGCCGATGACGCCGCGCAGCTCCCGTTCGTCGAGCAGGCGGAGGATGCCGTCCGTGCAGCACACGGCCGCGTTGCGCGGGTTGCGGCCCGTCGCGAACGCGTTCGGGGCGTCCGTCGGGGAGATGTACAGGCGGGGCATGGGCTGCCTGGCCTGGGTGGAGAGCTCGCGGACCATGCGGTACAGGGCGGGGGCTTCGAACTCGCTCACCGGGCGGGCGCGCATCGCGCGTAGAGCCAGCTTGTCGCTGTTCCAGTAGGCGTACGCGTTCGTGCCCAGGGCGACGACGACCGCGATGATCAGACCCGTCCGGCCGAAGAGGCTTCCTATGACGATGATGAGTGCGGACAGTCCCCCGAGGAGTACGGCGGTCCTGAGCCCGTTGTGCCGGCGGTGCACGGTACGCCCTCCAAGTCGTGCGGCAGGGGAACCCTTTGCCTGCTGTCGCTGTTGACTCCACCTCTCAGTGGACCCTCCCGAACTGGTCAACGCCAGGCGGGAAGCACTAGTTCCCTTGTGCGCGCGGGTCGGGGCGGGGCCGTCCGGGTGAGGGCCGGGGGCCACGGCCCGCACGCGTGTACCGGGCATCGAGTTCCCGCGCGTCCGTGCCGGATGCCCCCGTGGGCGGCGAGGGGCGTGCGTGCCGGGGGGCGCGCAGGGGCGTATGGCGCCGCACAGGAGGGGCGTACGGGGCCTCGGAGGAAGGGCGTACGGGGATCTGGAAGAGGCCGGTGTCGGCTCTAGAAGAGACCGGTGTCGGCGAAGCGCAGGATCAGCTGGGGGGCTCCGGAGAGGGCGATGCCGACGATCCCGGTGAGGGCGATCGCGACGGTGAGCGGGGCGGGGACGCGGTGCGACGCGGGTTCGCCCTCGGGGGCGCGGAACAGCAGCGCGGTCCACTGGAGGTAGTAGAACAGCGCGATCACGACGTTCACGGCCATGACGACGGCCAGCCAGCCGAGGCCCGCGTCGACGGCCACCGAGAAGACGGTGACCTTGGCGAAGAGGCCGATGATGCCCGGCGGGAGTCCGGCGAGGCAGAGCAGGAAGAAGGCCAGCAGCAGGGCGGTCAGGGGGCTCGACGCGTAGAGGCCGCGGTAGTCACTGACGCGGTTGAGGGTTTTCGTCCGGCCGACGAGGGCGGCCACCGCGAAGGCGCCGAGGTTCACGGCCGCGTACATCAGGGCGTAGGCGATGGTGGAGCCGATGGCCTGCTCGGCGTCGTCGGAGTAGGCGGCGGCCGCGATCGGCACCAGGAGGTAGCCGGCCTGGCCGACGGAGGACCAGGCGAGCAGCCGGACCGCGCTGTACGCGCGCGTGGACTGCTGTCGGAGGGCGCCGACGTTGCCGACGGTCATGGTGAGGGCGGCCAGCGCGGCGAGGGCGGGTCCCCAGACGTCGGCGTACGACGGGAGGGCGACGACGGTGACGAGGATGAGCCCGGTGAAGCCGACCGCCTTGCCGACGACCGACAGGTAGGCGGCCACCGGGAGGGGGGCGCCCACGTAGGTGTCGGGGACCCAGAAGTGGAACGGTACGGCGGCCGTCTTGAAGGCGAAGCCGATGAGGGTGAGGACGACCCCGGTCTGGGTGACGGTGTGGAGCTGGCCGTCGACGTTCTGGATGCGGTCGGCGATCTCGGTGAGGTAGAGGGTGCCGGTCGTGGCGTAGACGAAGCTGATGCCGAGGAGGCTGACGGCGGTCGCGGTGACGGACGACAGGAAGAACTTCAGGGCCGCCTCGGAGGACCGCTTGTCGCCGTGGCGGATGCCGACGAGGGCGAAGGCCGGCAGCGAGGCGACCTCCAGGGCGACGACCAGGGTGGCGAGGTCACGGGAGGCGGGCAGGAGGGCGGCGCCCGCGGCGGAGGACAGCAGCAGGAACCAGAACTCCCCTTCGGGAAGTTCCTTCTCGGCGTCCTTCAGGGCCGTCATCGACAGCAGGGCGGCGAGGAGGGCGCCGCCGAGCACCATGAACTGGATGACGAGGGTGAAGCGGTCCGCGGTGTAGCTGCACACGTCGGGGTTGCCGCTCAGGCAGAAGGTGGCGCGGTCGCCGTCCAGGAGGGGCACCAGGGCCAGCAGGGACAGGGCGAGGCCCGCGACCGACACCCAGCCGAGCAGTGCCTTCCTCGTGTCGCCCACGAAGAGGTCGGCGACGAGCACGGCCAGGCCGACGACGGCGGCGAGCGTGGGCGGCGCGATGGCGAGCCAGTCGACGGACTGGACGACGGATTCGGCCAGCGGCTGGGCCGTCGTCGGGGCCAGGGAGCTCAACGGGTGCCTCCTGCGAGGAGCTGCTGCACGGCCGGGTCGGTCAGGCCGAGGAGGGCCGCGGGCCAGAGGCCGGCGAGGACGGTGAGGGCGACGAGCGGGGTCCAGGCCGCGAACTCGTACGTCTGTACGTCGGCGAGTCGGGGCCGCTCCTGTGGGGCGGCGCCCATGCAGACGCGGCGGACCACGATCAGCATGTACGCGGCGGTGAGGAGCGTGCCGAACGCGCCGATCGCCATGAAGGTGAGGAAGGCCGGGCGGCTGAGGTCGTCGGCGGGCCGGAACGCGCCGAACAGGGCGAGCATCTCGCCCCAGAACCCGGCGAGGCCGGGCAGTCCGAGGGAGGCGACGGCACCGAAGGCGAGCAGGCCGCCGAGGCGCGGGGCCCTGCCGTAGAGGGCGGCGCCGGTCTGGGATTGATCCGGCGTGGCGGAGCCGCTCGTTGAGGGGTGCTGGTCGGGCGACGGGAGGGCGAGGGTGTCGAGGTCGGTGGTGCCGGTGCGGTCCTTGAGGGCGCCGACGAGGAAGAACAGCAGGCCGGTGATGAGGCCGTGGGCGATGTTGGCGAACAGGGCGCCGTTCACGCCGGTCGGGGTCATCGTCGCGATGCCGAGGAGCACGAACCCCATGTGTCCGACGGAGGAGTACGCGATGAGGCGCTTGAGGTCGCCCTTCGCGCCCGGCCTGGCGAGGGCGAGGCAGGCGAGGGATCCGTAGATGATGCCGACGACCGCGAAGGCGCCGAGGTACGGCGCGAAGGTGCGGAAGCCGTCGGGGGTGATCGGCAGCAGGATGCGGACGAACCCGTAGGTGCCCATCTTCAGCAGGACGCCGGCCAGCAGGACCGAGCCGACGGTCGGGGCGGCGGTGTGGGCGTCCGGCAGCCAGCTGTGCAGCGGCCACATCGGGGTCTTCACCGCGAGCCCGACACCGATCGTCAGAACGGCGATGACCTGCACGGATGTGGTCAGCTCGGGGTGATTGTCAGTGGCGAGTGCCACCATGTCGAACGTGCCCGCCCTGAGTCCGATCAGGAGCAGGCCGAGCAGCATGACCACGGAACCGAGCAGGGTGTAGAGGATGAACTTCCAAGCGGCCTGCGTGCGTTGCTCACCGCCCCAGCGGGCGATGAGGAAGTACATCGGGATGAGCACCATCTCGAACGCGAGGAAGAACAGCAGCAGGTCGAGGACGGCGAAGGTCGCGAGGGTGCCGGACTCGAGGACGAGCAGCAGGGCGACGAACGCCTTCGGGGACGGACCCGCGGGCAGCTTGAAGTACGAGTAGAGCGCGCAGAGGAAGGTCAGCAGCGCGGTCAGGACCAGGAGGGGGAGGGAGATGCCGTCGATGCCGAGGTGGATGCGCACATCGAGTGCGGGAATCCAGCTGATGTCGGTCCTGGCCTGCATCTTCGACGGATGGTCGTGGTCGAAGCCGAGCGCGAGGACGATCGCGGCGATGAGCACCGCGCCGGTCACGGTGATGCCGTGGCGGAGCACGGCCTGCTCGGGTGACTTCCCCTTCAGCCCCGGCGGGGCCGGCAGGAGAGCGGCGGCGGCGCCGATGAGCGGGCCGACGACGACGAACGCCAGAAGGAACTGCATCACGGACTCGTTGATATCGATCACGCCTGCTCACACTCCCGTGGCGACGAGAAGGGCGGCGACCACCAGGACGACGGTGCCGGCGAGCAGCGCGCTCACATAGGTCTGCACATTGCCGGTCTGCGCCCGTCGTACGGCCGCGCCGAGCAGGCGGGGCAGGGCCCCCGCGCCGCGTACGTAGGTGTCGACGACCTCGCGGTCGAGGAACCGGACGAGTCGCGCGCCGGCCTCGACCGGGCGGACGAAGAGTGCCTCGTACACGGCGTCGAGGTGGAAGCCGACGGCTGCGTGGCGGTGCAGCGGGCTGAGCAGGACCCGGGAGGGGTCCGTCGGGTCGGGTGCGGAGGCCACGTCTCCGTAGGCGGGTGCGTGGCTCGCGATGGCCTCCGCCTCGACCGTCGCTGCGTCCGCCTCGGGGTGGGCCGCGACCGCGCCCAGCGGTGTGCGGGCCAGCGCCGTGGTGTACCGCCAGGCGATGTACGTGAGGAGTCCGCCGGTCAGGGCGAGGCCGGTGCCGAGGACGGACGTGGTGAGGGTGGGGGCCAGGTCGTCGCCGTCGAACCAGTCCGGGAGTGTGCCGTAGGCGAGTCCGCCGAGGGAGAGGGACGGGATGGCGAGCACCCAGAGGACCACGGTCATGCTGAGCGGCTGGCGGCCGTGGTCGGGGGCTTCGTCGCCCTGGCCGCGGAAGGCGCGCAGCCACAGGCGGGTGGCGTACGCGGCGGTGAGGAGGGCTGTGAGCAGGCCGGCGACGAGGACGGTCCAGCCGGCGGCGCCGGGGATGTGCTCGGCGTGGCCCTCGGCGGCGTTCTCGGCGGCGCCGAGGACGGATTCCTTGGAGAAGAAGCCGCTGAAGGGCGGGATCGCGGCGAGGGCCAGGAGTGCCACGGTCATCGTCCAGTAGGCGTCGGGGACGCGGGTGCGGAGGTTGCTCATGCGGGACATGGCGGCCAGGGAGTTGGTGCCGGCGGCGTGGATGATCACGCCGGCGGCGAGGAACAGCAGCGCCTTGAAGGCGCCGTGGGAGATGAGGTGGAAGACGGCGGCACCGCGGTCGCCGACGGCGAGGGCGCCGGTCATGTAGCCGAGCTGGCCGATCGTCGAGTAGGCGAGGACGCGCTTGATGTCGTCCTGGGCGAGGGCGGCGAGGGCCGAGCCCGTCATGGTGGCGGCGGCCATCACGGCCATGACGACCAGGGCCGCCGCGGAGACGGCGAAGACCGGGAGGAGGCGGGCGACGAAGTAGACACCGGCGGCGACCATCGTCGCGGCGTGGATCAGCGCGGAGACGGGCGTCGGGCCGGCCATCGCGTCGGGGAGCCAGGTGTGCAGCGGGAACTGCGCCGACTTGCCGGCCACACCGGCCAGGAGCAGCAGGGCGATCAGCGTCGGGTGGTCGAGGCCGCCGTCGGCGACGGTGCCGACGATCCGGGTGATGCGGAACGACCCGGCGTCGGAGGCGAGGGCGAACAGACCGATCAGGAAGGGGACGTCACCGAGCTTGGTGACCAGGAAGGCCTTGAGGGAGGCGGCGCGGGCCTCCGGGGTCTCCCAGTAGTGGCCGACCAGGAAGTAGGAGCAGATGCCCATGATCTCCCAGCCGACCAGCAGCACCATCAGGTCGCCGGAGTAGACGACGAGGAGCATCGCGGAGGTGAAGAGGGAGACGAGAGCGGCGTACGAGGGGTAGCGCGGGTCGTCGCGCAGATAGCCCGTCGAGTAGATCTGCACACAGGTGGCGACCAGGCCGACCAGGACGGCGACGAGGGCGGCGAAGCCGTCGATGTGCAGGGCGAGGTCGATGGGGACCGAGCCGGTCGGCGTGAGCTGCGTGGCCGCGTCGAGGGGGCGGTCGCCACCCTGGCGTACGGCTACCAGCACGGCCAGGGCGAAGGCCGTGAGGGCCGGGAGTACGGCCAGGGGGCGGACGAAGCCGGGGGCGGTGCGGCCGAGGAGCAGGCCGGCGGCGGCGCCGAGGAACGGAAGGAGGGGGACGAGGACGGCGAGGGTGGTCGTGGTCACGCGCTGGCCTCGGCCTTCTCGCTCCGCTCGGGTCGCTCGGCAGTGTCGCGGAGTTTGTCGATGTCGGCGGTGCCGCGGTTGCGGTGGACGGCGAGGACGATGGCCAGGCCGATGCCGATCTCCGCGGCGGCGATGGTGATGGTGAACAGGGTCAGGGCCTGCCCGGAGTGGAGGGTCTCCTCGGCGGCCTTGCTGAGCCAGACGTCGAAGGCGACGAGGTTCAGGTTGACGGCGTTGAGCATCAGCTCGACGGACATCAGGACCAGGATCGCGTTGCGGCGGGCGAGGACGCCGTACAGGCCCGTGCAGAAGAGGAGGGCGGAGAGCACGACGGGATAGGCGAGGTGCATCAGCGGACCCCTCCCTCGGACGGGTCGGGGGCCGGGCCGGCCGTCTCGGCCGGGGCGGGGGCTGGTTTCGGCACGGAGGCGTCGGCGGGGGTGGGTGCCTTGGCCGGGGTGGATGCCTCGGCCGGGGCGGGCGTCTTCGGTTCGGCAGGCCCCGGCTTGGCCTTGCGGGACAGGACGATCGCGCCGACCAGGGCGGCGAGAAGGAGGACGGAGAGGGCCTCGAAGGGGAGGACCCAGTTCTGGAAGAGGCTTTCGCCGGTGGCCTTGGTCGAGCCGGCGGCGGGGCCGTCGAGGTCGATCCACGTGGTGCGGAAGGCGTCGACGACGACCCAGACGAGGGCGGCAGCGGCGGCGACGGCCACGGTGAGGGCGGCCCAGCGGTTGCCGGAGTCGGCGTCCGGGGAACGGCCGATCGGGGCCCTGGTGAGCATCAGGCCGAACAGGAGGAGCACGACGACGGAACCGACGTAGATGAGGACCTGGACCCAGGCGATGAACTCGGCGGTGAGCAGCAGGTACTCGACGGCGAGGCCGCCGAGCGCCACGACCAGCCACAGGGCGGCGTGCACCAGTTGGCGGGTGGTGACGGTGACGATCGCGGCGCCGAGGGTGACCAGGCCGACGAGGAGGAAGGCGATCTCGACGCCGGTCGGCGAGAGGAAGCCCCGGTTCTCGACCGCGGCCAGGGAGGGATGGTGGTGCGTGGCGGCGAGTGCGACGGCGGCGGTGGGGATCATGCGTTCCCCTCCCCCGGCTGCGCCTGTTCGGCCTGCTGGGTGGCGGCGAGTTTCTCCGCGGTCTTGCGGGCGGCGGTGAGTTCCTTGGGTTCTTCGGCGCCGGGGTCGAGGGCGGGCGGGGCGGGGACGGTCCACATCCACTCGCGGAGTTTCTCGCGCTCGTGGGTGAGTTCGCGGATGTCGGTCTCGGCGTACTCGAACTCCGGGGACCAGAAGAGGGCGTCGAAGGGGCAGACCTCGATGCAGATACCGCAGTACATGCAGAGGGAGAAGTCGATGGCGAAGCGGTCGAGGACGTTGCGGCTGCGCTCGCGACCGCCGGGGGCGGCGGGCGGGACGGTCTCCTTGTGGGAGTCGATGTAGATGCACCAGTCCGGGCACTCGCGGGCGCAGAGCATGCAGACGGTGCAGTTCTCCTCGAAGAGGCCGATGACGCCGCGGGTGCGGGGCGGCAGTTCGGGCAAGGCGTCCGGGTACTGCTCGGTGACCGTCTTCCGCGTCATCGTGCGGAGGGTGACGGCCAGCCCCTTGGCGAGGCCGGAACCGGGGATGCGGGGCCGGGTGGGCGGGAGGGACTCAGCCATGGCTACTGGATCACCACCTTGACGACGCCGGTGAGGGCGATCTGGGCGAGGGACAGGGGGACGAGGAGGGTCCAGGAGAGCTTCTGCAGCTGGTCCTCGCGCAGTCGTGGGTAGGTGACGCGGAGCCAGATGACGACGAAGGCGAGGACGGCGGTCTTCAGCAGGGTCCAGATCCAGCCGAGGCCGTCGGCGCCCCAGGGCCCGTGCCAGCCGCCGAGGAAGAGGACGGTGGTCAGGCCGCACAGGACGACGATCCCGGCGTACTCGGCGAGGAGGAACAGGGCGAAGCGGAGGCCGGTGTACTCGGTGTAGGCGCCGAAGATGATCTCCGAGTCGGCGACGGGCATGTCGAAGGGCGGGCGCTGGAGTTCGGCGAGGCCGGCGACGAAGAAGACGATCGCGCCGACGATCTGCCAGGGCAGCCACCACCACTCGAAGGCGTCGACGATGCCGACGAGGGAGACCGTGCCGGCCGCCATCGCCACCGAGGCGGCCGTCAGCAGCATCGGGAGTTCGTAGGCGAGAAGCTGGGCGGCGGTGCGGAGGCCGCCGAGGAGGGAGAACTTGTTCGCGGAGGCCCAGCCGGCCATGAGGGAGCCGAGGACGCCGACGCCCATCACGGCGAGGACGAAGAAGATGCCCGCGTCGATGACTTCGCCGACGGCGCCCTCGCCGGGGCCGATGGGGATGGCGAGGAGGACGAGGAGGTACGGGAGGAGGGCGACCGCGGGGGCGAGCTGGAAGATACGGCGGTCCGCGCCGGCCGGGACGACGTCTTCCTTCTGGGCGAACTTGACGCCGTCGGCGACGAGCTGGGCCCAGCCGTGGAAGCCGCCGGCGTACATGGGGCCGAGGCGGCCCTGCATGTGGGCCATCACCTTGTGTTCCGTCTGACCGATGATCAGGGGGAAGGTGAGGAAGACGACGAAGACGAGCAGGAGTCGCAGGGCGACGTCGAGGGCGTCGTTCACCGCGGGCCTCCTGCGGGGGGTTCGGGCGTGGTGGGCGGTTCGGGGGTGGGCGGTTCGTCGGGGGTGTCGGCGGCGGGCGCGGTGCCCTCGTTCTTGAGGGTGCCGCCGTCGGGCGCGGTGCCCTCGTTCTCGGGGGTACCGCCGTCGGGAGTGCCGGGTGACTCGTCGGAAGTGGCGGGTGCGTCGGGCTGCTCCGCCGCCGGTTGCGGCTCCGGCGCGCGTGCGGCCTCCGGCTTGGGCGCGGGTTCGGCCTCCGGCGCGGGCGTGGGTTCGGCCTCCGGCGCGGACCCGGACCTGACCTCTGGCTCGAGCTGAGGCGCGGGTTCGGCCTCTGGCTGCGGCGCAGGCGTAGGCCTGGCCTCCGGCTCGGGCGCCAGTTCGGCCTCCGGCTTGGGCTTGGGCTTGGGTTGGGGCTCGGGCACGGGCTGGGGCTTGGCCATCGGTTCGGGCGAGGGTTCGGCCTCCGGCTTCGGCGCAGGCGCGGGCTTGGCCTCGGGCTCGGGCCTGGGCTCCGCATCAAGGCCGGCCTCAGGCGCCGGCTTCTGCTCCGGCACGGGGTCCGGCTTCGGCTCCGGCCCCGACTTCGGCTCCGACACCGGCCCCGGCTCCGGCTCCGGCTCCGACCCCTCGAAGGCCGGGCGGGCGTGGTGCCAGGGGGCGTCGGTGCTGCGGGGGGTGGGCCGCGCGGGGCGGCTCCCCGCCGGGGGCTCGCCGGTGTCGGGGGTCTCGGTCGACGGCGTGCGCTGACTCGCCGACCCGCCGGAGGCGGTACGGGCACGGCGCGGCGTCGCGGGAGCGGGCGCCGGCTCCGACGCGGCGGGCGGCTGGCTCGCGGAGCCCTGGGCCGCCGTGCGGGTGCGGCGCGGGGGCGTCGATGGGGCCGGTGCGGCCGGGGGGCCCGGCGTTTCCGGGGGCGACGCGGCGGGCGGCTGGCTCGCGGAGCCCTGGGCCGCCGTGCGGGTGCGGCGTACGGGGCGGTCGGCTGCGGCTCGGGCGGGGCGTTCGCCGGGGGTGCGGGTGGGACGGGCGGGGGCCGGGGGGAGCTGGCCCTTGAGCGGGCCCCACTCGTTGGGGTCGGGCACACCGGGCGGGAGCATCTGGCGGCGCTTGGGGCCGCCGTGCTCGGACTCGCCGGGTTCCTTGGCGCCGGGCCAGGCCTTGGCGACGCGGGCGGCCAGGACGAAGTCCTTGCGCAGCGGGTGGCCCTCGAAGTTCTCGGGGAGGAGGAGGTGGTCCAGGCCGGGGTGGCCCTCGAAACGGACGCCGAACATCTCGTGGGTCTCGCGTTCGTGCCAGGCGGCACCGGCGTAGACGTCCACGGCGGTGGGCAGCACCGGGGACTCGTGCGGGACCGTGGTGCGCACGAGGAGGCGGCGGACCGGGGCCAGGGCCACGACGTGGGCCGAGACCCGGAAGCCGGTGCCGGGCTCGTCGACGGCGCTCAGCCAGTCGAAGTAGGTGCAGCCCAGGGTGGTGCGGGCGGTGCGCAGGGCCTCGGTCCAGGAGGCGGAGGGGACGTCCACGCTGAGGACGTCATAGGACTCCTCGGCGGTGGCGTCCGCGCCGAAGAGTTCCTCGACGGGGGCGGGGAGCCAGCCGGTCACCGGTCCCCCTCCCCGGTGGAGCTGTCGGTCGTGCCGGTGGTGGCCGGCGGGGCCGGGGGCTTCACCAGGTCGCTCTGGAGGGCCGCCGGTGACGGGCGGGCCGGCGCCGGGGTCGGGGCATCGGCGGACGCGGTGGCCGCGGTGGCCGTTCCGTTGCCGTACCGCTCCCCGAGGGACTCCCTGGCGATCTTCTCCTGGAGTTTCAGGATGCCCTGGAGGAGGGCCTCGGGGCGGGGCGGGCAGCCGGGGACGTAGACGTCGACGGGGATGATCTGGTCGACGCCCTTGGTCACCGAGTAGGAGTCCCAGTAGGGGCCGCCGCAGTTGGAGCAGGCGCCGAAGGAGATGACGTACTTCGGTTCCGGCATCTGCTCGTAGAGACGCTTGACGGCCGGGGCCATCTTGTCCGTGACCGTGCCGGACACGACCATCAGGTCGGCCTGGCGGGGGCCCGGCGCGAAGGGGATGACGCCGAGCCGGATGAAGTCGTGGCGGGCCATCGACGCGGCGATGAACTCGATCGCGCAGCAGGCCAGGCCGAAGTTGAAGACCCAGAGCGAGTAACGACGGCCCCAGTTGAGGATCACCTTCATCGGCTCGGGGGCGAGGCGGGCGAGGGCGCCCAGCCGCTTCGGCTCCGGGAGCGGCACGGGCTGCGGGGCAGGCGGGGTGGCAGGCCGCTGAGCGGACTGCGCGGCGGTCACTTCTGGCGTCACGTCCATGCCAGGACGCCCTTCTTGTATGCGTAGAGCAGGCCGACGGCGAGGAAGGCGAGGAAGACGAACATCTCCACCAGCGTGGTCGCGCCGTAGCCGTCGTCGGCGAAGACGGTCGCCCAGGGGAAGAGGAAGATCGAGTCGATGGCGAAGATGACGTAGAGGAAGGCGTACACGTAGTAGCGGACCTGGGTGTGGGCCCAGTGCTCGCCGACGGGGTCGACGCCGCACTCGTACGTCAGGAGCTTCTCCCGGGTGGGCACCTCGGGGCGCAGCAGGCGTCCCGCGCCGAAGGCGATGGCCACGAAGAGCACGCCCACGGCGGCGAGCAGTCCGACCACCGAGTAGGACTGGAAGTAGTCCGCCGCCACGAAGTGCTCCGCCGCGACGGCGACGGTCGGTTCCGGCACGTCCGCCCCTCGTTCCCTCACCTGGCGACCTGTACGTACGCGCTCCGTACGCCATACATACGCCGCTGTTCGACGATCTGTACGCACGGGAGTCTAGGCCCTGCTAAAGAGACCGTAAGCAGCCCGTCACAGCTCGGCATGCGCAGGGCCGTGACCTGGGGGTCCGTGCGCCGGGCGGTGGCGGCGGCCCGCGCGGGGCGAAGGGGGCGACCGGGCCGGGGAGATGGGGCGGCCGGGCGGGACGGCAGGGCAGCCGCGCAGGGCGGTGGGGCAGCCGCGCAGGGCGGTGGGGGCGGTGCCTCCGGCGGCGGGTGGGGTTTTCCCCAGGGGGGGCCGGGCGGTTCGCCTCATGGCGCCGGCCGGGCGCGGGCGGGCAGGCTGTGGCCATGACCGAGCCCCTTTCTCCCTCGACCGGCCGTGGACGGCCGTCCGGGCGCCCGTTGCCCTCCAGCCGCACGCCCTCCGAACCGTTGCCGCCGGCGCGTCTCGCGTTCGAGGTGCACACGTGGAAGGAGATCGCGCATCTGCTGACGAATCTCCCGCTGGCGCTGATCGGGTTCACCTTCGTGACGACCGTGCTGTTCACGAGCGCCTTCCTGACGCTGACGGTGATCGGTTTCCCGCTGCTCGCGGCGGCGCTGCTGGGGGCGCGGCAGCTGGGCAAGCTGGAGCGGATACGGGCACGGGCGCTGCTCGGGGTGCGGGTGGACGAGCCGAGTCCGCTGCCCTTGCGGGGCGGCGCGGACGGGTTCGTCGCGCAGGTGTGGATGAGTGTGAAGGACCCGGTCGGCTGGCGCTCGATGCTGTACGAGCTGATCCGGATGCCGTGGGGGATCGCGACGTTCACGATCACTCTCACGGGGTTGTTCGTGGCGTGGCCGGTATTGCCGTACATCGTGCGGGGGCTGGCGAACGCGGACCGGGTGATGGTGCGGGCGCTGCTGTCGCCGTCGGACGAGCTGGAGCGGCGGATCGCGGAGCTGGAGTCGGACCGGGGTGTCGTGGTGGACACGGCAGCGGCGGACCTACGGCGGATCGAGCGGGATCTGCACGACGGGGCGCAGGCCCGTCTGGTGAATCTGGCGATGGGGCTCGGGCTGGCGAAGGAGAAGCTGCTGGAGGGCCAGGCCGACGACGCCGTGGCCTCGATGGTGGCGGAGGCGCACGGCGAGGTGAAGCTGGCGCTTCAGGAGCTGCGGGACCTGGCGCGGGGCATCCATCCGGCGGTGCTGACGGACCGGGGGCTGGACGCGGCGCTGTCGGCGGTGGCCTCGCGGTGCACCGCTCCGGTGAAGGTGACGGTCGATCTCGCGGCGCGGCCCGCGGCGGCGATCGAGGGGATCGCGTACTTCACCGTCTCGGAGTTGCTCCAGAACGTCAGCAAGCACAGTGGGGCGAGGTCCGCGGCCGTGGACGTGTGGCGGTCCGACGACCGGCTGCTGATCCAGGTGTGGGACGACGGGCGCGGCGGCGCGAGCGTCGACGGCGGCACGGGGATCGCCGGTCTCGCGGAGCGGCTCGGCGCGGTGGACGGCCTCTTCGTGATCGATTCACCGGTGGGCGGGCCCACGACGATCACGGCGGAGCTGCCCTGGCGGGGGCGGTAGGCGGGGTGGGGAAAACCCCCGGAACCGGACGCCGACGGGCCGGATGGTCCGGGAGACCGGGGGCGCGGAGGGTGGGAGTACGCCAGGTCGGGCGCGCTCCGGTCGGAGTGTGGGTGAGGAGGAGTGGCGGCTATGGAATCCGCGTATGGGCAGGGGTACGGCGGCTGGGACGACGCGGCCGGGGCGGACCGGCGGCATCGGGTGCCGGCCGGGCTGCGGGCGCCGTTCGAGGGGCGCAGCTGGCGGGAGCTGGGCTATGTGCTGCTGGGCCTCCCGATCGGGGTGCTGATGTTCACGTACGCGGTGACGATGCTGTCGCTGGGGGTGGGCCTGCTGATCACGTTCCTCGGGGTGCCGGTGCTGGCAGCGGGGCTCGCCGGGTGCCGAGGGCTCGGGGCGCTGGAGCGGGCGCGGGCGCGGGCGCTGCTCGGGGTGGAGGTGGCCGCGCCGGAGCCGTTGCGGACGCGCAAGCGCGGGGCGCTGGCGTGGATGGGAGCCGTCCTGCGCAGCGGGTCGTCGTGGCGGCAGTTGCTCTACGCCGTCGCGCAGTTCCCGTGGTCGGTGTTCTCCTTCGTCGTCGCCTTGGCCTTCTGGGCGTACGGGTGGGCGATGCTCACGTATCCGCTGTGGTTCTGGGTCTTTCCGATGTGGGTCGGGCAGGACGGCGTGCAGCTGTACGGGGACGAGGGGCACGCCGTGTACCTCGACAACCCGTTCGAGGTGACCGTGACGGCGCTGGTGGGTCTGCTGTTCACGATGGCCACGCCGTGGATCGTGCGGGGGCTGACGATGGTGGACCGGGTGATGGTGGGCGCGCTGCTCGGGCCGTCCCGGCTGGGGGCGCGGGTGGTGGAGCTGGAGTCGGACCGGGGGGTCGTGGTGGACACGGCCGCCGCCGATCTGCGGCGCATCGAGCGGGACCTGCACGACGGGGCGCAGGCCCGGCTGGTCGCGCTGGCCGTGGATCTGGGCGTGGCGAAGGAGAAGCTGAGCGAGGATCCGCAGGCGGCGGCACGGCTGGTGGACTCGGCGCACGGCGAGGTGAAGACGGCACTGCAGGAGCTGCGGGACCTGGCGCGGGGGATCCATCCGGCGGTGCTGACCGGCCGGGGGCTGGACGCGGCGCTGTCGGCGGTCGCCGCGCGGTGCGTGGTACCGGTGGTGGTGGATGTGGACCTGCCCGCGCGTCCGGTGCCGGCGATCGAGGGGATCGTCTACTTCACGGTGTCCGAGCTGCTGCAGAACGTCAGCAAGCACGCGGGGGCTTCTCGGGCCGTGGTCGATGTGTGGAAGGTCGAGGGGCGGCTGATGCTGCAGGTCCTCGATGACGGGATGGGCGGTGCCGAGGTCGGGGCCGGGTCCGGGCTCGCCGGGCTGGCCGAGCGGCTGGGGGCCCTCGACGGGGTGCTCGTCGTGGATTCACCGGCCGGCGGACCCACCCGGGTGACCGCGGAGCTGCCCTGGCGGGCGTGATCCCCGGGGCCCCGGCCGCGGGGGCATGACGCTCGGCGGCGGGGGCGGGACCACCAAGGGCGCGTCCGGAGCTGGCAGCTCCTGACGCGCCTCTTCTTTTCGCCGCGGCGGTAACCGGCCAAAAGGCGGAGGGGTTTCCCCGCACAGACCCGAAGAACACACACCTTCCCCCCA
>NZ_JBVIDX010000012.1:93780-215288 GCF_055572155.1 Streptomyces sp. NPDC030814
CAACCGGGGAAACCGGGGCGCCACCTGGGTGGGGGTGCCCCCGGGGGCCCGGGCGGGGGGGGGGGGATGTTGGGGGGGGGGGGGGGAACAACAGAGGGCGCGCCAGGAGCGAGAACCCCCGACCCCGCTTCTTCGTGCCGCAGCGGCGGTAACCGGCCAAGAGTCGGCGGGGTTCGCACGCATCAGGGTGTCGGGGTGGCGTGGGGGGACGGGGATGCTGGGATGCTGGGGCGGTCGGGTGGTGGGTGGGCCAGGATGAGGGCCGGCTCCGGTGCTGTGGGGGGACGGGATCGTGGAGGACAAGGTGCGGGTGGTCATCGCCGAGGATTCGGTGCTGTTGCGGGAGGGGCTCACCCGGCTGTTGACCGACCGGGGGCACGACGTCGTCGCCGGGGTCGGGGACGGCAACGCTTTGATCAAGACGATCGGTGAGTTCGCGGCGCAGGGGGAGCTGCCCGATGTCGTCGTCGCCGATGTGCGGATGCCGCCGACCCATACCGACGAGGGCGTCCGGGCCGCCGTACAGCTGCGCAAGGAGCACCCGCAGCTGGGGGTGCTCGTGCTCTCGCAGTACGTGGAGGAGCGGTACGCCACCGAGCTGCTCGCCGGGTCCAGCCGGGGTGTCGGGTATCTGCTGAAGGACCGGGTGGCGGACGTGCGGGAGTTCGTCGACGCGGTGGTGCGGGTGGCGGGCGGAGGTACCGCGCTCGACCCCGAGGTGGTGGCCCAGTTGCTCGGGCGCAGCCGCAAGCAGGATGTGCTCGCGGGGCTCACGCCGAGGGAGCGCGAGGTGCTGGGGCTGATGGCGGAGGGGCGGACCAACTCCGCGATCGCCCGGCAGCTGGTGGTGAGTGACGGTGCCGTCGAGAAGCACGTCAGCAACATTTTCCTGAAGCTCGGGCTGTCGCCGAGCGACGGGGATCACCGGCGTGTGCTGGCCGTTCTCACCTATCTGAACTCCTGACCGGTCACCCGCATCACGCCTGACCGGTCACAGCCACCACGCCCGACCGGTCACAGCCACCACGCCCGACCAGTCACGAGCACCACGCGACCGGTCACAGACACCACGCAAACCGGTCACAGCCATCACGCCCGACAGTCACGAGCACCACACCCGACACGTCACAGCCATCACGCCCGACCGGTCACCCGGTTCCTCACCGATCCGGCCCATCGGCGAAGGGCCCCGTCCTCCACTCCGTCTCTACTCGCCGCCCTTACACTCGCCGCTCATCCCCTACCACCGCCGGTCACCCCCGGAACAGCAGCCGTCCGCCCCCTTCACCTCCGAAGCGCCCGTGCCGTCAGTACTAGAACCGTCACTTCCGGGGGAGCGTCTTCTGTGGCAGTTCAGCGGGTGTGCGGGGTGGGACGGGGCACGACCGGCGGTGACCGAAAAATGCGCGTCGAACAATCGAACGGTCGAGGGAAGGTCCGCAGCACCGACGTAGGGTTGGTCTCGGGAGGGCCGCTGGGGCGGTCGCTCCCGGACAGCCGCCTCAAGGGAGGTCAAGTTCAGTGACCAGCCAGGTCAGCAGCCCAGCGGAGCAGGCCGACGAGGCCGTTCTGGGAGAACTGGGGGAACAGCGCAAACCGACGGGGACCAAGGACGTCCGCCGCCTCGATCGGGTGATCATTCGGTTCGCGGGGGACTCCGGTGACGGTATGCAGCTCACGGGTGACCGTTTCACCTCCGAGACGGCCTCGTTCGGCAACGACCTGTCCACCCTGCCGAACTTCCCCGCCGAGATCCGCGCCCCCGCCGGAACCCTGCCCGGCGTGTCCAGCTTCCAGCTGCACTTCGCCGACCACGACATCCTCACCCCCGGCGACGCACCCAACGTCCTGGTCGCCATGAACCCCGCCGCCCTGAAAGCCAACATCGGCGACGTACCCCGCGGCGCGGAGATCATCGTCAACACCGACGAGTTCACCAAACGCGCGATGCAGAAGGTCGGCTACACCACCAGCCCCCTGGACGACGGCTCCCTGGACGGCTACAGCGTCCACCCCGTCCCGCTGACCACCCTCACCGTCGAGGCGCTCAAGGACTTCGACCTCACCCGCAAAGAGGCCGAACGCAGCAAGAACATGTTCGCCCTCGGCCTGCTGTCCTGGATGTACCACCGGCCCACCGAGGGCACCGAGAAGTTCCTCAAGACCAAGTTCGCCAAGAAACCCGACATCGCCGCGGCGAACATCGCCGCCTTCCGCGCGGGCTGGAACTTCGGCGAGACCACCGAGGACTTCGCCGTCTCCTACGAGGTCGCCCCCGCCGCCACCGCCTTCCCGCCCGGCGTCTACCGCAACATCTCCGGCAACCTCGCCCTGTCCTACGGGCTGATCGCCGCCTCCCGACAGGCCGACCTGCCCCTCTACCTCGGCTCCTACCCGATCACCCCGGCCTCCGACATCCTGCACGAGCTGAGCCGGCACAAGAACTTCGGCGTGCGCACCTTCCAGGCGGAAGACGAGATCGCCGGAATCGGCGCCGCCCTGGGCGCCGCCTTCGGCGGCTCCCTCGCCGTCACCACCACCTCCGGGCCCGGTGTGGCACTTAAATCCGAGACGATCGGGCTGGCGGTCTCCCTGGAGCTGCCGCTGCTCATCGTCGACATCCAGCGCGGCGGCCCCTCCACCGGCCTGCCCACCAAGACCGAACAGGCCGACCTGCTGCAGGCCATGTACGGCCGCAACGGCGAAGCCCCCGTCCCCGTCGTCGCCCCGCGCACCCCCGCCGACTGCTTCGACGCCGCCATCGACGCCGCCCGCATCGCGCTGACCTACCGCACCCCGGTGTTCCTGCTCTCCGACGGCTACCTCGCCAACGGCTCCGAACCCTGGCGCATCCCCGAACCCGACGAGCTGCCCGACCTGACCGTCCAGTTCGCCCAGGGCCCCAACCACACCCTCGACGACGGCACCGACGTCTTCTGGCCCTACAAACGCGACCCCCACACCCTCGCCCGGCCCTGGGCCGTCCCGGGCACACCGGGCCTGGAACACCGCATCGGCGGCATCGAGAAACAGGACGGCACCGGCAACATCTCCTACGACCCCGCCAACCACGACTTCATGGTCCGCACCCGGCAGGCCAAGGTCGACGGCATCGACGTCCCCGACCTCGAAGTCGACGACCCCGGCCAGGCCGACACGCTCGTCCTCGGCTGGGGATCCACCTACGGACCCATCACCGCCGCCGTCCGGCGTCTGCGGACAGCCGGCGAGTCCATCGCGCAGGCACACCTGCGGCACCTCAACCCCTTCCCGAGGAATCTGGGCGAGGTGCTGGAGCGTTACAACAAGGTGGTGATCCCCGAGATGAACCTCGGGCAGCTCGCCACGCTCATCCGGGCGAAGTACCTGGTCGACGCCCGCTCGTACAACCAGGTGAACGGCATGCCGTTCAAGGCGGAGCAGCTCGCCACGGCTCTCAAGGAGGCCATCGATGGCTGAGACGACGACCGGTGCGACCGGCTCGTCCGGGGAAGGCACGGGCACGATCGAGGCGCTCTCGCTCGTCCCCAAGGCCGAGGCAAAGCAGTCCATGAAGGACTTCAAGTCCGATCAGGAAGTGCGCTGGTGCCCCGGCTGCGGTGACTACGCGATCCTGGCAGCCGTCCAGGGCTTCATGCCCGAACTGGGCCTGGCCAAGGAGAACATCGTCTTCGTCTCCGGCATCGGCTGCTCCTCCCGCTTCCCGTACTACATGAACACCTACGGGATGCACTCGATCCACGGCCGCGCCCCCGCCATCGCCACCGGACTCGCCACCTCACGACGGGACCTGTCCGTCTGGGTCGTCACCGGCGACGGCGACGCCCTCTCCATCGGCGGCAACCACCTCATCCACGCCCTCCGCCGCAACGTCAACCTCAAGATCCTGCTCTTCAACAACCGGATCTACGGCCTCACCAAGGGCCAGTACTCCCCCACCAGCGAAGTCGGCAAGATCACCAAGTCGACGCCGATGGGGTCGCTGGACGCACCCTTCAACCCGGTCTCCCTGGCCATCGGCGCCGAGGCCTCCTTCGTCGCCCGCACCGTCGACTCCGACCGCAAACACCTCACCGACGTCCTGCGCCAGGCCGCCGCCCACCCCGGCACCGCCCTCGTCGAGATCTACCAGAACTGCAACATCTTCAACGACGGCGCCTTCGACGCCCTCAAGGACCGCCAACAGGCCCAGGAAGCCGTCATCCGCCTCGAACACGGCCGGCCCATCCGCTTCGGCACCGACGACACGCGGGGCGTCGTACGGGACGAGACGACCGGCGACCTCAAGGTCGTCACCGTCACCCCGGACAACGAGTCCCGCGTCCTCGTGCACGACGCGCACTCCCCCTCCCCCACCACCGCCTTCGCCCTCTCCCGGCTGGCCGACCCCGACACCCTCCACCACACCCCCATCGGCGTCTTCCGCTCCGTCGACCGGCCCGTCTACGACACCCAGATGGCCGACCAGCTCGACAACGCGATCGAGCAGTTCGGCAAGGGCGACCTGTCGGCGCTGCTCGCGGGCGGGGACACCTGGACGGTCGTCGGCTGAGCACCCGCACAGACCCCGCCGAGGCCCGGGCCGCACGCATGCCGTGCGGCCCGGGCCTCTTCGCTGGGGTACTTACTTGAAAGTGGGTACTTTCGAAGAGTTAGCGCACCCCCTAGGGTTAGTGGCGCACTCGCCCCCCTGGAGGAGTTTCATCATGAGCATCGTCGTCACCGGAGCGACCGGGAACCTCGGCAAGTTCGTCGTCGAGGGTCTGCTGGAGAAGGTTCCGGCCGAGCAGATCACGGCCGTCGTACGCAGCGAGGAGAAGGCCGCGGCGTTCGCGGCGCGCGGCGTGCGGATCGCCGTGGCCGACTACAACACCCCGGAGACCTTCGACGGCGTCATCTCCGCCGGTGACAAGGTCCTGCTGATCTCCGGCAGCGAGATCGGCAACGACCGCGTCGGGCAGCACACGATCGTCATCGACGCCGCCAAGGCCGCCGGTGCAGCGCTCCTCGCCTACACCAGCGGGCCGGGCACCCTGACGGCGGCGCTCGCGGACGACCACCGGGGCACCGAGGAGGTGCTGCTGGCCTCCGGTCTGCCGTACGTGCTGCTGCGCAACGGCTGGTACAACGAGAACTACACCGAGCAGCTCGGCCCCGTGCTGGAGTACAACGCCGTCACGCACGCCGCCGGTGAGGGCCGGGTCTCCTCCGCCGCCCGCGCGGACTACGCGGCCGCCGCGGTCGCCGTGCTGACCGGCGAGGGTCACGAGAACAAGACGTACGAGCTCGGCGGCGACGTCGCATGGAGCTTCGCCGAGTACGCGGCCGAGCTGAGCCGGCAGACCGGCAAGGAGATAGCCGACAACGCCGTCTCCGTCGACGTGTTCGCCGGCATCCTCACCGGCGCCGGTGTCCCCGAGCCGTTCGCCGCGATCCTCGCGGGCGTCGACGCGTCCATCGAGAAGGGCGAGCTGGTCGTCTCCTCCGGCGACCTCTCCCGTCTGATCGGCCGCCCGACCACGCCGATCGCGGACTCGATCGCGGCGGCGCTCAAGGGCTAAGCCCTCCGGGCGACACTCGCCCCGGCTGTCATGACCGTATGGCGATACGGGCATGACAGTCGAGGGCCGTCGGCGTTACCTTCGTGGGACGTGGGCCGCGGGGCGCGGCCGGTCGAGAAGGAGGGGCCGTGGCGGCGCAGTCGAAGGGCGAACACCGGATAGGTCTGCTGAACGGCTTCGCCGCGTATGGGATGTGGGGGCTCGTCCCGCTCTTCTGGCCCCTGCTCAAGCCCGCCGGGGCGGTGGAGGTGCTCGCCCACCGCATGGTGTGGTCCCTCGGCTTCGTGGGGATCGCCCTGCTGGTGCTGCGGCGCTGGGTCTGGGCCGGTGAGCTGCTGCGGCAGCCGCGCAAGCTCGCCCTGATCACGGTCGCGGCAGCGGTGATCGCCGTGAACTGGGGCGTCTACATCTGGGCCGTGAACAACGGCCAGGTCGTCGAGGCGTCCCTCGGGTACTTCATCAACCCGCTGGTCACCATCGCCATGGGCGTCCTGCTCCTGAAGGAACGGCTGCGGCCCGTGCAGTGGGCGGCGGTCGGCATCGGCGCCGCCGCCGTCCTCGTCCTGACCATCGGCTACGGACGGCCGCCGTGGATCTCGCTCTGCCTCGCCTTCTCCTTCGCCACGTACGGGCTGGTGAAGAAGAAGGTCAACCTGGGCGGCACGGAGTCGCTCGCCGCGGAGACCGTGATCCTCTTCCTGCCCGCGCTGGGCTATCTGCTGTGGCTGGGCTCACGGGGCGATTCCACCTTCGCCACGGAGGGCGTCGGACACGCCCTGCTGCTGGCCTCGACCGGCCTGGTCACCGCACTGCCGCTGGTCTGCTTCGGAGCGGCGGCGATCCGGGTGCCGCTGTCCACGCTGGGGCTGCTGCAGTACCTGGCGCCGGTGTTCCAGTTCCTGCTCGGAGTGCTGTACTTCGGCGAGGCCATGCCGCCCGAGCGGTGGGCGGGCTTCGCCCTGGTGTGGCTGGCGCTCTCCCTGTTGACCTGGGACGCGTTGCGGACCGCCCGCCGCTGGGGCGGGGCGCGCGCGGCTCAGGCGCGGCCGGAGCCGGAGCCCGCGCCGGGGCCCGTACCGGGGCCCGTACCGGGGCCCGTGCCGGAGGTCGAACCGGTCGCCCCGAAGCCCGCGATCTGAGGCGCGCACACGCTTTTCCACACCCCGCTCACGCCAACCGGTGATCTTTCAGAGCCCCGACGTTCCGCGCTCCCGGCGGCCGGTCTTCGGCGCTCGCTCTCGGCGTCGTCGCGGTTCCGGCGCAGGCTGACGCACCCGGGAACCGGGTCAGGCACATCTTGCAGGTGCACCTTCCCGGCGACGTGAGGTCGATCGGCGTCCTGGGCGGCGGCGTCCCGCGGTGCTTCGAGACCGACCGGCCGGGCGACCGGAACAACACCGGCGCGCCGGTCGACAACGACCAGACCGCCGAGGTCTGGGACTACACGGTGCCGTGCAGCCAGCGGGACGCCCGAGTGAACCAGAAGTAATACGAGCGGGGCGGCATCGGCTCCGACTCCGACACGTGCTTCCGGTACCCCCTGGATGGCCTGCGCGCCTGACCGCCTCTCCCACACGACGGCGGGCCGTTTCCCCAACGGCCCGCCGTCGCCATGCCCCGCCATTCCCGGCCGTGCCGACGACACGGCCGAGTCGGCCACCACAGTCGCACCAGTCGCACCGGCCGCAGCAGTCGCACCGGCCTCACTCCAGGGCGGCGGCATGGCCGTGACCAAAGTTTCGCCCGACGAGTCCGACATGCGAACACCACTGGCCGAATAGCGCTCTTGACGGAAAGTCAGCCACGCCCGCACCATCCTGGCACCTCATTCACCCAGATTCGCCATGGACACGCCAACAGCGGTTCGTGCGGATCCCTTGGAATCCGGAGCCCCCACATGAAGCTCTCCGTTCCAGTCACCGGGCGTACCGCTGCCGCCGTCGCCGTCGCGGCGGCCACGCTCTTCACCAGCGGATCCGTGGCCGGGGCGGCTCCCGCCCCCGAGGCGGTGGCCGCCGCGCCCGATCTGCCCGTGGCCAACGTCAAGGCCCACCTGACCCAGTTCCAGTCGATCGCCGCCGCCAACGGCGGCAACAGAGCCCACGGCCGGGCCGGCTACACGGCCTCCCTGAACTATGTGAAGGGCAAGCTGGACGCCGCCGGCTTCACCACGACCGTGCAGTCCTTCACGTCCGGCGGCCGCACCGGGTACAACCTGATCGCCGACTGGCCCGGCGGCGACACCGACCAGGTGCTCATGGCCGGTTCGCACCTCGACAGCGTCTCCTCCGGCGCCGGCATCAACGACAACGGCTCCGGTTCCGCCGCCGTGCTGGAGGCCGCGCTGACCGTGGCCCGCACCGGCTACCAGCCCACCAAGCACCTCCGTTTCGCCTGGTGGGGCGCGGAGGAGCTGGGCCTGGTCGGCTCGCGCCACTACGTCAACAACCTGTCCTCGGCGAACCGCGCCCGGATCAGCGGCTACCTCAACTTCGACATGATCGGGTCGCCGAACCCCGGGTACTTCGTCTACGACGACGACCCCGCCATCGAGAAGACCTTCAAGGACTACTTCGCGGGCATCGGCGTCCCCACGGAGATCGAGACCGAGGGCGACGGCCGCTCCGACCACGCGCCGTTCAAGAGCGCGGGCGTGCCGGTGGGCGGCCTCTTCACGGGCGCGAGCCGCGCCAAGACCGCGGCACAGGTCGCCAAGTGGGGCGGCACGTCCGGCCAGGCGTTCGACCGCTGCTACCACTCGTCGTGCGACACGACGTCCAACATCAACGACACGGCGCTCGACCGGAACGCCGACGCGTTGGCGTACGCGGTGTGGGAACTGTCGGAGTAGGAGACCAGGACGTACGCCCTGCGCACGGCTGATGGTTCGTTCCGGGGTCGGTCAGCGGCGGTGGGTCGCTGCCGGCCCCGGTCGTGTCACGGGGACCTGCGGGCGGGCGGCCGCCGCGGAGGCCGTGCGCGTCGTGGCGGTGCGCGTCGTGGCGGTGCGTTCGGCTCCGAGGGCGCGGGCCGAGGTGGCCGTCGTCGAGCGGAGGCGGGAGGCGACCGCCGCGGGCATGCGGGTGCCGTGGGCCACGTCGGCGGCGACGGTGGAGCGGAGGGCGCCGATCCGGGCCAGGTGGAGCCGGAGTTGTTCCGGACCGAGCGACGCGACGTCGACGCTCAGCGCTGCCCGTACGGCCGCCGGGTGCGTCGGGATCGGCGCGGCGCCCTTGGCGGGGGCGCGGGCCGGGTCGAGTCCGGCGGAACGCAACGCCGCGGCACGGACGCTCCAGGGAGCCTCGACGGGGTGGCGGGAGGTTGGCGTACTGGCGTGAAGGGGGCGGCGGTTGCCAGGGCCGCCATGAAGGGCGTCGTACACCACCGGGTTGCCTGCGGATCGGGCGGACCGATCACCGAGCGTGCGCCAACTCATGGTGCCGGTGAGCTCGTTGACGTGCACCTCGACTCGGGGTCGAGGGGCACGTGGAGACGGCCGCGGGGTGCTGCGGTGGCGGGCGACTCCGGGGAGGGGTGTGGGGGTGGAGGCGGCGTGGGGGGCGCCGTCGCTGCCGGGAGCGGTGGTGTTCCGGTCCGTTCCCGGTGCGGGGGCGCGGCCGACCGTCCGCGGGATGTCGTGGCGGCGGGGGCCGCCGCGTCCGCTGTCACTGGCCATTGGCGTGCGGGCTCCCGGCGTAGGGGGCGGCGTCCAGGGCCCGGGCCCGTTCGGTGAGACGGCCCATGCGGGTGCGTGCCTTCTCGAGCTGCTCCACGTCGTCGGCGGCGGGACCGGCGTCCGCGGCGAGCTCGGCCCACACGGCGATCAGGTCGCGGCCCAGGTGCAGGCCCTGGAGCGGGTCGCGGACCGCGCGCCAGGCCGCCGCCGCGCTCTGGATGTTGCCGTACGCGGCGCGAGGGTCGCGCAGACGGTGCCGGAGGGCGGCCAGGTCGAGGGACAGATGGAAGGACCTGAGCGCGTCACCGGCCAAGTAGGCGATGTAGGCGGTCAGTTCACGCAGCCGGAGGACCTCGGCGTGCTGGGGGCCGAGGGTCGCCGTCGCCTGGGCCACGGTGTGCTCGGCCATCTCCGCGGCCTCCTGGATACGGCCCATCTTCACGGCCTCGTTGATGCGCGAGACGGGCTCCGCGAAGGGTGCGGGGGCCGCCCCGTCGGACTCCTCCGGGTCCAGCACGGCCTCGGCGACGGCGTCGAACTCGCGCACCGGCGCGGGCTTGGGGCCGTCGTCGTCCACCACCTTCCACTCGGGGGCGGAGTAGGGGTCGGCCGCGGACTCCTCCAACGGGGCCGGCGCGGGGTCGGGTGCCGGGGCGCTCACCTGGACGGGCGTCGGCACCGGGGTGGGCGGCGCCGCCGGCGGCCAGGGCTGCGGCTCCAGCGTGACGGGCGTCGGTTCCGGGACCGCGTCGCAGAGGTGGGCGGAGACGGGTTCGGGCGCGGCGACGGCCGCGTGCCCGGTCTCCCCGCCGGGCGCGTGGGCCGGGACCTGATGCTCCGGGGCCTGATGCGGCGGCCACGGCTGCGGCTCCAGGGCGGCCGGGCTCAGCTCGGGGCCAGGTACGGCGTCGGCGACCTCCCCGGGGGCGACTGGCGCCGCCGCCGAGTGCCGGCCCGGCGGCCAGGGCTGCGGCTCCAGGGCGCTCGGGTCCAGCTCCGGGGCCGGTGCGTCGTCCGACGCGTGGGTGGGCTCCTGGGCGGCGGGCGGGGTGGTGGCCGACGGCTGCCAGGGCTGGGTCGCGGACGCGGGCCGGTCGGCGCCCGGAGTGGGGTCGCCGGCCGGGCCGTACTCCCCGTCCGTGGGCGCGGCGACACCGGCGGACCCTGCCCGCTCCCCCGTGCGTGCCGGCTGGCCGTATTCGCCTGCCACGGGCGCAGCCGCATGGCCGGAACCCGCCGCTGCCCGCCCGTACTCGTCCACCCCCGGCGCGGCCGTACCGGCGGACTCCGCCGTCGCCCCGCCGTACTCGCCGGCCGCGGGCGCCGTCGTACCGGTGGACCGGTCGGGGCCGGTGCCGTGGCCGTACTCGCCCGCTGCGCGGGCGGCCGTGGCGGCGGGCCGGGACGCCTCGCCGTGGGGGTGGGGCGCGTTGTCGGAAGCGGGGGAGACGCCGGGGAGGGTGAGAGGGAGGTCGGGGGTGCGAGGGGGCTGGGCGAGGGGGCCGTCTTTGGGCTCCGGGACGGCGCGCAGCACGAAGGTCGACGGGGCGACACCGCCCGCCGCCGGCTTCGCCGCGGTGAGCGGCATGGTCCGGGGCTCCCGCTTCGGCTCTGCGGCCGCAGCCGGGGGCTCCGCCGGGGAACCGCCGGGCTCCTGGCCGGAGGCCGGGGCCTTCGCGGCCGTCAGCGGAAGGGTGTTCGGCTCCCGCTTCGGCTGCTCGGAAACCGCCGGGTGACGGACCGGTTCCTCCGTTGACGACGCCGGCCTGGCCGTCGACAGACGCAGGGTGCTGGGCTCCCTCCTCGGCTGCTGCGGCTGGGCGTGCGGTGCTTCCGGGACTGCCTCCTCCTGCTGGGGCATCGCCCGTGCTGCCGACTCCGGTACCGCGCGCAGGACGTGCGTCGACTTGTCACGGCGCGGCCCCGGCGCGCCGACCGGCTCGCCCGCGGGCGGCGCGGGCGCACCGGCGGGCGGAGCCACGGGCGCGGACCGGGCCGGCGGCCGTGCGGACTCTTCCACCGGCCGCACGGTCTCCTCCACGGCCCGCGCCGGCTCGCCCACCGGACGTGCGGGCGCAGCCGCCGGTGGCTGGTGTGCCGGGTGCGGGACCGGACCCGGCGCAGCCGTGCGCGGAGCGGGCGCCGGTGTCGTGCCCGGTGTGGGGGCAGTTGTCGCGATGTCGCCCCTCGGCTCGCTCACCCGCACCGGCTCGCCCGCGAAGCTGCTGGAGCCGTCCACATGGACCTGCAGCGGTACGACGTAGCCGATGCGTTCGTCGTGGACCGTGGCGAGGACGGGGTGACCGGTGGCGAGGGCGAGTCGGTGGAGGTAGTCGAGCGCGGCGCTCTGCAGGGACTCCCCCGCGGCCGACGGTACCGGCATGCCGCCGACCGTCGCGCCGGCCTCGGTGGAGACCCGTACGTCGATCGGGGTCAGCCCGGCCGGTGCCGGCGCGCGCCCCGCACGCTTGAGTTCCCGCTTCTGTTCGCGGCTGAGTCGAGTCATCGTTCCCTCACTCGGGTCGGTCAGAAGGAGAAACGGCGGACGGAAGGGCGAAGGACACGGGCGACGCGAGAGACACCGGTTTCCCGCCGACTCCCGTGTACGACGCCGTGGATGGCGACGCGGTCGGTGACGTCGGTGGTTGCGCCGCGGCCTCCACCGTACGCACATCATCGACCCGCCATGGCTCGCCCTTCCCGGAACGCACCAGCTTCAGGTACACCGTGGCCTGCGGACCGGTCCCCGTCCAGCCGTCCCGGCCGTGCGCCTCGCCGTCGACGAACACGGCGCGGTACGCCTCGGTCGCGGTGTCGGAGGGCGCGTCGCCGTCGTCGTCGAACTCCACCTCCACCGTCGTCCACGCCTTGTGCGCCGCCCAGGAGTTCCAGCGTTCGCCGGCACCGCTGGCGGGGCGGTACGAGCGCTCCGCCTTGTGCTTGTCCGGGGTGAGCCAGCGGGCGGTGCGCAGGACGGCGTCGTGCGGGCCGGAGTCGTACTTCGTGTCGTAGCCGTACGCGACCTCGATCCAGGCCCTGGAGACGGAGGTCGCGTCCAGGTCGTCCACACCGGAAGGGCTCGGCACGTGCGCGTCGTCGCCCAGCGGTTTGCCGGACGGCAGGGGGGCCTTGGGGGGGATCGACGGTTCGGCCGAGGCCTCGGGGCCGCCGGCCGTCTCGCGGTGGTCCTCCAGCCCGCACGCGGTGAGGACCGCCACGCCGGTCACGGTCGCGAGTACGACGGCGCCGGCCCGGCGGAGCCCGCCGGACTCGCCGCGTCCGCCCGATCCCGTACGGGCGCCGGGCACATGGCGCCCGCCGCTCCTCCTGCTCATCGTCATCGCCCTCCTCACCTCGGTGTCCTTCCCCGTCGTCATCGTCCGTGCCGTCACTTCAGGCCCAACCAGGGCGCCGGATCCACGTACTTGCCGTTCTGCATCACCTCGAAGTGGAGGTGGGCACCGGTCGAGTAGCCGGTGGAGCCCACCGGGCCCACGCGCTGGCCGACCTTGACGTGGTCGCCGGCCTTGACGTTGAGCCCTTCGAGCATGTGGTTGTACGTGGTGGAGATCTGGTCGCCGTTGATGGTCCCGTGGGAGATGACGACGCGGTTGCCGTATCCGTTGGTCCAGCCGGCGAAGGTGACCACGCCGTCGCGCGCGGCCAGCACCGGGGTGCCCGCCGCCGCGCCGAAGTCGGTACCGGTGTGCAGCTTGCGGACGCCGAGCGTGGGGTGCATGCGCCAACCGTACGGCGAGGTCACGGGCGGGTTGCCGGCCAGCGGCATCGCCATCTGCTTGCCCGGCGGGAGCTTGCCCGGCGGGTCGTCCACCGATTCGTACTTGGCGATCAGGGACTTGATGCGGGCGACGTAGTTCTGGGTCTCGGTGTAAGGGGGGATGCCGCCGTACTCCTGGACGGCGCCGGGGCCCGCGTTGTACGCGGCGAGCGCCAGGTCGAGGGTTTCGCCGCTGGCCTGGCCGCGGTCCTTGTAGCCCTGCACCTGCTTGGCCAGCGCGCAGTCGTAACGGCCCTGCGCCATGATCGCGTCGCCGGGGTCGTACGGGGACGCCCGGCCGTTGCCGTCGTCGTCCTTGCCCCAGCTCACCCAGGTGCCGGGCATGAACTGGCTCAACCCCTCCGCTCCGACCGGCGACTTGGCGTTCGGGTTCCAGCCCGACTCGGCCTCGATCTGCGCGGCGATCACGGCCGGCTTGATGACGTCGCACATCGAGCCCGCCTTGAGCACCCACGGCACGTACTCCGCCGGTACCTGGCCCGTCTTGAGGCCGCCGCCGACACCCTGTTCCTCGGCATCGGCCTCGCCTCCCCCGCTCACCGCGACCATCATGACCACGGGCAGCATCACAGCCGCCACGCAACCGCCGACCACCCAGCTCGTGGTGGACCCACCCCCGTTGGACATCTGCTCCCCTCAGCGTCGAAGTCCAGTCATGTTCCTGCCAGTCGAGGCCGGCCAGTCGAGTCTCTCCGCTCACCCGCGCTCCCCGCGTCACCAGCGCGTCACAGGCTCGTAGCAGGAACTCACGTTCCAATTCCCAAGCGCCCGCGCCACCGTGAAGATCGGAGGAGAGCGCTACGACGGGTCGCCGACGGGGCCGGATCACCGGGCTCGGAAGGGGCCGGTACGTCGGCCGCCGTACGACGCCGAAGGGCTCCACGGCACCGGCCGGCCACACGGGCACAGGCCTACTCCACGGGCGCAGGCCGGATCCACGGGTTCGGCCGGGCCCAGCGGCTTCGGCCGGCCTTCACGGGTTCGGCCCGGCGTCGCCGAGTCGGCCCGGCGAGAGGGCCGATCGGCCCAACGAGCCGAATGATGCGGGCACTTGGGTGGCCAGGCGCACGGGCCACACGGCAACGGCACCTCAGCGGCCCGACACACCGGCCGGCGGCAGCACGTCGGAGGTCCGGCAGGGTGGGCGGCGGGTGTGGCGGTCGGTTCGGGGAGACTGCGATGGACAGCAGCGGAAGCGGGGGAGAGTGGTGATGCGGTGATGCAGGGCAATGCAGGGCATTCGGCGGCCGGACCGGAGATCTGGGTGCGGGGGCCCGTCGTGGAGGCGGAGGCGCGGCCGCAGGAGCCGGAGCCCCTGCCGGTCGCCGGCGCGCGGCGGTTCTCCTGGGTCGCCACCCACGGCGGCGCCGGGTCCACCACCCTCGCCACGGTCTTCGGCGGTCACGACGCGGGCCGCAACTGGCCCCGGCCGGACCACGGTGAGCCCGGTTCGGTGCTCCTGGTGGGCCGTACACACGCCGCCGGACTCGACGCGGTCTCACACACCCTCGACATCTTCCGGCGGGGCGACGCGCCGCCGGGACTCGACCTCGACGCGATCGTGCTGGTCGCGGACGCGCCCGGGCGGCTGCCGCGGCAGCTCGTGCAGCGCGTCAAGGTGATCGGATCGGTCATCGACGTCTACCGCGTGCCCTGGGTGCCCGCCTGGCGCACCGGCGATCTCACCGGCCCGCCGCCGCGGGAGAGCGCGGCGCTGGCCCGTCTCACCGGGAGGACCCCATGAGCCACAGCCTGTACGCCGCGGCCACCACCTTGGCCGGACCTCCTGGGACGGTCACCTACGAGCTCAACTACGTACTGAACATCCTCGCCTGGCTGGTCACGGCGGCCGGGGTGTGCGGGGTGCTGCTCGTCGGCTCCCGAATGGCCATCTCACTGCGGTCGGGAGAGGGCGACGAGCACCTCACGCAGTTCGCGATGGTGATGGGCGCCTGCATCATCGGCGCGACGGCGGGGCCGATCGTGGATTTCGTGATGTAACGGGGCGGGCGAGCGGGAGGGAGACGGCCCGTCGGTTCCAGGGGGACCGGCGGGCCGTCGCCGTACGCGAACCACCACGACCGCCACCCCCACTCCCCACTCCCCACAGCCACGGCCACGACCACCGCCACCGCGAGCCGCGACCTCCCTGTTTCGCACACCGGTACGACAAACTCCGCTTCGCCGCAGGTCCGGGGCTTGCTGACGGTACGTCACTGTCTCGGACATGACGAACAGTTCCGGTCTGTCACGACCGCGTCACCGGCCAGTGCTGGATCACTACATCGCTTGGCTCAGGGTCACAGGAGTCGCCAAGCTCACAGGGTGACCGGGAACCCGAGCACCTCACGCCGGTCCCGAGAGCATTCCAAGCACCCATCCGCTCGAGTGAGTTGACGTCGGCCGCTGCGCTGCGGCCGATCGAGACGGGGAGAAACCACATGCTGAACGCGATAGCCACCAAGGCGCAGCAGGCCGTCTACCTGGCCGACGGGACGGTCCCGAACCCGAACCGCGACGCACCCGGCGCGCTCACCGGCAAGGTCGACACCGTGCTCGGCATCGTCGCCTGGGCCGGTACCGCGGCGGGCGTCGCGGGCGTGCTGATCACCGGCGCGATGATGGCGATCTCGATGCGCCGCGGTGAGGGCTCGGAGCACATGGGCCGTCTCGGCATGGTCCTCGGCGGCTGTGTCCTCGTCGCCGCAGCCGGCCCGCTCGTGAACTTCGTCTTCGCGTAGTCCGTCACCCAGCGAGTCGAAAGGGGGAGCGACGATGCTGAACTCCGGCCGGTCCCGAGGGGGCAGCGGGGAGTGGGAGCAGCCGTTCTGGCAGCAGCGGGGCTGGATCCTGTCGGCCGGGTTCCTGGGGGTGCTTCTGGTCCTCGCGGCTCTCTTCGCGGTCACGGGCAACGGCGCCGAGGGGTCGTCGGCCGCGTCCGGCGACCCGAGCCAGGCACCGACGTCGTCATCGGACTCCGGCTCCGGGTCCGGTGACGGCGGTTCCGAGGACCGTCCCGCCGGATGCCGTACCGACGACAGCGTCCAGGCCAGGCCCACCAAGGCGCCGCGCGACTTCCACTGGAAGGCCAACGGCACCGGCCTGGTCCCCGTGTCGAAGACGGCGGGCCCGCTGAAGTACGACGGCCCGGTCTGGTCCTGCTTCGCACGCACCCCGATGGGCGCCGTCATGGCCGTCCACTCCATCACCGACCACCTCAGCTACGACGGGTGGCGCGAGGTCGTCGACCGTCAGGTCGTGCCGGGCGCCGGTCGTGACGCGCTGATCAAGACCCGTACGCAGTCCGGCGACAAGTCCACGACGGGTTCGCCGGACGCCGGTGGCTACGCCGGCTTCACGGTCCTGACGTACAACCGCTCGCAGGCGACCGTGATGGTCCTGGTCAGCGGCATGGGCGGCGGTGGCTACGGCGCCGCCTCGGTGACCGTGCGCTGGCAGGACGGCGACTGGAAGCTCGTCCCCGAGGCCGACGGCACGATCTACGGCGGCGTGTCGCAGGTGAGCGGCACCGACGGCTTCGTCACCTGGGAGGCGTGACATGGGCTGCTCCTGGAAGATCTACGACTGCGTCATCGAAGAGGGCGGCAAGCAGTTCACGGAAGGCGCCGTCGTCGTCTTCGCGAAGGCGATCGGTGACGGCGCGGCGGAGGTCCTCAAGGCACTCAACGGTGTCTGGCTGGGCATCGACGTCGACCAGCCGGCGGGCAATGTCACCCACAGCAACCCCACGATGGATCCGGGCAGTCCCATCGGCCTGATCACCGCGGAGGTCAACTGGATCGTCGCGTACGTGGCGGTGACGTCCCTGCTCATCGCGTCGATCCGGATGGCACTCGACCGAAGAGGCCAGTCGATGAAACAGGCCTTCATGGGGATGTGGAAGGTCATCCTCGTGGGCGCGGCGGCCGTACCGGTGGTCACCGCGCTGATGAAGGCGTCGGACGCGTACGCGGCGGACGTGTACGAGAAGTCCAATCTCGGGGACAACGCCTCCACGATGCTGGGCGTGCTGACGCTCAGTCAGCCCGGTCTGGTGCTGATCTTCGGTCTGCTGGTGATGCTGTCGAGCTTCGTGCAGATCGTGCTGATGTACATCCGCATCGGCGTGCTGATCATGCTGGTCGGCACGCTGCCGCTGGCCGCCGCCTCCTCGATGACCGGGTGGGGCGAGGGCTGGTGGAAGAAGCACATCGGCTGGCTCGCGGCCTGGCTGCTGTACAAGCCGGCGGCGGCCCTGATCATCTACTCGGCCACGGCGATGACCCAGGGCAAGCAGGAACTGGACGCGGTCATCGCGGGCATGGGCATGCTGATCATGGCGGTGTTCGCGCTGCCCGCCCTGCTCAAGCTGATCGTGCCGGCCACGGCCGCCCTCGGCGGCACCTCGGGCGGCACGGTCACCCTCAACGCCGCCAACAACATCGCCTCCGGCGCGGTCAGCATCGCGGGCGGCGCCGCCGGTGCCGCCGGCCAGGTCGGCGGCGGTGGCGGGGGCGGCGGTTCCGCCCCCCAGGGGTCGCCCTCCTCGGGCGGGGGCTCCCCCGCGGGAGCCGGCGCGGGCGCGGCGGCCGGTACCGCGGCCGCAGGCGCGGCCACGGCGGGCGCGGCCGTAGCGGTCCAGGCAGCCGCGGTCGTCGTACAGACCGGTATGCAGGCGGCGACCGAGATCACCAACTCGCTCGACGACAACGACGGAATGAAGGGCCACAACCAGTAGCCCCGCCCCGCGCCCCGGAGAGGGCGAAGCCCTCAAAGGGGCGCGGGGAACCGCGCGACGAGCCACGACGGACCCCCAGCCGCCCGATTCACCATCACCACCCGAGCTCGTAGGCACTCGAAAACCCAGCGAACTCCGCCGGAAGAAGGATTCCCCATGTCCACCGACGCCCTCACGCGTCCCACCTACGGAAACTGGCGCCGGCCCCGCCGCCCCGGCCTCGGCCCGTTGGGCCTCCTCGGCACCGTGGTCGCCTTCGGCGGACTCCTCGTCGCGCTGCTCGCCTCACTCGTCTCGCTGACGGCGGCGATCGCCGTCCTCATCCCCGTCGGCCTCTTCCTCGCACCGCTCGCGCTGCGCACGGTCGACGGCCGCAACGTCTATCAGGTGGTCGCGGTGCGTATCGGTTGGTTCAGGCGCAAGGCGAACGGCTCGCACACGTACGTCTCCGGTCCGCTCTCCCGCCGTACGGGCGGCCGCTACCACCCGCCCGGCCTGCTCGCCCGGACAAGGATGCACGAGGGCCGGGACGCCTACAACCGCTCCTTCGGCGTGCTCCACCACCCCGGCCGCAACCTCTACACCGTGGTGCTGGCGTGCGAGCCGGACGGCGGTTCGCTGGTCGACCCCGAGCAGGTCGACATCTGGGTGGCGTCCTGGGGCGACTGGTTGTCCCGGCTGTCGCACGAGCCGGGTCTGCGCGGCGCCCAGGTCGTCGTCGAGACGGCGCCCGACACCGGGACGCGGCTGGCCGCCGAGGTCCTGCCGCGGATCTCGCCGGACGCGCCGGCCGCCGCCCGCGCGGTGATGGAGGAGGTCGTCGCCCGCTATCCGTCCGCGTCCTCCGAGATGCACACGTACATCGCCCTGACCTACGGCCCCTCCGGCGGGCCCAAGCGGAGCGTCGAGGACGTCATCACCGATCTGTCCATGCGGCTGCCCGGCCTGCTGTCGGGCCTGGTCGCGGCCGGCGGCGGCTCCGCGTACCCGCTGTCCGCGGAGCGGCTCTCGGAGGTCGTCCGGGTGGCGTACGACCCGGCCGTCGCCCCCGATGTGCTCAGCGCCCGCGCCGAGCAGTCCACCACCGGGCTGGAGTGGGAGGACGCGGGTCCGGCGGCGGCGGTGGAGTCGGTGCAGTCGTACAAGCACGACTCGGGTGTCTCGCGCACCTGGATGCTGACGCTGGCGCCGCGCGGCACCGTCCGCTCCAGCGTGCTGCGGGGGCTGCTCGAACCCGCGGCGGGGACGCGCCGCAAGCGGGTGTCGCTGATCTACCGCCCGATCGACCCGGCGACCTCGGCACGGATCGTGGAGTCCGACCGTCGTGCCGCGCACTTCATGGCGGGCTCCAAGCGCGGTCTCGTCCAGGCGCGGGCCAGCTCCGAGATGCAGGCGGCCGAGCAGACCGCGGCCGAGGAGGCGGCGGGCGCCGGGCTCGTGGAGTTCTCGCTGATGGTGACGGTCACCGTCGACGACGAGGCGCAGCTCCCGGACGCGGCGATCACCGTCCGCAACCTCCAGGCGTCCTCGCGCATCCTGATGCGTCCCGCCGACCGTATGCAGGCCTCGGCGTTCACCTGCACGCTCCCCGTCGGCCTGCTGCCGTGGGAGCACACCCTCGTTCCGTACCAGATCCGGGAGGCGCTGTGACCAGGTCCAGCACGTCCGCCACTCGTCCCGCACGACCCCAGACGGCGCCCCCGCGCGGCTGGCCCGGCCCCGGCGGCGGGCAGGTCGGGCATGTCGACCCGCCCGCGCTGTGGCGGGCGACCACGGTCCAGGCGTGCGGCCTGTGGCCCTTCGCGGCGGGCTCCGGCGCGCCCATGACGGGGGTGCCGCTCGGGCAGCACCTCCAGACGGGCGCCACGGTGTGCGGGGACCCCATCTCCTGGTTCACCCGCGCCCGGTACATCTCCAACCCGTCGCTGTTCATGCTCGGCATGCCGGGCCTCGGCAAGTCCACGCTGGTCAACCGCATGCTGATCGGCATGTCGGCCACCGGGGTGACGCCGCTGGTGCTGGGCGACCTCAAGCCGGACTACGCCGACACGGTGCGGGCGCTCGGCGGCCAGGTGATCTCCATCGGGCGCGGCGTCGGCGGCATCAACGTCCTCGACCCCGGCGCGATGGGCGAGGCGGCGGCCCGCATCGGCGGCGAACGCGGCCGGATCCTCGCGGCCGAGGCGCACGGCCGGGTGCTGAACATGGTCGCGGCGCTCATCACGATCGTGCGGGGCCGCCCGATGGACGACCACGAGCAGTCGGTGCTGTCGGCGTGCCTGCACCATCTGACGGAGCGGACCAAGAAGGGGCGGGCGCCGCTGCTGCCCGATCTGCTGAAGGTCCTCGACGAGGGCCCGGACCGGGTCCGCGCGGTGACCCTGGACCGGGGCAACGAGGCGCGCTACCAGGAGGCCGTCGACCCGCTGCACCGTTCGCTGCTGGGCGTGCTGGACGGGCCGCTCGGCGACACGTTCGCCTCCGAGACGTCGACCCGTATCGACCCGGCGTCGCCCGCCGTCTGCGTGGACATCTCCCGGATCGGTGAGGCGGACACGCAGCTCACGGCGGCGGCGATGCTGGCGGCCTGGTCGGACGGGCTCGGCACGGTGGCGGCGGCCCACGCCCTCGCCGACGCGGGCCTCGCCCCCCAGCGCTGGTTCTTCACGGTCCTCGACGAGCTGTGGCGCCCCCTGCGGGCCGCCTCCGGCATCGTCGAACGCATCGACGCGCTGACCCGTCTGAACCGTTCCCTCGGTCTGGGCGACGCCAAGATCACCCACACGCTGAAGGACGCGGAGGCGCTCGGCAGCGAGGCCGACCGGGCAAAGGCGCGCGGCTTCGTCGAGCGGGCCGGGATGGTGGTCTGCGCGGGACTCCCGCGTACGGAGATGAGGGAACTCGGCGAGATCGTCGGCCTTTCCGAACGCGAGATCGAACTTGTCTCGTCCTGGTCCTCCCCGCCGGGCTGGGCCAGCACCGGCGGCAACGAGGAACCACCGGGACGCGGCCGCTTCCTCATCAAGGTGGGCGGGCGCCCGGGCATCCCGATCAAGGTGTCGATCACGGACACGGAGCGGGAGCTGCACAACACGAACACGCGGTGGAACCGGCCGACGTTGTCCAAGGGCGCCTCATAGCTCGGGGGTTCGGGTTCGTCGGCGGGTGCGGGTGCGTCGTGGTTTCTCGCGCAGTTCCCCGCGCCCCTGAAAGGCGACCGGGGCTGCGCCCCGTGCTTTTCAACGGCGCCACGGGGATGAAGGCCGGGCCGCAGGCCCAAGCCTTCAGGGGCGCGGGGAACTGCGCGAGAAACCACGAACCACCCGCCCACGCACCCCACGGCCCCACCCCCCTGCCGCGCCCGACCGGGGTCGAAGGCGCGGCGGGGGCGAGGAAAGCCACATCAACCGACTGACGGGGGAACCAGGACATGAGTACACGCAAGAAGCCGCACAGCACCGCCGACGACCTCATCCCATGGGTCGTCCCCGGCGTCGCCCTCCTCGCCGGCACCCTCTTCTTCGCCGCCTGGCTCGGCGGCACCCTGGGCGCCGCTCTCACCGGCAACGGCTGGGACCCGCCCCCCTTCACCCTGGACACGATGTCCACCCTCGTGAAGGAGGGCTCGGCCACCGTCTGGCCGACGGCGTCCACCGGCGCGATCACCGCCGGCATCGGCACCGTGTTCGGCGCGGCCGTCGCCCTCCTCGTCACCCCCGTCGTGCTGATCCGCCGCCGGGGAGCGAAGCCCTCCGGTCTGGCCGGCCGCAGGGAGCTCGCCGGTCTCCTGCCGAAGGGTGCCGCCGCCCGAGCCCGCCAGCTCCGCCCGTCCCTGCCGAAGTCGGGCCGCCTCGACCCGGACGACACGGGCAACCTCCTCGGCAACCTGGAACCCGGCGGCCCCGAGCTGCGCAGCAGCTACGAGGACGTGGAACTGGACCTGATGGCACCGCGGGCGGGCAAGTCCACCGGCATCGCCGTCCCGCGCGTGCTGCGCGCCCGCGGCAGTGTCCTGCTGACCTCCAACAAGGCGGACGTCTACAGCGTCACCCGCGCCGAACGCGAACGCGTCGGCACGGTGTGGACCTTCGACCCGCAGGGCATCGCCCACACCCCGCGCGGCCTGTGGTGGGACATGCTCGCCGACGCCGCGACGATCGAGGGCGCCCGCCGGCTGGCCGGGCACTTCGTCGGCGCGGTCAACGACGACGCCTCCAAGCGGGACTTCTGGATCTCGGCGGCCCAGAACACCCTCACGGCCCTGTTCCACGCGGCGAACCGCGGCGGGCGCCAGGTCGGGGAGGTGCTGGCCTGGCTGGCGGACCCGGCCGACCGTACGCCGGTCGACCTGCTCCGGGACGCGGGCATGGCGGCCCTCGCCGACCAGCTCCAGGGCACCGTCCAGGGCGCGGTGGAGACCCGGGACGGCATCTACGAGACGGCCCGCCAGTGCGTGGCCTGCCTGCTCGATCCGGCGATCGCGGCCTGGGTGAGCCCGGACCCGGAACTGCCGCAGTTCCTGCCCGAACGGCACGTCCTGTCCTCGGACACGCTCTACCTGCTCTCCAAGGACGGCGGCGGCTCGGCGGCCGGTGTGATCGCCGCGTGCGCGGACTCCGTGCTGCGCGCGGGTGTCGTCGCCGCCGAGCGGATGGGCGGCCGCCTCGACCCGCCGATGACGGCCGTGCTGGACGAGGCCGCGAACGTCTGCCGCATCTCCGACCTGCCGGACCTGTACTCGCACTTCGGCTCGCGCGGCATCAACGTCGTGACACTGCTGCAGAGTTACCGGCAGGGCACCCGCGTGTGGGGCGACGCGGGGATGGACGCGCTGTGGGGCGCCGCCACCATCAAGCTGCTCGGTGCGGGCCTCGACGACGCGGACTTCGTGGAGAAGGTCTCCCGACTGGTCGGCGAGCACGACGTGTCGACGGTGAGCTACTCCCGCAGCAAGGACGGCAGGTCCCGCTCCACGTCGTATCGCCTGGAACGCATTCTGCCCGCCGACCGCATCCGCGCCCTCCCCAAGGGCACCGCCCTGCTTCTCGCCACCGGTGTGAAGCCCGCCCTCGTCCGGCTGCGCCCCTGGTACGCCGAGCCGGGCGCCGACCGTATCGCCCTGGCCGCCCAGGCCGAGGTCAAGGCCATCACGGCCCGCGCGACGGAGAGCGTCGTGCGATGAGCGCAGGCGAAGACCCCACCGAAGGGAGCACCCCAATGACCACCGCACTGGACCAGTCCGGCACGGAGCCACCCGGCGGCGAACCGTACGGCGTCGAGCCGCCCGGCACGGCACAGTACGGCACCGAGCCGCACGACCTCGACCAGCGGGGTTTCGAGCAACCGCACGCCGCCGCACCGCCGTTCATCCTCTACCTCGACGGTGCCGCGTACGCGGAGGAGATGCGGAGCCTGGCCGTCTGGGTCAGTGATCTGCTGCTCCCCGTGTACGGCCGTGAGGTCAGCTCGCAGCAGCCCTGGTGTCCGCGCTGGTGGGAGCATCTGGAGGCGGTGGCCCGGCTGCACGGCCTGTGGCTGGCCTGGCAGGAGCTCACCGACCCGTCGGCGGGCCTGTCCGGCCCGGCCGTTTGGCACCGGGACCACCTGGGCCCCGTGCTCGCCGAACTCCGCTCCCCCGCGGGCCCGTTCGCGGGCTGCAAGGCGGGCAGTCACCGGGCGAAGCAGCCGCCGGCCGCCGAACCGTACGGGACGGGCCCCTGAACGGCACCACCGGCCTCAATACCCTGGACCGGTGCGCGGTGGATCATCGCGCGACCGGCAGCGGGAACGCGGTCCCGGCCACTGCCGTACGCGGGTTCCCGGACACACCGACGGCCGCCGTCGCGCGGCCGACAGGAGAAACACCATGAGCACTCCCACCCACCCGACCGACCCCAGCAAGCCCACCAACCCGACCCTCCGGTACTTCGAGGACGTCGTCGACTGGCGCCACCGGCGGGCCGGGCGGGCGCACACGCTGGTGCGTGCCGTCCACTCCACCGCCACGGGGCGGGTCGTCGCGGTCGTGTCCGAGCTGGCGAGCAACCCCGACGACCGGGGCATCACCGACGACTTCGGCAGCGTCGCGGACGCCGTGCTGCCCGCGCTGCGGCGGGAGTTCGGCACCGAGCCGGTCGAGGTCTTCTGGATCGCCCACTTCGGCGCGTTCTCCTACCACGACCCGACCGGGCCGGAGTCCTTCACCCAGATCCTGCTGACGGCGGGCCCGACCGGCCACGTCGACGACCTGGCGGGCGACCGGACGTTCACCGTCCGGGACGTCGAGGAGCTCCTCGGCCGTGAACTCGAACCGGTCGACCGGGTGCTCGCCCGTATCGACCACGAAGCGACCCGGGGGTGAGCCTGCGATGACCGAGCACGTGTCGGGGCGGGACGTCCTGCGCCAGGCGAAGGAGTTGTACGCGCCCTACCGGGACGCCGTGGCCCCGACAGGGCAGCGGGTGGCGATCATCCGGTTCCAGCCGGCGGAGAACGATCCGCCGGACTGGAAGATCAAGCTGGAGGCGTCGAAGGTCTCCGCCGAGCAGAAGGTGAAGAGCTTCGAGCACCTCGGCTTCCAGGCGGACCATGTGGTGATGCCGCCGGGCACCACGCGTGCGCAGTTCGCGGAGGTGCTGGAGCGGGCCAACCAGGATCCGCAGACCCGCGCGATCATCGTGCAGTTCCCGCCGCCGGCCCATCTTCAGCCGCTGGTGCAGCGGATGGACCCGGCGAAGGACATCGACGCGCTCACCAAGGGCCGCTCGCCCTACAACGCGTGTGCCACGGCCGAGGGCATCTGCCGGGTGGTGGAGCCGTTCGCCAAGGACGACCCGGTGATCGCGGTGGTCGGCAGCAAGGGGTTCGTCGGGCAGGGCGTCGTCACCACGCTGCGCGAGCAGGGGCACCGGCTGATGGAACTCGACGCCGGTGACGACCTGCGGCGGGTGCGCGACGCCGACATCGTCGTCTCCGTCACCGGCAACCCCGGCATCCTCGGCCCCGACCACCTCCGCCCCCACCACCGGCTCGTCGTCGACTCCGGGTTCGTACCTCAGGCGGACGGCAGCGTGAAGGGTGACGTCCAGCGGGCGGCGTACGACATCCCGCAGCACCTCACGCCGGTGCCTGGTGGCATCGGTCCGGTCGAGATGGCCACGCTCATGGAACGCGTCGTCCGCCGCGAGGTCGACCCCGAGGCGCCCACCTGGAAGGTGGAGCCCCGCCCGTACCTCACGAAGGAGCAGCTCACTCAGGGTCCTCAGGAAGCACCGCGCGCCACGGTGACGGCGGCCCAGCCCGCGCCGAGCCTGCAGGGGGGCGAGCGGGCGGTGGGCGAGCGGGCGGTGGGCGAGCCGACGTCGGGGCAGCAGACGCCTGGCCGGTCCACGCCCGGTGGGCCGGTGGCAGGGCAGCAGACGCCTGGCCGGCAAGGATCCGGCCCTCAGGTGTCGGGGCAGCAGACATCCGGGGGGCAAGCGGCGGGGCCGCAGGTTTCCGGACCCCAGGCGTCCGCCAATCCGATCGCGCAGGCCGCCAGACTCCGTACCGGGGCCGGGCACGGGGGTGTCGGCCCCGGTACGGTCAATCCGACCGCCGGGCCGTCCGGACCGGCCCGCGCCCAACTGCCCGTCCCACCGAAGCCACCGGCGCCCGGAGGTCCGGGCCGCTGACCGCCGAGCGGCGAGCGGCCGGCCTCGACCACCGAGCGCAGGCCGCTCGCTCGCTGAGCAGCGCACCAGCCCGCATCACGCGCGCCCCGCGGGGCGCGGCCCCGCCGCCCCCGCACCACACCGTGCACCCCGCCGCCGTAGGAGCCCGAGCACGTCATGCAGCCGCACACCTCCCCGCCCCGTGACTCGACGCCCTCCCCCTCCTCCCGGCCCCCTGTCCCGTCGCCGGACTCAGCGCCCCGCGACGCGACGCCCCCGCACTCCTCGCCCCGCCACGCCCTGTCCTGCGATGCCCCACCCTTCGGCCCGCTCCCGCCCGGCGGCTTCCCGCTCCCCTCGGCCGGGCGGATCGCCGCCGCCGTGCGGGCGGGTGAGGCGCGGGCCGTCGATGTCGTCGGGGAGTGTCTCGCCCGGATCGAGGCGGCGGAGCCCACGCTGCACGCCTTCGTGGAGGTGTGGGCCGAGGACGCGCTGCGGCGGGCGGCCGAGGTGGACGAGCGGGTGGCGGCCGGTGAACCGCTGCCGCTGGCCGGCGTGCCGATCGGGGTGAAGGGCCGGTCGGGGCTGCGCGCGGCACCGGCGCGGGCGCTGGTCGCGGCGGGCTGCGTCCCCGTCGGGGCGACCTCCGTGCCCGGTCGCGGCACCCCGTGGCAGACGTGGGGCCTCGGCGCCGGCGGCCGGACCGTCAACCCCTGGCGGCCCGACCGGACACCGGGCGGCTCCTCGGCCGGTTCCGCGGCGGCGGTGGCCGCCGGCCTGGTGCCGATGGCCACCGGGACCGACGGCGCCGGGTCCGTGCGCATCCCGGCCGCGTGGTGCGGTGTCGTCGGCCTGAAGACCACGAACGGGCATCTGCCGTCCGCCGACCGCACGGGGCTGGCGGCGCCCGGCGTCCTCACCCGGTACGCGGCGGACGCGGCGGCGTACTGGCGCTGTGTGCGGGGTGCGGAGGTCGGGCCAGCCGAGCCGGTGGAAGGGCCGCGGTCCCGCGCCGGTGGCCGTGGCGACGGCCCGCTCGGCGCTGACGCCCCGTTCCCGGTCACCGCCGTCTGGTCGGCCGACCTCGGCTTCGCCGACACCGACCCCGGCCCCGCCGCGATCGCCCACGCCGCCGCGCTCCGCCTCGCGGACGCCGGCCGCCTCCACCTCGTACGGCCCGACCAGCCCGTACACCTGGAGGACCCGGCCCCGGCCTGGCTGGCCCTGCGCGGCACGTCCACCCCGGACACCCCGGCCGAGCGCACCGCCGCCCGAGCGCTCCGCGCCGAGAACGACCGCCGGCTCGCCGCGCTCTTCACCGGCGCCGATCTGCTCCTGACCCCGGCCACCCCCAACGTCCCGCACGGCCACGAAGGCCCCGGTGACCGTTACTCCACGGCCCTCACCTGGGCGTTCAACCTCAGCGGTCACCCTGCCCTGAGCCTTCCGGCGGGCTTCGCCTCCGACGGCTGCCCGGTCGGCCTGCAGCTGGTGGCCCGGCACGGTGAGGAGGAGCTGCTGCTGCGCGTGGCGGGTGCCGCCGAAGCCGTCCGCGCCTGACCGGGCCCCCTGGGCCGTCCCGCCCACACCTCACCCGGCGCCCCGGCGCAGCCGCTACGTCGTGATGTCCCGGGTCGTGAACCTCGCCCAGGCCGCCGAGCCGAACACCGCCGCGTACAAGGCCTGGAGGCCGAGGTTGCGTTGGAGTTCGTCCCAGTAGACCGGCTCGCGCATGAGGTCGGCGAAGGACAGCCAGTAGTGGGAGAACAGGTACGGGTGGAGGACGTCGAGCTGCGGGATCTGGTCGAGGATCTGGACGGTGATGAGCAGCCCGACCGTGGTCGCCATCGCGGCGATGCCGCTGTTGGTGAGGGTCGAGACGAAGAGCCCCAGCGCGGCGATCCCGATCAACGACGCGGCCACCGCCAGCGCGATCAGCAGCGCCCGGAAGAGCCCCTCGCCGAAGCTGATGCGGGTCCCGGAGATCGTCGTCACCTCGCCGAGCGGGAACAACAGCGCCCCCACGGCCAGCGCGGAGGCCGCCACGACCAGGGTCGCGACCAGGCAGAACGTCATCGTCGTGGCGTACTTGGTGAGCAGCAGCCGGGTGCGGCCGGCCGGCACGACGAGCAGATAGCGCAGGGTGCCCGCCCCCGCCTCGCCGGCGATCGCGTCCCCCGCGACGACGCCGACCGCCATCGGCAGGAAGAAGGGGAGCGTCGCGGCCAGCGCCGTGAACACCAGGAACAGCCCGTTGTTGGTGATCTGCGCGATGAACGCCGGGCCCTCGCCGCCGCCCCCGCCACCACCGCCCGGACCGCCGCCGATCGACGACCCGTCGCCGGTCTCGATCCTCACGGCGATCCCGACGAGAACCGGAACGGCCGCGAGTACGGCGAGCAGCGCGAGTGTCCGCCACCGCCGGAAAGTGGTGGTCAGCTCACTGCGGTACAGCCCGAACGTCCACAGGGGGCTCGGTGCCCTGCCCGCCGCCGCAGCAGCTGCTGCTGCTGCCGAGGGGGCCGCGGCGGGAGTGGTGACCGTGTTCTCAGCCCGCGACATCGAAGCCCTCCCCTGTCAGCGCCACGAACGCGTCCTCCAGGGAGGCGCGTTCGAGGCCGAAGCCACGTACGCGGACGCCTGCGGTGACCAGCGCCGCGTTCAGCTCGGCGAGGTCGCGGTCCGGTGGTTCCCCGGTCACCCGGTCCTCCGTCGTCACGACGTCACCGACCCCCTGCTCCTTGAGCACCCGGGCGGCGTCCGCCGCGTCGGGCGTGGTGACGACGAGCCGTCCCCGTGCCCCCGCGGCCAGTTCGGCGACCGGGCCCTGGGTGATCAGCCGTCCCTGGGCCATGACGGCGGCATGGGTGCACACCTGCTCGATCTCGTCGAGCAGGTGTGAGGAGAGGAAGACGGTGGTGCCGTCGGACGCCAACTCGCGTACCAGGGCGCGGATCTCCCGCATGCCCTGCGGGTCGAGCCCGTTGGTCGGCTCGTCGAGGACGAGGAGGCGGCGCGGTCTCAGCAGCGCCGCGGCGAGGCCCAGCCGCTGTTTCATGCCCAGCGAGTAGGCCTTGGACTTCTTGCCGGCGGCGGCCGTGAGTCCGACCCGGTCCAGTGCGGCCCCGACGCGGGCGCGCCGGGTGCGGGGGTCGGCGGTCGGGTCGGCGGCGTCGTACCGGAGCAGGTTGTCGCGGCCGGAGAGGAACCCGTACAGCGCGGGCCCCTCGATGAGGGCGCCGACCTGCGGCAGGACGGTCCGGGCGGCACGCGGCATGGGCCTGCCGAGGACCTCGGCGGTGCCCGAGGTCGGCTCGATCAGGCCCATGAGCATGCGGATCGTGGTGGTCTTGCCCGAGCCGTTGGGGCCGAGGAAGCCGAAGACGCTGCCCGCCGGGACGGTCAGGTCGAGGCCGTCCACGGCGAGCTGCCCGCCGCGGTAGCGCTTGGTGAGCGCGCGGGTGGCGATCACCGCCGTACCGGCGTCCGTGCTGCCGCCCATGGCCGAGTCCGGGTGCGGGGCCGGGTCCGCGGCGGGCAGTTCCTGCATGGGCTCCCTCATTCGCGCACGGGCGTACGGCGTACGGGCCTACTTGGCCGCGTCGGCCGCCTTCACCAGCGCGTCCTTGGTGACGGCGCCCGCGTACACCTTGCCGTCGTCGGTGAACAGGACGTTGATCAGGCGGGTCTTGAAGACCGTACCGGAGCCGAAGTCGCCCTTGACCTGGTCACCGAGGGAGTTCAGGAATCCGTCGACGCGGCTGTCACCGGACGACTCGGAGCCGCCGGTGGGCATGCCGCCCTCGGCCCCGCTGTCGAACTCGGCGATGGTGCTCCAGCCCTTGCCGATGGTCTTCAGTCCGTCGAGTCCGCTCGCGAACTCCTCCTCGGCCGCGCCGGCCTCCTCGCGGGCCGTGCCCCTGCCGAACCCGTCGACCTCGTTGCCGTGGTGGTCGGACTCCTCCATCTCGTCGGCGTCGGTGACCTTCGCGCCCTTCGGCGGGGTGAAGTCGAAGGTGGAGGCGCTCGGCTTGCCGAAGTCGACCTGAGTGAAGCCGGCGTCCACGACGGCGGAGCCGCCGCTCGCCGGGGTCAGCGTGAACTTCAGGGGCAGCCCCGTCTTAGCGTCGACGGCGATCGAGATCGCGCCGATCGTCGAACCGGACTGCTTGGGCGCGATCACCAGCTTGTACGCGTCCCGCCCGGCGACCTGAGCCGTCCCGTCGACGGTCACGGACGTGGTGTCGTCGACGGCCTTCAGGGCCTCCTCGGCCAGCTTCTGAGGCGTGGCGGGCACATCCTCGGGAACGTCCTCGCGGCCCTTGTCGTGCTTGCCGCCCTTGCCCTCCTCGCCGGCGCCGGTCGCGTGGTACACCTCGTTCGAGGCGCTGTCGTACGCCCACACGTCGTCGCCGTTGTGGATGAGGCTGTACTCCGCGGCATCGTCCAGCAGGGACAGCTTCTGCTTGTCGGGGCCGTCGGCGGCGATCCGCAACGTGTGGGTGCCGGAGGCGAGTTCGAGCAGTTTCGAGGACGGGTCGGCGGAGGAGCCGCCGCTGCCGGAGTCGCCCTGGGCCCCCAGGCTGTCGGCGAGACCGCCCAGGTCGGGCAGTCCCAGATCCGTGGTGATCTTCACCGTGCCGGACACCCGCTGTACGTCCGAGGCGGCGATCTTCTCGATGAGTTCCTGCGCGCTGATCTTCGGCAGATCGGGGTCGCCGGAGCCGGCGAAGGCCGGGACGAGCCCGATGGTCGCGGCCGCCACGCCCAGCACGGTGACCGGAACGACGTACCGCGCGGCCTTGCGGCGTCGCGCCGAACGCGTCTCCTCGGCCTCGGCCGCGAGCACGGCCGCGTCACCGGCGCGGGCGCTGTCGTCGGATTCGTACGGTGCCATGTGTGCCTTACCTCCGTCGTCGGCGGCGGCATCCACTTAGAGCCGCCATTCTCACCCGAATCGGTGAGGAGTGGTGATACCCATCTGACCAAATCGGCCGAGGGGAATCGTCAGACTCGGGGCGCAACTCCGCGTACTGCTACGGGATGACATGGCGGAGTGCTTCGGGATGACATGGGCTGACGGTGCCCGGGGGAACCCGTAGGGGTCGGGGTCCGGCCCGTCCGGCGTCCGGGGCCGGAGGGCGAAGTCCGGAGGCTGAACGCCGGAGGGCGAAGTCCGAAGGCTGAACGCCGGAGGGCGGCGAGGAGGGTCTGGGGGCTCAGCCCCCAGAAGGGTCACACCGGCGGCGGGCGCCCAGGGGGTGTGGTGAAAGTCCAGTGCGGTGCCCGCGGTGTCCGGTGCGTGGCCTCGGCGTGCCGGACGAAGGCCCTCGTAGCGGCGCTACGTGGGTCTTTGGCCGGTGCGGCGAGGGTGCGTGCCGGGCGCCGCGGGTGCTGTGCGGGACTTTCACAACACCCCCTAGCCGGCCCGGTGCACCACCGCGTCGCACAGCTCGACCAGCGCCTCCTTGGCGCCGCACTGCGGCAGGGGTGCCAGTACCGCACGCGCCTCCTCCGCGTACCGCACGGTGTCCCGGCGAGCCTGTTCCAGCGCGGGGTGCACCCGGAGCCGGGCCAGTGCCTCGGCGTGGCGCGCGTCGTCGGTGAGGTCGGAGTCGAGCAGCTCGCAGAGGGCGATGTCGTCGGGCTCGCCGAGCCGTCCCGCCCGCTCGCGGAGCCGCAGCACCGGCATGGTGGGCACGCCCTCGCGGAGATCGGTACCGGGGGTCTTGCCGGACTCGTGCGAGTCGGAGGCGATGTCGAGGACGTCGTCGGCGAGCTGGAAGGCGACCCCGAGGCGCTCCCCGTACTGGGTGAGGATGTCGACCACGGTCTCGTCGGCGCCGGCCATCAGCGCGCCGAGCCGTCCGGCGACGGCGACCAGCGACCCGGTCTTGCCGCCCAGCACGTCGAGGTAGTGATCGATGGGGTCCCGGCCGTCGCGCGGCCCCGCGGTCTCCAGGATCTGCCCGGTGACGAGCCGCTCGAAGGCCTCGGCCTGGATGCGGACGGCGTCGGGGCCGAGGTCGGCGAGGACGTGGGAGGCCCGGGCGAAGAGGAAGTCGCCGGTCAGGACGGCCAGGGAGTTCCCCCAGCGCGCGTTGGCGCTGGGCACGCCCCGGCGGACCTCGGCCTCGTCCATGACGTCGTCGTGGTACAGCGTGGCGAGATGCGTCAGCTCGACGACCACGGCCGACGGGACGACCCCGGGCGCGTACGGGTCGCCGAACTGGGCCGCGAGCATCACGAGCAGCGGACGGAACCGCTTCCCGCCCGCGCGCAGCAGATGCTGGGCGGCCTCCTGGATGAAGGGGACCTCGCTCTTGGTTGCCTCGAGCAAACCCTCTTCGACGGCAGCCAATCCGGCCTGGACATCGGCTTCGAGAGCCTGGTCCCGCGCGCTCAGCCCGAACGGCTCGACGACGGTCACGAGGGTTCTCCTGTCTGCTGACGTCTGCTGACGATCACACGGTCGGTCTAGGTCGGTCTCACGGTCGATGACACAGTTTGTCGATCTGTCGCTGCCATCACCCGAGTCAGCGTATCCGGTCACCTTTCGATCACCACGAGCGCCCACGGGTTCGACCCGGACAACACGGATCGACGTCCGAAATATTCCTGATCAGCGGATATGCCCGTATATCCCATGGTGCCCGTACGGCATACGGGACGCACCCTGCCCAGACACGGACCCCGCCCCCGCCCGGACATCCGCGCGACCGAGAGGACCACTCGAGCCGCCCAGGCCGCCCAAACCCTCCGAGCCGCCCAGGCCACCCAAACCCTCCGAGTCACCCAAGCCCTTCAAGCCACCCAAGCCCTTCAAGCCACCCAAGCCCTTCAAGCTGCCCAAGCCGTCCAAGCCCTCCGAGCCGCCCGAGCCACCCGAGGGGTCCACGATTGACCGAAATCCACCCCTGTGCACCACTCTCGGACCACTTCCGCACATCACCCCAAACCACCCTTTCAGGCAACCCGAGTTGACCGTTTTGCGCGTTACTCCCACTTCACCCGACTTCTCCCGTGAGTTGAGTCACGCACACCGAATACGACACCCCCTCACGCCTGACCCGGTTTCCCTTTGCAGTAGGCAAGTTGAATCCCGCACAGCACACAAACCGGGCGCGCATTTCGGGCAAACTCAAGGTCAACTACACCCATATGCGGATTCGGGGCTTGTTCCCGTCGTGTGCTCTCGCATACGTTCACACCCCGTCCGGACGGACCGCCGAATCCTGCCGCCGCCCGGACTCCCCACCCGACCACTCGACCACGCACGGCAGGAGCGGGGGACCCAGGTAAGCCGCCGGTCCGGCCTTCCCCACCGGACCGGCTCGGGGTGAAGCCACGCACGGAACACCGGCGCGCGCCGCACGCACAGCGCACGCCGGGCGGCCGAGCATGGCCGGGCACCTCCCGCCCGAACCCGACAGCTCACCTCGCAGGCGACGGAGAGGAATCCGCCATGCCCGGACGAGGCAAGCATCGCCGTCCCAGAACCAACCCCCTTACTCGCGGCATCGTCGCCGCCGGCACGGGCGGGGCCGCCCTCGTGCTGCCGCTCACCGCGGTCGGCACCGCGAGCGCCGCCCAGCCGACCCAGGCCGCCGCCTCCGTGCAGTCGGCCCCGCGGTCCGCGCCGACCGTCGTCCTGCCCAGGTCCGTCACCTACACCGTGGCCTCGGGTGACACGCTCTCCTCGATCGCACGGAAGTGCGGTGTGCGCGGCGGCTGGCAGCGGCTCTACAAGGACAACCGCAGGGCCGTCGGCGACAACCCCGGGCTGATCCACCCGGGCCTGAAGCTGAAGATGCGGGCGACGAAGAAGACCGGCGCCGCGAAGACGACCGGTACGACGAAGAAGCCGGCGTCCACGAGCAAGACGGCCGGCACGGTGGCCCAGGCCACACCGGTGTCCGCCACGACGTACCCGAACAACCTCGACGGCTGGATCCGGGAGGCGCTGGACATCATGGCGCGCAACGGGATCCCCGGCTCGTACGACGGCATCTACCGCAACATCATGCGGGAGTCCTCGGGCAACCCCCAGGCCATCAACAACTGGGACTCCAACGCCGCCGCGGGCACTCCGTCGAAGGGTCTGCTCCAGGTCATCGACCCGACCTTCGCGGCGTACCACGTCCCCGGCACCGCGAACGACCCGTTCGACCCGGTCGCGAACATCGTGGCGGCGTGCAACTACGCCGCCGCGCGGTACGGCTCGATCGACAACGTCTTCGGCGCGTACTGAGCCCGCCGGGGCCCTCGCCCCTTGCCTGTTCCCCCCGGGTCACCGACCCGGGGGGAACAGGCGCTCAGGCGAACAGCCTCTCCAGCACCACCGCGATCCCGTCGTCCTCGTTCGAGAGGGTCACCTCGTCGGCCACGGCCTTGAGTTCGGGGTGGGCGTTGGCCATGGCGACCCCGTGCGCGGCCCAGTCGAACATGGGGATGTCGTTGGGCATGTCACCGAAGGCGATGGTCTCGCCCGGGGTGAGGCCGAGATGCTCGGCGGCCAGGGCGAGACCGGTGGCCTTGGTGATGCCGCACGGCTGGAGTTCCACGGTGCCGGGCCCCGACATGGTGACCGTCGCCAGCGAACCGATCGCCATGCGCGCCGCCGAGGCCAACTCGTCGTCGGACAGATACGGGTGGCGCAGCAGCACCTTGCTGATGGGCTCGCACCACAGGTCGTCCCGGCGCGGTACGCGCAGGGCGGGCAGCGTGGGGTGCGGCATGAGGTAGCCGGGCTCGATCAGGGTGAGGCCGTCGACCCCGTCCTGGTCCACGGCCGCGTACACCTGCCCCACCTCGGCTTCGATCTTGCCGAGCGCCGTCTCGGCGAGCTCCCGGTCGAGGGTGACGGACCACAGCAACCGGTCCGCGCCGGGGTCGTACAACTGCGCGCCCTGCCCGCACACCGCGAGCCCCCTGCTGCCGAGGTCGTCGAAGAGGGGGCGCACTCTGGGCGCCGGCCGTCCCGTCACCACGAGGTGCTGAGCACCGGCCTCCGTGGCCTGCGCCAATGCGGCGAAGGACCGGTCGGAGAGCGTGTCGTCACTGCGCAGGAGCGTTCCGTCCAGGTCAGTGGCGATGAGTGAATATGCGGTGGGAGCGGCCATGATCAGAGAATACGGATGCCCAACCCCATCGGTTCGCCCCGAACCAGCCGAGGTCAACTCCCTTTTCCCGAAACACTGTTCACCGAAGTGCCGCCGACGACACCTTCGGGGACGCCGGGAACCGGGGTCCGCGGACGCGCGGACCCGCGGACGCGCGGACGCGCGGACCCGCAGCACCGCAGCCCCCGGCCCCCGGCGGCCCCCGGCCCCCGGCCCCCAGGCCCCTTCTACCCGTGCGCCCCCGCCAGGTGCCGAGCCAGCCGGGGCGAGGCGAACTCCGTCCCGCACACGAACCGCATCACCGGCCCGTACGAGGCCGCCGCGGGCAACCCCGTGAAGTACAACCCGGGGATCGACGACCGGAACCCCGCCCCCAGCACCGGCGTCCCCCGGCTCACCTCCAGCTCCGTTCGCAGCTCGTGCCCGAGGAAGCCCATCGCCCCGACGTCCACCCGGTACCCGGTCGCCGCGATGACATGATCGGCCGCCATCTCCTCCGGACGCCCGTCGTGCCCCCGCACCACCAGCCGCGGCCCCCCGTCGATGATCCCGCCGCGCACCACCCGGTCGACCTCCCGCACCTCGACCTGCCCCTCGAACCGCTCCCGCAGCCACCACGCCCCGAGCGGCCCGAGCACCCGACGGACCAGGTAGTGCCGCGCCTCGGCGGGCAGATACCGGTACGGATGCGGGTAGTAGCTGAGCGCCCAGAGCGACCAGGCCCGCCCGAACGGCGACTCCGGCCGCAGCCGTGGCTGCTTCCACGGCGGCGCCCCGAACGCCACAGCGCCCCGGCCGCGCGCGACCACCCGTACCCGGGCCCCCGCCTCGGCCGCCAGTACGGCCGTCTCCAGTGCGGACTGCCCCGCCCCCACGACGATCAGTTCCTTGCCGGCGAACCTCCCGAGGTCGTGGTGCTGGGAGCTGTGGGAGACCGGCCCGCCGGGTGTGGGCCCGTCGCCGGCCGCACCCGCCAGCTCGGGCGGCACATGCGCGAGCCCGAACAGTCCGCTGGCCACCACGACGGCCCGCGCGGTGAACGACTCCCCCGAGTCCAGCTTCAGTTCGAAGCCGCCGTCCTTGCCGCGGTCCACGGAGACGACGCGCACCCGCTCCAACTCGGGCACGAGCCGCTGCTGGAACCACTCGCCGTAGGAGATGAAGGTCTCCACGGGGATGATGTCCTCGTCCGTCACCAGCCGCCGGATGCCCGCCGCGTCGCAGTAGTCGCGCAGGGTGTTGCCGCGCTGCGGCGCGTCGATGCTGGACGCGGCCGGCGTCGACTTCAGGAGCATCCCGGCGGGCATGCCGTCGCGCCAGCTGACCATGGGTTCGCCGAAGACGCGGACGGGAATGCCGCGTGCCCGCAGATGGGCGGCGGTGGACAGACCGAACGGTCCGGCGCCGATGACTGCTACCGGTTGAATCACGAAGTCCCTCCCCAGGACGCGATGTGCCTACTTCGTGTGCTGCCTAGTGCCGGCCGAAGCGGCTGCCCCGACCTGTCCGAGCGCCCCGACCCCCCAGTCGGACCCGGCTGAACCAGTTGGACCGACTGGACCCATGGGACCGATGGGACCGATGGGACCGATGGGACCGCCACAGTTGATAGAGATGCTTTGCGCCCGGCCGCACAAAGCGCGCGAGCATCGTGAGGAACGGCAGCGGGTCGTCACCCGCGAGCCAGGCCAGCTCCGTACCGTTCGCTCGCGCGGGCGCGTGCGGAGTGGTGTACCCGCTGCGCCGGTAGGCGAGCAGGGCCGGCAGGTCGATGTTCTCCACGATGTACCGCCGCCCGGCGAGTTGTTCCCCCTCCGGCACCGGACGTCCGGTCAGATCCAGATGCATGGCGCGCACGACATCGATCCCGGCCTCGTTCTCGAAGATCCGGAACTGCGCGCCCATCCGGGGATTGAAGTCGAGCAGCTTGTACCGCCCGTCCCTCCGGTCGAAGCGCAGATCGAGGTCGATGACACCGCTGAAGCCGATCTGCTTGATGAAACGTGCCGCGATGTCCGCCAGTTCCGGGTTGTCGACTATGTACGCGTTCGCCGTCATCCCGGCGTGCGGCGGCCACGAGCGCACCTTCACCCCGGTGAACATCGCGAGCGGCGTGGACTCCGCGTCGAAGTACGCGTGCACGATCCAGTCCTCGGCGTCCTCCCTGGGCAGATACTCCTGGAGGATCACCCCCGGCCGCTCGCCCCACCCGCGGGCCAGCCGCAGCAGCGCCTCCGCGCTCCCGATCCGGGTCGTCCCGTTGACCGCGGGCTGCCGGCGCCGCTCGAACGCCTCCCGGTTCTTCGCCACCACCGGAAAGCGCGCCCGTCGCGCGAACCGCTCGACCTCCTCGTACGACTGCGGAAAGGCGGCGGCGGGACTGGCGACCCCGTGCTCGACGCACAGCTCGTGCAGCCCCTGCTTGCTGGCGAGCCGACGGGGCAGCTTGGCGTCGACACGCGGAAACAGGAACACCGCCCCCAACACGTCCTGGTGTTCGGCGATGAGCACCGCGGCCTCTTCGTCGGTCGGCACGAGAACGCTCGGCCGCCCGATCCTCCGCCCGATCCTGAGCAGCCCGTCCACCAGCAGTTGGGGCTCTTCGGTCCCGGTGGTGGGCCACACGAACGCCCGCCGCAGATACCGCGAGAGGGCGGCCGGCGTGTAACGGTCCTCGGTGATCGCATACATGGGCACGCCGAGCCGCCCGAGGCTGCGGATCGCCCCGACACCGCCGTGGTGCAGCGGATAGTCACCGAACTTGACGATGAGCCCCGGGACGTTCCGATCCACCTGGATCGGCGCACGCCCGGCACCCCTGGCCACGGGTCCCCCCACGTGTCCCCCTTACCGGACCCGGACCCACCCCGTCCGTGCCCCCACAGGACGCTAAGCCGGAATCATCTACTCCGACCCTCCCCTATCAGGACATTGCGAACTCTTTAGACACTCCCCGTTCCCGTCATCGCCCCGTAACGTGTGCCGCGACCAGACGGAACGACGGCACGCACGAGAGCGAGGCAGCACCCCATGCCCCCCTTCGACGTCCCCGAAGGCCACCCCTTCGGGCCGCACAACCTCCCCTATGGCGTCTTCTCCCTCTCGGACTCCGACACCCGCACCGTCGGCGTCCGCCTGGGCGACCACGTCCTCGACGCGGCGGCGGCCGCCCACGCCCTGGGCTCCCCGTACGCCGCCCTGCTCGCCCACCCCACCCTCAACCCCCTCCTCGCCGCGGGCCGCACCGCCTGGTCGGACGTCCGCCGAGCCCTCACGGCCTGGGTGACGGTCCCCTCCCACCGCGAGACGATCAGCCCCTTCTTCCACCCCCTCGACTCCGTCACCCTTCACCTCCCCTTCGAGGTCGCCGACTACGTCGACTTCTACGCCTCGGAGAACCACGCCCGGAACGTCGGCCAGATCTTCCGCCCCGACTCTCCGGACCCTCTGACCCCCAACTGGAAGCACCTGCCCATCGGCTACCACGGCCGGTCCGGCACCGTTGTCGTCTCCGGTACCGACGTGGTACGCCCCTGCGGCCAGCGCAAAGCCCCCGCCGACCCGGCCCCCGTCTTCGGCCCCTCGATCCGCCTCGACATCGAAGCGGAAGTCGGCTTCGTCGTGGGGACCCCCTCACGCATGGGCCACCCGGTCGGTCTCTCCGGTTTCCGGGACCACGTCTTCGGCCTCACCCTCCTCAACGACTGGTCCGCCCGCGACCTGCAGGCCTGGGAGTACGTCCCCCTGGGCCCCTTCCTCGGCAAGTCCTTCGCCACGTCCGTCTCGCCCTGGATCACGCCCCTCGACGCCCTCGACGAGGCCCGGGTGAGTCCACCGCCCCGCACCCACGACCTCCTCCCCTACCTGGACGACTCCACCGAGGACCCCGGGGGCTACGACCTCCACATCTCCGTGGCCGTCAACGGCCACGTGGTCTCGGAGCCCCCCTTCTCCACCATGTACTGGTCCGCCGCCCAGCAGTTGGCCCACATGACCGTCAACGGCGCCTCGCTGCGCACCGGCGACCTCTACGGCTCCGGCACGGTCAGCGGCCCCGAGGCACACCAACGCGGCTCCCTCCTGGAACTCACCTGGAACGGGCGAGACCCCCTGGACCTCCCCACGGGCAAGCGCACGTTCCTGGAGGACGGCGACGAGGTGACCCTCACGGCCTGGGCCCCCGGCCCGAACGGCACGCGGGTCGCGTTGGGCGAGGTGACGGGCAGGATCGTCCCGTCGACCACCCCGTAGGAGCCGCAGCCCGAGGAGACGGCCGGAGCCACGACGGTCCGGCCGCCCTCGGACGAGGGCCGTCCCCCGTCCGCCGACGTCTCTCCCGTCCCCCTACGCCCAGTCGTCGTGCTCCGGTCCCGGCTCGTCGTCCGGCCAGTCGAAGGAGCTGTTCGCGTCCCCGGCGCCCGCGTCATGCTCCGGGCCGGCCGCCGCTGCGGAGGCAGCAGGCGTGCCCCCGGACGAGTCGCCGGAGGCGCCGCCGCTGAGGGAGGCGAGCACTCCGAGGACACCCTCGCCGTACGTCGCCAGCTTCTTCTCGCCGATGCCACTGATGGTGCCGAGTTCGGCCACGGACGCCGGGCCGACCGAGGCGATCTCCCGGAGGGTGGCGTCGTGGAAGATCACATATGCCGGGACGCCCTGTTCGCGAGCCTGCTCGGCCCGCCACGCCCGCAACGCCTCGAAGACGGGCAGCAGTTCCTCCGGCAGTTCGGCGACGGCGGCCTTGGCCTTCCGCTCGCCCCGCCCGGAGCCCGACGAACCCGCGCCGGAACCCGAGCCCGCCCCCGACGCCGACCGCGAGGTCACCGGCTTCTTCGGCTCCTTGCGCAGCGCGACCTCCCGCTCCCGCCGCAGCACCGCCCCGCTCGCCTCGGTGAGCACCAGCGTGCCGTACTCGCCCTCGACCGCGAGCAGCCCCTGGGCGAGCAACTGCCGTACGACACCGCGCCATTCGCCCTCCGACAGCTCCGCACCGATGCCGAAGACGGACAGCTGGTCGTGGTCGAACTGGATGACCTTGGCGGTCCGCTTCCCCAGCAGGATGTCGACGATCTGCACGGCCCCGAACTTCTGCCCTCGCTCCCGCTGCAGCCGCACCACCGTGGAGAGCACCTTCTGCGCCGCGACGGTGCCGTCCCAGGTCTCCGGTGGTACGAGGCAGGTGTCGCAGTTGCCGCAACCGCCGGGGGCCGGTTCCTGGCCGAAGTAGCGCAGGAGCTGCCCTCGCCGGCACTGGGCGGTCTCGCAGAGCGCCAGCATGGCGTCGAGGTGGGCGGCGGCCCGGCGGCGGAACGCCTCGTCGCCCTCTGAGCCCTGGATGAGCTTGCGCTGCTGTATGACGTCGTTCAGCCCGTACGCCATCCATGCCGTGGAGGGCAGCCCGTCGCGTCCGGCACGACCGGTCTCCTGGTAGTAGCCCTCGACCGACTTCGGCAGGTCCAGGTGGGCGACGAACCGTACGTCGGGCTTGTCGATGCCCATCCCGAAGGCGATCGTGGCGACGACCACGAGCCCTTCCTCACGCAGGAACCGCGCCTGGTGTGCCGCGCGGATGCCCGCGTCGAGCCCGGCGTGGTACGGCACCGCCGTGATGCCGTTGCCGTTCAGGAACTCGGCCGTCCGCTCGACGGAGTTGCGGGACAGGCAGTAGACGATGCCGGCGTCACCCGGGTGCTCCTGCCGCAGGAAGGCCAGCAACTGCTTCTTCGGGTCGGCCTTGGGCACGATCCGGTACTGGATGTTGGGCCGGTCGAAGCTGGCCTCGAAGTGCCGGGCCTGCGGCATGGCGAGCCGCTCGGTGATCTCCCGGTGGGTGGCGCGGGTGGCGGTGGCGGTGAGCGCGATGCGCGGTACGTCGGGCCAGCGCTGCCCCAGCAGGGACAGGGTCAGATAGTCGGGCCGGAAGTCGTGCCCCCACTGGGAGACGCAGTGCGCCTCGTCGATCGCGAAGACGGAGATCTTGCCGCGGGCGAGCAGATCGAGGGTGGCGTCGAGGCGCAGCCGCTCCGGGGCGAGGTACAGCAGGTCGAGTTCGCCCGCGAGGAACTGTGCCTCGACGACGCGCCGCTCGTCGAAGTCCTGCGTGGAGTTGATGAACCCGGCTTGCACACCCAGGGCCCGCAGTGCGTCCACCTGGTCCTGCATCAGGGCGATCAGGGGGGAGACCACGATGCCCGTTCCCGGGCGGACCAGGGCCGGGATCTGGTAGCAGAGCGATTTGCCGCCGCCGGTCGGCATGAGGACGACGGCGTCACCGCCCGCCACCACATGGTCGATGATCGCTTTCTGCTCACCCCGGAAGGCGTCGTACCCGAAGACCCGGTGGAGCACGGCCAGCGCTTCGCTGTCCGTCGGCCGCCCCTCGCTCGCGTCCGGCCATGGGGTCGTCGGGGCGGCCTCGCCGTCGTCCGGCGCTGCCGTCGTCATGCCCTCGTCCGCCATCACACTCGTCCCGCCCGTCCCGATCATCGTCCGTCCCCCGTGCCTGCGTGCCCCGCGCCTCGTGCCCCGCGTCGTTCGTGGTTCCTCCAGCCCCTGCCACGATAGGCGCCCGCACCGACAGCCTCAGAGTTATCCACAGGCTCCCTCCTTCGGAGTCCGCCACGTCCCGTCTCCCGAGCCCGCGGAGTCCGCGCCACACACACGGCGGGACCCGACCCCCCGAGGGCCGGGTCCCGTCGTCGTCTCGCCGCCGAGCCGGGCGTCAGCGCACGAACACTCCCGCCTGGCTCGCCAGGTCCAGGAAGTACTGCGGCGCCACGCCCAGGACGAGCGTGACGGCCACACCGACCCCGATCGCGGTCATGGTCAGCGGTGACGGCACGGCGACCGTCGGTCCCTCGGGGCGCGGCTCGCTGAAGAACATCAGCACGATGACGCGGATGTAGAAGAACGCGGCGATCGCCGACGAGATCACACCGACCACGACGATCGCGCCCGCGCCGCCCTCCGCGGCCGCCTTGAACACGGCGAACTTGCCCGCGAACCCGGAGGTCAGCGGAATGCCCGCGAAGGCCAGCAGGAACACCGCGAACACGGCCGCGACCAGCGGTGACCTGCGTCCGAGGCCGGCCCACTTGGAGAGGTGGGTCGCCTCGCCGCCCGCGTCCCGCACCAGCGTCACCACGGCGAACGCGCCGATCGTGACGAACGAGTAGGCGCCCAGGTAGAACAGCACCGAGGAGACGCCGTCCGGCGAGGTCGCGATGACACCGGCGAGGATGAAGCCCGCGTGCGCGATCGACGAGTACGCGAGCAGTCGCTTGATGTCGGTCTGGGTGATGGCGACGATCGCGCCGCCCAGCATGGTGACGATGGCGACGGCCCACATGACCGGCCGCCAGTCCCAGCGCAGGCCGGGCAGGACGACGTACAGCAGCCTGAGGAGCGCGCCGAACGCCGCCACCTTCGTGGCCGCGGCCATGAAGCCGGTGACCGGGGTGGGCGCGCCCTGGTAGACGTCGGGCGTCCACATGTGGAACGGCACCGCGCCGACCTTGAACAGCAGGCCCATGACGACCATGGCGGCGCCGATGAGAAGCAGCGCGTCGTTGCCCATGGTGCCGGCGAGTGCCGGGGTGACCTCCCCGATGGTGCCGTCGACGACCCGGGCGATCGTGCCGTACTTCACCGAGCCCGCGTAGCCGTACAGCAGGGCGATGCCGAAGAGGGTGAAGGCGGAGGCGAAGGCGCCGAGGAGGAAGTACTTGACGGCGGCTTCCTGTGACATGAGCCGCTTGCGGCGGGCCACGGCGCACAGCAGGTACAGCGGGAGCGAGAAGACTTCCAGGGCGATGAACAGGGTCAGCAGGTCGTTCGCCGCGGGGAAGATCAGCATGCCGCCGATGGCGAAGAGCAGCAGCGGGAACACCTCTGTGGTGGTGAAGCCCGCCTTGACGGCGGCCTTCTCGCTGTCGCTGCCGGGTACGGACGCGGCCTGCGCGGCGAAGGAGTCGACCTTTTTGCCGTGCGCGGCGGGGTCGAGGCGCCGTTCGGCGAAGGTGAAGACGCCGAGGATGCCGGCGAGGAGGATCGTGCCCTGGAGGAACAAGGCCGGTCCGTCGACGGCGACGGCGCCCATCGCGACGATGCCCGACTTGGTCGTGGCGTATCCGCCCGCCGCGAGCGCGATCACCGCGGCGAAGGCGGCGGCGAGCGCGACGACGGACAGGAAGACCTGAGCGTGGTAGCGGATCTTGCGGGGGACGAAGGCCTCGATCAGTACCCCGAGGATCGCCGCCCCGATGACGATCAAGGTGGGCGACAGTTGCCCGTATTCGATGTCCGGCGCGCCGATCTTGTCGATCGGGTCGGCCGCCGTTGTCCACAGGCTGTGGACGGCTGATGCGCTCACTTGGCCGCCTCCACCTCGGGCTGGGGGTCCTTCTTCTCTACGTCGGACAAGGTCTGCTTGACCGCCGGGTTGACGATGTCGGTGACCGGTTTCGGGTAGACGCCCAGGAAGATCAGCAGAACGATCAGCGGGGCGACCACGACGAGTTCCCGCACCCTCAGATCGGGCATGCCCTCGACCTCGGCCTTCACCGGGCCCGTCATCGTCCGCTGGTAGAGGACGAGGGTGTAGAGCGCGGCGAGGACGATGCCGACGGTGGCGATGATCCCGATGACCGGGTAGCGCGCGAAGGTGCCGACCAGGACGAGGAACTCACTGACGAAGGGGGCGAGCCCCGGCAGCGACAGGGTGGCGAGACCCCCGATCAGGAAGGTGCCGGCGAGCACCGGGGCGACCTTCTGCACCCCGCCGTAGTCGGCGATGAGCCGCGATCCGCGCCGGGAGATCAGGAAGCCGGCGACCAGCATCAGGGCCGCGGTGGAGATGCCGTGGTTGACCATGTAGAGCGTCGCGCCCGACTGGCCCTGGCTGGTCATCGCGAAGATGCCCATGATGATGAACCCGAAGTGCGAGATCGACGCGTAGGCGACCAGTCGCTTGATGTCGCGCTGGCCGACCGCGAGCAGCGCCCCGTAGATGATGCTGATGAGGGCGAGGACGAGAATCGCGGGCGTCGCCCACGTGCTGGCCTCCGGGAACAGCTGGAGACAGAAGCGGAGCATCGCGAAGGTGCCGACCTTGTCGACGACCGCCGTGATCAGTACGGCGACCGGGGTCGTGGACTCCTGCATGGCGTTGGGCAGCCAGGTGTGCAGCGGCCACAGCGGCGCCTTCACCGCGAAGGCGAAGAAGAACCCGAGGAACAGCCACCGCTCGGTGCTGGTCGCCATGGACAGGGAGCCGTTGGCGCGGGCCTCGGCGATCTCCGTGAGGGAGAAGGTCCCCGCGACGACGTACAGGCCGATGACCGCGGCCAGCATGATCAGGCCGCCGACCAGGTTGTAGAGGAGGAACTTGACGGCCGCGTACGACCGCTGGGTGGCCGCCGCCTTCTCGCCGTGCTCGTGGGCACGGTCTCCGAAGCCGCCGATGAGGAAGTACATCGGGATGAGCATGGCTTCGAAGAAGATGTAGAAGACGAAGACGTCGGTGGCCTCGAACGAGATGATCACCATCGCCTCGACGAGCAGGATCAGCGCGAAGAAGCCCTGGGTGGGCCGCCACCGCTTGCTGCCTGTCTCCAGGGGGTCGGCGTCGTGCCAGCCCGCGAGGATGATGAACGGGATCAGCAGCGCGGTGAGCGCGATCATCGCGACCGCGATGCCGTCCACGCCCAGGTCGTACCGGACCCCGAAGTCCTTGATCCAGGCGTGGGATTCGGTGAGCTGGTAGCGGTCGCCGTCGGGGTCGAAGCGGACGAGGACGACCGCGGCGAGTACGAGTGTGGCCAGCGAGACGATCAGCGCCAGCCATTTCGCTGCGGTCCGCCGGGCGGCCGGTACGGCGGCCGTGGCGATCGCCCCCAGGGCCGGGAGCACCGCCGTCGCTGTCAGCAGAGGAAAGGACATCGGTATCAGACCGCCCTCATCAGCAGGGTCGCGGCGATGAGGATCGCAGCGCCGCCGAACATGGAGACCGCGTACGACCGGGCATAGCCGTTCTGGATGCGGCGCAGCCGCCCGGAGAGGCCGCCCATGCCGGCCGCGGTGCCGTTGACGACACCGTCGACCAGGGTGTGGTCGACGTAGACCAGGGATCGCGTCAGGTGCTCTCCGCCGCGGACGAGGACCACGTGGTTGAAGTCGTCCTGGAGGAGGTCGCGGCGGGCGGCACGGGTGAGCAGCGATCCGCGCGGGGCGACGACCGGGACGGGGCGGCGCCCGTACTGGAGCCAGGCGAGGCCGACGCCGAGGACCATCACGGCGACCGTGGAGGCGGTGACCGCCGCCGCGCCGATCGGCGGGTGCCCGTGCGCGTGGCCGGTGACGGGCTCCAGCCAGTGGATGAACCGGTCACCGATGCTGAAGAACGCGCCCGCGAAGACCGATCCGACGGCCAGCACGATCATCGGGATCGTCATGACCCTGGGCGACTCGTGCGGGTGCGGTTCCGCGTGAGCGCCGTGGTGTTCGGCGGCGGGCTCCACGTCCGGCTCCGCCGGGGAGGCGGTCGGCCGGTTGCGCCAGCGTTCCTCGCCGAAGAACGTCAGCAGCATCACGCGGGTCATGTAGAACGCGGTGATGGCCGCGCCCAGCAGGGCCACGCCGCCGAGGATCCAGCCCTCGGTGCCGCCCTTGGCGAACGCCGCCTCGATGATCTTGTCCTTGGAGAAGAAGCCGGACAGGCCGGGGAAGCCGATGATGGCGAGGTAGCCGAGGCCGAACGTGATGAAGGTGATCGGCATGTACTTCCGGAGGCCGCCGTACTTGCGCATGTCGACCTCGTCGTTCATGCCGTGCATGACCGAACCGGCGCCGAGGAACAGCCCGGCCTTGAAGAAGCCGTGCGTCACCAGGTGCATGATCGCGAAGACGTAGCCGATGGGTCCGAGGCCCGCGGCGAGCACCATGTAGCCGATCTGCGACATGGTCGAGCCGGCGAGGGCCTTCTTGATGTCGTCCTTCGCGCAACCGACAATCGCACCGAACATCAGCGTGACCGCGCCGACCACGGTGGTCACCAGCTGGGCGTCCGGGGCGGCGTTGAAGATGTCGGCGGAGCGGACGATCAGGTAGACGCCGGCGGTGACCATGGTCGCGGCGTGGATGAGGGCCGAGACCGGGGTCGGGCCCTCCATCGCGTCCCCGAGCCAGGACTGCAGCGGTACCTGGGCGGACTTGCCGCACGCGGCGAGCAGCAGCATCAGGGCGATGGCGGTGAGCTTGCCCTCGCCGGTCTCCCCCGCGGACTCCAGGACCGGCCCGAAGGCGAAGGTCCCGAAGGTGGTGAACATCAGCATGATGGCGATGGACAGGCCCACGTCGCCGACGCGGTTGACCAGGAAGGCCTTCTTCGCGGCGGTGGCGGCGCTGGGCTTGTGCTGCCAGAAGCCGATGAGGAGGTAGGAGGCGAGACCGACGCCCTCCCAGCCGACGTACAGCAGCAGGTAGTTGTCGGCGAGGACGAGCAGCAGCATCGCCGCGAGGAACAGGTTCAGATAGCCGAAGAAGCGGCGGCGGCGCTCGTCGTGCTCCATGTATCCGATGGAGTACACGTGGATGAGCGAGCCGACCCCGGTGATCAGCAGCACGAACGTCATCGACAGCTGGTCGAGCTGGAAGGCGACGTCCGCCTGGAAACCCTCGACGGGGATCCAGCTGAACAGGTACTGGCTCATGGCACGGTGTTCGGGGTCCTTGCCGAGCATGTCGGCGAAGAGGACGACACCGACGACGAACGAGGCGGCGGCGAGGACGGTGCCGATCCAGTGGCCGACGGCGTCGAGGCGCCGGCCGCCGCACAGCAGGACGGCGGCTCCGAGCAGGGGCGCCGCGATCAGCAGCGCAATCAGGTTCTCCACGATTCTTCCGACCCCTTACAGCTTCATCAGGCTGGCGTCGTCGACCGAGGCCGAGTGGCGGGAACGGAACAGCGACACGATGATCGCGAGTCCGACCACGACCTCCGCGGCGGCGACGACCATCGTGAAGAAGGCGATGATCTGGCCGTCGAGATTGCCGTGCATTCGGGAGAACGCGACGAGGGCGAGGTTGCAGGCGTTGAGCATCAGCTCGACGCACATGAACACCACGATCGCGTTCCGCCTGATCAGGACGCCGGTGGCGCCGATCGTGAACAGCAGGGCGGCGAGATACAGGTAGTTGACGGGATTCACTTCGATGCCTCCCCGCTGTTGCCGCTGTTGGTGCGCTCCAGACGGTCCTCGGCGCGCTGCTCCAGGGCCTTCAGGTCGTTGAGCGCCTCGGTCGACACGTCGCGGATCTGGCCGCGGTCCCGCAGCGTCTTGCTGACGGTCAGTTCGGACGGGGTGCCGTCGGGCAGCAGGCCCGCGATGTCGACCGCGTTGTGCCGGGCGTAGACGCCGGGGGCCGGCAGCGGCGGGAGGTGCCTGCCCTCGCGGACGCGCTGCTCGGACAGTTCGCGCTGGGTCTTGGCGCGCTCCGTGCGCTCGCGGTGGGTGAGCACCATGGCGCCGACGGCGGCCGTGATCAGCAGGGCGCCGGTGAGCTCGAAGGCGAACACGTAGTCGGTGAAGATGAGGGCGGCGAGGCCCTCCACGTTGCCCCCGGAGTTCGCCTGGCCGAGGCCGTTGAACTCGGTCAGCGCCGCGTTGCCGATACCCGCGATGAGCAGGATGCCGAAGCCGAGGCCGCACAGCAGGGCCAGCCAGCGCTGCCCCTTGATGGTCTCCTTCAGGGAGTCCGCCGCGGTGACGCCGACGAGCATCACCACGAACAGGAACAGCATCATGATCGCGCCGGTGTAGACGACGATCTGCACGATGCCCAGGAAGTAGGCGCCGTTGGCGAGGTAGAACACCGCCAGGATGATCATGGTGCCGGCGAGGCAGAGCGCGCTGTGCACGGCCTTCTTCATGAACACGGTGCACAGGGCGCCGATCACGGCGATGGTGCCGAGCACCCAGAACTGGAAGGCCTCACCGGTGGAGGTGCCGGCGGAAAGGGTGGCCGCGGCGGCGAGTTGGTGTGTCATCGGCGGACCACCTTCTCCGACGCGGGCTCGTCCTCACCGAAGGTGGACGCGCCCTCCTGCGGCACCTCGCCCTTGGAGAGGGCGACCTGCCGCTCGGTGCCGGGCGCGGCCTCGGTGACCAGGCCCCGGTAGTAGTCCTGCTCGTCGGTGCCCGGGTAGATCGCGTGCGGCGTGTCGACCATGCCGTCCTCGAGCCCGGCGAGCAGCTGCTCCTTGGTGTAGATGAGGTTGGCGCGACTGGAGTCGGCCAGCTCGAACTCGTTGGTCATCGTGAGCGCGCGCGTGGGGCACGCCTCGATGCACAGACCGCACAGGATGCAGCGGGCGTAGTTGATCTGGTAGACGCGGCCGTACCGCTCGCCCGGCGAGTAGCGCTCCTCGTCCGTGTTGTCCGCGCCCTCCACGTAGATCGCGTCGGCAGGGCAGGCCCAGGCGCACAGTTCGCACCCGACGCACTTCTCCAGGCCGTCCGGATGGCGGTTGAGCTGGTGCCGGCCGTGGAACCGCGGGGCGGTGGTCTTCTCCTGTTCCGGGTACTGCTCGGTCAGCCGCTTCTTGAACATGGCCTTGAAGGTCACGCCGAAGCCGGCGACGGGGTTCTGGAAACCCGGCTTGGTCTCCTTGGGCTGATCAGCCATCGGACGCCTCCCTCCCATTCGAAGATCCGTCACTGTCAGTATCGGACCCACCACTGACAATCAGCTCCCGCTCACGGCGCGGATGCCTGCGCGGCACCGGCGGGAGGACCTGTCCGGGCAGGGGCGGTACGGGGAATCCGCCGGCCATCGGGTCGAAGGCGGCCGGTTCTTCGGGCTTGTCCTGGCTCGCGCGCTTCTCGCGGAAGATGTCCGCGACGAACGACAGCAGGAACAGCGCGACGACGGCACCGGCGACGTACAGCGCGATCTGGGCGAAGTCGTAGTTCTCGTTGCGCAGGGTCCGCACGGTCGCGACCAGCATCAGCCAGACCACGGAGACCGGGAGGAGGACCTTCCAGCCGAGCTTCATCAGCTGGTCGTAGCGGACGCGCGGGAGTGTGCCGCGCAGCCAGATGAAGAAGAACAGCAGCAGCTGCACCTTCACCACGAACCAGAGCATCGGCCACCAGCCGTGGTTGGCGCCCTCCCAGAAGGTGCTGACGGGCCACGGTGCCCGCCACCCGCCGAGGAAGAGGGTCACCGACACCGCCGAGACCGTCACCATGTTCACGTACTCGGCGAGCATGAACATCGCGAACTTGATCGACGAGTACTCGGTGTTGAAGCCGCCGACCAGGTCGCCCTCGGACTCCGGCATGTCGAAGGGGGCCCGGTTGGTCTCGCCGACCATGGTCACGATGTAGATCACGAACGAGACCGGCAGCAGCACGATGTACCAGCGGTCCTGCTGGGCCTCCACGATCGCCGACGTCGACATCGACCCGGAGTAGAGGAACACCGAGGCGAACGCGGCACCCATCGCGATCTCGTAGGAGATCATCTGCGCGCAGGACCGCAGGCCGCCCAGCAGCGGGTAGGTGGATCCGGAGCTCCAGCCCGCCAGCACGATGCCGTAGATGCCGACGGAGGCGACCGCGAGGATGTAGAGCATCGCGATCGGCAGGTCGGTGAGCTGCATCGTGGTGCGCTGGCCGAAGATCGAGATCTCGTTGCCCGCGGGACCGAACGGGATCACCGCGATCGCCATGAAGGCCGGAATGGCCGCGACGATCGGCGCGAGGACGTAGACCACCTTGTCCGCGCGTTTGACGATGACGTCTTCCTTGAGCATCAGCTTGATGCCGTCGGCGAGCGACTGGAGCATGCCCCAGGGGCCGTGCCGGTTGGGGCCGATGCGCAGCTGCATCCAGGCGACGACCTTGCGCTCCCACACGATGGAGAACAGCACGGTCACCATCAGGAACGCGAAGCAGAACACGGCCTTGATGACGACCAGCCACCAGGGGTCGCGGCCGAACATGGAGAGGTCTTCAGCGGCGAGGTAGTACGCGCTCATGCCTCCACCTCCTCGGGGGCCTCGGCGGCGAGCGTCGCGGGGCCGATGCGGACGAGTGCGCCGGGCAGCGCCCCGGTGTCGGAGGCGACGCCCGAGCCGGCCGAGTTCAGCGGCAGCCAGACGACGCGGTCGGGCATGTCGGTGATCTGCAGCGGGAGTTCGACGACGCCGGCGGGGCCGGTGACCGCCAGGACGTCACCGTTCTTGACGCCGGCCTCGGCGGCCGTGGCGGCGGACACACGCGCGCGTGCGGCGTGCCGGGTGCCGGCGAGGGCCTCGTCGCCGTCCTGGAGACGGCCCTGGTCGAGGAGCAGCCGGTGCCCGGCCAGTACGGCCTCGCCGACGGCGGGCCGGGGCAGGCCGGTGGCGATCTCCACGGGCTCGGTGGCCCTCGCGCCGTCCCACGCCCCGAGCCGGTCCAGCTCCGCGCGCGTCGTGCGCAGGTCGGGCAGCCCGAGGTGGACGTCCATGGCGTCGGCGAGCATCTGGAGCACCCGCCCGTCGGTGGGCGCCAGACGGCGGGTCATCTGGTCGGGTTTGAGCGCGGCCTCGAACGGCCGGACCCGGCCTTCCCAGTTGATGAAGCTGCCTGCCTTCTCGGCGACGGCGGCGACCGGGAGGACGACGTCGGCGTGGTCGGTGACCTCGCTGGGCCGCAGCTCCAGGGAGACCAGGAAGCCCACCGCCGAGAGGGCCTCACGCGCGCGTGCCGGATCGGGCAGATCGGCGACCTCGACACCGGCCACCACCAGGGCCCCGAGCTCTCCGGTGGCGGCGGCCTCGACGATCTGCCCGGTGTCGCGGCCGTAGCGCAGCGGGAGCTGGGCGACACCCCAGGCGGCGGCGATCTCCTCACGCGCGCGTGGATCGGTGGCCGGGCGTCCGCCCGGCAGCAGCGACGGCAGCGCACCGGCCTCGATCGCACCGCGCTCCCCGGCCCGGCGGGGGATCCACACCAGCCGGGCGCCGGTCAGGGCGGCGGCCCGTACGGCGGCGGTGAGACCGCCCGCCACACCGCCGAGCCGCTCGCCGACGACGATCACCGCGCCCTCGGTGCGCAGTGCCGCTGCGGCCTCGGTGCCGTCCCCTTCGAGTCCGGCCCCGCCGGCGAGGGCGTCCAGCCACTCGGTCTCGGTGCCGGGAGCGGCGGGCAGCAGCGTCCCGCCGGCCTTCTCCAGGCCCCGGGTGGCGTGCGTGGCCAGCGAGAACACCCTCATCTTGCGCTTGCGCCAGGCCTTGCGCAGCCGCAGGAAGACGCCGGGTGCCTCCTCCTCGGCCTCGAACCCGACGAGCAGCACGGCGGGCGCCTTCTCCAGGGAGGCGTAGGTGACGCCCTTGCCGTCGAGGTCGTGGCCGCGGCCTGCGACCCGGGCGGCCAGGAAGTCGGCCTCCTCGCCGCTGTGCACGCGGGCGCGGAAGTCGATGTCGTTGGTGTCGAGCGCCACGCGCGCGAACTTGCTGTACGCGTAGGCGTCCTCGACGGTGAGCCGGCCGCCGGTCAGGACACCGGCCCTGCCGCGCGCGGCGAGCAACCCCTGGGCGGCGGCCTCCAGGGCCTCCGGCCAGGACGCCGGTTCCAGGACGCCCTCCTCGTTGCGGACGAGGGGGGTGGTCAGCCGGTCGGGGCGCTGCGCGTAGCGGAACGCGAAGCGTCCCTTGTCGCAGATCCACTCCTCGTTGACCTCGGGGTCGTCGGCGGCGAGCCGCCGCATGACCTTGCCGCGCCGGTGGTCGGTGCGGGTGGCGCAGCCGCCGGAGCAGTGCTCGCACACGGACGGCGAGGAGACGAGGTCGAAGGGCCGGGAGCGGAACCGGTATGCCGCCGAGGTCAGCGCGCCCACCGGGCAGATCTGGATGGTGTTCCCGGAGAAGTACGACTCGAACGGGTCGCCCTCGCCGGTGCCGACCTGCTGGAGGGCCCCCCGCTCGACCAGTTCGATCATCGGGTCACCGGCGACCTGGTTGGAGAAGCGGGTGCAGCGGGCGCACAGGACGCACCGCTCGCGGTCGAGCAGCACCTGGGTGGAGATCGGTACGGGCTTCTCGTAGGTGCGCTTCCTGCCCTCGAAGCGGGACTCGGACTGGCCGTGCGACATGGCCTGGTTCTGCAGGGGGCACTCACCGCCCTTGTCGCAGACGGGGCAGTCCAGCGGGTGGTTGATGAGCAGGAGCTCCATCACCCCCTTCTGGGCCTTCTCGGCGACCGGGGAGGTGAGTTGAGTCCTGACGACCATCCCGTCCGTACAGGTGATCGTGCAGGACGCCATGGGCTTGCGCTGGCCCTCGACCTCGACGATGCACTGGCGGCAGGCGCCCGCCGGGTCGAGCAGGGGGTGGTCGCAGAAGCGGGGGATCTCGATGCCGAGCTGTTCGGCGGCCCGGATGACCAGGGTGCCCTTGGGCACGCTGATGTCGACGCCGTCGATGGTCAGCGAGACGAGGTCTTCCGGCGGGACCGCCGCCTCTCCCCCTCCGGAGGGACGCTGGCCCGCGGCGGAGCCGCTGGTGGATGGCAGTACAGTCATGCGTTCACCTCCGCGTGCTTGTCCTTGTCGGCCCAGGCGGTCGACTTGGCGGGGTCGAAGGGGCAGCCCCGGCCCTTGATGTGGTCCTCGTACTCCTCGCGGAAGTACTTCAGGGAGGAGAAGATCGGTGAGGCGGCGCCGTCGCCGAGGGCGCAGAACGATTTGCCGTTGATGTTGTCGGCGATGTCGTTCAGCTTGTCGAGGTCGCTCATGACGCCCTTGCCGGCCTCGATGTCACGCAGCAACTGCACGAGCCAGTACGTGCCTTCGCGGCAGGGGGTGCACTTGCCGCAGGACTCGTGGGCGTAGAACTCGGTCCAGCGGGTGACGGCCCGTACGACGCAGGTGGTCTCGTCGAAGCACTGGAGTGCCTTCGTGCCGAGCATGGAACCCGCGGCGCCCACTCCTTCGTAGTCGAGGGGGACGTCGAGGTGCTCGTCGGTGAACATCGGGGTCGAGGAGCCGCCCGGCGTCCAGAACTTGAGGCGGTGTCCGGGCCGCATGCCGCCGCTCATCTCCAGCAGCTGGCGCAGGGTGACGCCGAGGGGGGCCTCGTACTGGCCTGGGCTGGCGACATGGCCGCTGAGCGAGTAGAGCGTGAAGCCGGGGGACTTCTCGCTGCCCATCGACCGGAACCATTCCTTGCCCCGGTGCAGGATTGCGGGAACCGACGCGATCGACTCGACGTTGTTCACCACAGTGGGACAGGCGTAGAGGCCTTCCACGGCGGGGAAGGGGGGACGCAGTCGCGGTTGACCACGGCGGCCTTCGAGCGAGTCGAGCAGTGCGGTCTCCTCACCGCAGATGTACGCGCCCGCGCCCGCGTGCACGGTGATGTCGAGGTCGAGTCCGCTGCCCAGGATGTTCTCGCCGAGGAAGCCCGCCTCGTAGGCCTCACGGACGGCCTCGTGCAACCGCCGCAGGACGGGGACGACTTCACCCCGCAGATAGATGAAGGCGTGCGAGGACCGAATGGCGTAGCACGCGATGATCATGCCTTCGATGAGGCTGTGCGGGTTGGCGAACAGGAGCGGGATGTCCTTGCAGGTCCCCGGCTCCGACTCGTCGGCGTTGACCACCAGGTAGTGCGGCTTTCCGTCGCCCTGCGGAATGAACTGCCATTTCATTCCGGTGGGGAAGCCTGCGCCGCCGCGACCGCGCAGTCCGGATTCCTTGACGTACGCAATGAGGTCGTCCGGCGTCATGGCGAGCGCCTTGCGGAGTCCCTCGTAGCCGTCGTGACGTCGGTAGACGTCCAGCGTCCAGGACCTGTCCTCGTCCCAGAAGGCCGACAGCACGGGTGCGAGCAGCTTCTCGGGGCTGGTGCCCTTGATCTCGGGTGCCAACGTCATCACTCCCCCTCCTCGGCGGTAGGCCCTGCTGGGTGGGCCGGGTCGGAGGCCGATGTCTCCTGCGGCGCGTCGTGCGAGCTGAGGTGCTCGCCCGGTGACGGCTCGTGCACCTTGTCCTGCGGCTCGTCGTGCGGGCCGCCGTCCCGCGGGTGGACCACGCGCGCGGTTCCGGCCTCTCCCTTCGCCAGGCGGAGGCCCACCAGCGACGCGGGTCCGGCACCGCCGCTGGCCTCGACGGCCCCGGGCCGCTCGTCGGGGAAGCCGGCGAGGATGCGCGCCGTCTCCTTGAAGGTGCACAGCGGCGCCCCGCGCGTGGGCTCGACCTGCACGCCGGCCCGCAGGTCGTCCACGAGCCGCTTGGCGCTGTCGACGGTCTGGTTGTCGAAGAACTCCCAGTTGACCATCACGACCGGCGCGAAGTCGCAGGCCGCGTTGCACTCGATGTGCTCCAGGGTGACCTTGCCGTCGTCGGTGGTCTCGCCGTTGCCGACGCTCAGGTGCTCCTGGAGCGCCTCGAAGATCGCGTCGCCGCCCATCACCGCGCACAGGGTGTTGGTGCAGACGCCCACCTGGTAGTCGCCGCTCGGCTTGCGGCGGTACATGGTGTAGAAGGTGGCGACGGCGGTGACCTCGGCCGTGGTCAGGCCCAGCACGTCGGCGCAGAACCGCATGCCGGTGCGGGTGACGTGGCCCTCCTCGGCCTGCACGAGGTGCAGCAGCGGCAGCAGGGCGGACCGGGAGTCGGGGTAGCGGGCGATGACGTCGGCCGCGTCCCGCTCCAGCCGGGCTCGAACGTCGTCCGGGTAGTCGGGCGCGGGCAGCTGGGGCATGCCCAGGCTGACGCCGTCGGGGGTGGTGGTCACCGGTCGACGCCTCCCATCACGGGGTCGATGGACGCGACGGCGACGATGACGTCGGCGACCTGGCCGCCCTCGCACATCGCCGCCATGGTCTGCAGGTTGGTGAAGGACGGGTCGCGGAAGTGGACCCGGAAGGGGCGGGTGCCTCCGTCGGACACGGCGTGCACCCCGAGTTCGCCCTTGGGTGACTCGACCGCCGCGTACGCCTGTCCCGGCGGGACGCGGAAGCCCTCGGTCACCAGCTTGAAGTGGTGGATCAGGGCCTCCATGGAGGTGCCCATGATCTTCTTGATGTGGTCCAGGGAGTTGCCGAGCCCGTCCGGTCCGAGGGCGAGCTGGGCGGGCCAGGCGATCTTCTTGTCGCCGACCATGACCGGGCCCGGCTGCAGCCGGTCCAGGCACTGCTCGACGATCCTGAGGGACTGGCGCATCTCTTCGAGCCGGATCAGGAAGCGGCCGTAGGAGTCGCAGGTGTCGGCGGTCGGGACGTCGAAGTCGTACGTCTCGTAGCCGCAGTACGGCTGTGCCTTGCGCAGGTCGTGCGGGAGGCCGGCGGAGCGGAGGATCGGGCCGGTGGCGCCGAGGGCCATGCAGCCGGCCAGGTCGAGGTAGCCGACGTCCTGCATTCGGGCCTTGAAGATGGGGTTCCCGGTGGCGAGCTTGTCGTATTCGGGGAGGTTCTTCTTCATCTTCTTCACGAACTCGCGGATCTGGTCCACCGCGCCGGGCGGCAGGTCCTGGGCGAGTCCGCCGGGCCGGATGTACGCGTGGTTCATGCGCAGGCCGGTGATGAGCTCGTAGATGTCGAGAATGAGTTCACGATCACGAAAGCCGTAGATCATGATCGTGGTGGCGCCCAGCTCCATGCCGCCGGTGGCGATGCACACCAGGTGGGAGGAGAGCCGGTTCAGCTCCATCAGGAGCACCCGGATGATCGAGGCGCGGTCGGGGATCTGGTCCTCGATGCCGAGGAGCTTCTCGACCGCGAGGCAGTACGCCGTCTCGTTGAAGAACGGCGTCAGGTAGTCCATGCGCGTCACGAACGTGGTGCCCTGCGTCCACGTCCGGTATTCGAGGTTCTTCTCGATGCCGGTGTGGAGGTAGCCGATGCCGCAGCGGGCCTCGGTGACGGTCTCGCCGTCGATCTCCAGGATGAGCCGGAGCACGCCGTGGGTGGACGGGTGCTGGGGGCCCATGTTGACGATGATGCGCTCGTCGTCGGACCTCGTCGCGGTCTCGGCGACCTCGTCCCAGTCGCCGCCGGTGACCGTGTAGACGGTGCCCTCGGTGGTCTCGCGTGCCGAGGCCGCGGACTCGGAGGATGCGTGCTGCGTGCTCATGAGTACGACCTCCGCTGGTCCGGAGCCGGGATCTGGGCGCCCTTGTACTCGACGGGGATGCCGCCGAGGGGATAGTCCTTGCGCTGCGGGAAGCCCTGCCAGTCGTCCGGCATCATGATCCGCGTAAGCGCGGGGTGGCCGTCGAAGACGATGCCGAAGAAGTCGTACGTCTCGCGCTCGTGCCAGTCGTTGGTCGGGTAGACGGGGACGAGCGACGGGATGTGCGGGTCGGCGTCGGGCGCCGAGACCTCCAGGCGGATCAGCCGGTTGTGGGTGATCGAGCGCAGGTGGTAGACGGCGTGCAGTTCGCGGCCCTTGTCGCCGGGGTAGTGGACGCCGCTCACGCCGGTGCACAGTTCGAAGCGGAGGGCCGGGTCGTCGCGGAGGGTCCGGGCGACGGTCGGCAGGTACTCGCGCTCGATGTGGAAGGTGAGCTCCCCGCGGTCGACGACGGTGCGGTCGATCACGTTCTCGGGGACGAGGCCCTGTTCCTCCAGGGCACCCTCCAGTTCGTCGGCGACCTCGTCGAACCAGCCGCCGTAGGGGCGGACGGCCGGGCCGGGGAGCCGGATGGAGCGGACCAGGCCGCCGTAGCCGGAGGTGTCACCGCCCTTGTCGGCGCCGAACATGCCGCGCTGAACGCGGATCTCCTCGCCGCCGTCGCCGCGCTGGCCGGGAAGGTTGGAGGCGGAGAGGTCCTTCTCGGGGTTGGGTCCGCCGTTGCCGTTCGCGGCGCTCATCGCAGCAGCCCCTTCATCTCGATGGTGGGGAGTGCCTTGAGCGCGGCTTCCTCGGCCTCGCGGGCCGCTTCCTCCGCGTTCACGCCGAGCTTGGACGTCTGGATCTTCTGGTGGAGCTTGAGGATCGCGTCCATCAGCATCTCGGGCCGGGGCGGGCAGCCGGGGAGATAGATGTCGACGGGGACGATGTGGTCGACGCCCTGGACGATCGCGTAGTTGTTGAACATGCCGCCGGACGACGCGCAGACCCCCATGGAGATCACCCACTTCGGGTTCGGCATCTGGTCGTAGACCTGCCGCAGCACCGGCGCCATCTTCTGGCTGACCCGGCCGGCCACGATCATCAGGTCCGCCTGGCGCGGCGAGCCGCGGAACACCTCCATGCCGAAGCGCGCCAGGTCGTAGCGGCCCGCGCCCGTGGTCATCATCTCGATGGCGCAACAGGCGAGGCCGAAGGTGGCGGGGAAGACGGACGCCTTGCGTACCCAGCCCGCGGCCTGCTCGACGGTGGTCAGCAGGAAGCCGCTCGGCAGTTTTTCTTCGAGTCCCATGGTCTTAAAGGCCCCTCAGTCCCATTCCAGGCCGCCGCGACGCCAGACGTACGCGTAGGCGACGAAGACGGTGAGCACGAAGAGCAGCATCTCCACGAGCCCGAAAACACCCAGGGCGTCGAAGGTGACGGCCCAGGGGTAGAGGAAGACGATCTCGATGTCGAAGACGATGAAGAGCATCGCCGTCAGGTAGTACTTGATGGGGAAACGCCCGCCGCCGGCCGGCGTGGGGGTGGGCTCGATTCCGCACTCGTAGGCCTCGAGCTTGGCCCGGTTGTAGCGCTTCGGGCCGATCAGCGTGGCCATGATCACGGAGAAGATCGCAAAGCCTGCCCCGAGGGCTCCCAGTACGAGGATGGGCGCATACGCGTTCACCGCTCCTCGCTCCTCTCAGTCGGCACTGACTGCTGGCGGTTGCATGGACCGGCGCTCCGTCCCACCTGTCACACGAACCCCGCCCGTCCCGACGAAGATCGCGAACATGTGAAGCAGGTCACAAGCCCAACTGCCCCGCATCTTATGCCTGCGGGTCTGTGATCTGCGACACGGGGTACGGCACCGAGTTTGTGATCTCCACCACCTGACGAAGGATCATGAAGTCGGATGAGCGGCGATCTTCATACACGAAGCGCCAGAGTGATCACCAGAAGTGACAATTTCGATCGTCATCGCAGGTGAGAGGGTGCGTCTCTATATCAAGAAAGTTCCTCTGCATGCAAATTGGCGCTGGACGAGGGCGCTTGCTAGAGGACCGCGTTCACACATCAGAAGGAGGTGCGGTGACAGATGTGGACGCGTGCACGCATTCACGAGCGTCCCGCCGCCGACGATCACGTGCGAGACACACCCGCATCGGTGACCATTCCGTGACCTGCGCCACATCACAGCTTGATCACATCAGCCGGGCTTGGCCACGCGGTGCAATCAATGGTAAGCACAGGGCAATTCGGACGTAATCGCGAAAGCGCATGATCACGGGCTTGATCGGTAGTGTCCGCAATGCCCGTTACGTCGTCAATAAAGAGTGACGCGCAGGGAATTTGGGGCTTCCGTTGAACAACTGTGGCGCAGCACACGTTGCTTGAAGGTATGGAGCAGCCCCTGGTACCGCTTGTACCCATGTCCCACACCGCTCACATACGCAGCCACCGGAAACCCCGCCGCAACGCGTCGTCATCGATCGCAGTGCGCGCCGGAGTCGCCGGTGGCATTCTCAGCACCGTGGCAGTGGCCGGCGCGTCAGCGCAGGCGGTCGCCGCGGAGTCGGTGACGCAGACCCTGGAACTGCCCACCTTGACGGCCGACCTGGCCACGCAGACGGCGCAGTCCGCGGACGCCACGCAGCAGATGGCCGCCGACTACCAGCTGCAGGCCGAGCGTGAGGCGGCCGCTGAGGCGGCGGCGAAGCAGGCCGACAAGGACCTGGCGAAGGCCAAGAAGGAAGCGGCCCGCAAGAAGGCCGCCGAGGAGGCGGAGCGCAAGGCCGCCGCCGAGCGCGCCTCGCGGGACAGTGAGCGGACGACCCTCAGCACGAACTCCGCCTCGACGGCCCGGCCGGCCAGCGGCAGCGTCGAGACGGTCATCGCCTTCCTCGAGGCCCAGCTGGGCGACGCGTACGTCCTGGGCGCCACGGGGCCCAACGCGTGGGACTGCTCGTCGCTGGTCCAGGCCGCGTTCAAGCAGGTCGGCCTGGAGCTCCCGCGGGTCTCGCAGGACCAGTCGATGCAGGGCACCGACATCCCGCTGTCCCAGATCCAGCGCGGCGACATCCTGTACTGGGGCGGGAAGGGTTCCGCCTACCACGTGGGTGTCTACCTCGGTGGCGGCAAGTACCTCGACGCGGCGAACCCCTCCAAGGGCGTCGTCATCCAGGACCTGTCCGGCTACCCGGCGTCGGGCGCGGTGCGCGTGCTCTGAGCCGGTCCGCCGACCGCTCATGATGCGGAAGGGCCGCTTGCCCCGTTGGGCCGGCGGCCCTCCGGCATGCCTCCGTACGGGCCGTGACGGGCTCTGGGAGCGCCGTTCGGTCCAGGCCGAAGGTGGTGGGCGGACGAGCCGGTGACGGGCCCCCCGGGGGCGCTTCAGAATCTCCGGGATCGCGGCCGACGGCGGTCCGTCTCCGGCACGTCGTCGCGGGCGCATTCCAGCGGGCTCGGCGCTGCGGGCTCGTCGCTGCGGGCGCGGCCCTAACCGGCGGCGCGCACGAACCCAGCGGCGCGCAGGACGGAAGGCAGGGCACAGGCCGCAAGGCAGGGCACAGGGCGCAAGGTGGTGCGCAAGGCCCAACCGGCCCACAAACCGCCACACTCACGGTTTTCGGTGACGAAAGGGATGCGGGCGAGCGCCCCCGAAAGGCTCCCGGGCCCCGGAGCCTTCGCGTCCGGGGCCGGGAACGAGGGGGCTGGTTCAGGCCGTCACGCCTTGGGGGCCACCTTCGAGAGGCCGTTGATGACGCGGTCCATCGCGTCGCCGCCGGTCGGGTCGGTGAGGTTGGCGAGGAGCTTGAGCGTGAACTTCATCAGCAGCGGGTGGGTGAGACCCCGCTGCGTGGCGAGCTTCATGATCTTGGGGTTGCCGATGAGCTTCACGAAGGCGCGGCCCAGCGTGTAGTACCCGCCATAGGTGTCCTTGAGGACCTGGGGGTAGCGCTGGAGAGCGAGTTCGCGCTGGCCGGGGGTGGCACGGGCGTGGGCCTGGACGATGACGTCGGCCGCGATCTGGCCGGACTCCATGGCGTAGGCGATGCCCTCGCCGTTGAAGGGGTTCACAAGGCCGCCGGCGTCGCCGACGAGCAGCAGGCCCTTGGTGTAGTGGGGCTTGCGGTTGAAGGCCATGGGGAGGGCGGCGCCGCGGATGGGACCGGTCATGTTCTCGGGGGTGTAGCCCCACTCCTGAGGCATGGAGGCGCACCAGGCCTTGAGGATCTCGCGCCAGTCGAGCTCCTTGAAGGCGGCGGAGGTGTTGAGGACGCCGAGGCCGACGTTGGACGTGCCGTCGCCCATGCCGAAGATCCAGCCGTAGCCGGGCAGGAGGCGGTCCTCGCCCGGACCGCGCCGGTCCCACAGCTCCAGCCAGGACTCCAGGTAGTCGTCGTCGTGGCGCGGGGAGGTGAAGTACGTACGGACGGCGACACCCATGGGGCGGTCCTCGCGGCGGTGCAGGCCCATCGCGAGGGAGAGGCGGCTGGAGTTGCCGTCGGCGGCCACGACCAGCGGGGCGTGGAAGGTGACTTCCTGCTTCTCTCCCGAGTCCGGGTCGCCGAGTTTGGCCTTGACGCCGATGATGCGGCCCGTGCGGTCGTCGATGACGGGACCGCTCACGTTGCAGTTCTCGTGGAGGCGGGCGCCGGCCTTCTGGGCCTGGCGGGCGAGCTGCTCGTCGAAGTCGTCGCGCTTGCGGACGAGTCCGTAGTCGGGGTACGTGGCGAGATCCGGCCAGTCGAGCTGGAGGCGGACACCGCCGCCGATGATCCTCAGCCCCTTGTTCCGCAGCCAGCCGGCCTCTTCGGAGACGTCGATGCCCATGGACACGAGCTGCTTGGTGGCGCGGGGGGTGAGGCCGTCGCCGCAGACCTTCTCCCTCGGGAAGCTGGTCTTCTCCAGGAGGAGTACGTCGAGCCCGGCCTTCGCCAGGTAGTACGCGGTGGTGGAACCGGCTGGCCCGGCCCCGACGACGATCACATCGGCGGTGTGTTCGGTAAGGGGCTGGGGCTCGGTCACGACGGGTTCTCCCCAAGAGGTAGTTGAAGCACTGGAAGACCAGAAAACAGGTGCCGACAGGCATCGGACATGGGCAGTCTATTCAGCGGAACCTGATCACCGGCTGAAGGGCTGCCCCTGTGAACCGAGCTCTGCCCGACGTACGGCTGCGCGTCCCCACCGACGAGGACGCCTTCGCGTGGCACCGGATCTTCGACGACCCCGACGTCATGGAGTTCCACGGCGGCCGGTCCGCCGAGCTGTCCGTCTACGAGGAGCTCACCGCGCGCCAGCGTCGCCACGACGCCGAGTACGGGTTCTGCCTGTGGACCATGCTCGACGAGCAGGGCCGGGCGATCGGCTTCACCGGGGCCCAGCCGTGGCCGCAGTCATGGGGTCCGACCGGCGAGATCGAGATCGGCTGGCGGCTCGCGCGCGAGCACTGGGGCAAGGGGTATGTGACGGCGGCCGCGCTCATGACGGTGGAGCGGGTGCGGGCGGCGGGAATCCACAGCGTCGTCGCCATGGTCAACGCCCGCAACGAGCGCTCCATCGCGGTCACCCGGCGGCTGGGCATGGAGCTGGCGGAGACCTTCACGACACCCGTCTCCCAACAGGTGGGCCACTGCTACCGGCTGGCCCTCTGAGCCGCCCCCGCCGACCGGGCTTCCGGGCGCGCACACCCCCAACCGGTGACACAGAGTAGCGATTTCCGGCAGATCGCCACTCAGTGCTTCCGGACGAGCACCCCCGGCGGCTACCCTGCGGGTACCGCTGGGGGTGAACGTCTGTGCGCTTCGCCGGGTCTCTCGGGCCGCCCCTACTTCTGCAGGAACAGGATCGCGACCGCCGCTCCCCCGCCGACCACGAAGGCCGCCGCGATCGTGAGGATCCACATCAGCGCCCGGCTGCGCGGTCGGGCGACGGGGCCGGCCGGGAGCTGGTGGCCGAGCTCGACCATCGGGACCTCGTACGGCTCGACGGGCTGGGAGTGGTGGAACGGTTGGCTCTGCGGAGTGGGTTGGCTCTGCTGGACGGGCGGTACCCCTTGGACCCCGTGGGCCTGGGTCTGCTGGGTCTGCTGGGCCGGGAGCGAGGTGGGCTGGGGCGGGGTGCCGTCGGCCGCGGGGCCGCTCGGCATCGCCGGGAACGGGGGCGCGATCACGCCCGTGCGGGCACCGGCCATCTGCAACAGATAGGGGGCCAGGAAGGCCGCCGCGAAGATCCAGACGATGCCGAAGAGCATGGCCTCGGCGAGGTTGAGACCCACGTCGACCTGGCCGGCGGCGGAGAGGCCGCCCCCGAGGTCGGTCGTGGCGGAGCCGGACGCCTCCATGGCGAAGCCGCTGATGCCGGCGAGGAGGAGGAAGAGACCGAAGAAGACACCGGCGGCGAGGAGTTGCTCGCCCCGGCCCGAGGACCGACGGGCGGCCAGGACGCCGAGGATCAGGGCGCAGACCGCGCCGAGCGCCAACGCGCCCACGACCGCCCAGGCGTTGACGGCGTCACCCAGCTCGGACAGCCCGAACGCCTCACGTTCGTAGCCGCCGTAGGGGGACGGTTCGACGAGGCCGTAGTCGCCGGACGAGTCGTTCCCGTACGACGTGTCGTCCCCGTACCGCGCCCGTCCTGCCTCGCCCTCGACGGACGCGCCCCAGGAGATGCCGAGGAATCCGACGGCGATGTTGGGCAGGATCAGCAGCGCGATCAGCAGCGGGTTGACGTCGCCCTCCCAGTCGGCCTGGACCTCGTCGCTCGACGCGAGGGTGATGAGGGCGACGAGCGAGCACAGGGCGAGGACGATCGCCATGGCTCGTACGGCCGTTCCGGTCGCCCGGAACAGGGACCGCGGACCGGGCCGGACGGCCAGCCAGGCGGCCAGGTCGTCGCGCTGCAGCATCCCGCCCGAGACGGCGGCGGTGAGCAGCAGCGCGCCGAGCGCGGCGAGCCAGGGCGAGGTGGAGACCTCGGCGAGGGCGACGGTCGGCTGGGCGAACAGTCCGAGCAGCAGGACGGCGACGGCAACCAGCAGGGTGACCCGCACGGCCGCTTCGAGCCCGGCGGTACGGCCACCGGGGACGGCGGGGTCGCCGGGAGCGCCGGGGGTGACACCGCCGGGGGCGGTCCAGCCGACGCCGGGTGCGGCGAAGCCGGCGTACGCGGCACGGGCCGCCAGACGGGTACGGAGTTGACGTACGCCGAGGTAGAGCGCGGCGACGAACAGGAGGGTCACGGTGAGCGGGACCAGGGTGAGGGTGAAGCCCGCCTCGACGGTCCGGAGTTCGCCGGAGTAGCCACCGCCGGCCTCGGAGACCTCGAAGCCACCGCCGACGCCCTGGAGGAGCGAGGCGAGGGCGATGCCCATACGGTCCCCGAAGCCGACGATGTCCTCTTCGTCCTGGCCGTAGTCGGGGATGGCGAGGGCGACGGCGCTGCCGAGCAGCAGGAGCACCGGCCAGAGCGCCGCGAGCGCCGATCCGGCCCAGTCACCGCGGAAGGCCCGCCCCAGAAAGGCCCCGAGGGGCGACGGCCGGGCGGGGGCGGGGGCGGGGGCGTGCCCGGGAGGGGGCGGCGGCCCGAGATGCGGGGCACCGGGCACCGCCCCCGGCGGTGGCGGGGGCGGGGACGGCAGGGGTGTTCCGGATGGAGCCGGCTGGGGGGCCGACGGCGGTACGGGCGGCGGGGCGGTCGGTGGTGTCGCAGGTGGTCCGGCAGCGGCGGGCGCGTCGGGTGCCGGGGGCATCGACGGGACCGGTATGCGCTCGCGCCCGCACTTCATGCAGTAACGCGCTTCATCGGGACCGGGTGTCCCGCAGTGCGGGCAGTAGGACGTCATGGAACGCTCCGTCATCCAGAGAACTCGTGCCGTGATCAGACGTGGTCACACGTGTGCTGCGTGCTCTGACGTATCAAACGGACGGCGTTTTCTGTTGACCGGTTCCCATCAACAGGGCGCCCTTTCAGGCATCCCCCTTACGGGTGAACCTTGAACCCCCGGTGCAGGGCGACGACCCCTCCCGTGAGGTTCCGCCACGCGACCTTGCCCCAGCCCGCCTTCTGCAGCCGCTCGGCGAGACCGGCCTGATCGGGCCAGGCACGGATGGACTCGGCCAGGTAGACGTACGCGTCGGGGTTCGACGACACCGCGCGGGCGGCCGGTGGCAGCGCGCGCATCAGGTACTCGGTGTAGACGGTCCGGAACGGCGCCCACGTCGGGTGCGAGAACTCGCAGATCACGACCCGGCCGCCGGGCTTGGTCACCCGGTACATCTCGCGCAGCGCGGCCTCCGTGTCCTGCACGTTCCGCAGGCCGAAGGAGATGGTCACCGCGTCGAAGGTGTCGTCCTTGAACGGCAGCCTCGTCGCGTCGCCCGCGGTGAACGGCAGCCAGGGGGTGCGCTCCTTGCCGACCCGGAGCATGCCGAGGGAGAAGTCGCAGGGCACGACGTACGCGCCGGTCTGCGCGAAGGGCAGCGAGGAGGTGCCGGTACCGGCCGCCAGGTCCAGGACCTTCTGGGCGGGGCGGGCGTCCACCGCCCGCGCGACCTCCTTGCGCCAGCGCCGGTCCTGCCCGAGGGACAGCACGTCGTTGGTCAGGTCGTACCGTTCCGCCACTCGGTCGAACATCGAGGCGACTTCGTGCGGCTGCTTGTCCAGGGATGCGCGGGTCACGGGCCCATTGTGGCAGGAGGGGCCGGGCGCCCACGCGGCGCCCGCCGCAAGGCGGCGCCTTTTCACGCACGGACCCGAACGGCATGGCCCCGTGTGCTTGGTTGCTGTGGTGAGCAGCGTGAGGAATTCCCTGAAACAGTTCGCCGCACTGATATGTGCGGTGGCCCTGACCTGCGCGGGCTGTGCCGCGCAGTCAACGGGGTCCGCGTCGTCCGAGAGGACGGAGACGTCCACGGTGGTGTACGCCCCCTACGTGGACGCCACCAGGGCGTCCGACCTCGACGACGCCGGGTCGGCCGCCGCGTACCACCTCGCCTTCGTGATCGCCGGCCCAGACGCGTGCGAGCCCACGTGGAACGGCACCACCGCGATCGGCGACTCGGCGGTGAGGTCCCGCATCGCGGCGCTGACGGGGTCCGGGGCATCGGTGCGGGTGTCCTTCGGCGGGGCCTCGGGGACGGAGCTGGCCGAGGTCTGCGACAGCGCGGAGGACCTCGCCGAGGCGTACGGCGCGGCGCTCGACGCGGCGGGTGCGACGGCCGCCGACTTCGACGTCGAGGGTGACGCGCTGAAGGACTCCGACTCGGCGGACCTGCGGTCCGAGGCGATCGCCCGCCTCCAGCGGGACCGGCCGGGCCTCTCCGTCTCCTTCACGCTCCCCGTGATGCCGTCCGGCCTCGACGACGACGCTCTCGCCCTGCTCGACTCCGCGAACGACGCGTCCGTGCGGGTCTCCACCGTCAACATCATGACCATGAATTACGCCAGTTCGTACGGCGGCGACATGGGCGATTACGCGGAGCGGGCCGCGAGGGCCGCACACGGTCAGGTGAGGGACGTCTTCGGGACGTCCGTGGCCACGGCCTGGCGGGCGCTCGGTCTCACCTCGATGCTCGGTGTCAATGACGTGGAGAACGAGACGTTCACCTTGGAGGACGCCGCGCAGGTGAGGGAGTTCGCGGAGGAGAAGGGGATCGGCTGGGTTTCCCTGTGGGCGACGTTCCGGGACCGCGAGTGCGGGGACGGGGCGAGTGACGAACTGACCGACTGCAGTGGTGTGGAGCAGGAGGACGGGGCGTTCGCGGAGGCGCTCTCGGGATGAGCGGCCTCACGGCCCTGTCGTCAGCGGCGGCGGTGCACGAGGCGGCCCGCGCAGACCGTCGCCAGACACGCGCCCGTCTCGTCGAAGACCGCGAGGTCCGCTCTTCCGTTGTCGACGATCGCCGTGGGGCGGAGGCCACGCAGCACGACGACGTCGTTGCGCTCGGCGGCGGCGCGGAGTCCGGGGGTGTCCGTGTGGTCCTCCAGCACGGCGGTCGCCCCGGACTTCAGCACCACATGGACGCGTTCCCGTGGGGTGGGCGCGTCGGGGAGCGGACCCTCGTGGACACGGGCGGGGCCGAGCACGCCGGGCCACCGGCGCACGCGGGCGCCCGGGAAGCGCTGCTGGATCTCCTCCAGCGGCCCCGCGGCCCGGACCCGGATGCCCTCGACGACCACGGCGCCGTCCTTGACGGGCTCCGGGTCGTCCCACGTGAGGCGCACCTCGTCGGCGGCGTGGATCGTCAGCATGCGCGCCCCTAGTTGGCGCTGAGGAGCTTCAGTTCGGGGTGGGCGGTGCCGCCCTCGATCGCCGTGGACGAGATGTGGGACATGACGCGCTCGTCGACCGGGTCGTTCGCCGGGTCGTCGTGCACGACGAGGTGCTCGTACGTCGTCGACCGCTGGGCGGGGACGCGGCCCGCCTTCCTGATCAGGTCGATGATCTCCTGGCGGTTGGAGCGGTGCTTGGCGCCGGCGGAGGAGACCACGTTCTCCTCCAGCATGATCGAGCCGAGGTCGTCCGCGCCGTAGTGGAGGGAGAGCTGGCCGATCTCCTTGCCGGTGGTGAGCCAGGAGCCCTGGATGTGGGCGATGTTGTCCATGAAGAGCCGGGCGACGGCGATCATGCGCAGGTACTCGAAGATGGTGGCCTGCGTACGGCCCTTGAGGTGGTTGTTCTCCGGCTGGTACGTGTACGGGATGAAGGCGCGGAAGCCTCCGGTCCGGTCCTGTACGTCACGGATCATCCGCAGGTGCTCGATGCGCTCGGCGTTGGTCTCGCCCGTGCCCATGAGCATCGTGGACGTGGACTCCACCCCCAGGTTGTGCGCGGCCTCCATGATCTCCAGCCAGCGCTCGCCGCTCTCCTTGAGGGGCGCGATGGCCTTGCGGGGGCGCTCGGGGAGCAACTCCGCGCCGGCGCCCGCGAAGGAGTCGAGACCGGCGGCGTGGATGCGCTGGATGGCCTCCTCCACGCTCACCTTGGAGATCCGGGCCATGTGCTCGACCTCGGACGCGCCGAGGGAGTGGATGACCAGCTGCGGGAACTCCTTCTTGATGGCGGCGAAGTGCTGCTCGTAGTACTCCACCCCGTAGTCGGGGTGGTGACCGCCCTGGAACATGATCTGCGTGCCGCCCAGTTCGACGGTCTCCGCGCAGCGGCGCAGGATGTCGTCGAGGTCGCGCGTCCAGCCCTTGTCCTTGGCCTTCGGCGGGGCGTAGAACGCGCAGAACTTGCACGCCGTCACACAGACGTTCGTGTAGTTGATGTTCCGTTCGATGATGTACGTCGCGATGTGCTCCGTGCCCGCGTACCGGCGCCTGCGGACGGCGTCGGCGGCGGAGCCGAGCGCGTGCAGCGGGGCGTCGCGGTAGAGGTCGAGCGCCTCCTCTGGCGTGATCCGCCCACCCTCGGCGGCACGGTCGAGAACGGACTGGAGGTCGGCCTTCTCGGTCACCGGGAGCGTCCCTTTCGTAAGGGTTGGACGGACCAAGCCAGCCTACGTCAGCCGCTCCGCCCGGCCGACGTCAGCCCGCCGTCAGCCCTGAGGCACCGCCCGTCGGCCCCGGTGTGGCGCCCGGGTGTCAGGCCGCGTAGGCCTCCAGGAGCAGGCCCAGGTACGCCCCCGCGATCATGAACGGCCCCAGGGCGACGAGTTGCCTGCGCCTGGCCCGGCCCCGGGCCGCCTGGACCAGGGTCCAGACGCTGCCGACGAGCGCGCCGGCGAAGGTGCCGACGTACAGGGCGCCCCAGCCGTACCAGCCGAGGACCGCGCCCAGACCGACCGCGAGCTTCACGTCGCCGAAGCCGAGGGCGAGGGGGCGGATGAGGAAGAGCAGGAAGTACGCGCCGCCGAGGGTGAGGGCGCCGAACGCCGCGGTGCGCCACTCGCCCGCGTGTTCGGGGGTGAGGGTGGCGGCGCCCAGGAGTACGAGCGCGAGCGCGGCGAACGGGAGGGTCAGGGGGTCCGGGAGGCGCTGGACCGCGAGGTCGACGAGGACGAGCAGGACGCCGACGGGGGCGAGGAGGAGCCAGACCGCGAGTTCCGGGCGGGTGCCGGTGGCCACGGCGAGCGTCGCGCAGACGAAGGCGGTGAGCAGGGCGACGGTGCGGGTGCTCGGACCGTAGGTGCACGGAGCGGGTGCGCAAGCGGGGACGTGGGCCGACGCGGGAGCACGGGTGGTGGCAGCGGAGGTTGGGGTCGCGGGGGCGGCGGCCGCCGGGGCCCGCCCGGGGGCCGTGCAGCGGGCCCGGCCCAGCCAGCCGCGGGCCGGGCCCGTGAGGGGGTGGCCCGAGGGGCACGTGGTCTGCCAGGGGGAGTCCTCGTCGACCGCGAAGCGGTAGGCGGGGCGGGGCAGAAGAGTGCCCGCCACCACGCCCCAGAGGGCGGCGGCGGCCGTCAGGACGATCAGCCAGAGGTCCGGATCCACGGGGGTCAGCCTAAGGGCTGTCCCGTAATCCCCGGCGGGCGCACGACGCCGGCTACGGCACCTCGCCGCGTTGTCGGAACGCCCGCATACATCCCGTATGCGGACGCCCCTCCGCCTTGCGATGCTCCCCCACTGCCTGAACGGCGTGGGAGGTGCCCCCAGCATCCGACGCCGTGCGCTGATCCACCGCGGATTACGGGGCCTTAGGGGGGTGGGGGCGGGGGGGTCCGGGAGGGTTTTGGCCCCTTCCGGATCGCGGCCTCCGCAGGGCCGCAGCCCTCTCAGGACCGCAGCCTCCTCAGGGGGCCTGCGGCTCTGCGCTGGGTGCCGCGTAGCAGCGGATCCTCACCGTCTGTCGGGGGCTCCACTGTTGTTCGACCGTGGCCAGGTGGTGCCAGCCGAGGCGTTCGTAGAGGGCCGCTGCCGCGAAGTCGGACTCCAGCACGTCGAGCACCGGGTGCAGGGCCCGGCCCCGCGCTTCCGCCGTGGCCCGCGCCACCAGCAGCGCGCCGATGCCGTGGCCCCGGGCGGCCGGGGACACGAACAGCCGGTTGACCACGGCGGTCGTCCCGGGACCCACCCCCGCGCGGTCGGCCCACAGCCCGGGCGCCACGTCCGTGCCGTCGCCCCGGGACAGGCCGATGTGGCCGACGACGCGGCCGTCCAGTTCCGCCACCCATGAGGCGACGAGCGAGGCCGGGGTCAGCCAGGTGCGCGGGTCCTCGGGCCAGTTCACGGGGTAGCCGTCCCGCTCGTGGACCTCTGCCAGCACCCGTGCACAGGCGTCGAGGTCGTGCTCGGTCCTCGGCCGGGCGGTCGGTGGACGAACCAGGGGCGCGCCGGGGACGCTGTCGTTCTTCACCGCCGCATCGGATCACGGCCCCACGCCCGCGACCAGTGGATTTCCTACCTCAGCTTCTTCATCCGGGCCGTCGGGTCCCCCGCGTCCGCGTTGTCCGAAGCGTACTGGAGGGCGTCGCCGTCGGTGGTGAAGGTGACGACGTGGGTGTTCCTGGTGCAGGTGCTCGGGTTGTTCTCGGTGTCGGCGATGCTGGTGGCGAGGACGTGCGCGTCGGTGACCTCCTTGAGGACCAGCTTGTCGTCGCAGGCGCCGCCCAGGAGGTCGACCGAGCGGAAGCTGCCCAACTCCTCGCCCACGTCCGCCTCTTTCAGGGTGACCCGGAAGGTGCCGGCGGGGAGTTTGCCGTCCAGGGCGTAGCCGTCGCCCTCCCATGTGCCGAGGTACTTCTTCGGTACGTCGCCCTCTGTGGCGCCCGGCTGTTCGGAGGGACTCGCGCTCGCCGTCGGGGCGGGGGCCGCGGCGTCGCTGTTGCCGTCGTCCTCCTCGTTCCGGAGCATCCCGAAGACGAACACCGACCCCACGCTCACCGCCACGAAGGCGCCCGCGACAGCCAGCGCGATTGAGCAACTCACCCTCCGGCCGCGCCCGTTCGCCTCGGTCGTCGAGGTCGCCGCCACGCTCAGGGAGACCTTGCCGGGCGTGGCCGGCGGCACGGTGTCCGCCACCGCGGCGTCGGCACGTCCGCCGGGCACGTGTGTGACGGGGCCGGAGTGCGCCGACGGCACCGACGGCGTCACCGGCGACATGACGGGCGGCGGTCCGAACGCGCCGCTCACCCCGGCGCCCACCCCGCCGACCCCAGCGGCGGACGCGGCGTCCGCCGCTGCCGGCGCAGCCGGCTCCCCCAGCGAGGGGCTGCTGAATCCCACCAGACCGGAGGGACCCGGTTCCGTCGCCTCCAGGTTGAGGAGGTGGACGGCGCTGCGGCCGACCTGTTCGACGAGCGGACCGGGGAGCCAGCCGGCCGTGACCAGGCGGGCGGCGCCGTCGGGGGCGAGGGCGCGGGCGATCTCGTCCGGGGTGGGCCGGGCGCCCGGCTCCTTCGTGAGGCAGCGCTCGACCAGGTCGCGCAGTTCGCCCCGCAGACCGTCCAGCCGGGGCGGCTCATGGACGACCTTGTAGAGGAGCGCGGCGGAGGAGTCACCGGGGAAAGGAGATTCGCCGGTCGCGGCGTAGGCGAGGACCGCGCCCAGCGAGAAGACGTCCGCGGCACCGGTGACGCCCTGGCCGAGGATCTGCTCGGGCGACATGTAACCGGGGGAGCCGATGGAGACACCGGTCGAGGTGAGGGAGGCCGTGCCGTCGGTGGCACGGGCGATGCCGAAGTCGATGAGGAGCGGGCCGTCCACGGTCAGCAGCACGTTGGAGGGCTTCACGTCACGGTGGACCAGGCCCAGCGCGTGCACCGCGGAGAGCGCCTCCGCGAGGCCGGCGCCCAGCACCCGCACGGTGTGCTCGGGCAGCGGGCCGCCCGCCGTCCGCGACGGCCGCCGAGAGGGAGGGCCCGGCCGCGTACCCGGTCGCCACCCAGGGGACCGACGCCTCCGGGTCCGCGTCGAGGACGGGCGCGGTCCAGGCACCGCCCACCCGCCGGGCCGCCTCCACCTCGCGGCGGAAACGGGCGCGGAACTCCTCGTCCAGCGCGAAGTGCGGGTGCACGACCTTGACCGCGACGGTGCGGCCGCCGGCGCTGCGCCCGAGGTAGACCCGGCCCATTCCGCCGGAACCGAGCCGGCCGAGCAACCGGTAGGGCCCCACGACCGTGGGCTCGCCGACGTCGAGCGGCTGCATCGCCCCCACCCCTCCCCCGTGCGTCCTCTCCACGACTCCCCAGCAGCGTAGTGCCGCACGCCCGAAAGGGAATGCGAACGCCGACCGTCACTCCCACAGGGCCCGGAATTCGTCAAACGAATTTCCGGGGACGGCGCGGTGACAGCCGGGGGAAATGTTCAGGAAAGGAGATCCACCTTCACATCCGCCGGAAATCCCGTCGTGGGTCCGACCCGGCGGGCGAACTCGGCGACCGCCCGCAACTGCGGGTCGCCGAAGCGGAAGTCCAGGGTGGTGAAGTAGCGCTCCAGGACCCGCTCGTCGAAGGCCTCCCAGCGGGCGGCCTGCTCGGCGACCTTGGCGACCTCGACCAGGGACAGGTCGCGGGAGGCCAGGAACGCCTCGTGGACCTGCCGGGTGACCTCCGGGTTCCGCTCCAGGTAGTCCCGGCGCGCCGCCCACACCGCGAAGACGAACGGCAGCCCCGTCCACGCCTTCCACATGGCACCCAGGTCGTGCACCTGAAGGCCGTACGAGGGGCCGTCGAGCAGGTTGGCCCGCAGCGCCGCGTCGCCGATCAGTACGGCCGCCTCCGCCTCCTGCATCATCAGCGAGAGGTCGGGCGGGCAGGTGTAGTACGACGGCTGCACGCCGACACTCTCGGCCAGCAGCAGCTGGGCGAGGCGCACGGAGGTGCGCGAGGTGGAGCCGAGGGCGACGCGGGCGCCGTCCAGGCGTTCGAGGGGGACCTGCGAGACGATGACGCAGGACATCACCGGCCCGTCGCAGCCCACCGCGATGTCGGGGAAGGCGACCAGGTCATCGGCGTTGCGGAGGAACTCGACGAGGGTGATGGGGCCGATGTCGAGGTCCCCGCGCACGAGCTGCTCGCTGAGCTTCTCGGGGGTGTCCTTGGTCAGCTCGAAATCGAGGAGCGTGCCCGTTCTCGCGAGCCCCCAGTACAGAGGCAGGCAGTTCAGGAACTGGATGTGGCCCACGCGCGGCCTGGTGCGAGAATTGTCCACATCGCGAGACTAGACCTCATGAGGTACGGTCCGGGGTCCGGGGTCCGGGCGCGGGACACCACACGATCGGTGGGGCGATCGTCAATCCGGCGCAACGATCACTCAAACATCCGGGTGACGTGATCTTGACCTCTATTGCTTTCGGCTGCCCCCGTGCTAGGCTCGCCGCAAGTTGCAGTTTGGTTTCCCTTGCAGTACAGAGCCTGCGGAGCATGTAACCGCGGGCTCTAGTCGTTTTCAGACGTATGCAGTTGTGCGGCATCTTGTTTTCACACTTGCAGGGTTCTGGAGCAGGGCAACCCTTTGGGCCCAAGGAGGGCTTATGGCTACCGGAACCGTGAAGTGGTTCAACGCCGAAAAGGGCTTTGGCTTCATCGCCCAGGAAGGCGGCGGCCCCGACGTCTTCGTTCACTACTCCGCCATCAACGCGAGCGGCTTCCGTTCGCTGGAGGAGAACCAGCAGGTCTCCTTCGACGTGACGCAGGGCCCGAAGGGTCCGCAGGCGGAGAACGTCACCCCCGTCTGATCTGAGGGATGCCCCCTCTGACGACGTCTGAGAGCAGTACCTAAGGAGCCCCTCGCCTTTCGGCGCAGGGGCTCCTGCCTTCCTTCCCCTTACCGCGAGTGCCGTGCGGGACTTTCACACCGCCCTACACGTGCTGCATCACGAGCACGAACGACGTTCCCGGCGCCAGCGCCTCGTACGAGTGCGGGACATCACCCCGGAACGCTAGGTAGTCACCGGGTCCCAGCTCGACCTCCTCGCCTCTCGGGCCCGCCTTCACCCGGCCCGTGCTCACGGTGAGGTGTTCGACCGTTCCCGGAATGTGCGGCTCCGACTCCCGCACCGATCCCGGTTCCAGCCGGGTGCGGTAGATGTCGCGGCGTGCGCCGGGCGGGCTCGCGGAGAGCAGCACCGCCGTGTAGCTGGAGTGCTCGGAGTGGACCGTGGGCCCCTCCCCCGCCCGGATGACCTGCACCGTCGGCACCGGCGGCTCCATCAGCGCACTGAACGGCACCCCGAGCGCCACGCCCAGCGCCCAGAGCGTCTCCATGCTCGGATTGCCGCTCGCCGCCTCCAGCTGCGACAGCGTGGACTTGGCGATCCCGGCGCGTTTGGCCAGCTCGGAGAGGGAGAGGCCGGCGCGCGTGCGCTCCCGGCGGAGGGAGGCGGCGATCCAGTCGAGCGGGAGGCGCGCAGGGGGCTTCCCGTTGCTCCGCGCTTCTCCGGCTCCGTTCTCGCGTGCTGCGTCGACCATGTCGTTCGCTCCAGAAGTACGATCGTTCGCCTTGACGAACAGAGTGGCTGCTGTTCATTGTAGGAAACATGCGTTCGCTCTTCCGAACACGGCGCACCCCACCGTGGCTCTCCCGCACCCGGCGTCCCGCTGCCCCCGGCGCCCGTGACTCCGGGCTGTTCCGGGACATCGCCCTGGTGTGTCTGGCCGGCGGTGTCGTCGGGGTCTCCTTCGGCGCGATCTCGGTGGCGGGCGGCCTGCCGGTGTGGGTGCCGGTGGTGATGTCGCTGGTGGTGTACGCGGGATCGGCGCAGTTCAGTGCGGTGGCGATTCTGCTGGCCGGGGGCGGGCCGTTCGCGGCGGCGGCCACGGGGCTGCTGCTCAACACCCGTACGGCGGCGTTCAGTCTGGCGGTCGCGGATGTGCTGGGCAGGGGCAGGCTCGCCCGGCTGGTGGGCGCGCACCTCGTCACCGACGAGACGGTGGCCTTCGCCCTGGCCCAGCCGGATCCGGTACGGCGCCGGACCGCGTTCTGGGTCTCCGGCTTCGGCCTCTTCACGACCTGGAACGTGTGCGTCCTCGCGGGCGCGCTCGCCGGTTCCGCCCTGGGCGACACCGCCGTGTACGGCCTCGACGCCGCCTTCCCCGCCGTACTCGCCGCGCTCGTCCTGCCCTCGCTGCGCGAGCAGCCGCCCGTACGCCGGGCCGCGCTCCTCGGGGCCGTGGTGGCGCTGGCGGCCACTCCGCTGAGCCCTACGGGAGTCCCCGTACTCCTCGCGCTGACCGGGCTGCTCGCCTGGCGGCCCCCGGCGGGCGGAAGGGCCGCGGCATGAGCGGGGTCGTCCTCGCGATGCTGGTCCTGGCGGTGGGAACGTACGCCTTCCGGCTCACCGGGCCGCTGCTGCACGGGCGCGTCGAGATCCCCGTACGGGTCCGGGAACTGCTGGCCGCCGCGGCCGTGGTGCTGCTGGTGGCCCTGCTCGCCACGGGTGCCCTGACCGAGGCCGGCGGCGCCGCCGGATGGGCCCGGCCCGCCGGGGTGCTGGTGGGCGGGGCGCTGGCATGGCGGAGGGCACCGTTCGCGGTGGTGGTCCTGGGGGCGGCGGCGACGGCGGGGGTGCTGCGGGCGCTGGGGGTGCCGTAGGCGTACGGAACGCCCACACGGGCTATCCGCCCCTGGAGACCAGTTCGTCCAGTACCCGGCGGACGCGGAAGCCCGAGCCCAGGTCGGGGTCGAGGCCCTTGCCCCTCAAGAGGGCGTTGAGAGAGGCCTGGACGACCTCGGCGCCCTCGGGGGCGACGCGCTTGGAGACCTCCAGCCACTCCAGCGACTCGGCCCCCGCCGGGCTGCCGTCCAGGGTCCAGTGCTCCAGCGTGACCTCGTGGTGGTCGAGCCGTACCCCGCGCCGGCGGAGCGTGTGGACGGGGCCGAGGACGTCGAGCGAGCCGAAGGCGACGCTGACGTCGGCGCAGTCGGCGAGGAAGGCCCGTTGCCGGTCGGAGAAGACGAGCTCCAGCGGCTTCGCCCCCGTGGCCGCCGCCTCCACGGCCGTACGGCCGCAGTCCGAGACGAGGGTGGCGGACAGGACCCGGCGGTCGCCGGACCAGGTGTCCGCGAGATGGAAGGAGTCCGGTCCCTGCTCACGGAAGCGCAACCAGCGCTCCGAGAGCCGGGACCGGCGACAGGGCCGCAATTCCGCGGTCGCGGCCCCACCCCGCCCGCTCCCCGCCCGTAGGCACAGGATCAACCCCGCATCCAGAAGCGGCAGGTGACCCGGCGCCGTGGAGCGGGCGAGAGCCTCACAGAAGTAGACGCGGCGCCGGGCTCCCCCGGTGTCCGGCGCCAGCGCCCGGGTCGCGGCGGCCGCGCCCGCACCCGAGAACGTCACCTTGATCTCGACCGAGTCGAGCCGGTCGAGCGGGTCCGACCGGTCGGGCCGGTCGGACCCGGAGGTGAGATCCCCGCGTTCCACGGATGCCGGCATGAGCCGTCCCCCTTGTTCCGCGACCTGGTTCATCCCCTGGTTTTCCCCTGGTCCCCTGATTTCCCCGGGAAGTCCCTTGGGGTTCCCCCTTGCACTGATCCCTTCGATCCCCTTGATTCCCCATGAACCACGGTTCCTCGATCCCCCATGCAACCGAGGTCCCGCGAGACATCATTGAAGCCCCGCGCGGACCAGGACCGCTTCCGGGAAGTCCCTACATCTCCCGACAACCGATCCCCACGCCGACCTTCTTGGCCCGACGTCCGCACGGCATGATGGACGAGGCGGCGCGGGCACACGCGGGCACCAGGGGGTGGCGCATTGTTACGGGGACTCGTCGGTCGGGAGAGGGAACGCCGACTGATGGACGACCTGCTCGTGGCGGGTGGGGCGGGTGGGGCGGCGCTGCTCCTGTGGGGCGAGCCCGGCATCGGCAAGACGGCCCTGTTGGACTACGCGGCAGATCGGGCGGCTGCCGGAACGTCGGGCTCCGCACCGGCGACGCTCCTGCGGGCCCGGGGTATCGAGACCGAGACCGTGCTCCCGTTCGCCACTCTCGGCGACCTCCTCACGCCCTATTCATCCCTTTTCAGGGAACTCCCCGGAGCGCAACGCGCCGCCCTGGAGTCCTGTCTCGCGCTGAGCGGTGACTCCACCGACCCCCCGGGCAATCCGTACGCCGCCTGCATGGGCGCCCTGAACGTCCTGGCCGCGCTCGGCGACGAGCGTCCCGTCGTCGTCCTCGTCGACGACCTCCACTGGGTGGACCCCTCGTCCCAGCGCGTCCTGCTCTTCATCGCCCGCCGTCTCTCCAGCGAACGCGTCGCCCTGGCGCTCGGCTCCCGCGAGGACCACGGGGAGTCGGGGCCGCGCCGCAGCATCCCGACCGTGCAGGTGGGCGGGTTGACGGCGGAGGAGTGCGCGGAGCTGCTGAACGGCGCCGGCGCCGCGCACGGGAACGGCCCCGCCGACACGGGCGCGGACACCTTCGCGGCCACCGGGAGCGGCGCGGTGGCCGTCGCGCCCAGCGTGCTCGCCGACCTCGTACGCATCAGCGGCGGCAACCCGCTCGCCCTGCGGGAGATCGCGAGTGGGCTGACGGAGGAACAGGCGCGCGGGGAGCGGCCGTTGCTGGACCCGCCGTCCCTCGGCAGTCATCTGGAGCGCGCCTGGGCGACCCGGATCGACGCCCTGCCCGACCCGGCGCGCCGGGCGCTGGTCGTCCTCGCCGCCGGCCGCTCGACGGCGGCGGGCCCGCTGCGGAAGGCGTTGGAGGCGGCCGGGCTGTCGCTGGACGCCCTCTCTCCGGCCGAGGAGGACGGCCTGATCACGGCGACGGCGGACGGCCTGGACTTCCACCACCCGGTGCTGCGCGCCCTGGTCCTGGGCCGCGCGCCCCTCGCCCACCGCTATGCCGCGTTCCAGGCGCTGGCCGAGGTGAGCACGGGTTCGCTGCACGCCTGGTACCGGGCGTCCGCGACCCCCGGCCCCGACGAGGACACGGCGGCAGCGCTCGCGGAGGCCGCGCTGGAGGCCCGGCGCCGCAGCGCGTTCGGGGAGGCGGCGCTGGCCTGGCGCCGGGCCGCCGACCTCACCCCCGACCCGGCCGCCCGCGCCGGGCGCCTCCTCAACGCCGCCTCCGACGCGCTCCTCAGCGGCTCCCCCGCCGGGCCCCAGTGGTGCGAGGAGGCCGTCCGCATCACACCCGATCCGGCGATGCGCGCCGTCATCCAGGGCCTCCTGGGCCGGATGTACACCTGGAAGGGCGAGACCGCGCAGGCGTACGGCCTCCTCGTGAACGCCGCCGACGCCGTACGCGACTCCGACCCGACCCGCGCCTGCCTCCTCCTCGCCGAGGCGACGGCGGCCGCCCGCCTCGACGGCCACGTCCCGGCGGCCGTACGCGTCGCCGAGGAGTCCCTGGCCCTCGCCTCCGAGTCCGGTCCCGAACGCTGGTACAGCCTCACCCTCCTCGGCGGCGCCCTCGTCATGGCCGGCCGTACCACCGAGGGCCGCGCGATGCTGGAGTCCGCCGACCGGCACGGCGCGGGCGACCCCGTACGCGACCAGCAGGTGTACGCGATCGCCGGGCAGGCGTGGAGCCGTGTAGAGGAGTTCGCGCGGGGCCGCGGTCTGCTCAACACGGCGGTGGAGTCGGCGCGGCGGCACAGCGCGGTCGGGGTACTGGGCTTCACCCTCGCCGTACGGGGCGAACTGGAGACCCGCATCGGCCAGTGGGCGTCCGCCCGCGGCGACCTGACGGAGGCGCTGCGCTGGGCGGAGGAACTGGGCCAGCTCACCTGCGTCAGCTACGCCCTGTACTGCCTGGCCCGCCTCGAAGCGCTGCGCGGCGATCGCGTGGAGTGCGAGGAGCATGTGGCGCGGGCCCGGCGTGAGTGCGGGGCGTACGGCATCGGCTGCCAGGAGTTCCATATGACGGCCGTGCTCGGCCTGTCGGCCCTGGCGTACGGTGACCACGACGCGGCGGCCGACCAGTTGGAGCAAACGTTGTCACTCGCCGTGGAGCAGGGCATCGGCAACCCGGAGGTGGTGCCGTTCGCGGCGGACCTGGCGGAGGCACACGTACGGGCCGGGAACGCGGCGCGGGCCGGCGAGGTGGTCGCGTGGCTGGAGGAGCGGGCGCGGGAGACGGGCCTGGCCTCGGCGGAGGCGGCGGCCGCCCGCGTACGGGGCCTGCTGGCAGGGACACCGGAGGAGGCGGAGGCGCACTTCGGGGCGGCGCTGAAGGCACACCAGCGGACGACCGGCCCGTTCGACTGGGCGCGGACGCTGCTGTGCGAGGCGGAGGTGCTGCGGCGCTACCGCCGCCCGGCAGCCGCCCGCACGCCCCTGTCGTCCGCCCTGGCGTGTTTCGAGCGCCTGGGCGCGGTGCCGTGGGCCCGGCGGGCGGCGAGCGAACTGGCAGCGGCCGGGGGGATACCGACGGCCGCCCCGTCCGGGTCCGGGTCCGGTTCCGGTTCCGGCGGCATGGGCGGGGTGCTGGACCAGCTGACCCCGCAGGAGTTCCAGGTGTCGCGGGCGATCGCGCGGGGCCTGAACAACACGGAGGCGGCGGCGTCGCTGTTCGTGTCGAGGAAGACGGTGGAGGCGCATCTGACCCGCGTCTACCGGAAGTTGAAGGTGCGGTCGAGGACGGATCTGACGCGGTTGCTGACGGCGGCGGACCTGGTGGATTGAGTACGGGTACTCATGTGAGGGCTCGTCAGGGACAGGCATCGTTCAGGCATGCGATCGAATCCCCTGTACAAGTCCTTGCTGGCGGCTGCGCTCGGCGGTGCCGTCGTCCTGTCCTGCGTCGGTGTGGGCAATGCCGCTGCCGCGACCGCCGGCGACGCCGAGACCCGGTTCGTGGAGTTGGCCACGAGCATCAGGGACTACTGCACCCCGGTCCGGCCCGGCGGCGGTGGTGTCATCGACCGCCCGGCCGCGACCTCCTCCGTGTCGGGGTTCGGGAAACTCGACTCCACCCAGCCGGTCTCGGTCGACGCGGTGCCGCTGAACGCCGTGGAGCGGTGCGCGGGCAAACAGCACCAGCGGCGCATCCACGACGGGTTCTGGCAGGCCGGGGCGAACCGCAGCTACGAGGCGCTGCACGCCAAGCTGACGGAGCTGGGCTACCCGGCGTCCCGGATCCACCGCATGCGGGACTTCAGCGGCTCCCCGCGGGCCCGGGTCGACCTACGCGTCTCGGGCGGCGACCACTTGGCGGTCCAGGTCACCGGCACATACCTCGGCGCGATGATCGAGACGTTCGGCACGCCGAAGGGGGTGGGCGTCACCGAGGTGCGGCTGAAGCCGGTCATCGACCGCCCGTCGTTCTGACCCCCTTACGGGCCGGTGCTCAGCTCGGCCCACACGGTCTTGCCGAGCGGGCGGTCCTCGACGCCCCACTTGTCGGCGAGCGCCTCCACGATGAGCAGTCCGCGCCCGGACTCGGCGTCACTCACCGGCTGCCCAGGCGTTCTCGGCCGCCGCGTCCCGAAGGCGTCGGCCACCTCGATACGCAGGGTGGCGGTCTCCAAGACGATCCGCAGCAGGAAGCTGTGCCCGTAGACGTAGCCGTGCATCGCGGCGTTCGTCACCAGCTCGGCGACGACGAGGACGGCGTTGTCGTGCACGTCGCTCCCGTATGTGATGCCCCGGGCGTGCAGCCACTGAGCGGCGACTCTCCGCGCGAGCCGGGCGCCTCGGCGGCTGGGCGTGAACAGCTGGGTGAATTCACCGAGGACGGTGGGGATTTCCTGATTCATGTCACTCAGCGTGGTCGACCGGTTCTAGCCTGACCAGGTACGACGGCGGGACGCTATGTAGCCGTACGGGTGCGGTGCGTCGAGTGTCGGGTCGTCGGCCGTGACCACGACGAGGGCGAAGGCGGGATCGATGGCGGACACGGTTCACGAACGGAAGCTGGAGACTCCGGCGGAGGCCGACGGTACGACCGGCGTCTTCACGGCGGTCGGCAAGCTCTTGAAGCTGCTGCGGGAACGGGCCGGACTGACACAGAAGGACCTGGGCGAGGCAGTCGGCTACGGCCCGGACGCGATCAGCGCGATGGAGCGGGGAGTACGGGTCTCCCGCCCCGAGGTACTGGAGAAGGCGGACGAACTCCTGAACGCGGGCGGCCTGTTGCGGGCGATGATCCCGGAGATCAAGGAGGGGATGAAGAAGGCGCGGACCCGGCATCCGGAGTGGTACCGCAGCTATGCGGGATTGGAGGCGGAGGCGGTCGAGCTGCACTTCTATGCCAACCAGGGGGTGCCGGGGTTGTTGCAGACGCCGGAGTACGCGCGGGCGGTGTTCTCGCGTCGTCGACCGCTTCTCGACGACGAGACCATCGAGAGGCGGGTGGCTGACCGCATGGACCGCCAGCAGATCTTCGACAAGTGGCCTGCACCCATGCTCAGTTACGTGCTGGAGGAAGTGGTGCTGGACCGGCCGATCGGCGGTGCGACCGTCCACGCGGAGCAGCTGCGGCAGTTGCTTCGGGTCGGCGGCATGCGGAACGTTGAGATCCAAGTGATGCCGACCAGCCAGGCAGCACACCCCAACATGGACGGGGCGTTCAACCTGCTCACGCCCAGGAGGCACCCACAGGTGGCGTACACGGAGATCCAGGGCTTTCCCCGACTGATCACAGACCTTGAAGAGGTCCGGAAGATCGCAGACCGCTATGGGATCATGCGGGCCATGGCACTCCCTCCCACGGAGTCCCAGGCGTTGATCGAGAAGAAGCTGGGGGAACTGTGAGCGTCGAGGAACTCTCCTGGTTCAAGTCGAGCCACAGTGGGGGCGAAGGCGGCGAATGCCTGGAGATATCCCCCGGCCCCAACGCCATCCACATCCGTGACTCCAAGAACCCCACCGGCCCCCATCTGGCTCTCTCCCGCGCCACCTGGTCGGCGTTCCTCTCGCACTACTTCGAGCGCCACCAGAACGTCGGCCGCCACCAATAGAGCACCCTTCTATCCTCGGGCCAAGGTCTCTGCTGCACCGACGCTTCCTCGAAGTGATCGACTGCGAGGTCGATAGGCCTGAAACCCTCGTCCACCGGCTCGTCAATCACCGGCTTCCGAATCTTACTTACAAATCGAACTTCACTCGCCTGCAATTGCTGATATGCGCGCTGAGCCTCAACGAGGGAGCATGCATTTGCGCCGCCGGCCAGCAGAGGCCACCGAAGTTGGACCATGTCATCCTCCCAGAAGCACACAGGACAAACTAGAGACGATCCAGGTCCTTCCTCGTGCACGAGATGGCCACAACAGGGGCACGGAGATCAACCGAAAGGAAGGATCATGGAATCAGGGCTCCAGGCTGGTTATTGAAGTGCACCATCGGATTGTCCGGCCTACGGGCAACGCCCTCGACCTGCCCACCACATTCCCTCGTCCGCTGATGTTGCCGTCAACCAGCCTGCGGGTGTCCGCCGGAGGTCACCCCGGCGGACACCCTTGCTTCACCGGGTTCTTCGCTCATTGGGAATTCAAGCTGGCGATTCTCACGCGCTGGGCCGCTTTCCGTAGTAAGGCCTTACCGCCGGGGCCAACTTGAGCTGGATTACACGCAGAATTCGAATGCTCAACTCGTCGCTTAAACCTGTGGTCGTCGACCATTCGCACCCCGAACCTGCAAGATCACTAACAAAGACAATCTCTGCGGCCAGCAATATGCGCGCCCAATCAACCGGGGCTAGTGGAATATCGTTTCCGAGTGCCGAACGCAACCTGCCGCATTGGTCGAGCAGATCCTGCATGCCTTCGAACCCCATACCCATAGCGAGCTCGTCGCCGCATCGAGCCGGGCCGCCCCATTCCAGGAGTGCGCGCCGCAGCCAGGTGATCTCGTCTGCGGTGAGCAAGTCACTCGCCACTGCAGTAATTTCAGGCATCAGTTCAAGCCGTCTTCCCAGTATTCATCAATTGTTGCCGGATCTCGACGGAAGATAGTACCGCCGTCTGGATGCATCGGGTCGTGAATTACGATCGTGGACCCATCCTTCCCCTGGTATGCTCTCCGCCCACCGCCCAGCCCCTTCGTGCGTGCCGGGTCCTGCATCACATCCCGGGCGAGGTCTCCGATATCCGTAGGCGAAAGCCCCGGAAAGTCACCGGCATGCTTGCTTCCCGCATGTCCGTTACCGATGTCTGCAGCATCTTCGATGCGTTCTGCGGGGTCACACCAATCTGAATTGTGAACGAGTACCGGAGTCGTACCCGCCAGCACATAGTACGTGTGGATATCACTGATCGTCAGATCGAACGTACGCTGCCGCTCTGTGAAATCGCGCGTCCTGACCACCGGTAGGGCAGAACCGTCTGCAGCGCGGATGGTCATGCCCCGCTTGAGATCGCCCGCGTCGACCCACGTGCCCTCGGAGTCGGACCAGAAGGGGTGGGTCGTGGTCGTGACCAAGGAGTCGGTGCCGTTGGCTGTTTCGATGGTGAGGTCGACGAAGTGCTTGTCGTCCTCGGTGACGATGGTCCCGGCGACTTCACGGACCGTGGTCTCACCCGTTGTCGGGTCGGTGACCGTGACCTTGTCACCGATCTCGACGTCCTCGATGGGTTTGGTGGTTCCGTCGGCCATGAGGACTTCGGTCCCGGCGACGAAGCTGTGAGCAGCGCTGATGAGGCAACCGATAGCGGCGCTATCCGAACGTTTCAGGGCCGCCTGGAAGACGTTCAGCGTGACCTTGGCCAGCTTCCCCAGACCGTAACCGACAGCTGAGATTCCCGCATCAATCGCAGCGTCCTTGCAGCCCTTGCCGTTGTAGCAGTCGACGTAGGAGCGGACCCCGATCATGCGCTTCGGCCGCCGCCGCTCGGGTCGCCTCCATCCGCACTGCCTCGCCGTCGTCCGTCATCGGTTCGTCAAGGCCGTCGAACACGACCACGGCATGGCCCTGCCTCAATCGCCGCTCCGTGATCGCGGGCGGCGTGTCGAGGCCGTTGGCCTCTCATGCAGGTGGGCGAGGAACTTCTCGGACGCGCGGTGCCGCCAGGGGCCGGCCGCGTACTCCCGTAACTCCACGACTGGAGGGACCGTCCGGCCAGCGGTCGCAGCGGGCCCGGAGGGGGCCGCCAGTTAACGCGAGCGCCAGGTGCCGGGCCGGCGTCGACTTGCCCACGCCCGGGTCGCCGGAAAGGACCAGACGGTCGGCGCCCCGGGCGGCGATGAGCTGCAGCACGTCCCGCGCGGGCCGCTCCTGGTACGCCTGCCGCGCCCGCTCCAGCTCCACGCCGGGCGGCAGCTCAGCGGGCCAGTCGCCCGTCCCCACCAGGCGGTTGAGGACGTCGCGGGGCAGCTCCACGGGCGGCGGATCGGTCCGCACCAGCGGCGACACGAACACCTCGCGCAGCGCGACCGGCGGGTGCTCGCCCTCCTCGGCCGGGATCAGCACGGCGAGGTCCAGCCGGCCGTAGCGCTCCCGCACGCGCACCGCGTACTGCTTCAACGCCGCCTTCGCGGCCTCCCCGCCGGGCGGCGGCACCCGGTCCCGCGCCGGCACCGGCTGCACGTACAGGTTCTCGATGTACGTCGCGGGGCTGTTGTCACGGTCGTCGCGGCATGCACGTGCCGCCCGACACCGATCGCACCGTCACCACCGGCATCGACCTGATTCGCGTCCCGCCCCATGGGGGGGACGGTAGCGCTACGGACCTGCCGGCAGCCCGGGTTCGGCCCATTCGTCTCTCAGAGGAGACGTTCGGTGGTCCTGGCGCCGTCACACGTGACGGCATCCGGCGAGGAGGGTGGCGACCATGCGCCTGGCGTCGGCCTGGTCGTAGTCAGGGCCGGTGATGCAGAGGTTTCCGATGGCGCGCATGAGCGTGTAGGCGGTGATGTCGGGGCTGAGCTCACCGGCGGCGACACACGCCTCCAGCAACGTCGCGCAGGCCGGTACCAGGGTGTCGAGCATGAGGGCGTGGAGGTTCTCCAGCCCTGGATCGCCGGAGCCCAGTGCCGCACCGAGGCCGTGCTTGGTCACGAGGAACTCCACGAACGCGTCCGCCCAGCGGGTCAGGGCTGTGAACGGGGAGGCTGACTCCTCGAGGAGTCGGGGCGCGAGTGCGGTGCAGGTGTCGATCTGGTGCCGGTAGACGGCGGTGACGAGATCCGCCCTGGTCGGAAAGTTCCGGTAGATCGTGCCGACGCCGACGCCGGCCCGTTCGGCGATGTCCCGGATGGGCGCCTGGACCCCCTGGTCCACGAAGACCGCCGCTGCGGCCGCCAGCACGGCGTCGCGGGTGCGCTGCGCCTGCGCCTGGCGCACTCCCACCGGTTCCGGCACGACTCCTCCTTTACTCACGGAACAATGTTCCGCTAACTTGGCGGAACAACGCTCCGCCAAATTATGGCAGAGCTACCCATGGAGAAAGCGCAGGTCCCCCATGTCTTCCGAGCCCCTCGACCAGCTGATCGTCTCGATCAAGCCCATCACCGTTCCCGCGCCCGGCCGCGGCGTCGACCTGCCGGTGAAGGTCACCGCTCCGCTGTCGGGCCATGACCTGCCCGTCATCGTGTTCTCCCACGGCAACGCATGGTCCATGGACGCTTACGAGCCGCTCGTCGACAGGTGGGCCGCAGCCGGATTCGTCGTGGTTCAGCCCACCCACCTGGACTCCCGCCGCAATGGCATCGGATGGGGCGACCCGCGCTTCGCCACCATCTGGCGCGTCCGGATCGCCGACCTCCACGCGGTCCTCGACGGTCTCGGCGACATCCTTCTCCAGGCCGGCGGTCTGGACACCCGCGTCGACCAGGAACGCGTCGCCATCGTCGGTCACTCCTGGGGCGCCCAGACAGCCGGCGTGATCCTCGGCGCGCGCGTACTCGACGCGGACGGCATCCCCGGAGAGGACTTCTCCCACTCCGTGGTCTCGGCCGGCGCGCTGATCGCCGCGACGGGAACCGGTGACACGCTCACCCCGTTCGCCGTCGAGCACCTTCCGTTCATGAGGCCGGACTACTCGACCATGACCACACCGGCCCTGGTCATCGCGGGTGGCAAGGACCAGTCGCAGCTCTCCACCCGGGGGGCGGACTGGTTCACCGACGCCTACCACCTCAGCCCGACCCCGAAGAGCCTGCTCCACATCGCCGAGGGTGAGCACACCCTGGGCGGCATCGCCGGCGAGGCGGTCGCCGAAACCACCGACGAGGACCCTTCCCGCGTCACCTTCGTCGCCGACGCGATCTCCGCCTTCCTCCTCGACGCCTTCGGACTCAACGACGCCGCGTGGACGGATCTGAACAACGCCGCTGCGGCCGGCGACGGCACGTGGAGTGTCTCCAGCAAGTGACCCCGGCCGGACCCGGACCGTCCCGTCGACCGAGCCGGGGACGGCCGGAGCGGGCCCCCGACGCCTCAGGCGGCCCGCACGGGGACACGGTCATGACGTCACACTGCCCGAGCCACCCGGTTCAGGCCGGATACGGCCTCTGCCTCTCGTACAACCCCTCGATCTCCGCCGAGAACGCCTCCGCGATCGCCTCTCTGCGCAGCTTCATCGACGGAGTCAGATGGCCCGCCTCCTCCGTGAAGCCGCCGGGGATGACGGTGAAGCGGCGGATGGACTCCGGGCGGGAGACCAGGCGGTTGGCCTCGTCCACCGCCCGTTGGAGGACCATGCGCAGCTCCGGGTCGTCGACCAGGAGTTCCGCGGGCACGGCGTGCTTGCCGTTCATCTGGCGCCAGTGGGTGATGCCCTCGGGGTCCAGGGTCAGCAGGGCGGTGACGTACGGGCGGCGGTCGCCGACGACCATCGCCTGGGCGATCAGGGGGTGGGACCGGAGCCAGTTCTCCAGCGGGGCAGGGGCCACGTTCTTGCCGCTGTCGGTGACCAGGATCTCCCTCTTGCGGCCGGTGATCGTGAGGTAACCGTCGTCGTCGAGTTCGCCGATGTCCCCGGTGGCGAACCAGCCGTCGGGGCTCGTGGGGACGACTCCGCCGGCCTGGGGGTCCCAGTAGCCCCGGAAGATCTGGCCGCCGTGGAGGAGGACCTCACCGTCGGCGGCGATGCGCACCCGTGTGCCGGGCAGCGGCCAGCCGACCGTGCCGAGGCGGGGGCGGACCGGCGGGGTGACGGTGACGGCCGCCGTGGTCTCCGTCATGCCGTAGCCCTCGAAGACGTCGATGCCGGCGCCGGCGAAGAAGGCGGCCAGGCGGCGGCCCAGCGGGGAGCCGCCGCAGATGACGTAACGGACCCTGCCGCCCAGGGCGTTGCGGATGCGGCGGTAGACGAGGGGGTCGTAGAAGGTGCGGGCCGCCTTGAGGAAGGTGGTGGGGCCGGGGCCGGTGCCGTGCTGCTCGGACTCCAGGGCCTCGCCGTAGCGGCGGGCCACCGCCGCGGCACGGTCGAAGGAGGAGGCCCGGCCCATGCGTTCGGCGGAGGCGCGGGCCGTGTTGAAGACCTTCTCCAGGACGTACGGGATGAGCAGCAGGAACGTCGGTCGGAACGACTTCAGGTCCGCGAGCAGGTCCTCGGTGCGGAAGCTCGGCGAGTGGCCCACACGGATACGGGCCCGCATGCACGCGATCGCAACCATGCGGCCGAAGACATGGGCGAGCGGGAGGAAGAGGAGGGTGGAGGCCTCCTCGTCGGTCTTCGCGCGGAAGATCGGGTAGAGGAGGTCGATCGCGTTGTCGATCTCCGCGAAGAAGTTGCCGTGGGTGAGCGCGCAGCCCTTGGGGCGGCCGGTGGTGCCCGAGGTGTAGATGAGGGTCGCGAGGGTGTCGGGGCCCAGCACCCCGCGCCGTACGGCGACTTCCTGGTCGGACACGTCGCGGCCCCGCTCGGCGAGGCGTCCCATGTGGTCCTTCTCGAAGACCCACATGTGGCGGAGGTCGGGGATGCGGTCGAGTTCGGGGCCGAGGGCGGAGGCCTGGCCGGACGTCTCCACGGCCAGGGCGACCGCTCCGGAGTCCTGGAGGATCCAGCGGGTCTGGAAGACGGAGGAGGTGGGGTAGACGGGCACGGTCACCAGGCCCGCCGCCCAGGCCGCGAAGTCCAGGAGCGTCCACTCGTACGTCGTCCGCGCCATGATGGCGATACGGTCGCCAGGCATCAGACCCTCGGCGATCAGGCCCTTCGCCACGGCGAGCACCTCGGCCGCGAACTCCGCCGCCGTCACGTCCCGCCAACGGCCGCCGTCCCCGCCTCCGTTGCCGTTCCCGGTCCCGATGCCGTTCGCGGCCCCGTTGCCAGGGCCGTTCCCGCTCCCGTCGGCGGCCTCGCGGCCGTCCCCAAAACCGCCGCCACGGTTGTCCTTGCGGCTGAGGACGACCGCGCCGGGCTCGTGGTCCGCGTTGTCGAAGGGGATGTCCGCGAGGGAGCCGTAGGTTCCGGGCCGGACCAGCGCGGGGACGTACGCCTCTCGTACCGTGCCGTCCAGCCGCTTCAACTCGGGTTCCACGAGCAGGGGTTCGCTGCGATCGAGGCTTGACACGGGCGGCTCCTGGACGTTCGGTGTGCCCGGATCGTACGGGGCCGATGTGTGAGGTTCGTGTGAGTATGGGGGCGGTCCGGGGATGTTCCGGGGGCGGGGATGTGCAGTGTCGGGCAGCGCTCCGCCGCAGGTCAAGGGGGCGCAAACATTACTTGAGGGTCGCTCGTCCCGTCGGTCCACGCACCTGCTGCACGGGCCCTTACCTCAGGTAACCTGACTTGGGAGTAAGGAAGCGGCGCTGCAAAGGGGAAACCGTCCGATGCCTCAGCTCACCCTCACCGGCCCCCCTCTCCTCCCGCCCCTCCTCGCCCGGGGCGCCCTGCTCTCCCCGTGCAAGAGCCGCAGGCTGCCCCGCACGGCGGCCCGGCACGGCGACGGCACGGTCGGCCGCCTCGACCGGCTCGTCCTGCCCGGCGTACGGATCGATCTCGCGCGTCTCGCCGCGTACGAACGGGTCTGCGGCTTCCCCACCGGCGAGGACGCCGTGCCGCTCACCTATCCGCACGTCCTCGGCTTCCCGCTCGCCATGCGGATCATGTCCGGCCGCGACTTCCCACTGCCTCTGCTCGGGCTCGTCCACACCTCGATCGAGATCACCCGCCGCCGTCGGCTGCCGGCCACCGGGGAGTACGAACTGACCGTGTACGTGGACGGGTTGACGCCCCACCGCCGGGGCACCGAGGCAACGGTGGTGACGGAGGTACGGGACGCCGACGGCGATTGCGGCTGCGACGAGATCGCCTGGGAGTCCCGCAGCACGTATCTCGCCCGCCACCCGACGCACGACGCCCCGGGCACCGTCGACAAGACGGCGCGTCCGGCGTCCGTACCGCTGCCCGCCCTCGCCGAGTGGCGGCTCGCCGCGGATGTCGGACGGCGCTACGGGGCGGTCTCGGGCGACCGCAACCCCATTCACCTGCACCCCCTCGGCGCCCGCCTCTTCGGCTTCCCTCGCGCGATCGCCCACGGCATGTGGACCGTCGCCCGCTGTCTCGCCGAACACGGCACGCCCCCGGCGGCCCTCGTCCGCGCCGAGTTCCGGGCGCCGGTCCCCCTCCCTAGCACCGTCACCTACGCGGCGGACCGCCGCCCGGGCGGCGACTTCGAACTGCGCGGCCCCGACCGGAAGGGCGGGGAGCGGGTGCATGTGACGGGGAGCGTGTATCCGCTGATCCACTGATCCGTTGATCGGCGGCCCGGGCGTGCGCGCGGTATGCGGACCCGGTGTCCCTACGGCGTGGCGAGGTCGGCCGGCGGGGTCCAGGGGCGGCCGTCCATCAGGTTGCCGAGGCCGGACCAGGCGAAGTTCATGAGGGTGGCGGCGGCCTGTCGGGCGGTGAGGCCGGGGGTGGCGTTGGCCCAGGCGGCAAGGGCTTCGGCGGCGCCGACCAGCGCCTCGGCGAGGCCGGCGACCTCGCGTTCGGGGAGGGACGGGTCGCGGCGGGCCTCACGGGCGGCGGCCAGGATCAGCCCCGTCACGAACGTCACCATCTCCTCGCGCATCGCCGCGACCTCGGCGGCGAAGGGTTCGCCGTGCGTACGGGCCTGGAGGTGCAGGACCGCCCAGCCGTCCGGGTTGTGCGCGGTGTGCGTGAAGAACGCCCGCAGCCCCTCCCAGAGTTGCCGGTCGGCGGGCAGCCGGGGGTTCACGCCGTCGCGTACGGCGGAGGTGAGCGCCTCGGCCTCGCGGCGGATGCAGGCGGTGAAGAGGTCTTCCTTGGAGTTCAGGTACAGATACACCAACGGCTTGGACACTCCCGCCAGTTCGGCGATCTCGTCCATGGAGGCGGCCCGGTAGCCGCGCTGCCCGAACGTCCGCACGGCCGCGTCCAGCATCTGCCGTTCCCGTACCGCCCGGGGCATCCGTTTGTTCTTCACAGCACCCATGCGGGCAAGCGTACGGTTTTGCCGCCGGGAAAGATCCCGGCCGGTTTCACGCGGGCCGGCGCGTCATGAAGTGGACCGGCCCGACGCGGACGGGGTCGCCTCGGCCGCCTCGGAAGCCTTGTCGGTGTCGTCGCCGGCCTTCTCCGCGGGTGCGCTGTCCCCGCTCCGGGGGCGGGCGGCGTCGTCCACCTCGTCCTCCTGGCTGCGGTTGGCGGCGAGGTTGGACTTGACGCGGTCGATGGAACGGTCGAGGCGCGGGGCGATCTGCGCGGAGGCCCGGTCGCGCTCCTTGCGGAGGGCCACGAAGCTGATCGGCGCGGAGACGACGAGCGCCAGCATGATCATCCACATGCCGTTGGAGGCACCGAGACCGCGGGGGGCGATGCCGGAGTAGACGAGGGCCCAGACGACCACGAAGCAGCCCACGAAGATCCCGAGGCGCATCAGTGTGTAGCGGAGCATCTCAATCCACTCTTCCATTTCCGTTCCGGACGTTTCCCAAGGCCACCGTCCAGTGAAGCACGGTCGGGGGGCGATCTTGCACGGGGGTACGGGCGCGGCTCAGGTCAGGGGCAGGAGCATGGTGATGTCGTCACGGTGGTCGTCCGGGGCGACCCGGATGGCGCCGGGGACGCGGCCGACCTCCTTGTAGCCGCAGGCCGCGTAGAAGTGCTCCAGGCCGAGGCCGCCGCGGCAGGTGAGACGGACGGCGTCGATGCCGTCGAAGCCGCGGGCCGCGCGCTCTGCCGCCTTCATCAGGTCGCGTCCGTAGCCCTTGCCCTGGTGGGCGGGGTGCACCATCACCGTGTACAGCCAGACCCAGTGGGTCATCAGGCGGTGCGTGTTGAAGGTGAAGAACGCGGTGGCCGCGGGCGCGCCGGCCGCGTCGAACCCGGCCAGCAGGCGCTGCCGGCCCTCCGCCATGCCCGCCATGTGCTTCACCAGCTCCGGCCGTATCGCCTCCGGCGTGACCGGGGGCACGAACCCGACGGCTCCACCGGCGTTGGAGACGTCGGCCCAGAGGGCGAGGATGCCGTCGCGAAGGGCGGGGGTGACGGGAGGGTCCAACTGGAAAGTAAGGGCCATGGAGCAAGGTTAGCCATTACTCCGACCATGGGTGTCCGTGTGAACAGCACGGGGCGCAGCCCCGGCCGCGTTTCGGGGGCGCGGGGAACTGCGCGAACGGCCACGACGGACCCGCAGCCGCCCACAAGCCCGCACCCCCGGCCTACGGGGCGCCCGGCTCACACCCTCATCGGCTGCGGAGACTCCCGCCGCAGCGGATCCGCCCCGTCGTACTCCCGGATGATCTCGTACCGGGTGTTCCGCTCCACCGGCCGGAACCCGGCGTCGCGGATGAGGTCCAGCAGGTCCTCACGGGTCAGCTTGTTCGGCGTGCCGTAGTTGTCCGCGTCGTGGGTGATCTTGTACTCGACGACCGACCCGTCCATGTCGTCGGCCCCGTGCTGCAACGCGAGCTGCGCGGTCTGGACGCCGTGCATCACCCAGAAGACCTTCACGTGCGGGACGTTGTCGAACAGCAGCCGCGAGACCGCGAAGGTCTTCAGCGCCTCCGCGCCCGTCGCCATCTGCGTACGCGCCTGGAGCCGGTTGCGTACCTTGCCGTCCTTCATGTCGACGAAGTCGTGCTGGTAGCGCAGGGGAATGAAGACCTGGAAGCCGCCGGTCTCGTCCTGGAGCTCCCGCAGCCGCAGGACGTGGTCGACCCGGTGCCGGGGCTCCTCGATGTGGCCGTAGAGCATGGTGCACGGGGTCTTCAGACCCTTCTCGTGCGCCAGGCGGTGGATCCGCGACCAGTCCTCCCAGTGGGTGCGGTGGTCGACGATGTGCTGCCGGACCTCCCAGTCGAAGATCTCCGCGCCGCCGCCCGTCAGGGACTCCAGGCCCGCGTCGATCAGCTCGTCGAGGATCTCCGACGCCGACAGCCCGCTGATCGTCTCGAAGTGGTGGATCTCCGTGGCCGTGAAGGCCTTCAGCGAGACGTTCGGGAGGGCCGCCTTCAACTCCCGCAGCGAGCGCGGGTAGTAGCGCCACGGCAGATTGGGGTGCAGGCCGTTGACGATGTGCAGCTCGGTGAGGTTCTCGCTCTCCATCGCCTTGGCGAGCTTGACGGCCTCCTCGATGCGCATCGTGTACGCGTCCTTCTCCCCCGGCTTGCGCTGGAAGGAGCAGTACGCGCAGGAGGCCGTGCACACATTGGTCATGTTGAGGTGACGGTTGACGTTGAAGTGGACGACGTCGCCGTTCTTCCGCGTCCGCACCTCGTGCGCGAGCCCGCCCAGCCATGCCAGGTCGTCCGACTCGTACAGCGCGATGCCGTCCTCACGGGTCAGCCGCTCACCGGAGCGAACCTTCTCCTCCAGCTCGCGCTTGAGCCCGACGTCCATGCCTCCGCCTTCCCTCTACGACAACTCAGGCCACCGTACTCCCCCGCACTCCCCCGCCCTTCGGGCGAGGGACCCCGTGGGGCGGCGTGGCCTCGTACGGCGCTCCGCGCCTACTGCTCCTCCGGCAGCTCGCCGACCCGGTTCTCCCACTTCGTGGAGAGCACGATCGTCGTACGGGTCCGGGAGACGCCCTTCGTGCCGGACAGCCGGCGGATCGTCTTCTCCAGGCCGTCCACGTCGGTGGCGCGCACCTTGAGCATGAAGGAGTCGTCGCCCGCGATGAACCAGCAGTCCTCGATCTCGTCGAGGTCGCGGAGCCGGTTCGCCACGTCCTCGTGGTCGGCGGCGTCGGAGAGCGAGATCCCGATGAGCGCGATCACGCCGAGGCCGAGGGAGGCCGCGTTGACGGTGGCCCGGTAGCCGGTGATGACACCGGCGGCCTCCAGCCGGTTGATGCGGTCGGTGACACTGGGTCCCGACAGGCCGACGAGGCGCCCCAGCTCCGCGTAGGAGGCCCGGCCGTTCTCCCTCAGGGCCTGGATGAGCTGCCTGTCCACCGCGTCCATGCGATCGGTTGCCTTCCGCTGAAGAGTTGCTTGTGAGGAGTTGCTTGTGAGCAGTTGCTCGGTGAGATGAGAGTGGTGCGCCGTGCGTTGCGGGTGAGCGGACACCGCTCAGGTGACCGTGGGGGCCGTGGTGCTCGTATCGCCGGTGTCGGTCTCCTCCGAGGGGCGGGCCCCGCCGATCTCGCCCTCCCAGCGCCGGTACAGGGTGTGCGGGACGCCCGCCGCGTCCAGCACCCGGCCGGCCACGAAGTCCACCAGGTCCTGGATGTGCGTGGCCCCCGCGTAGAAGGCCGGGGAGGCGGGCAGCACGGTCGCGCCCGCGTCGTCCAGGGTCACCAGATGCCGCAGCGTCTGCCCGTTCAACGGCGTTTCCCGTACGGCGACGACGAGCCGGCGCCGTTCCTTCAGGGTCACGCTCGCCGCCCGCTGCAGCAGGTCCTTGCTGAGCCCCAGCGCCACGCCCGCGACGCACGCCGTCGACGCGGGGACGATCAGCATGCCCTTGACGGGGTACGAGCCCGAGGACGGTCCGGCGGCCAGGTCGCCGGCGCTCCAGTGCCGTACGCGGTCGCCGTCGACGTCCACCGGAAAGGTGCCGGGCTTGCCGTCCGCGCCGCGCGACAGCCATTCCCGCAGGTCGTCACGCCAGTGCGCGTCCCGGAACGCGATGCCCGTCTCGTCCAGCAGGGTCAGCCGCGAGGCCCGGGACACCACGAGGTCCACGCTCTCGCCGGCGGCGAGGAGCGCGCGCAGCACGGCGGCGGCGTATGGGGTGCCGGACGCGCCGGAGACCCCTACGATCCAAGGCGTACGCGCCGTCTCTCCTGGCTTGACTTGGTTCACGACACCGAGCCTATCCGGCGCGGTGAGGCGGGAACCGGTCAAGGGGGCACGGCCGTTTCACTGAGGGGACGAGTTGAGTCGGGGGTTGACATGGCAGACGGAGTGCGCGGGGCGCTGAGCCCTGATCGGGAGTGGTCCCGCGGGGACCGCGCGAAGGCGGCCGCCAAGCTGATGGCGGGCTGGGTGGCCCTGCTGTGGATTCTCGAAGTGATCGACACGGCGAGCGGGCACGCGCTGGACGACTTCGGCATCATGCCGCGGTCGGTGCCCGAGCTGGTCGACGTCGTGCCCGCGTCGTTCATCCACTTCGGCTTCGGTCATGTCGCGGCCAACAGCGTGCCTCTGCTGGTGCTCGGCTTCCTCGCGGCGCTGGGCGGGCTGCGCCGGTTCGTCGCGGTCTGTGCGCTGATCATCGTGGCCGACGGTCTGGGCGTGTGGCTGATGTCCCCGGACAACACCAACACGGCGGGCGCCTCGGGCGTCGTGTTCGGGCTGTTCGGCTTCCTGGTCGTCAGCGGATTCGTCGAGCGGCGGCTGCTGGGGGTCGCGGTGGGGGTGCTGGTCGCCGCGATCTGGGGCGGCTCCATCCTCGCGGGCATCGCACCGACCGCGGCGGGCGTCAGCTGGCAGGGCCACCTGATCGGGTTGGTGACGGGGGTGGTGGCGGCGTTCCTGTTCCGGCGCCGTCAGCCCCGCGGGGCGCTCACGGCGTAGGGCGCGCCTTCGGGTCCACGGGGAGGCGGCCGGTGGCGATCGTGAGTTTGCCCAGCGACGAGTCGACGGTGATGTCGGGGCCGTAGGGAATCGTGTCGCGCCCCCGGTAGCCGTCGGGGCCGGGGTTCCACATCGTGACGCAGTGGCCTTTGAGCGGGTCCAGGATCAGGTAATTGGCGATACCGCGAGAGGCGTACCAACGTGGCTTGAGCTCGTAGTCGCGGCGGATGCTGCCCTGGGACACGACCTCGACGACGACTTCGACGAGGTCGGGTGAGTACGCCCCCTGGTTCTTTTCGACCTCCACCGCGGGAATGACGGCCAGGTCGGGGCAGAATTCGTTCTCCTCGTCGAAGGGGAAGGCGACGTCGCTGGTGAAGCCCCATTCCTCGGCAACCTGCTCCCGCAGGGTGTTCCACACCAGTCGGATGGTCTCCGCGTGGTGGGGCTTGACCGGAGTCATCATGATGCTGCCCTCGGCAATCTCCATGCGATAGCCGGGGAACATGTCCTCGAACCGGCTGAGCTGCGAGTGCAGGCGGTCGATGCCCGAGACGGTCACGCTGGCCTCCCTGGGGTCTCTGCACTCGATGGTAGGCCGCACCGTATTCAGAGGGTCAGACCCCGAACCAGAAGATCCAGCAGCGCGCACACGAACAGGGCAATGCCGATGAAGCCGTTGACGCTGAAGAACGCCCGGTTCAGGCGGGACAGGTCGTGGGGCCGGACGATCGTGTGCTCGTAGACGAAGGCGCCCGCGACGATCGCGAGCCCCAGCCACAGGAACGCGCCCGCGTCCGTCACCACCGCGTACCAGACGAACAACCCCGTCGTGAGCGCGTGGCACACCCGCGCCGCCCACACCGCCGCCGGGACGCCGAAGCGGGCCGGGACCGACAGGACGCCCGTCTCGCGGTCGGAGTCGACGTCCTGGCAGGCGTAGATGAGGTCGAAGCCGCCGATCCAGATGCCGACCGCCAGGCCGAGGATCACCGCGTCCCAGGACCACTCGCCGGTGACCGCGAGCCAGCCGCCGACCGGGCCCATCGCCTGGGCGAGCCCCAGGATGGCCTGGGGGTAGTTCGTGAAGCGTTTGCCGTAGGGGTAGACCACCATCGGGATCACGGCGACGGGGGCCAGCGCCAGGCACAGGGGGTTCAGCAGCGCCGCCGCGCCCAGGAAGATCACCAGCGCGATCAGGGCGCCGGTCCAGGCGTGCTTCACCGACATCGCGCCGGTCACCAGTTCACGGTGCGCCGTCCGCGGGTTCCGGGCGTCGATCTCGCGGTCGATGATCCGGTTGACCGCCATCGCGAAGGTGCGCAGCCCGACCATGCAGACGGTGACGAGCAGCAGCCGCGCCCAGTGGATGTCGCCGTCCAGCTGGAACATGGCGGTGAGCGCGGCGATGTAGGCGAAGGGGAGCGCGAAGATCGAGTGCTCGATCATCACCAGCCTCAGGAACGCCTTCGTCCGCCCCGGCTGGGGGATCGCCGCGGATGCGCTGCTCACAGGCCGTACTCCTTCCAGCGGCGGTCGACGAGCGCCGCCGTGGCCGGGTCCGACTCGACCATGTCGGGCCAGCCCCCGTCCCGGGTGTAGCCCTCCTCGATCCACTTCTTCGTCGCGTCGATGCCTGCCTTGCCGCCCCAGAACTGCTGGTAGGAGGCGTGGTCGAGGTGGTCCACCGGGCCCTCGACCACCGTGAGGTCACGGGCGTAGTCCGTGTTGCCGAGGGCGCGCCAGGCGACCTCGTGGAGGTCGTGGACGTCGCAGTCGGCGTCGACGACCACGATCAGCTTCGTCAGGGACATCATGTGGGCGCCCCAGATCGCGTGCATGACCTTCTGCGCGTGCTTCGGGTACTTCTTCTCGATCGAGACGATCGCGCAGTTGTGGAAGCCGCCCGCCTCGGGCAGGTGGTAGTCCACGATGTCCGGGACGATGATCTTCAGCAGAGGGAGGAAGAAGCGCTCCGTCGCGCGGCCGAGGGGGCCGTCCTCCGTCGGGGGGCGGCCGACGACGATCGACTGGAGCAGCGGACGCTTGCGCATCGTCACGCAGTCGATCTTCAGCGCGGGGAACGGCTCCTGCGGGGTGTAGAAGCCGGTGTGGTCGCCGAAGGGGCCCTCGGGGAGCATCTCACCGGGCTCCAGCCAGCCCTCGATGACGACCTCGGCGTTCGCCGGTACCTGCAACGGCACCGTCTTGCAGTCGACCATCTCGATCCGCTTGCCCGCGACGAACCCGGCGAACAGGTACTCGTCGATGTCGCCGGGCAGCGGCGCCGTGGAGGCGTACGTCACGGCGGGCGGACAGCCGAAGGCGATCGCGACCGGCAGCCGCTCCCCGCGCTTGGCGGCCACCTGGTAGTGGTTGCGGCTGTCCTTGTGGATCTGCCAGTGCATGCCGATGGTGCGCTTGTCGTGGCGCTGGAGGCGGTAGAGGCCGAGGTTGCGCACGCCGGTCTCGGGGTGCTTGGTGTGGGTGAGCCCGAGGTTGAAGAAGGAGCCGCCGTCCTTGGGCCAGGTGAACAGCGCGGGCAGCTGGTCCAGGTCCACGTCGTCGCCCTGGAGGACGACCTCCTGGACGGGAGCGCTGTCCGCCTTCACCTTCTTCGGCGGTACGTGGGTCATCGCGCCGAGCTTCCCGAACGCCTCGCGCACGCCCACGAAGCCCTGCGGCAGCTCCGGCTTGAGCAGACCGCCGATCTTGTCGCTGATCTCGCCGTACGACTTCAGGCCGAGGGCCTTCAGCAGGCGGCGGTCGGTTCCGAAGACGTTCATCGCGAGCGGCATGCTCGACCCGCGGACGTTCTCGAAGAGGAGGGCGGGGCCGCCGGCCTTGTTGACCCGGTCGACGATCTCCCCGACCTCCAGATACGGGTCGACCTCGGCCTTGATCCGCTTGAGATCGCCCTCGCGCTCCAAGGCGCGGAGCAGGGAGCGAAGATCGTCGTAAGCCATGGGGTCAAGTATCCCCGAGGGGCTACCCTGACCCCGTCACGGGGCCCGGCGTAAGGTCATGGCTTTCCGCCGCAAAGGGTCGGCGCCGCACGGCCCGCCCGTCAGTACCGGGTCCGGCCCACCGGCCCACCACCGCTTTCCAGGGGGCGTTCCATGTTCAGGGTGTTGATGTACCTCGTGCCGTTGGCGCTGACCATCTACGCGTTCATCGACTGCCTCAACACCCCCGAGGACGAGGCGAAGCACCTGCCCAAGATCGCCTGGGTGTTCATCATCCTGCTCTTCTGGATCGTCGGCCCGATCGCCTGGCTCGCCGCGGGCAAGCTGCGTCACGCGCCCGCGAACGGCCGCACGCCCTCCGAGTGGCACCGCAACCACCGCACGCAGTACGTCGCCCCCGACGACAACCCCGAGTTCCTGAAGTCCCTCGCCGAGGAGAACAAGAAGGACGAGTCCCTGCTGAAGAGCTGGGAGGCCGACCTGCGCCGCCGCGAGGAGGAGCTGAAGCGGCAGGAACGGGAGAAGCGGGACAAGGACGGCGAGGAGTAGGGCGCCTCAGCTCGGAGGGCGGGTTCGTCGGCGAGTGCGGATCCGACGTGGTTTCTCGCGCGGTTCCCCGCGCCCTGAAAGCCGGCCGGGGCTGCGCCCCATGCTTTTCAGCTGAAGGGCGGACCGCAGGCCCGACCCTTCAGGGGCCGCGGGGAACCGCGCGAACAGCCCCCACGCCCCGCGCTCGCCGACGACCCCGCACCCCCGAGTCACAAGGCGCCCGCACGACCTCCCCCGCGCCGACGCGGACCACGGCAACGGGCATCGGACATATGCCCCTAAAAAGTGTGATGCCACCCTTTCAGGGCACACGGTGGGGTGAGCGGGAGAAGGTGATACCAACGAACGACCACGAGTCGGAGAAGCGCCGTTCCTCGTCGCGGCAGGAGCCCGCCGAGGAACGCGTCTCCGCGCCTGAGGCCATTCGGAGCGCGATCGAGCAGCTCGCGGAGTTGCTGGGTCACACCCCGGAGGCCGTTTCCGCGCTGAAACCGACCGAAGAGGGCTGGGAGGCCGAGGTCGAGGTCGAGGAACTGGAGCGCATCCCGCAGACGAGCAGCGTGATGGCCAGCTACCAGGTGGTCCTGGACCCCGCGGGCAATCTGCTGGCGTACGAGCGCGGACGCCGGTACACGCGCGCGCAGATCGACCGCGAAGGCGGCCGCTGAGGCGACCGCCCCCGCGCAACGACTCCCGTGCCCGGAAGGGACGACATCGTGACTGTGGTGCCGCAGGGCGAGGGCGCACTTGCCACCGGCGGAGGCGGCGGAGGCGGCTCGGGAAACCTCTACGACGTGCTGGAACTGGTCCTGGACAGGGGCCTGGTCATCGACGCGTTCGCGCGGGTCTCCCTGGTCGGCATCGAGATACTCAAGATCGACGCTCGCGTGGTCGTGGCCAGTGTCGACACCTATCTGCGTTTCGCGGAGGCGTGCAACCGGCTGGACCTGGAATCGGGTCGCAAGGCACCCGCGCAACTGACGGACATGGTCGGCGACGCCACCGAGGCGGGCGCCCGTGGCAAGAGCAAGGGCGCGCTCTCCGGCGCGGTCGAGGCGGTCACCGAGTCCCTCCAGAAGGGGCGGGACAACCGCGAGTCCGGGCGCGAGAAGCAGCGTGTGCGCTCCGAGCGCGGTGCCGGCCGCCGCTCCTCGAAGGACGACGAGGAGTGAGGTGAACCGATGTCCGTGTACGTCTACGCGATCACCAAGGCGGAGCATCCGCTCGACCTCGATGACGTCAGGGGCGTCGGAGAGGAGCCGGGCGAGCTGCACGCAGTCAGCAACGGCACCCTCAGCGCCGTGGTCAGCGAGGCCCCGGACGACCTCTCGGTCGCCCGCCGGGACCTGGAGGCGCACCACGAGGTGCAGGAGAACCTCTGGTCCGACGGTTCCATCCTGCCGCTGAGCTTCGGGTACGTCGCCCCGGACGAGGACTCCGTGCGTGCCCTGCTGGACGAGCGGAACGATGCCTTCGCCCAGCGGCTCGACGAACTCTCGGGCACAGCGGAATTCAATGTGAAGGGCGTCGCGGACGAGGACACCCTGCTGCGCGCGATCCTGACCGACTCCGGGCAGGCTCGGCAGCTGAACGAGGCGGTCCGCGACGGCGGCGGGACGTACGAGGACCGGCTGGCCCTCGGCGAACTGGTGGCCCAGGAGGTGCAGGCCCGCAACGCGGCCCTGGCCGAGGAGGCGCTCACCGCGCTGCGCCCGTTCGTCGTCTCCGAGAAGGTCGCTCCGCCGTCCCAGCAGTACTTCGTGAACGCCTCCTTCCTGGTGGAGGACGCCCGGTCCGAGGAGTTCACCCGCGCCGGCGGGGAACTGGCCGAGCGCCTGGGCGAGGGCGTCGAACTCCGGCTGCGCGGCCCTCTGCCGCCGTACAGCTTTGTATGACCGCCGTGGAACCCCCTTCGAGGAGGCGATGAGGTGGGACTGGTCGGAACCATCGTGACGCTGCCGTTCGCCCCCGTGCGCGGTATCGGCTGGGTGCTGGACAAGGTGCGCCAGACCGCCGAGGAGGAGTACTACGACCCCGCCCCGGTCCAGGAGGAGCTGATCAACCTGGAGCAGGCGCGAACCGAGGGACGCATCGACGAGGAGGAGTTCACGCGGCGCGAGGACGAGTTGCTGCGCAGGTTGCAGGAGATCAGCGCCTACCGGGCCCAGCAGGGCGCATGACCCCGCGGCCCGTGACGCGTCGGCACGGAAAGAAGACAGGATCATGAAGAACGCCACGATCGGCGCGGCCGTCCTGGGGGGCTACCTCCTCGGCCGGACGAAGAAGGCCAAGCTCGCCATGGGTGTCGGTGCGCTGCTGGCCGGTTCCAAGGCCAGGCCCGGGCAGCTCGCCAAGATGCTCGACTCCCCGTTCCTCAGCACTGTCACCCAGCAGGTGCGCACCGAGCTGACGGACGCGAGCAAGGCGGCGGCGACCTCCATGCTGACGGCGAAGGCGGACAGCCTGGCGGGCGCCCTGCACGAACGTACCGAGGGGCTCCGGGAACGGGCCCACGCGGACGGCGGGGACAACGAACCGGACGGCCAGCAGGACGAGCCGGACGAGCAGCGCGACGACGAACAGGACCAGCCCGAGGCGAAGAAGGGCCGGGACGGGTCGCAACGCCGGAGCGCGTCGCATGGGAAGAAGCAGACCACCTCCGCGAGCCGCGCCAAGAGCGGCGGCACCTCGAAGTCGAGGAGGCAGGACGATGGCTGAGGGCAAGGGAGCGAAAGGCGGTGCCGGCACCCTCAGCAAGGCACGTGACCAGGCGCTGCACAACCCCGGCACGGCCCGGCTGAAGGAGGAGCTGGAGGAGTACATCGAGGCCCGGTTGGCCGTGATGCTCGAAGGCGTGGGCCACAGTCTCGGCGAGGGGGCCCGCCGGATCGGCGAGGGAAGCCTGACGGGCGGCCTGGCCTCGACCGCGTCCCATGCCAAGGGCGCGCTGGTGGAGAAGGCGAAGGGCGCCACCGGCAAGGCCATGGGCGTGGCCGGGAAGGCGAAGGACGTGGCCGGGAAGGCCAAGGAGTCCGCCGCCGGCAAGAAACACGGGAAGCAGCCCGAGGGCGGCACCGGCCGGGGGCACACCATCATCGAGGACATCGACGTGGGTGTCCCGGTGCGCGAGGCGTACGACCAGTGGACGCAGTTCCAGGAGTTCAGCCGGTTCGCCAAGGGCGTGGTCTCGGTCGAGCAGCAGGACGACACCACGACCCAGTGGCATGTGAAGGTCGCCAAGTCGAAGCGTCACTGGCGCGGCAACATCACGGAACAGGTGCCCGACCAGCGCATCGCCTGGACAACCGAGGGCGAGAAGGGCACGACCAAGGGCGTCGTCACCTTCCACCCGCTCGGCGAGAACCTCACCAAGGTGCTGCTCGTCATCGAGTACTTCCCCGAGGGGCTCTTCGAGAAGACGGGCGGCCTGTTCAGGGCACAGGGCCGCCGCGCCCGCCTCGACCTCAAGCTCTACCGCACGTTCGTCATGATGCGCGGCGAGGCATCCGGCGGCTGGCGCGGTGAGATCCACGACGGCGAGGTCACCGAGCCGGACGGCTCCGCCGAGGACACCGAGGCCCAGGACTCGGGCACCGACACCGGCGAGGACGAGGACACCGAAGCTCGGGACGAAGACGAGGAGGAGGGGGAAGAGGGCGAGGACGAGGAAGAGGACACGGAGGCCAGGGACGAGGAGGAAGACGAGGAAGAGGACGACGAAGACGAACGCGACGAGGACGTGACCGCGGACGACGCGTACGAGGACGACTCCCCCGACGACGAGTACGAGGACGACGAGCCAGACGAGTACGAGTACGAGGCCGAGGACGAGGAGGAAGAGGAAGAAGAAGACGAGGAACCGGAAGGGGAAGCGAGGTCGAGCGCGTCGTGAGCCAGCCCGCCGACTCCCCCGCCCAGACCCCGTCGCGGGCCTTCACCCCGTACGGCGGCCAGGGGTCCAGCGCGAACCTCGCCGACATCCTCGAACGGGTCCTCGACAAGGGCATCGTCATCGTCGGCGACATCAAGGTGAACCTGCTGGACATCGAGCTGCTCACGATCAAGCTGCGTCTTCTGGTGGCATCGGTCGACAAGGCCAAGGAGATCGGCATCGACTGGTGGGAGCACGACCCCGCCCTCTCGTCGCGTGCGTCCCGCTCCGACGGCCGCCGCTCCCTGGAGGAGCAGAACGAACGCCTCCGGGACGAGATCAGGGAACTCCGCGGCCGCCTCGCGGAGTCCCCGGCCCAGCTGCCCCCGAGTGGCTCCTCCGAACGCCGACCTGCCCCCGACCCCGAGCGCAAGGCCCGCGCCGCACCCCGCAAGGAGCGTCGCGCGTCGGACGAGCCGCGCCCCAAGCGGCGTAAGGCCGCCGTGCGGGAGGACGACGAGCACGACGAGGACCGGCGCAGATGAACGCGTACGACCCGCCCGCCGCGTACGACGACGAGTACGACCGGCCCCTCAGCCAGCGCCAGGTCGCGCTGATCGATCTGCTCGACCGGCTGCTGAGCGGCGGCGTGGTGCTGACCGGCGATGTCGTGCTCAGCATCGCGGACATCGACCTGGTGCGGATCTCGCTGCGCGCCGTGATCGTCGCAGTCCGGGAGCAGATGGAGGAGCAGTGGGCACCGGTCCTGCCGGCCGGGACGTCCACGGGCCCGGCGTACGCGGAAGGGAAGGGCCATGGCGTCGATGCCCTCTGAGGGTCCGCCCATGGACCGGCTCCGGGAGGTGGCGGAGGCCGCGCGGCGCGCGTTCTCGCTGCTTCCCGCGCGGCCGGACGAGATCGCCCCGCCACCGCTCTCCCGCGGCGGGGCGGTCGCCCACCGGCTGCGGACCGATCCGGACACGGTGGAGCGGGACCTCGTCAAGCTGGTGCTCACCATCGTCGAACTGCTGCGACAGCTGATGGAACGCCAGGCCCTCCACCGGGTCGACCAGGGTGGTCTGACCGAGGAACAGGAGGAACGCCTCGGCATGACGCTGATGGTCCTGCACGACCGCATGCGAGAACTCTGCGACCGCTACGGCCTCACCCTGGACGAGCTCAACCTGGACCTCGGTCCCCTGGGCACCCTGCTCCCGCCGTAATCCCCCTCCGCACAGGTGGGCCCGCCGTTTCGCGGGCAGAGTGAGGTCATGGCTGAGGAGACGACGGCGGGGGACCACCAGCATCGGGCGTCGGCGCGGGCGTGGCTCGCCACCGCCGTGGCGGAGGCGCGGGCCGGTCTGGCCGAGGGCGGCATCCCCATCGGCGCCGCGCTCTACGGCCCGGACGGAACCGTCCTCGGGCGGGGGCACAACCGCCGGGTCCAGGACGACGACCCCTCCATGCACGCGGAGACGGCCGCGTTCCGCGCGGCGGGCCGGCAGCGGACGTATCGCGGAACGACGATGGTGACGACGCTGTCGCCGTGCTGGTACTGCTCCGGTCTGGTACGGCAGTTCGGCATCTCGCGGGTGGTGATCGGCGAGGCGGTGACCTTCCACGGCGGTCACGACTGGCTGGCGGAGCACGGCGTGGAGGTCGTGCTGCTGGACGACGCGGAGTGCGTGGCCCTGATGCGTGACTTCATCGAGAAGAACCCGGCTCTGTGGAACGAGGACATCGGTGAGTAGATCGGAGAGCAGATCGGTGAGTGGCCCGGGCACCCCCCGTATCCCGACCATCGACCTGGTCCCCTGGTTCAACGGCGACGAGGAGGCCCGTGCCCGTATCGCGCGGACCGTCGACGAGGCGCTCCAGAGCGCCGGCTTCCTGCTGGTGACCGGCCACGGGGTGGACCCGGCGCTCCGGGCACGCGTCCGGGAGGCCGCGCGGGCGTTCTTCACGCTGCCGGCGGAGCGGAAGAGGGCGTACGAGGTGAAGGTGGGCGGCAGGGGATGGCTGGGTCCGGGGGCCGAGGCGAACGGCTACTCGGAGGGGACCGAGACCCCGCCGGACCTGAAGGAGTCGCTGACGTTCGCGACGCATGAGCCGTTCGAGGACCCGGTGGTCAACGCCGAGTGGTACCAGCCGAACGTCTGGCCGGCGGAGGTGCCGGAGCTGCGGCCGCTCTGCGAGGAGTACCTGGCGCGGATGGGCGAGCTGGAGCGGCATCTGCTCACCCTGCTGGGCGACGCGCTCGGCCTCGAACCGGACTTCTTCGCCCGGCACATGAGCCGTCCGACCTACGGCTTCAACATCAACTGGTACCCGGGCCGGGACGTCCTGGGCGACCCCGCGCCCGGCCAGTTCCGGATCGGACCGCACACCGACTTCGGCACGGTCACGATCCTCGACCGGCAGGCCGGCAGGGGCGGGCTCCAGGTGTACACCGACGAGGGCGGCTGGGAGGACGCACCGTACGACCCGGCAGCCTTCACCATCAACATCGGCGACCTGATGGCCCGTTGGACGGGTGACCGCTGGCGTTCCGGCCGTCATCGCGTGCTGCCGCCACCGGCCGACGAGCCCGCGGAGGAGCTGATGTCGCTGGTCTACTTCGGCGAGTGCACACCGGGGACGGTCGTCGAGTCGGTCCCCGCCCCGGTCGGCCGTGTCGCCCACCCGCCGGTCGACTCGCACGTCTACCTGAGGGAGAAGCTCGACTCGATCACCGTGGACTGACCGCCATCTTGTATCGAGCATTTGACACAAACACGTGTCCGGGCCATCTTGTATCCACGACTTGGTACAAGATGATCCGGGGGGATCTCCACATGCTCGACAGCGCCCCGCTCCCGTACCGGCTCCTCGAGCACGCCGACCACTACGCCCGCTGGTCCGGGCTGGCCATCGGCATCGTGGTGGCGCAGGCAATCTCCACTCTGGGAGACGTCGAGTTCGAGCAGCGCGTCGTGCTCTGCATCACGGCCTTCGGGCTGTGCGCGGTGGCCGGCGTACTGCTCGCCGACGCGCTGACCCTGCGACCCCAGGAGGCGGTACGGACCGCGAGTCTCGCCCCGCGCCTGGTCAGAGACCATGTGCCGCCGCGCATGGGCCCGCTGATCGCCCTCCAGGGGGTCTCCCTCGTCGCGCTGCTGGTGATCACGGCCGCCACGGCCTCCGTCGACCCCGACCGCGTCTTCAGCACAGGGAAGGTCGTCCACATCACCTGCAACGGGATGCGGGCGAGCCTCGGCCCGTGGCCCGGCCTGTACTACAGCCTCCCGATGTTCGGTGCGCTCGCCATAGCGACCCCCACCTGCGTCTGGGCACTGCGCCGCATCGCCCACGGGCCGGGCGAGGACCAGCAGCGCCGCGATCGCGCGTGGGCGGTCACCGGGGCCTGGGGCCTGCTGGTGTCGAGCCAGCAGCTGTACGCGGTGCTCATGGTCTCCGTCGCGCTGACGGAGACGGGCTGCGCCGGGGCCGTGGGTGTGCTCACCTTCTGGGTGTTCTACCCCCTGGCCCTGCTGAACCTGTTCACCGTCGTCTGGTCCCTGGTCACCGTGGTGGCGCCGAGGGCGGTCGAGGACGAGGCACCGCTCGACGGCGATCTCGCGCACGACGCCGCGACGGCCCTCGACGACGAACCCGCCGAGGGGACGCTTCACCGATGACCGACCCCGCCGTTCGCGTCGACACCACCAGCCAGGTACCGCCGTACGAGCAGATCCGCGCCCAGCTGGCCGCACTGATCCGCACCGGCCGGCTGGCCGAGGGCGAGCGGCTGCCGACCGTACGCCAGCTCGCCGCCGACCTCGACCTGGCACCGGGCACGGTCGCCCGCGCCTACCGCGAACTGGAGGCGGCCGAGCTGATCCGCACCCGCCGGGGCGCGGGCACCCGCGTCGCCGCCCTCCCCGCCGGTCCGCGCACCCACGACGCCGACCAGCTCACCACGCTCGCCCGCGATTTCACCTCGGCCGCACGGGCGCTCGGCGCCGACACGGAGCACATCCTGACCGCCGTACGCGACGCCCTGGCGTGACGGCACGCTAAGGGGTCCTTTCGCCGAGGGCACGGCCTCCTGCGCCTCGAACGCCGCGTAGTCGCCGAAGGTACGGCGGTGGCGCGGACGCCCGGTCTCCTGCGTGTGGCCGCGCTGTGATGTGCTCAGAGCGGACATCCCGTCAGCCCGCGAGTCCGCCGCTCCGATCGGCGACGTGAGGGACGGGTACGAGCGTCATGGACAGGTACGACCTGAGCGCGGCGATCTGGATCAAAAGCAGCCACAGCGGCACCGACGGCGGGTACTGCCTGGAAATGGCGACCTGGGTCAAGAGCAGCCACAGCGGCGGCAACGGCGGCAACGGCGGCAACGGCGGCAACGCATCGAAATCGCCCCCGCCACCCCCGGCGTCGTCCCCGTCCGGGACAGCGAGAACCCCGACGGGCCCGTACTGGTCATCAACCGCTCCGCCTGGCAGCACTTCGTGGACGCCCTTCCGGCACTCTCGTGACCCGAACGAACACTCTTCGCCCTACTCCGAAACAACTGCCCCTGCTCGCACAGCTGTTGATACCCACAGCTGTCATGACGCACGCGAAGGAAGAGCCGTTCGTGGTGTTGGCGGATGCCCGGGGCGCGGACAAGAGCACGGCGCTGCGGGAGCTGCGGGAGGCGTACGAGGGGCGTACCCCCGTCGCGCTGATGGACGGCGAGGAGACACGGTTCGAGCAGCCACCGCCGGGCCGCCCGGCGGAGTCGTGGTCGCCCGTCTACGAGGCGCTGGCGACGATCGCGGAGCAGCTCGCCGCACCGGTGGCCGGGACGGGGCGCGTCGCGTTCCCCCGGCTGGCGTGCGGTCTGCTCGCCGTGGCGGCCGGCGGGTGGAGCGACCGCGAGGTGCCGCGGCTCCGGGAGGAGGCCGAACGGGCGCTGCGGCTGAGCGGCACGGGTGGTCTGCTGGGGAGACCCGCGGGACGGTGGACCGGCAAGGTGGTCACACGGCTGGTGTCGTCCATTGCGATGTCCGGGACGGGGCCCGTGGTGGAGGCGACCGTCGAGGCGGCGCTGGAGGCGTTCAGCGAGGGCATGACGCCGTCGTACCGGCGGCTGCGGAGGGGGGCGGTCTGGTACCGGGACTATCCGTACGCGGCCGGAAACCCCAAGGTGGGTCTGGTCCTGCTGTCCCGGCACTTCAGGGCGTCCGGGGAGGCGCGGGCGCACGCCGAGCGGCATCTCGTACGGGCGTTGCTGGCGGACCTGGGAGACGGGGGCGGTCGGCCGGTGATCCTCATAGACAACGTGCAGGAGACGGCGGGGCTGCGGCTGATGGAGTCGGTACTGCGGGACCGGGCGGCCGGGATAGCCGACCGGGCGGTGTTCTACGCGGGGTTGCGGGGCCGGGAGCATCCGGCGCTGCGGCACGCGACGCGGACGAGTGACTGGATGCCGGGGCGCGCGCCGTCCTCCCGGGCGGTGCTGGTGCCGCTGCCTCAGTGACGGCACTGGGCGCCTCATGACTCGGGGCCGGGTGTTCGATGGCGGGTGCGGGTGAGTGGGGGCCGTTCGCGCAGCCCCCGTGCTTCTGAAAAGCGGCCGGGGATACGCCTCGTGCTTCTCATGGGAAGGGCGGGCCTCAGGCCCGTCCCTTCAGGGGCGCGGGAACGGCTCGAGAAACCACGCCGAACCCGCACCCGCCGAAGCAACCGCACCCCCGAGCTGCAAGGCCCGGCCCCCGATCAAGGACGCTGCCCCGTCCGGTCCACCACCGCCCGTTCCACGATCGCCACCGACGAGACCATGTCCCCCACCCTCAGCGTCTGGCAGTCGTCGTCCGGCGGGTCGACGTTGATCGAGTTGAGGGCCAGGAACGCCGACGTCCGCTCGTCGAAGAGCAGTTCGTGCCGGGAGCGGCCCTGGCCGAAGTCGGGGAACCGTCCCTCGATCCCGACGGACACGCCCGTACGGTCCGCCGTGTCCCGCGCGCCCTCGTACACGGTCAGCCCGGGGATCCGGGCGAGCGCCCGGTACAGCGCGGCCTCCGCCTTCGGCGGCAGCAACTGCGTGGACACCAGCTCGGCGCCCTTCTCGAACGCCTTGCGGTCGGCGGCCTTCTCACCGGCAGGCGGCTCCTTGCCGGCCTTCGCCCCGTACAGGTAGCGGTACATGCCCTCGGCATCGGTCGGCAGCTCGTCCTCCGCCTCCCGGTAGGAGTTGACGAAGCCCTTCATCCGCGGCTGCTCGGCGAGGGACTGCTCCACCTTCACCCCCTCCTCCCGCCCCCGGGACAACCCCACGTGCCGGCCGTCGACCGACCGCCAGGTCTCCCACACCCCGAACGGGTGCCCCTCCAGGGTGCTGGGGCAGTCGGAGACCGCCAGTTCCTCGTCCGCCTTCCAGTGGTAGTCCTCCTGCTTGGTGTACACGAACTGGTCGTCCTCGATCCTGGGCGGCTTCCGCTTCCCGGCGGCCTCGGCGGCCCGCTCCAGCACCTCGGCGGCGCTCCGGTCGCTGGCCGTGCCACCCCACCGGCCGGCCCCTTTGGTCACGGCGGGCAGCGACGGACCGGCGACGTGCTGGGTCACCGCGGCGCCGACGACCACGGCGACCGTCAGGGCGGCGGCGACGGCGGGCGCCGCGAAGGCGGGCCGCCGCCACAGCGGCCGTACGACCGCGGGGCGGGAGCTGTCCACGCCCTCGGTACGGTTCTCGATCTCCCTCATCAGATGCTCCCTCAGGACGCTGTGGCGGCCCGGCGGAAGGTCCCGCTCCACGGCGGACGGGACGTCCCGGGAGGTCGGGATCTCTTGGGGGGACTGGTTGTCGTTCACTGGTTCCCCTCCTGGATGGGCCCGGCCACGGGCGTGTGGCCGCCTTGTGTCTGTCCGCGCCCGGCAGCGGGTTCCCCGGCGAGTGCCGCGGCGAGCTTGGCGCGGGCCCGGGAGAGCCGGGAGCGGACGGTGCCGACGGGAATGCCGAGCGCCTCCGCGGCACCGGCGTAGTCGAGGCCGCCCCAGGCGCACAGCGCGAGCACCTCGCGCTCGGGCCGCCGCAGCCGGTCCACCGCCGTACGCACCGCCCGCAGATACGCCGTGTCGTCGAGCTTCCCGGCCACCTCGTCGGCGAAGTCCCGCACGGACTCGGGCCTCGGCAGCCGGGCGACGGCGGCGGCGTGCCGCCGGGCGGCACGGCGGCTGTTGCGGACCACGTTCGTGGCGATGCCGAGCAGCCAGGGGCGCGGCGAGCCCCCCTCCGCGTCCAGCCGGTCACGCAGCCGCCACGCCTCCAGGAAGGTCAGCGACACGATGTCCTCGGCCGTCGCCCAGTCCCCCGTCAGCCGGAAGGCGTGGTTGTACACGGAACGCGCGTACGCGTCGAAGACCTCGCCGAAGGCCTCCGCGTCCCCGTCCCTGATCCGGGCGCGCAACGCGCTCCGGTCCCCCTGATTCGTCTCCACGTCCTCCCCCTGTCCGCACGCCGAAGGCCGGTTCCCGTGACTCACGTCACGGGAACCGGCCTTCGGTGTACGGCGGTTGTACGGGACGGCTACACGGGGGTCACCCGACGTCGGCGTAGGAGTGCTTGCCGCTGACGAAGATGTTGACGCCGTAGTAGTTGAAGAGCCAGCAGGCGAAGGCGATGAGCGCGATGTACGCGGCCTTGCGGCCCTTCCAGCCGGCGGTGGCGCGGGCGTGCAGATAGCAGGCGTAGGCGACCCACGTGATGAACGACCAGGTCTCCTTGGGGTCCCAGCCCCAGTAGCGGCCCCACGCGTCGCCCGCCCAGATGGCGCCCGCGATGATCGTGAACGTCCACAGCGGGAAGACGGCGGCGTTGACGCGGTACGAGAACTTGTCGAGGGACGCCGAGGCGGGCAGCCGCTCCATGACGGAGGTCGCGAACCGGCCCGGCCGGCCGCCGCTCGCCAGCTTGCTCTCGTAGGAGTCCTTGAACAGGTACAGGATCGTGCCGACCGCGCCCACGTAGAAGACGGCGCCGCAGAAGATGGCGGTCGAGACGTGGATGTACAGCCAGTACGAGTGGAGGGCGGGAACCAACTGGTCGCTGGCGGTGTACAGGACAGTGACGGCGAGACCGAGATCGAGGAGGACCGTGGTGATCAGCGGCAGGCCCAGCCAGCGCACGTTCTTCTTCAACGCGAGCAGCGCGAGGTACACCCCGACGGCCACCGTGGAGAAGGTGATGTTGAACTCGTACATGTTGCCCCACGGCGCCCGCTGCACCGACAGCGCCCGCGCGAGCACACCGGCGGCCTCGACGGCCCACGCCAGCACCGTGAGGGACACGGCGATACGGCCGTAGAGATCGCCCTGTTCGTCCCCGCCGTGGGCGCCGGGCCCGTCCGGGACCTCCCGCGCACCGGCGGCGGCCCGCACGACCACCTTCGGCCGCTCCAGCACGGAGGTGCCCCCGGCCGACTTCACGGTCACCGCGGGCGCGTCCGCCTTCTTCGCCGCGTCGGCCCCGGCGGTGAGCGCGGCGGCCGTCCGGCCCACCTTGCTGCGGCTGCCGAAGAGCCATTCGGCGATGTACGCGAAGAAGGCCAGCGTGTACACGGCCATCGCGGAGTAGATCAGCGTGTTGCTGATGTTCGCGAGATTCTCGTTGGTCGCGGCGGCGAGAGTCACTTCTCAGCCCCTTCGGCAGTGACGACTGGGGGTTCGGAGTCGGATTCGGGGTCGGGCCCGGGGTCGGGCGCGGTGGGAGCCTCGTCGTGGATCACCGCGGCCAGGTCGCCCAGTTCCTCCGGTACCTTCGCGGACTCGCTGCGGCCGAGGCCCGCCATCTCGACCACGGTCACCCCGTCGGCCCCGGCGACCGCACGGACCCACACCCGGCGGCGCTGGATGAACAGGGACCCGGCGAGACCGAGGATCGCGGTGATCGCGCCCGCGAGGGCCCAGCCGCTGCCGGGCTGCTGGGTCACCTGGAAGCCGGCCCACTCCTTGACCCCGTCGAACGTGATGGTGCCCGCCCCGTTCGGCAGGGTCATGGACTCGCCGATCTTCAGGTTCTCCCGCACCTGCGCGCCCTTGGAGTCCCGGAACGCCTTCAGCTTCGACTTGTCGAGCTGGTACACGCTCTGCGGCAGCCCGGCGTTGACGCGCAGATCACCGTGGTACGGCGTCAGGTTCAGCCGCGGGTTCAGCAGCGCGGGGAACTGCGAGACCACCGCCGTGTCCTTGCCGCCGTACGTCGGGAGGAAGAACGCCTGGATACCGAGCTGGTCCCACCTGCCCTTGGCGTCCCGGTAGCCGTCCATCACCTTGATCGCGCCGGTGGAGGTGACATTGGAGTCCAGCGGCAGCAGCGGCACCGCGTCCTCGAAGACGACCTTGCCCCGGCCGTCCCTGATGGTGATGACGGGCGCGTAGCCGTGGCTGACGAGATAGACCTTCGAGTCGTCGATCTCCAGCGGCTTGTTGACCTCGATCCGGGTGGTCTTCTCCTTGCCGTCCGCACCGACGGCGTAGACGACGCTCGCCTCGTAGACCCGCGGGGTGCCCTTGTTGGGCCCGGTGGCCTCGTAGGTGCCGCGGAAGTTCTTGAGGTCGAAGCTGAACGGATTGAGGTCGTCGGCGGAGAAGAGGTTGCCGGACTTGAAGTCGTCGTACTGCGGCAGGACGTTGGAGAAGCCGTCGCCCTCGACGATCAGTTTGTTGCCCTCGGACTTGTAGAGCTGCCCCCAGGCGAAGGCGATGAGCATCACGATCAGCGCGAGGTGGAAGGCCAGGTTGCCGGCCTCCCGGAGGTAGCCCTTCTCGGCGGCGACCGCGTCCCCGGCGACCTGCACGCGGAACCGGCGCCGCTTCAGCGCCTTCAGCGCGACCTCACGGACCTGCTCCGGGGTGGCCTCCGTGCGCCACGTCGCGTACGCCGGCATGCGCGTCAGCCGCTTCGGCGCACCCGGCGGGCGGCCGCGGAGCTGGCCGACGAACTGCCAGGTGCGCGGCACGATGCAGCCGATGAGCGAGATGAACAGCAGGATGTAGATCGCGGAGAACCACACCGAGCTGTAGACGTGGAACAGCCCGAGCTTCTCGTAGATCGGCCCCAGGGTGTCGTGCCGCTTCATGAAGTCGGCGACCCGGGTCTCGTCCTGGCCGCTCTGCGGGATCAGCGAGCCGGGGATCGCCGCCAGCGACAGCATGAAGAGCAGCAGCAGCGCGACCCGCATGGAGGTCAGCTGCCGCCAGAACCAGCGGGCCCAGCCGATCACCCCCAGCTGGGGCACGTTGAGGGCGTCCTCCTGCGGGGCGGTGGACAGCGGCGAACCGACGACGTCGAGTTCGCTGTCGTCGCGCTTGCCGGAGTCGGTCGTCGTCATTGGCTCAGATCCCAGGGGTGAAGCCGGTGGACCAGACCTGCATCTCCTGCACGATGCGGTCCCAGGCACCGGTCAGCATCAGCACTCCGATGGTGATCATCATGCCGCCGCCGATGCGCAGCACCCACGCGTAGTGCCGCTTGACCCAGCCGAAGGCGCCGAGCGCCCTGCGGAAGGCCACCGCGGCGAGCACGAAGGGCAGGCCCAGCCCCAGACAGTACGCCACCATCAGCAGCGCGCCGCGCACGGCGCTGCCCTCCTGCATCGCGAGGACGTTCACGGCGGCGAGGGTCGGGCCGATGCAGGGGACCCAACCTATGCCGAAGAGCGCGCCGAGGACCGGGGCGCCCACCAGGCCGGTGGCCGGCTTGGTGTGGAAGCGGAACTCGCGCTGGGTGAGCCACGGCATGAGCCCCATGAAGAAGAGCCCCATGAAGATCATCAGGCCGCCGAGGACCTTGGCGAGCACGTCCTGGTGTTCCAGCAGGGTCCGGCCGAAGTACCCGAAGAGCGCCCCGCTGGAGACGAACACCGCGGTGAACCCGAGCACGAACAGCCCGGCCCCGGCCGCCATCCGCCCCTTGCGGGCGTCCGCGAGGTCGGTGCCGCCGACGCCGGTGACGTACGACAGATAACCGGGGACGAGGGGCAGGACGCACGGAGAGAAGAAGGAGACGAGGCCGCCGAGCAGGGCGATCGGCAGCGCGAGCAGCAGGGCCCCGCTGGAGACGGTCTCGGTGAGGTCGGCGGCGTTGGTGGTGACGGCGGTGTTCAGCACGGTCGCGGTCGTCGTTCCCGGCACGTCACTTCTCCGCGAGGATCGGCTTGAGCATCTTGCGCAGCGATTCCTCGGTGAGTGGCGACTGAGCCCGCGCCGCGAGCTTCCCCTGTCGGTCCACGACGATCGTCGAGGGGATCAGCTGCGGGTTGAGCGTGCCCTTCTCGAACCGGAGCAGCAGCTTCCCGGTGGGGTCGTACAGGCTCGGGTAGGTGACCTTGAACTCTTCCTCGAAGGCCAGCGCGGGGCGGGTGCTGGTGTCGCGGGTGTTGATGCCGACGAACTGCACGCCCTGACCGGCGAGGTCCTTGGAGACCTTGACGAAGTTGGGCGCCTCCGCGCGGCACGGCGGGCACCACGAGCCCCAGACGTTCAGGACTACGATCTTGCCCTTGTAGGCGGAGGCCACATCGAGTTCACCGCCGTCGATGGTCTTGCCGGCGAGCTTGGGCGCGGTGCCCCGCTCCCCCCTCTTCACGGTCGCGATGCCGTCGGAGCCGGCCACGAAGCCGGTACCGCCGCCACCGCCCTCGATGCCTCCGCCCGAACAGGCGGACAGCACCAGCGCCAGGGCGGCGGCCCCGGCGGAGAGCAAAGCGGCACGACTGCGGCTCGTACGGACACTCATGTGAAAAGTTTCGCATGCCCTTTTCGTCGGCCCGCGGCGGGGTCGAGCAGCCCCTCCGGGCCCGCTTCCGCCGAGGTCAGGCGGTCGAGCCCGCCTTCAGGAACTCCTTCCAGCCCCCTGTCGGCCGCTGCCCCACCCCAAGGGTGCGGAGCTTGGCGAGGACGTCCGGCTTCTGTACGTCCATCCAGTCGACGAACTGCCGGAAGGAGACGATCCGGATGTCCCCGTCCTTGGCCTTCTCCTTCGCCCGGGCGATGTGCTTGAGGGCCTCCTCGACGGCGTCCATGTAGACCCCGCCGTTCCACTCCTCGAAGTGGTTCCCTATGAACAGCGGCGCCCGGTTCGTCTCGTACGCCCGCTGGAACCCGGCCACATACGCGCCGGTGGCCTGGGTGCGGTAGGCCGGGTAGTTGGCGGGCGGGGCCTGGGTGGAGTTCTGGGACTGGTTGAACATGATGTTGTAGTCCATCGACAGGACCTCGAAGCTGCGGCCCGGGAACGGCACGGACTGCAACGGCAGGTCCCAGATGCCCTGCTTCTTCCCCGGCCAGACCTGGAGACCGCCGGACGAGGAGGAGTCGTAGCGCCAGCCGAGCTCGCGGGCGGTGGGCAGCAGGTTCTCCTGCCCGAGCAGACACGGGGTGCGTCCGCCGACTAGTTCCTTCTCGTAGTCGAAGGGCAGGGGGTCGAGGTCGGTCCAGCCGCTGTTCGTCTTCCACTCCGTCACGAACGACTTGGCCTGCTCTATCTCGCTGCGCCACTGCTTGGGCGTCCACTTGGCGACCGAGCCGTAGCCGCCGCAGAAGTGGCCGTTGAAGTGGGTGCCTATCTCGTGGCCGTCGAGCCAGGCCGTGCGCAGGTGCCCCAGCGTCGACTTGATGTGCTCGTCGGTGAGATAGCCGATGTCGGAGGCGCCGGGCGCGTTGTTCGGCGGGAGGTACTTCCGCTTCTTCGACTCGGGCAGGAGATAGATCCCGGAGAGGAAGAACGTCATGTGGGCGTCGTGGTCCCGGCCGGCCTTCAGGAACCGCTCGAACAGGCCGTTCCCGACGTCTCCGGCCCCGTCCCAGGAGAACACCACGAACTGCGGCGGCGTCTCGCCCGGCGCCAACGGCCGGGGCTTGTCCGGCTGGTGGGGCTGCTTGCCGGTACGGGCGGTGGAACCGTCCCCGATCGGCTTCACCTTCTTCTCCGGCTTCCCCCGGCCCTTGCCGCCTCCCCCGGCACCTCCGGAGTCGCCGGCCTCGGTGGGCTTGCCCCCGAATCCCGTACCGCAGCCGGTCAGACCCAGCCCGACGGCGGCCCCCGCCCCGAGCCCGAGCACTCCCCTTCGCGAGATGTGGCGCATCGCGTCCCCCCTGGTTCAGGTCACGCCCTTCCTGGCGTGAAGCACACCGTTTGAGAGGTCAGAGGAATCGCCGGGGTTCCGCCGATGTGGCAGATATTGCAGAGACTTTGACCGAAAACGGTTGTATGCGCCCTCCGTACGCCTTAGGCCGAAGCGCACGCCGGGGGCACACGCGTAGGCACCGGCCCCGAAACGGAACAGCACGCCTCATAGGACTGACGTACGGACCGCGGGGTTCCAGTTGATCAGGAGCAAGGGGCGCGTGACTCGAGGAGACGGCAAGGGGGCGCCGTCGGGGCCGCGGGGAACTGCGCGTTCCTCAGGGACGCGAGGGACGGCGGGTTCCGTTGCGGCCACGGGCGACCGCACGCTTCCAAGGGGCGCGGGGAACTGCGCGACCAGCCACAACGAACCCGCGGCCACCCACCGACCTCAGTCCCCCACCGACCGCAGTCCCCCACCCACCTGAGTCCCCCGGCTGGCTCCCCCAGCGGAGCGCTCACGCTCCGAAGGCCTTGTCCTTCCCCTTCACCGGCTTGGCGCCCGCCAGCAGATGCGGCGGCACGAGATCCCGCGCCGGCTCGCTGTACCCCACCGACACGATCTTGTCGCCCTGGTATGTGAACGTCGTCAGCGACGCGAGCGTGCACTGCCGCCGCCGCGGGTCGTGCCACAGCCGCCGCCGCTCGACGTACGACCGGACGATCCAGATCGGCAGCTGGTGCGAGACGAGCACCGCCTCGTGCCCGCGCGCCGCGTCCTTCGCCGCGTCCAGCGCCCCCATCATCCGGACGACCTGGTCGACATACGGCTCGCCCCACGACGGCTTGAAGGGGTTCACCAGGTGCTTCCAGTTCTCCGGCCGCTTCAGCGCGCCGTCGCCGACGCCGAAGGTCTTGCCCTGGAAGACGTTGTCGGCCTCGATGAGCCGCGCGTCGGTCGCGAGGTCCAGCCCGTGCGCCTTGGCGATCGGCGTGGCCGTCTCCTGCGCCCGCTCCAGCGGGGAGGCGCAGACGTACGTGACGTCGCGGGTGGCCAGGTGCTCGGCGACCCGGTCGGCCATCCGGCGCCCGAGGTCGGAGAGGTGGTACCCGGCGAGCCGCCCGTAGAGGATCCCGTCCGGGTTGGCGACCTCGCCGTGCCGCATCAGGTGGACGACGGTGATGTCACTCATGCTGCTGTGGCCTCCGCTGCCGCTCGCGCCGCCGCCGGAAGGGCGTCGGCGATTCTCTGCACCGCCTGCTCGTCGTGTGCGGTGGACACGAACCACGACTCGAACGACGACGGCGGCAGATAGACGCCCTGCGACAGCATCGAGTGGAAGAAGGCGTTGAACCGGAAGGACTCCTGCGCCTTGGCGTCCTCGTAGTTCCGTACGGGGGTGTCCGTGAAGAACACGGAGAACATGTTGGAGGCGTTCTGCAGCGTGTGCGCGACGCCCTCCTTGGTGAGCGCCTCCGTCACGAGCCCCTGGATCCGCAGGGAGACGGCGTCGACGACCTCGTACGCCGCGTCGTCGAGCAGCCGCAGCTGCGCGAGCCCGGCGGCCGTGGCGACCGGGTTCCCGGAGAGCGTGCCGGCCTGGTAGACGGGCCCGGCGGGCGCCAGGCACGCCATCACGTCGGCCCGGCCGCCGAACGCGGCCGCGGGGAAGCCGCCGCCCATGACCTTGCCGAAGGTCATCAGGTCGGGGACCACCCCGTCGATGCCGTACCAGCCGGCCCTGCTGGTGCGGAAGCCGGTCATGACCTCGTCGGAGATGTACAGGGCCCCGTTCTCGGCGCAGACGTCCTTGAGCCCCTGGTTGAAGCCGGGCAGCGGCGGTACGACGCCCATGTTGCCCGGGGATGCCTCGGTGATCACACAGGCGATCTCGCCGGGGTGGGCGGCGAAGGCCGCGCGTACGGCGTCGAGGTCGTTGTAGGGGAGGACGATCGTGTCGCCGGCCTGGGCACCGGTGACGCCGGGGGTGTCCGGCAGCGCGAAGGTGGCGACCCCCGAGCCGGCCGCGGCGAGCAGCGAGTCGACGTGGCCGTGGTAGCAGCCGGCGAACTTGACCACCTTGGTGCGGCCGGTGAAACCGCGGGCGAGCCGGATCGCGGACATGGTGGCCTCGGTCCCGCTGGAGACGAGCCGCACCTGCTCCAGCGGCCCGACGCGGTCGACCATCTCCTCGGCGAGCGCCACCTCGCCCTCGCCGGGGGTGCCGAACGAGGTGCCGCGCGAGACGGCCTCCTGGACGGCGGCGATGACCTCGGGACGGGAGTGCCCGAGGATCATGGGCCCCCAGGAGCACACGAGGTCGACGTACTCACGGCCGTCGGCGTCGGTGAGGTAGGGACCGGTACCGGACACCATGAACCGGGGCGTACCGCCCACGGCGCGGAAGGCGCGCACGGGAGAGTTCACGCCGCCGGGCGTGACGGCCGCCGCGCGCTCGAAAAGAGTCTGCGAAACTGGGGCTTCGTACGGATAGCTCACACAGGCCATGGTGTCAGAGGCTCCGAAGATCCTGCCGACTGGTGTTTGCGCGCACGTTTCGGCGAGCGGTCGCGGGGGAGGTCACTGACACGATGATCGGGTTGCGCGGCGGGGATCACGTGGCCCAGAAATGCGTTCGGGTGGAGATATGCATCGCGGTGGCGGACTGGGCGAGGGGACCGGTGACCTCGGGCCTCGTCGTGCCCGGCGGGGAAGGCACCGACGCGACGCGGAGGAGACTGCGGAGACCCCACGACAGGAACGAGGCGGGTCCGGCGCGTCCGGGTCGACAGCCGCATCCGGCCCGTCCGGCACCACGTCGGGTGGTAGCGGTGGCGGTACGGGCGGACTGAGCGGACTGCTGGGCGGACTGAGTGGACTGGGTCGACCGGGCGGATCCGGTCGACCGAACGGTTCGACCGGGTCGAGCACGCCGACCGGCACGGGTGCGCCGACCGGCACGGGTACGCCGTCGGACGGCCCCGGCGGTGTGATCGGACCCGGCGCACAGGACGGCCCGAGGGGTCCCGGTGGTCCTGGTGATCTGGGAGGTCCCGCCGGACCGGGTGGCCCGGACGCAGCCGCGGACACCGGATCCACGGGCCCCACAGGACCGGCGAACGGACCCACGGGACCGACGGGCCCCCTGCGCGGTCTCGGTCCGCTCGGTTCCCTGGGAGCGCTGGGCTCCCGGAGGTTGCGCGGCGGACAAGGGCCGCAGGGATCGTCGCAGGGATCACAGGGCGCGCAGCCGGCGTCGGGAGGGCCATCGGCGTCGGACGGCGCCGCGCAGCCGCCGACGCCGTCGGGCCCACCGTCACAGCCCCCACTCGGCAGCCCCCAGCAGCCACCCCGGTCCCCGCACTCACCGCCATCACTCCCCTCACCCCCCACACCTCCCGCACCATCGGCGCCCCAAGGGTCGCCGGGGTCACAGCCCCCGTACGCTCCGCACGGCCAGCAGGGCGTGTACGGTCCGCAGGGTGCGCACGGCACATTCGAGACCCAGGACAGGGCGAACCCGGCCGACGGGTCCGTCGGCATGCCCGGACGGGACGGCACGAACGATCCGCAGCAGGAGGGTTCGCGCTTCTCGCGCCGCCGGCGAGCCGCACGCGGCGGTTCCGATCGTCTTGAGGGCGGTTCCGACCGCGCCGAGAGCGGTCCCGACCGGCCGGAGAGCGGTTCCGACCGCGCCGAGCGCGGGGGTGCCGACCGGATCCAGGGCGGCGGCCCTGAGCGGATCGGGCGGCGCAGCCGTATGGAGGGTATGGACCGTATGGATCGCGCCGAGCATGTGGATCGTGTCAATCGTGACGGAATGGATCAGACGGGCCACACGGACCGGCCTGACGCCGTCGACCGTGAGAGCCGTGCGGCCCGCAGACGCCGTGCCGACCGCCTCGACCAGGTGGTCAACCGGCTCCATACGGCGGGGAGCAGGAATGGTGGTCGGGTGGGGGTGACCTACAAATACTTCGGCGCGCCCGACGGCGCGACCGCGGCCCGCGTCCCGATCTCGATGCGCCCCGAGGAACTCGGCGGCGACGAGCTCGGCATGAACGGCATGTTCACCAAGATCAAGCCGGAGACGATGGCCGCGATGGTGCTGACCGGCATCGAGGGCGTCCCCCTGCACAAGGTCCCGCCGCTGGAGCTGGTCGTCCTGCACCCCGACTACGCGGTCGTGAAGCTGCCGATGACCGTCGTGGACCCGTTGCGCGGCATCGGCGAGGAGGCGGTCGGCGCGGCGGCCTTCATCTGGTCCACGGTCCCGGACCGGGGCGGCCCCCGCGACGCGTTCAACGTGTACCAACTGCTCCACGAGTGGCAGGACTTCAGCCACCGTCTGCACGAGGCGGGGCACCAGCCGTACTGCCTTGTGTGGCCCTGATCCGAGGTTCCGGCGGTTTCGGGCGGGGTTTTCGGACCCCGCCTTTGTCATGGGCCGGAAGCGGTCGGAGAGTGCGTGGGGGCGCGTGCGGCGCCCGGCGAGAGCCGTCGCCTCCCGTCCCGGGCGCCTGGGTGTGCCGTGTCAGCGGCGGGGCGGCTGCTGGCCGCGCTCGTCGGTCCCCTCGGCCTCGATGCGTTCCTTGCGGACCTCACCGGTGACGGTTTCCTCCTCGGTGACCTCATCGGTGGTGAGGCGGACCCGCTCCTTGGGCTCGGTCCTCATCTCCACCACGGGCTCCTCCTCGTGGAGGATGACCTCGTGTTCCGCCTCGGAAATGTCCGGGCCGGCCAGGGCGTCACCGCGGTTCTCCTCGGTGATCGGCTCGCGCTCGACGCGGACCTCTTCGTGGCGTACGGGAACGGTCCGCTGCTGCTCCTCGGTGACGACGTATTTGCGCAGCCGCACGCGGCCGGCCTCGCGGCGTTCGACACCGACGCGCATCTCCTCCTCGGACCGCGTCATCGCGTCATCCGGGGTCGGGGCGGTCCGGCCGGTGCCGGTCTGCGCCCGCTGCCAGGCGGCGTCCCAGTCGATGCCGTAGTACTCGTACAGGCGGTGTTCCTCCTGTACGGAGAGGTGACCACCGGCATCGACGTCGACGTTGGGCGCGTCCTTGACCTTGCCCTTGGCGTACGGCACCTCCAGGTGGTCCTCGACCACGGAGGCCTCGTGGATGGGGACGAAGGACTCGCTGGTGCCGAACAGACCGGTCCTCACGCTGACCCACTCGGGCTCGCCGGTGACGTCGTCGAAGAAAATGTGCCGGGCGTCGCCGATCTTGTTGCCTCTGGTGTCGTAGACCGGGTGGTCCAGCACCGTGGGGATCTGCTCTCGGGTGATCATCTGGGTTCTCCTTCGTTGATACGGTGCATGCCCCCGTTGCGGGAACGGCGTCTGATCAGCGACCGGCGCCCCCGTAGGCGCCCTGGGCGCCGCGTGTGCCGCGGGTGCCGCGTGTGCCGGCTGCCGCGCTGGCGGCAAGGGCAAGCAGCAGGGCGATCGCGCCCGTGATGACGTTGTTGGTGATGGTGCGGGTGGTGTCGACATTGCCTGCCACCACCCACGGCGCGATGATCGTCCATGCGCCCAGGCCGCACGCGGCCCACGCCATGCTGTGTGTCCGGTCGTAGGCACGACCGAAGCCGCCGCTCATCAGCAGCGCATAGCCGATTCCCACGATCAGGTTGTTGATGGCCAGCCGGGAGAAGGTGCCGCCAGGGAACCCCGCGATCCACGGGGAGGCCGCGAGGTAGAGGCCCGTGAGCAGCGCCAGTGCCTCGATGGCTTGCGCCCGTGGGGTCGTCGCGGCGCGCTCGGCCAGCGTGTGGCGCTGGCGCATTTCGACGATGTCCGGGTGGGATTCCATGGTCGACCCGGTGGACCCGGTCGACCCGTAGGTGGGTGATGTCACTGCGATCATCTCCGGTGAGAGCAGCAGGGATGGTGTTCGGCACGTCGGCCACGGGACCAGCGTGGTGTGCAAGCGGGTGGCGGCCTGACCCGCAGGTTGCCGGCACGCCGCACCGGCGGCGTCTCGGTGACCGCCCGTGGGGCGGCGGTCCTGCGGTCCGGGGCTCTCGCAGCCTGTCCGCGGGGAAATCACCCCCTGTCTCGGTGCCTCCGCATACTCCCCTCGACTAACCATCACCCAACGGGCAAAACCGCATAAATCACCTAAAAAGTCGTTCAACAAACAACAAGATCGGTCATCCGACCCCCTGCTGGGGCGGCGGACGACGATGCGGGCCCCCCGCTGTTCCCCCTCACCCGGCTCGACGGAGCTCCGCTCGACGCGGCGGCCGACCCCTCGGTAGTGCCTTTTGGGGAGGTGGCCTTTCGGGGGGTGGCTGGAGAGACAATGTCAGTCAAGTTGCTGGATTCGTAGGGTCGTTGACGCAGCTACCGCCCACGCGTCACGGGGAGCCCCACACATGTTCACTTCCACCGCAGGTCGTCTGACGTCCGCCGCCGTCGCCACGGTGGCCGGCCTCGCCGTACTCGCGCCCGCCGCGCAGGCCGTGGAGCAGGGTCCGGCCGAGCCGATGGCGCCGAGGCTGACCGTCGCCGGGTACACGAAGTACCTCAAGGCGCAGCCCACGCCGGAGGCGAGGAAGGCGCTGAAAAAGTTCCTGGCGCTCAGCAGGGGACAGCAGACCGTCTTCGTGAAGGACCTCCAGGACCGCCGGATCCACAAGGCGCTCCTCGGCAAGGTGGCGGCCCCCGTCGGCAAGCCGGTCACCATCACCGACCCGTACAACAAGGAGGTCCGGTTCGTCACCACGGCCACCTCCAAGGTCGCCAAGGACAAGAGCCGGACAGCGACCGTCAGCTTCACCGTGACCCAGGAGATCTTCCGCATCCCGGTCACCAGCGAGACGCTCACCATCAGCTACCCGACCGCCGGCGAGGGGCCGAAGAAGATCACCGGCAAGGCCCGGGTCACCAACGTCAACGCGGCCATCGCCATCAAGGACAACCCCCGCGTCGACGTCAGGGGCTCCGGCGCGCACACCCTCTGGGTCGCCGTCCCGCAGGTGAAGTCCTTCGGCAAGCCCGTCCACAAGAAGCAGCAGATCCTGCGCGGCGCTCCGGGCTTCCGCGCCCAACTCGCCGACCAGGGCTGACACGGCGGGACGGCTCGGACCGCGGCCCACGCCTCGGCCCCGCCCTCGTCCACGCCTACGCGACATGGAGCATGGGCGCATGCCCTGACCGGCACCTATCTTGACCCCATGCAGTCCTACACGATCGGTCAGGCCGCGCGGTTGCTCGGGGTGAGTCCGGACACCGCGCGGCGGTGGGCGGATGCGGGCCGGGTGGCGACCCGGCGCGACGACAGCGGGCGTCGGCTCATCGACGGCAGGGATCTCGCGGCGTTCTCCGTGGAACTGGCCGCCGACGCCGCCGCCGAGGACGACGCCCCGTACACCTCCGCCCGCAACGCGTTCCCCGGCATCGTCACCGCCGTCAAACTCGGGGATGTGGCCGCGCAGGTGGAGATCCAGGCGGGCCCCCACCGACTGGTCTCCCTGCTGACCCGGGAGGCCGTGGAGGAGCTGGGTCTGGAGGTCGGCATGGAGGCCACCGCCCGCGTGAAGTCCACCAACGTCCACATCGACCGGACCTGAGCCGCCGGGGCATCGTCACCGCCGTCAAACTCGGGGATGTGGCCGCGCAGGTGGAGATCCAGGCGGGCCCCCACCGACTGGTCTCCCTGCTGACCCGGGAGGCCGT
>NZ_JBVIDX010000012.1:215384-271555 GCF_055572155.1 Streptomyces sp. NPDC030814
CCGTGGAGGAGCTGGGTCTGGAGGTCGGCATGGAGGCCACCGCCCGCGTGAAGTCCACCAACGTCCACATCGACCGGACCTGAGCCGCCGGCTCCCCCACCACCGGCTCCCCCACAGCCGGCCGTGCTCCAGGCCTTGAAGCAAGGAACCCCTGTCAACCCCCGGTTGATCCGCGCGCGTCCACCCCGAGGACGGCCCCTCGCTCACTGCTCTAGTTGGGCGAGGCCAGGTCGAACCAGACCGCCTTGCCGTCGGGGTGGACCAGACCGCCGCCGTAGGGGAGGGCGGCGGCCGTCCCCCAGTGGCCCTCGGTGAGGGCGTCCACGAGGTGCAGGCCGCGGCCTCCCTCCTCCCACCCCTCGGGGGTCAACTCCCGCATGACCGGCGGGCTCTCGTCACCGTCGTAGACGATCACCCGGACCCGCCAGGTCTCCACCGCCAGCCACAGAACCGATCCTGCACCTTTGGCGTGGACGCACGCGTTCGTGACCAGTTCGGAGGTGCACAGCGCGGCCGCGTCGACGAGGTCGTCCAGGCCGAGGGCGCGCAGCACGGTGGCGACGAAGTCGCGGGCGATGAGCGGGGAGGTGTCGAGGGGCGGGCAGAACAGGGTGTAGGTCGTCGCCGACGGTGAGACCCAGGGGGTGGGGGACGACGTACGGGGGGACGGTACGGCGGGGAGGTTGGGGGCGGTATCGGGCATGGGCAGACCAACTCCATTGCGACGAGAAGGGATGAGGTGGGTCCCTACCGCGTCTGGCTCCTCCTCGGGTGTCGACGGCCCGGGGTGCGCTTTCAACTGGCGGTACTCAGGGGGTGAGTTGCGGACTGGTTGCTCTTTGTTCATCACTTGAGCACTCTCCGTGAGCGCAGGAATGACCGTAGTCGGCGTATTTGCACCGCCGCAATGGGGTCGCTGGAAGTACTACGAAAGCGCGTCGCCGGAGGAGCCGACACGGGGCCCTCGTCGTCGAGCGGATCACCGGCCTCGCGGGAGGGGGACGGTCACGGCCGCGGGCCCGCCTCGTGTGAGGATGGACGGGGCGCTCGCCGGGGCCGCGCGGGGGCCCGTGCGGGGAACAGCGGGACGCAGGGGGATCGGGACGGACATGACCAGTCGGTTGCTCATGGCGTACGGCGCGCGGGACAGGCGGGCCGGCGCGGCGGTACGGAGCGCGGAGGACGTGCGCGGATCCACGCGGGCCACCCCCGTCCTGGACCACGACGACCCGCGGGTGAGGGCGATCGCGGGCCGGGTGGTGAGCGAGGCGACCCCGCTGGAGGCGCTGCGCGTCGCGCACCGGATCGTCGCGCGGGATGTGCGCCCGGTGTACTCGGTCGAGGACCGCCGCCCGGTGTCCCGGACCCTGCGACTGGGGCGCGGCTCGTGCAGTCAGCGGATGGCGGCGCTGGAGGCGGTCGCACGTGCTGTCCGGGTGCGGACCCGGGTCCGCGGGCTGCTCGTCGACGGCGCGTTCTGGTATCCGCGCTTCCCGCGGCTGAAGCCGTTCGTGCCGGCGCAGGTCGTGCTGGCCTGGCCGGAGTTCCGGATCGACGGCGCGTGGCTGCCGATCGGTGAACTGTTCACCGGGCCCGCCGCGGACGGCCACTACGCCAACGACGGCGGAGAGACCCTCTTCGACGCGGTGGCCCGCACCGGCATCGCCTGGGACGGCGGCTCCCGGGCCGGGCGAAGCGCCTGTGCCGCCGACGGGGGCTCCTGCGACCTGTCCGCCCAGCTCATCGCGGACCTCGGCCACTTCGACGACCGCGACGCCCTCTTCGACCGGCACGGCCAGACCCTCTGCCGGACGGCCCGCACCCTGACCGAGCCCGTCCTCGGCCGCTGGACCCCGGGCACCCGCACCCCGGAGTGACTCCCGGGCGGTCACTCACCGTCCGCCCCCGGCCGTCGGTCACTCACCGTCCCCCCGGCCGCCGTCAAACCCTCACCGCCCGCCCACCAGCCGTCGATCCCTCACCATCCCCCCGGCCGCCGTCAAACCCTCACCGCCCGCCCACCAGCCGTCGATCCCTCACCATCCCCCCGGCCGCCGTCAAACCCTCACCGCCCGCCCACCAGCCGTCAATCCCTCACCGCCCGCCCCCGGCCGTCAATCCCTCACCGCCCGCCCCCGGCCGTCGATCCCTCACCGCCCGCCCCCGGCCGTCGATCCCTCACCGCCCGCCCCCGGCCGTCAATCCCTCACCGCCCGCCCGCCGGCCCGGCGACCTCGCGCCGACGCAGGCCCGTTCGGCGCCTGCCGTCACGGGACGTCAGTTCTCGATTCCCCGCACCGTGAAGCCGGTCACGAGCCCCCCGCCCTCCCGCCGGAAGGCGAACGGCGTGCCGCCGTGGGCGGAGGCCACCGCGCGGACGATGGACAGGCCGAGGCCGGAGCCGGGAAGGCTGCGGGCGTCGGGGGCACGGTAGAAGCGGTCGAAGATGCGTTCCAGGTCGCAGTCGGCCACGCCGGGCCCCCGGTCGAGGACCTCCACCCGGACCACCTCGGCCCCGTCGTCCTGGCCCACGTCGTCGAGGTCGACGAGGTCACCACCGCCCCGCGACGGCCCCCGCGCGACCACGACCTCGATCGCCCCGGTCCCGGCGCGGTCGAACTTGGCGGCGTTCTCCACCAGGTTGGACACGGCCCGCTGCAGCGCGCCGGCCCGCCCCTCGACGGTGGTGTCCCCCTCCACCCGTACGGCGACCTCCCGCCCGGTCCGCCGCCGCGCGGTCGCCGCGACGTCCTCGGCGATGTCGGCCAGCTGCACCCGCTGCACGGGCTCGGTGCCCGACTGACCGGCGGCGAGGTCCACCAGCTCGTTGACGAGGTCGGTCAGTTCGCGAGCCTCCTGGGCGAGGTCGTCGACCAGTTCCTCCCGCACCCGGGCGGGCAGTTCGTCGATGCGCCGGAGCAGCGAGATGTTCGTCCGCAGGGACGTCAGCGGTGTCCTCAGCTCGTGCCCCGCGTCCTGCACCAGCCGCCGCTGGTCCTCCTCCGACTGGGCCAGCCGCACCAGCATCCGGTCGAAGGAACGCCCGAGGCGCCCCACCTCGTCCCGGCCCGCGACCGGCACCTGGATCCCCAGGTGCCCCGTCCTCGCCACGTCCTCCGCCGCCCCGGCCAGCTGCACCAGCCGCCGGGTCTGCCGCCGCGCCAGCCACCACCCGAACAACCCCGCCGAGACGACGACCCCCGACACGAAGAGCAGGGTCCGCTGCTGCAACTCCCGCAGCAGGTCCTCCGTGTCACTGAACTCCTGGGCCACCTGCACGGCCCCCCGCCCGCCACCGAGCGCGACGGTCGCCACCCGGTACCGGCCGCCGCCCACCTCGACCTCGCCGTGCTCGACCATCGTCCCGGCGAACCTCGCGCCCGCGACACGAACGTCGTTGGGCCGCACCGGCAGACCGGGGTCGCCCTTGTCGAGGACCTCCCCCTCGGGGCCGAGGACCTGGACGTCCGTACGGCCGGAGCGGATCAGGTCGTCACGGGGGCCGCCGCTGTCCGAGGGTGCGAAGTCCTCGGGACCCAGCGGATCCTGCTCGACCAGCTCCCGCAGATCGCGGACCACCTCGGCGAACACGGTCTGCTGATCCACCCGTACCAGCCGCGCCGCCGCGCTGTAGCTGAGGATCCCGACGAGCACGGTGACGACGCATGCCACCGCCACGAACGACACGGTGAACGTCGCCCGCAGCGACGGCACCGGACGCAGCCGGGCCGGTACCCGGGCCAACAGCCGGACGAGACGCGGCGCCACCGCCCGCCGCCTCAGTCTTCCCGCAGCGCGTACCCCACACCCCGCACGGTGTGGATCAGCGCGGGGGCACCGGGCTCGTCGAGCTTGCGCCGCAGATAGCCGACGTAGACGGCGAGGTTCTTGGAGCCGGGACCGAAGTCATAGCCCCAGATGCGGTCGTAGATGGTGGCGTGGTCGAGGACGATCCCCGCGTTGCGCACGAGCAGTTCGAGCAGGTCGAACTCGGTCCGCGTCAACTCCAGCTCCCGCGACCCCCGCCAGGCCCGCCGCGCCTGTACGTCCATCCGCACCCCCGCGGCGGAGACCAGCCCCGTCTCCGTCCCCGGAGCCGCCGCACCCGGAGCGACCGCGGCGGACGGCTCCTGGGACGGCTTCCCGGCGAGATCACCGGAGTTGCCGGTCCGGCGCAGCAGCGCGCGCAGCCGGGCGAAGACCTCCTCCACGTCGAACGGCTTGACGACGTAGTCGTCCGCGCCGGCGTCGAGCCCGGCGATCCGGTCGGCGGTCTCCACCAGCGCGGTGAGCATCAGGATCGGCGTCCGGTCGCCCTCGGCACGCAGCACCCGGCACACCTGGAGACCGTCTATGCCGGGCATCATCACATCGAGGACGAGCACGTCGGGCTGCCTGCGGTGCGCCTGCGCCAGCGCCTCGACGCCGTCGGCCACCGCCGTCACCTCGTAGCCCTCCAGCGTCAGCGCCCGCTCCAGAGCGTGGCGGATGGCGCGGTCGTCCTCGGCGAGCAGCACATTCTGGGGCACCTCACCAGTCTGCCAAGGCCACGGCCGCGCACCACTCGCCGAGTGCGCCCGATGACCCCTTCTTACCGGCCTCTCACCCCGGTCGCGCGGCCGGCTCACTCCGCCGGAGCACGGTGTTCGTGTGACACCGGCCCGCAAGGGAACCCGGGCGGAGAGGGCGCATGAAGTAAAAAGGGTCCGAACCCGCCCCAACTCTCCGATACATCACCAATACCGTCGGGAAGGTAGTGCATGAGCCGCCGGATGAAGATCGTGTTCCTGCTGCACAACGCGTACGCCATCGGCGGCACCGTCCGTACGACCCTGAACCTGGCCTCGGCGCTCGCGGACCACCACGACGTGGAGATCGCCTCGATGTCCCGCCACCGGGACGAACCGCGCTTCGACGTCGACCCCCGGATCACCCTCGTGCCCCTGGTGGACATCCGCCCGAACAGCCCCGATCTGCGCCACCCGGCCGTGATGCAGCCGGCCGTCGACTTCCCGGCCGCCGAGAAGCGCCACCGCCAGTACAGCCGACTCACCGACCGGCGCGTCCGCGGCTATCTGGCGGGCTGCGGCGCCGACGTCGTCATCGGCACCCGCCCCGGTCTCAACGTGTACGTCTCCCGCTTCGCCCCGCGCCGCGCCCTGCGCATCGGCCAGGAACACCTGCGCCTCGACGCCCACTCCAAGCAACTGCGCAAGGTCCTCGCCCGCCACTACCGCGCCCTGGACGCGGTCGTCACGACCACGGCCGCCGACGCCGAGGTGTACCGCGCACGGATGAAACTGCCGGGCGTACGGATCGTGCCCGTGCCCAACATCGTGCCCGCCACGGGCATCGCGCCGTCGGACGGCACCGCCCCCGTCATCGCCGCCGCTGGACGCCTCACCCGCGGCAAACGCTTCGACCTCCTCCTGGAGGCGTTCGCCAGGATCGCCCCGAAGGAACCCGACTGGGAGCTGCGCATCTACGGCGGCGGCAGTCAGAAGGACCGTCTGGAGACCCTCATCGAGGACCTCGACCTCACCGGCCGCGCCCATCTGATGGGCCCGCGCACGCCGATGGAGGCCGAGTTCGCCCGTGCCTCCCTGGTCGTGAGCGCCTCCGACGCCGAGTCCTTCGGCATGACCCTCGTCGAGGCCATGCGCTGCGGCGTCCCCGTGGTGAGCACCGACTGCCCCCTCGGCCCCGCCGAGATCATCACCGACGGCGTCGACGGCCGCCTCGTCCCCGTCGACGACCCCCACGCCCTCGCCGACGCCATCCTCGACCTCATCACCGACGACGCCCTGCGCCGCGACATGGGTCGAGCGGCCCTGAAGTCCGCCCACCGCTACGATCCCGCCCCGATCGTGGGGCGGTACGAGGAGTTGTTCGAAGACCTCCGCGCGACCAGGCTCCAGCGCACCTGGGAGAGGGAGAGGACGAGGGCGAGGGGCTGGCTGTATCGCAGGGCGCGTGCCTGGAGGGGGGCGACTGTCGTCCTTGGGGGCGCGGGGCTGTCACATGAGCGGCTCCACCGCGCCGGCGCGAGCAACCACACACAACGCGCGGCCTGAATCGAACCGCACCCCCAACGGCGGGACTCAGCCCTTGGCCCCGGCGGTGGCCAACGACCGATGGGTCGGCGCGTCCGGCACCCCGGCCGGCCGGCCCTTCGCGAACTCCTCCCGCAGCACCGGCACGACCTCCTCCCCCAGCATGTCGATCTGCTCCAGCACCGTCTTCAACGGCAGCCCGGCGTGGTCGACGAGGAACAACTGCCGCTGGTAGTCGCCCGCGTACTCCCGGAAGGACAGCGTCTTCTCGATCACCTGCTGCGGCGACCCCACGGTCAGCGGCGTCTGCTCGGCGAAGTCCTCCAGGGACGGCCCGTGGCCGTACACCGGCGCCACGTCGAAGTACGGCCGGAACTCCCGTATCGCGTCCTGCGAGTTCTTCCGCATGAACACATGCCCGCCGAGCCCCACGATCGCCTGTTCGGGCGTGCCGTGCCCGTGGTGGGCGTACCGCTCCCGGTACAGCTCCACCATCTGCCTGGTGTGGTCGGCCGGCCAGAAGATGTTGTTGTGGAAGAAGCCGTCGCCGTAGAACGCGGCCTGCTCGGCGATCTCGGGCGAGCGGATCGACCCGTGCCAGACGAACGGCGGCACTCCGTCCAGCGGGCGCGGGGTGGCCGTGAAGCTCTGCAGCGGCGTACGGAACTTGCCCGCCCAGTTCACGACGTCCTCACGCCACAGACGGTGCAGCAGCGCGTAGTTCTCGATGGCGAGGTTGATGCCCTGGCGGATGTCCTTGCCGAACCACGGGTAGACCGGCGCGGTGTTGCCGCGCCCCATCATCAGGTCCACCCGGCCGTCGGCCAGGTGCTGGAGCATCGCGAAGTCCTCGGCGATCTTCACCGGGTCGTTGGTGGTGATGAGGGTGGTCGCGGTGGAGAGGATCAGCCGCTCGGTGCGGGCGGCGATCCAGCCCAGCATGGTCGTGGGCGACGACGGCACGAACGGCGGGTTGTGGTGCTCACCGGTGGCGAAGACGTCGAGTCCGACCTCCTCCGCCTTCAGCGCGATCTCGACCATCGCCTTGATGCGCTCGCGCTCGGTCGGTGTACGGCCCGTGGTGGGGTCCGGCGTCACGTCACCGACGCTGAAGATCCCGAACTGCATCATCGCTGCCACCCTCTCAGGTTGTTTACGATTCAACTATAGCGCCGAACAGGTACTCCGCTCCCACTATTCCGCCGGCACCGCACACCGGCCTCCCCGCACCGGCGCAGAATGTCAGTCCCCGTCCCTACCCTCTCCCCCATGGCCGCCCCACGCCGTGACACCCGAGGCATCGTGGACGCCGCGGAGCTCTTCGCGCGCGTCCGCTTCCGCCGCCGTGAACCCGCCGAACCGCTCCGCCCGTACCTGGAGCACTACTGGCTGATCGACTGGGACCTGCCCGAGCCGTACGTCTCCCAGGTCGTCCCGCACCCCTCGGTCAACATCGTCTTCCAGCGGTACGCGGGACAGGCCCCCTTCGCCGAGGTCTCCGGCATCGGGCTCGGCCTCTTCGCCCAGAAACTGGAGGGCAGCGGCCGGGTCTGCGGCGTCCAGTTCCGGCCGGGCGGCTTCCGCCCCTTCGCCGCCGGCACCCCCGCGTCCGACTGGACCGGCCGCCGCGTACGACACCCGGAGGTGTACCCGGACATCGACCCCGACACGGTCCTCGCACCCGACGACGAGGACGCCCGCGTCGCCGCCCTGGACGCGTTCCTCCTGACCCTCGGCCCGCGCCCCGACCCCCAGGCCGACCTCGCCATGGCCCTCGTCGACCGCATCCGCACCGACCGCGCCATCCGCCGCGTCAGCGACTTCGCCCGCACCGAGGGCCTGTCCGTACGACACCTGCAACGCCTGTTCGCCGCGTACGTCGGCGTCGGCCCCAAGTGGGTCATCCTCCGCTACCGCATCCACGAAGCCCTGGAACACGCCGAGACGGAACGCGCGGTCGACTGGGCCGCGCTCGCCGCCGACCTCGGCTACGCGGACCAGGCCCACCTGGTCCGCGACTTCACGACGACGGTGGGCGTCCCGCCGACGACGTACGCGGAGGCCGTGGCACCCGCAGCACCTTCCGCACCCGGCTGATCACTCCGCGTGCATGACCGCGTAGATCATCACGAACGCCACGAGGTGGATGCCGAAGAGGAAGTACGCCAGGTACCACCACACATACCGCTCGTTCTTCTTCTCCTCGGCGAGCCGGCGCCGCTCGGAGTCGAGGTCCCGCTCCTCGGACGTCATCACAGCTCCCGATGGACCTTGGTGTTGGACGCCTGCGCGCGGGGGCGCAGCACCAGCAGATCGACGTTGACATGGCTGGGCCGGGTGACCGCCCAGGTGATCGTGTCGGCCACGTCGTCGGCGGTGAGGGGCTCCGCGACCCCCTGGTACACACGCGCCGCCTTGGCCTCGTCACCGCCGAAGCGGGTCAGGGCGAACTCCTCGGTCTTCACCATGCCCGGCGCGATCTCGATGACCCGCACCGGAGTCCCGACGATCTCCAGCCGCAGCGTCTCCGCGAGAACGTGCGCCCCGTGCTTGGCGGCGACATAGCCCGCGCCGCCCTCGTACGTCCCGTGCCCCGCCGTCGACGACACCACGACCACGGTCCCGTCACCGCTCGCGGTCAGCGCGGGCAGCAGGGCCTGGGTGACGTTGAGGGTGCCGATGACGTTCGTCTCGTACATCCGGCGCCAGTCGGCGGGGTCGCCGGTGGCCACCGGGTCGGCGCCCAGCGCGCCGCCCGCGTTGTTCACCAGCACCCCGATCGTCCGGAAGGCCGTGGCGAACTCGTCCACCGCCGCCCGGTCCGTGACGTCCAGCGCGTACGCCGTGGCCTGGCCGCCCGACGCGTTGATCTCCTCCGCCAGCGCCTCGATCCGGTCCTTGCGGCGCGCCGTCAGCACGACGCGGTACCCCGCGGCGGCGAGCTGCCGGGCCGTGGCGGCGCCGATCCCGCTGCTCGCACCCGTGACGACGGCGATACGGGAGGCGGCGGACGGTGCGGCGGTGGCCATGAGCTGCTCCTGGGGCGCGAGGACTGCGTTGTCCGGCCAGGATAGGCATGCGGTGGGACAATGGGATGAACGAGACGGGTGATCCCCTGTTCAGGAGGTGGATCATGGGCCAGGCGCGCGAGGTCATGGACCAGCTCACCGAGGCCCTCACCACACATCAGGACCCGAAGACCATCGGCAACCTCTTCGCGGAGGACGCGGTCGCCCACACACCGGACGGCGGAGAGATACACGGCCGGGAGAACATCGCCGAGTACTGGCGCCAGATGACGGACGCCGTACCCGAGGCCCGCTTCGAGGCGCTCAGCTCCTTCGAGATCGGCGACACCGCGATCGACGAGGGCGTCTACAGCGGCAGGAACACCGGCCCCCTCGCATTCCCCGACGGCACGACCCTCCCCGCGACCCAGAAGGACATCAGCATCCGCGGCGTGGACTTCGCCACGGTGGAGAACGGCCAGATCACCAGCTACCGGCTGTACTTCGACCAAGTGGAGTTCCTCGGCCAACTGGGCCTGCTGCCGGAGGAACTGACGCAGTAGGAACTGACACAGCAGAAACTGACGCGGCAGCAGGAACGGGCGGGAGGCAGTGACGCACCGCCTCCCCGTACTCGTTCATCCCTTGACGCAGACGACCTGCTTCAGCTTCGCCACGACCTCGACGAGGTCCCGCTGCTGGTCGATGACCTGCTCGATCGGCTTGTAGGCGCCGGGGATCTCGTCGACGACCCCGGAGTCCTTGCGGCATTCCACGCCGCGCGTCTGCTCCTCCAGGTCCTTCGTCGTGAAGCGACGCTTCGCCGCGTTGCGGCTCATCCGCCGGCCCGCGCCGTGTGACGCGGAGTTGAAGGCCTTCTCGTTCCCGAGGCCCTTCACGATGTACGAACCCGTGCCCATCGAGCCGGGAATGATTCCGTAGTCGCCGGAGCCGGCACGGATCGCGCCCTTGCGGGTCACGAGAAGGTCCATGCCGTCGTAGCGCTCCTCCGCCACGTAGTTGTGGTGCGCGCTGATCTCGGGCTCGAAGGTCGGCTTCGCCTTCCGGAACTCCTTGCGGACGACGTCCTTGAGGAGCGCCATCATGATCGAGCGGTTGTACTTCGCGTACTCCTGCGCCCAGAACAGGTCGTTGCGGTACGCCGCCATCTGCGGGGTGTCCGCGACGAAGACGGCGAGGTCGCGATCGACCAGGCCCTGGTTGTGCGGCAGCTTCTGGGCCACGCCGATGTGATGCTCCGCAAGCTCCTTGCCGATGTTGCGGGAGCCGGAGTGCAGCATGAGCCATACAGAACCGGTCGAATCCGTGCAAATTTCGACAAAGTGGTTGCCGCTACCCAGGGTTCCTATCTGCTTCTGCGCCCGCTCATGACGGAACTTCACCGCCTCCGCCACACCGTCGAAGCGCCCCCAGAAGCCGTCCCACCCCGCCGCGGCGAAGCCGTACAGCTGCCCGGGGTCGACGGGCTCGTCGTGCATCCCCCGTCCCACCGGAATCGCCTGCTCGATCCGCGACCGCAGCCGGGAGAGGTCGCCCGGCAGGTCGTTGGCCGTCAGGGACGTCTTCACCGCGGACATGCCGCAGCCGATGTCCACGCCCACCGCCGCGGGGCACACCGCGCCCTGCATGGCGATGACCGACCCGACCGTCGCACCCTTCCCGTAGTGGACGTCCGGCATGACGGCCAGACCCTTGATCCAGGGAAGGGTCGCGACATTACGGAGCTGCTGGAGGGCGACGTCCTCGACCGACGCGGGGTCGGTCCACATACGGATCGGCACCTTCGCGCCCGGTATCTCTACATACGACATCTCAGCCTCATTCCCCCGCAATTCCAGCAAAAGTCTCAGAACGCAAAACCGGCGCCAAGGTCAACGAAAGGGATACCGGACCGGCGTCCACGGCAGTGCGTGCGATACACATGGTGCCCGGGGGCCACCCCCGGTCGGCAAGTGAAATAAGCACAGGCCACAGGACAACTGCGCAGGCGTCCCCCAGGGACCCCGTCGAGAGGAGCCCCCACGGTGCAGCGGAAGGCGTACGTACCCGGCGTCGCCGTGCTCCTCGCGGCGCTGCTGACCGCATGCACGGGGTCGGACGACAGCGACGCCCCCGACGACCCGCGCCCCGGCGAGGCCGCCGCGTCCGCCCCGACCGCGCAGCCCGGCCGCTACGACACCCTCCCCGAAGCCTGCGGTTCCATCGACGGCGACACCCTCGACGCCCTTCTCCCCGGCCTCAGGCAACTCCCGGACGCGGAGCAGCGCGAGGAGGCGTACGAGGGCCAGGCGACGCTGACGTACGACACGGAACGGAAGGCCGGCTGCCGCTGGAAGGTGGAGTCGCCGACCGCCACCGACTATCTGTTCGTCGATTTCGAGCGCGTGGTGTCGTACGAGAGCGCGGTCAGTGACGACAGCAAGGCGCAGGAGGTGTACGGCGGCAAGGTGGCGGCCGCGGACCTCCCGGAGCCTTCACGGAGCACGACCGAGGACGAGGAGGACGGCGGTGACGACGGTGACGGTGACTCCACGGCGTCTCCGTCGCAGAGCGCTTCCCCGTCCGGCGCGGCCAAGTCGCCCAAATCGTCCGACTCTCCCAATCCTTCTGGTTCTTCCGGCTCTTCCGGTTCCAGTGGTTCTTCCGATTCGTCCGGTTCCGCTGCCGCGTCCGCGACTCCGGCCTCCCTGCAGCCCCGCACGCTCGACGGTCTCGGGGACGAGGCGTTCCTGGACGACGCGCTCGGGACGAGCCGGCAGCGCACGGTGACTGTGGTGTTCCGCACGTCGAACGTGATCGTGACGATCGAGTACGAGGAGCAGCCGGCGACGACGACGGATGTGCCGGACAGCGAGGAAATGCAGGACAGGGCCCGGAATCTGGCCGAGTTGCTGGCGGAGTCGTTCGACGAGTGAGCGATCGCCGGGGGTGGTTCGGGCGGTTGGGCGAGCCCCCTGATTCAGGACCGCGTTTCTTCCTCACCGCGTACCGTGGCCCCTCGGACCCGATCCGACCGCAGGAACCACGAGCGTGATGAACGTCATGAGTGAAGGAACCATGCAACGAGCCGCAGAGTCAGGTCATCGTCAGCAGCAGTCGCGTACCACGCAGGGCACGGGCGTCGCTCGTGCCGGGCGTCCGGGGCGGGCACGGGTGCTCGTCGGCGCCGCTGTCGTCCCGGTGATGCTGTTGGCGGTCGGCTGTTCGTCGGACTCCGGCTCCGACACCTCGTCGCAGGACAAGGCGTCGGCGGGGGCGACCTCGGCGGCGACGAAGTCGGCGACGCCGGAGGTGGTCGAGGCCGCGTACGCGGTACTGCCGGACGCGTGCGAGGTGTTCGCGTCGAAGACGCTGAAGTCGATGGTCCCGCAGGGCGCGAAGTCGGGGAAGGCGATCAACACTGCCGAGAAGAACGTGACCGGCGACTGCCGTTGGACCAGCCTCGACAACAACGGTGTGGACGGTTCGCAGTACCGCTGGCTGAGCGTGTCGCTGCATCTGCTGGCGTCGGACGCCACGAACGGTCCGGGCGAGGACCGCGCGCACGAGGCGTTCGAGTCGAAGGTGACCGCGGCGAAGGCCGTGGACGGGGCGAAGAACGTCAAGACGGAGCCGGTGACGGGCACGGGCGACGAGGCGACGGCGGTGCGTTACGACCTGAAGAAGGACGGCGACACCTTCAAGCAGCAGACGATCGTGGTGCGCACGGAGAACGTGGTCGTCACCCTCGACTACAACGGCGCCGGTCTGGCCGGCGACAAGACCCCGGACCCGGCGGCGCTGCTGAAGTCGGCCAAGGCCGCGGCGAAGGAGGTCGTGAAGGAGGTCGGGGAGGCGAACGACGGCGACGGCGGGTCGTCGTCCCCGTCGGCGAGCGCGTCGAAGGCGCCGTCGAAGACCCCGTCCACGGGGGCGACGAAGGCGGCGGGTTCCGGCTCCGGTTCGGACCTGGGCACCGGCTCCGACTCCGCTTCCGGCTCCAAAACCTCGACGAGCGGCTCGTCGTCCACCCGTAAGACCTCGCGGTAACGGACGCGCACGACCGGTGGGGCACCGGGCCGCTCGGGCCGGGGACGTAGTGCCCAACTCGTAATGCGCGGCGGGTGACGCCCTGCCCCACCTGGGCTTTCGCCGGGGACCGGTCCTCTCGTGGGCCGGGCCCGGTACGTACCGGCAACCCGTTTGCCGTACACATGTGCCACCCTGTTGCGCGCAACAACACGCAAGGGGAGGGGAGTACGGGTGGCCGCGCCAATGCAGCTGACTCGAATGCACCGCGTTCTCATCGGCGTGGTCGTGTTCGGCGCCGTCATCATCGCCGGGATCGGCTTCGCGGGTTCCTACGCGGCGGTGCGGGAACTGGCCGTCAAGAAGGGCTTCGGGAACTTCTCCTACGTCTTCCCGATCGGTATCGACGCGGGTATCTGTGTCCTGCTGGCCCTGGACCTGCTGCTGACCTGGATCCGCATCCCCTTCCCCCTGCTGCGTCAGACGGCGTGGCTGCTGACGGCGGCGACGATCGCGTTCAACGGCGCGGCGGCCTGGCCGGACCCGCTGGGTGTGGGTATGCACGCGGTGATCCCGGTGCTGTTCGTGGTGTCGGTGGAGGCGGCGCGGCACGCGATCGGGCGTATCGCCGACATCACCGCCGACAAGCACATGGAGGGCGTCCGTCTCACGCGCTGGCTGCTCTCCCCCGTCCCCACGTTTCTCCTGTGGCGCCGGATGAAGCTGTGGGAGCTGCGCTCCTACGACCAGGTGATCAAGCTGGAGCAGGAACGTCTCGTCTATCAGGCCCGCCTCCGCTCGCGCTTCGGCCGGGCCTGGCGCCGCAAGGCCCCGGTGGAGTCGCTGATGCCGCTGCGTCTGGCCCGCTACGGCGTCCCCCTGGCGGACACGGCCCCGGCGGGTCTGGCGGCGGCGGGCATCGAACCGGCGCTCCTGCCGCCGGCGTCGCAGGTCGAGCTCGACCTGGCCGCGGGAGACCGTACCGCCGGTGCGGCCCGGGCGGGGGTAACCGCGCCCGCCGCCGAGCGGCGCCCCCAGCTGGAGAGCTTCCCCGCCCAGCAGCAGCCGGAGTACCCCGAGTCCCAGCAGCAGGGGTACGCCGAGCAGGAACCCCCGGCCGAGGAAAGCCCCTGGCTCCATGCCCGCCACCCCCAGGAGGTCCCCTACCAGGGCGGCTACGACCCCTCGTACGACCCGGAGGAGGAGTACGAGCGGTGGTACGAGGAGCAGGACCCGGAACAGTACCAGCCGGAGCAGTACCCGCCCGAGCGGTACCAGCCGGAGCAGTACCCGCCCGAGCGGTTCCGGCAGCGGTTCGAGGAGCCGGAGGCGCCGGAGGAGGAGCCCTCACCGGAGGAGACCGGCAGTTTCCCCATTCCGGTGGCCCCGGGCCGCACCCGTGAACTGGGCGAGGGCGGCGGTACTCCGGAGCCGACCGAGGAGGACTACTACCTGGTCTTCAAGAAGTCGATAGACGGCAGCTACCCCACGTCCGGCCAGTTCCGGGACGACGTCGAAGCGACCTACGGCATCACGGTGCCCCAGCGGGAAGCGGACCGCATGGTCAACCGCTTCACCAACCGCCACACGGCGGAACTGCAGGAAGACCACATCGCGTAACGCACCGGCACCGTCGCAAAGAGGGGGCGCCCGGCATTCGCCGGGCGCCCCCTCCTCCTACGTACGGGGGTTCTACTCCCCGAGCAGTGCCCGTACCCGGTCCTGGCCCACCGCGAGGAGCAGCGTGGGCAGGCGCGGGCCGGTGTCACGGCCCACCAGCAGGTGGTAGAGCAGCGCGAAGAACGACCGCTGGGCGGTCTTGATCTCCGGGGGGAGCTCCTTGGGCGTGGCGTCCGCGGCGAACCCGGCCTGGACCTTGGGCACGCCGTAGACGAGGTGCGTGAGCCCGTCGAGGGACCAGTGGTCGGCGAGTCCGTCGAGCAGCAGCCGCAGAGAGCCCTGGGCCTGCTCGTCGAGGGACTTCAGCAGCTCGGCGTCGGGTTCGTCGCGCACGATGGTCCGCTGGTCGGCGGGGACGTGCGTGTTGATCCAGGCCTCGGCCTTGTCGAGGCGGGGCCGTACGGCGTCGAGCGAGGACAGCGGGTCTGCGGGGTCGAGCTCGCTGAGGATGCGCAGGGTCTGGTCCTCGGCGCCCGCGGTGATGTCGGCGACGGACGCGAGAGTCCGGTACGGCATCGGGCGGGGCGTGCGGGGCAGCTCACCGGCGGCGGTGCGCACGGCACGGGAGTGGGCGGCCACGTCGGCCGGCAGCGCGGAGCCGTCGGCGACCTTGGCGTCGAGCTTGTCCCACTCGTCGTAGAGGCGCTGGATCTCCTGGTCGAAGGCGATCTTGAAGGACTGGTTGGGGCGGCGACGGGCGTAGAGCCAGCGCAGGAGCTGCGGCTCCATGATCTTCAGCGCGTCGGCGGGGGTGGGCACGCCACCCTTGGACGACGACATCTTGGCCATGCCGCTGATGCCGACGAAGGCGTACATGGGCCCGATGGGCTGCTTGCCGCCGAAGATCCCGACGATCTGCCCGCCGACCTGGAAGGAGGAACCGGGGGACGAGTGGTCGACGCCGCTGGGCTCGAAGACGACGCCCTCGTAGGCCCAGCGCATCGGCCAGTCGACCTTCCAGACGAGCTTGCCGCGGTTGAACTCGTTCAGCGCGACGGTCTCCGAGAAGCCGCAGGCGGTGCAGGTGTAGGACAGCTCGGTGGTGTCGTCGTCGTAGGCGGTGACGGTGGTGAGGTCCTTCTCGCACTGCCCGCAGAAGGGCTTGTACGGGAAGTACCCGGCGGAGCCGGAGCTGCCGTCGTCCTCGGCTGCGGCGCCGGAGCCCTCCGCGGCCTCCAGTTCGGCCTCGTCCACCGGCTTCTGCGACTGCTGCTTCTTGGCAGGGGCCTTCTTGGTGCGGTACTGGGCGAGGATCGCGTCGATGTCACCGCGGTGCCTCATGGCGTGCAGGATCTGCTCGCGGTACACGCCGGAGGTGTACTGCTCGGTCTGGCTGATCCCGTCGAACTCGACGCCCAGCTCGGCGAGCGCGTCGACCATCGCGGCCTTGAAGTGCTCGGCCCAGTTGGGGTGGGCGGAGCCCTTGGGGGCCGGGACGGAGGTGAGCGGCTTGCCGATGTGCTCGGCCCAGCTGCCGTCGACGCCCTCGACGCCGTTCGGGACCTTGCGGTAGCGGTCGTAGTCGTCCCAGGAGATCAGGTGCCGGACCTGGTGGCCGCGCCGGCGGATCTCGTCGGCGACGAGGTGCGGCGTCATCACCTCGCGCAGGTTGCCCAGGTGGATGGGGCCGGACGGGGAGAGCCCGGACGCGACGACGACCGGTTTGCCCGGGGCCCGACGCTCCGACTCCTCGATGACCTCATCCGCGAAACGGGAGACCCAGTCGGTGGTCTCGGTGCTCTGAGCCACGATCGGCACGTCCTCTTTTTCTGAGTGTTCTCCGGGGGCCGGCCGGTACGGTCCCGGCCGACGGGGCCATTCTCCCAGCTCTGGCCATAACCACGAAACCGCGTTTTGAGGGGGCCGGGCGCGCCTTGTGACTCGGGGGTGCGTGTTCGTCGGCGGCTGCGGGTGGTGTGTGGTTTCTCGCGCAGTTCCCCGCGCCCCTGAAGGCATGGGCCTGCGGCCCGGCCTTCATCGGGTGGCGCCGTTGCGATCGGACAGGCGCCGTTGAAAAGCACGGGGCGCAGCCCCGGCCGCTTTTCAGGGGCGCGGGGAACTGCGCGAGAAACCACGAACCACCCGCACCCGCCGACGAACCCGCACCCCCGAGCCATGAGGCGCCCGCAGCTCGCCAGAAAACCCCTTTACCCCCGTGGGATACTGAACGACATCCATCCGTACCCCGAGGAGAACGGCTCCCCATCTCATGGCTCCGGTCACGTCCCTCACCGCCTCCGTCCACCAGCGCCTCGCGACCGCCCTCTCGGCCACCCTGCCGGAGGCCGTCGCGGACCCGCTGCTGCGACGCAGCGACCGGGCGGACTTCCAGGCCAACGGCATCCTCGCCCTGGCGAAGAAGGCGAAGGCGAACCCGCGGGAGCTGGCGACGCAGGTCGTCGCGAAGGTCGAGTCCGGGGTGACCAGCGATCTGATCAAGGAGATCGAGGTCTCGGGCCCCGGCTTCCTCAACATCACGCTCACCGACGCGGCGATCACCCGTAACCTCGCGGAGCGCTACGCGGACTCCGCCCGTCTCGGCGTGCCCCTCGCGGAGCACCCCGGTACGACGGTCATCGACTACGCCCAGCCGAACGTGGCGAAGGAGATGCACGTCGGCCACCTCCGCTCCGCGGTGATCGGTGACGCGGTCGTCCAGATCCTGGAGTTCACCGGCGAGAACGTGGTCCGCAGGCACCACATCGGCGACTGGGGCACCCAGTTCGGCATGCTGATCCAGTACCTGCTGGAGCACCCGCACGAGCTGGACCACAAGGCGGACAGCGAGGACACGGCGGTCTCCGGCGAGGAGGCCATGTCGAACCTGAACCGCCTGTACAAGGCGTCGCGGGCGCTGTTCGACTCCGACGAGGAGTTCAAGACGCGGGCCAGGCGCCGGGTGGTCGACCTCCAGGCGGGCGAGCCGGAGACGCTCGCGCTGTGGCAGCGGTTCGTGGACGAGTCGAAGATCTACTTCTACTCGGTCTTCGAGAAGCTGGACATGGAGATCCGGGACCCGGACATCGTGGGCGAGTCGGGTTACAACGACATGCTGGACGAGACGTGCCGGCTCCTGGAGGAGTCAGGTGTCGCGGTCCGCTCCGAGGGCGCGCTCTGTGTCTTCTTCGACGACATCAAGGGCCCGGACGGCGACCCGGTCCCGCTGATCGTGCAGAAGTCGGACGGCGGCTACGGCTACGCGGCGACCGACCTGTCCGCGATCCGCGACCGCGTCTTCCACCAGAAGGCGAACACCCTGCTCTACGTCGTGGACGCGCGGCAGTCCCTGCACTTCAAGATGGTCTTCGAGACGGCCCGCCGGGCGGGCTGGCTGAACGGCGACGTGAAGGCGCACCAGCTGGCGTTCGGCACTGTCCTCGGCAAGGACGGCAAGCCGTTCAAGACCCGTGAGGGCGAGACGGTCCGGCTGGAGGACCTCCTCGACGAGGCGGTGCAGCGGGCCACGGCCGTGGTCCGGGAGAAGGCCGAGAAGGTGGGCCTGTCCGAGCAGGAGATCGTCGAGAACGGCCGGTACGTGGGCATCGGCGCGGTGAAGTACGCCGACCTGTCGACGTCCGCCGTACGGGACTACAAGTTCGACCTGGACCAGATGGTGTCGCTGAACGGCGACACGTCGGTGTACCTGCAGTACGCGTACGCCCGTATCCAGTCCATCCTCCGCAAGGCGGGCGAGACCCGTCCGGCCGCCCACCCGGAGCTGGAACTGGCCCCGGCGGAGCGGGCGCTGGGACTGCACCTGGACCAGTTCGGCGAGACGGTCGCGGAGGTGGCGCAGGGGTACGAGCCGCACAAGCTGGCCGCGTACCTCTTCAAGCTGGCGACGCTGCTGACGACGTTCTACGACCAGTGCCACGTGCTGTCCCCGGACAACGCGCCCGAGGTCGTGGAGAACCGTCTGTTCCTGGTCGACCTGACGGCCCGCACCCTCCACCGCGGCATGGCCCTGCTCGGCATCAGGACCCCCGAGCGCCTCTGACCTCACCTGCCGTTGCCGTCGCGCGGGGACACCCCCACGTCGTGTCCCCGCGCGACGGTGTCGCGAGTGCGCCTTCCGTGCGTACGGCGAGAGGCCGCCCGCGCTGCGAGGGGCGATCGGTCAGCGGTTGCCGATCCAGGCGTTGAACTTCACGTTCACCGTGGAGGTGGTCTGCGGCAGGGCGAGCGTGGTGGTGCCCGCGGAGCGGTACAGCGGCTTGGCCTGCCATGTGGTGGTGGCCTGGATGTTGCGGCCGATGACCTTGATGGCGTCCTTCCGCGCAGGCGTGATGGCGAAGGCGCCGTTGAGGTTGGTGACGGAGCGCTTGTACTTCGGCGACTTCACGGCGGTGCCGTAGTCGTAGGACAGGACGGTCTTCTGGGTGATGACCGTGATGCCGTAGATCCGCTCGCTGGCGGTGAAGGTCAGGGTGATGTGCGACCCGCCGGGAGCGGCCTTGCGGACGCCCTTGACGTCCGCCACGAAGCGGACGTCCTTGTTGTAGGCCTGCTCGTGGTGGCCGCCGCGGTGGATGTAGCCGCCGGCCCGGACCTCGTACGCCTCCTGGACCTTCCGGTTCTGGAGGTAGTCGACGAACTTCTGCTGCTTGGCCTTGGGCAACTTGTCGAACGCCTTGAGCACCTTGACGGAGGCGGCGCCCTCGTCGTTGTTCTTCAGCCAGTCGCGGTACTTGGCGACGGTGAGCTTGCTCGCCTTGCCCTGCGGTGCGGCGACGGCCGTGCCCTGGGCGGCGACACCGGTGAACAGCAGGGCGCCGGCGGTGGCGGCGAGGACACCGGTGCGGGTGGCGGTGGCGAAGGTACGCATGGGGGAGGGGGCCTCTCGAGACGGCTGCAGTGGTGCAACCACCGTAAATTCCAGCCCAGTTGGGCGAAATCGTCTCTTGGGGCACTGCCCTTCGGGGCACGGCGGAGGGCCCGCCGACGGGGCTGCCGGGCCCCTGCCCGAGCAGCCCCGAGGGCTGGTTGTCAGTGCCCGGCCCTACAGTCGCGGCATGGCGACACTTCCCAACCCGCTGCCCGGACTCGCGGCGGACCCGACCGGCCGTTCCCTCGGGCTGGAGCGGCCTCTTCCGCCCGGCCGGCTGATCGACGCGACGGACGAGGGACCGTGGCACGAGCCGCTGCTGTGGTACGCGGACGAGCCGGCCGCGCCCGGGGCCTGGGCGTCTGTGCAGCCGGCCCGCCGTACGGCAGGCCTCCTCCCGGTGCTGCTGGACGTCGGGGACGGCCAGGGCGGCCCGGAGGAGTGGGAGCTGATGCCGGGCGAGATGTCGTACCCCGGGGACCACGACCCCGAGGAGGTCCTGGCCGACCTCTGGGACATCTGCGCGGCGGACGAGGACCCGACCGGGGAGGAGGCCGAGGACTGGCCGGGCCTCGCGGAGGCCGCCGGCCCGGACGAGGACGGCCCCGACCCGGACGCCCTCGCCGCCGAAATCGCCGACTCGCTCCTGGCCGACCACGCACGGCTGAAGGAACCCCGCCTCGCGCTGGTCCCCGCCCGCCGCAGCGCCGACATCCCGGCGGCCATCGGCTGGGGCGGCCCGATGAACCACGAGAACGACGTGGCCCGCCTGTGCGCCGTGCTCCGCTCCTGGGAGGACCGCTTCGGCATCCGCGTCGTCGCCCTCGGCTTCGACCACCTCGTCGTCTCGGTGGCCGCCCCGCCCACCACCGAGACCGATGCCCGGCACCTGGCCGCCGAGCACTTCTCCTTCTGCCCCGACAACATCTGGCAGGGCACGCGCGACGCCTCCCGCGACACCTACGCGAAGACGCTGATCGGGGCCGGCACATGGACGTTCTGGTGGGACTGAGGCCCGTGCGGGTGAGTGGGGGCTGATCGCGCAGTTCCCCGCGCCCCTGAAAGGCGGCCGGGGCTGCGCCCCGTGCTTTTCAACGGCGCCACCCGATGAAGGCCGGGCCGCAGGCCCAAGCCTTCAGGGGCGCGGGGAACTGCGCGAACAACCCCCACGCACCCGCACCCGCCGAACAAACAGCACCTTTCGGAGCTCTTAGGCGCCCAACCCCTCCCCCAGCCGCCTCAACCCTTCCCGGATCTCCCCCGGCGCCTGCGTCACGAAGCACAACCGCATCGTCGTGCGATCAGGCTCCCCCGCGTAGAACGGCGCCCCCGGCACGTACGCCACGTCATGCTCGACCACCCGCGGCAGCAGTGCCGTCGTGTCGTACCCCGCGGGCAGTCGCGCCCAGAGGAACATGCCGCCCTCGGGACGGTTCCAGGCGGAGCCCTCGGGCAGGGCGTCCGGCAGCCCGGCGAGCATCGCGTCGCGACGCTCGCGGTACGCCGCCGCGACCCGGGCCACATGGGCGTCGAGGTCCCGGTCGGCCAGATACCGCGCCGCGGCGAGCTGGTTGACGGTCGGGGTGTGCAGATCGGCCGCCTGCTTGGCGACAGCGCAGGCCCGGCGCAGCCCGGCCGGTGCGCGCAGCCAGCCCAGCCGCATGCCGGGGGCCATCACCTTGGAGAACGAGCCCAGCAGCGCCGTACGGTCCTCGGCGCCCGGGCAAGAGGCGATCCACGGCACCCGCTCCCCCTCGAAGCGGAGTTCGCCGTACGGGTCGTCCTCGACGATCCACAGCCCGAGCCTGGCCGCGACGGAGGCGACGGCCGCCCGCCGCTCGGCCGGCAGGGTGCGCCCGGTGGGGTTCTGGAAGGTGGGCACGGTGTAGAAGAGCTTGGGCCGGGTCCGCGCCACCAGCTCCGCCAGCGCGTCGGGGTCGACACCGTCCGCGTCGCCGGGCACGGCCAGCACCCGTGCCCCTGCGAGCCGGAACGCCTGGAGCGCGGCAAGATAGCAGGGGTCCTCGACGAGAACGACGTCGCCCGGTTCGAGGAGCGCGGTGGCCAGCAGCGACAGCGCCTGCTGCGAACCGGTGGTGACGAGCAGTTCGTCGGCGTCCGTGGGCAGCCCCCGGGCGCCGTACCGGGTGGCGAGCGCCTCGCGGAGCACCGGCTCGCCCTCGGTCGTCGCGTACTGCAGCGCACGCCCGGCCGACCCGGCGAGGACGTCCCGGTAGGCCGCCGCCATTCCCTCGGTGTCGAAGAGCTCCGGCGCCGGCAGACCGCCCGCGAAGTTGACGACTTCGGGCCGTGAGGTGACGGCGAGGATGTCCCGTACGGGGGAACCCCCGACGGAGGTGACGCGCTCGGCGAGAGCGGGCACGGGCGCCCCGGCAGCCGCCGCCACGCCGTCGCGCGCTTCACCCGCAACCACCGAACCCCCGACAAAGCGCACGTCGTTCACGGCCCGCACAGCGCCCACAGCACCCACCCCACACCCGTAGCGGCATATTCAGGGCGGTTCAGCCCCGCCCCGCCCCCACTCTAGAGAGATATATGCCCCTTACACTCACCAATTCCGCGATACGGACCGCCCCCGAACCCCCTAGGCTGCGCGCATGCTGCCCAGCGTGGACACGAACGACGAACTGGTCGAAGTCGTCGGTGACGAGGCGCTGCTGCGACCGGCCGCCCAGGATCTCTGTGCCCAACTCGGCCTCGAGGGCGCGCGGATCGCGCGTTTCCCCGAGGGCTCGTTGCCGGTGTACGCGGTCGGTGACACCCTCGTCCTGAAGCTCTATCCGGGTTTCGAGGCGTCCGAAGCCGTGCGAGAGGCCCGGCTGTTGTCCCACCTTTGGGGCCAACTACCGGTCCCCACACCCCGGTTGCACGCCGCCGACCAGTACAAGAACGGCTGGCGCTTCGTCCTGATGTCCCGGCTGCCCGGCGAGGACCTCAACGAGGTCTGGCCGCGTATCCCGAGAGCGGACCAGGAGCGGATCGTCGCGGAGACCGCCGAGTGTCTCGCCGCCCTGCACGCCCTGGACCCGGCCCCGGTGTCCGCCTGCGTCGGACCGCCCGACTGGTCCAGGTTCGTCGCCGGCCAACGGGCCGCCGCGGTCGAGCACCAGGCCGGCGGGGGCCTGTCGGAGCTCTGGCTCGAACAGATCCCCGACTTCCTGCGCTCCGTACCGCTGCCCGCCCCCCGCCGACCGGTGCTGCTCCACACGGAGATCATGCGTGAGCACCTCACGGTCGACCCGCAGGGCGGCTGGCGCCTCACCGGTCTGTTCGACTTCGAACCCGCCATGATCGGCGCGCCGGCGTACGACTTCGTCAGCGTCGGCCTGTTCCTGACCGGCGCCGACCCGGCGCTCCTGAAAATCTTCTACGAGGCGTACGGACGCCCCCCGTTCGACCCCCGGGAACTGATGGCGTACACCCTCCTGCACGTCTACAGCGACCTGAACTGGTACCTGCAGAGGCTCCCCGACCCGCCCCGCAAGGACCTGGACGCGCTGGCGGAGACCTGGTTCGGGACGGGAGGCTGAAAGGAGGCGGGCGGTCGCTCCCCCTTCCGGGGAAGGCGGGGCGGTCGCTACGCCTTCCTCCCGGTGGCCGCGTACACATTGATGTCCGCGTCGGTCACGTCGTTGATGTCCCGGTACCGGACCTTCTCGATGTCGTCCAACGCGGCCAACGTGTGCGGTTCCACCTCCGGGGGCAACGGCGCGCCCTCCTCGAACCGCCAGTGGTGGACGGGAACGACCCCCGGCTCGTCCACCACGAGCCCGCTCTGCTCGAAGAACCGCGCCACCTCGTCCTTGGAGCGCAGCACGAAGGTGAACCCCCGCTTGGTGTACGTCTCCTGCACGGCGCGGATCTTCGAGGGATTGAGGTCCTCCGTGAGATGGGTGAGGACGAGCCGGCTCCCGGCGGGAAGCGCGTCGATCAGTTCGCGTACGACGGGGTAGGCGACCTCGTCCTCGACGAAGTGCAGGAGCGCCACCAGGCACAGCGCGATCGGCTCGTCGAAGTCGAGTGTCCTGGCGGCCTCTTCGAGAATGCCCGCCGGTTGCCGGAAGTCGGCGTCGATGTAGTCGGTGGCGCCCTCCGGCCCGCTGGTGAGCAACGCTCGGGCGTGCGCCAGCACCACCGGGTCGTTGTCGACGTACACGACCCGGGTGCCGGGGGTGATGTCCTGGGCGATCTGGTGGACGTTCTCGGCGGTCGGCAGCCCGGTGCCGATGTCCAGGAACTGCCGGACGCCCTCGTCCTTGGCGAGCGTGGTCACGGCCCGGCGCAGGAAGTCCCGGTTGTGCCGGACGTCGAGGTACCCGCGCGGGTTGGCCGCGAGTGCCGCGCCGGCTGCCTCGCGGTCCACGGGGTAGTTGTCCTTGCCGCCGAGGAAGACGTCGTAGACGCGTGCCGGGTGCGCCTTGGTGGTGTCGATCCTCCTCCGCAGGTCCGCGGGGTCCTGACTGAGCGCGTCTCCGGCCATGAAGCCTCTCCTGGGGGGGTCATTGAACGAACAACAACCTAGCCGCAAAAGGGAGTTCACAACGCCGAAATCCGGACGCCCGCCCCGCCCCGGCTCAGCCGTCCTCGCCGAGGGTCGTGCCCTCCTTCACCCACTGCTTCCCGTTCAGCGGGTACTCGTAGGCCGGGCGCCCGTTGTTGCCGCTCGTGCGGAACGGTTGGCCGCCGTTGTCCACCTTCAGCGTGTCGCTGCGGGAGCCCGACGACCACTTGACCTCCAGGTACCAGCTGACGTCGTACACCGAGGCGTCGGCCGTGATGAAGTACACCTCCGGGTCGGACTCGCTGACGGAGTACGGGAAGTCCTTGCTCCCCGCCTTGGGCTTGACGACGGGCCGCGCGGCATCGAGAGCGACCGTGAAGGACCGGGTCGGCACACCGGCCCCGCACCCGACACCGGGATACCCCATGACGTAGTCGTTCCAGGGCAGGGGCTGCCGTTTGGCGACCGTGCGGACCTGGACGCTGTTCACGACGACCGTCTCCTTGCCGGTGCCCTGGACGGTGAGCCTCAGGTACTGCCCGCCGGACGAGACCGCCCCCGTCCGCGCCACCCAGGACGCCGCGTCCGGCTCCGGCGGCGGCTCGGGGACGTCCGTGGGCGGCCGGTTCACCAGATACCGCTGGTCGCACGGGCTCTCCCAGAGGTACGGCTCCACCTTCACGGACAACGGCGGGTCGAGGGACGCGGAGTCACCGCCGCCCGCCCCGGAACCCGTCGGGGTGGCGGCACCGGTGGGCGCGGGCGCGCCCTTCCCGTCGCCCTTCGCCCCCTTGCCGTCCTTCGTGCCCTTCCCGTCCGTCTCGCTCCCGGAGGGTGAGGGCGAGGCGTCGGACGAGGACGGGGAGCCCTCCTCCAGCCCGTCCCCGGCGGGCATGTCGGCGAGGGAACGGCGACCGCCGTCGTTCCCGGACTCGTCCGGGAGGCTCACCGCCAGCGTGACGGCACCGACCAGGGCGGCGACGGCCACACCCGCGACGAGGGCGGCCCGGGTCCGCCGACGCGGCCGGGGAGCCGTACGGAACGACCGGGCCCCCGGGCCGCCCTCGACGACCTCGCCCTCGGACATGGGGGCCCCGGCCGCCTCGTCAGCCCCGGAAGCCCCAACGGGCACGGCCTTCGCCGGCGCCGGCGTCTCGGGCTCACCGGTGGCTTCCCCCGTGCCCGCCGCCGGGGCCGGCGTCTCGTGCGCGACCGCGCCCCCGTCCGGAGCCGCCGTGGAATCCCCGCCGGCCGCACGGAGGTCGCCCCCCTTGCGTCCGCGCGTCGCGTCCGCGAGCACCCACTTGCGGTGCAGCTCGACCAGTTCTGCGGGCGTGGCCCTGCAGAGGCGGGCCAGCCGCTCCACGGGCGCGTAGTCCGTCGGTACGGCGTCCCCGTTGCAGTACCGGTGCAGCGTCGACGTACTCATGTGGAGCCGCTTGGCGAGCACCCCGTAGCTCAGCCCGGAACGCTCCTTCAACTCCCGCAGCTGTTCCGCGAAACCAGCCGCCATGCCGTTCCCGGCACCGCTCCCCGACACGTTCTCTCCGTCCCCTCACATCACCGGCGTCCCGTTCCGCGTTCCAGGGAAGGGACGTTCGCCCAGGTCACGGGCGTTGCGAGCATTCCAGCGTCCCTGATCGCCCGCCGGAGGTGGCGGCCGGGACGGATCACCCCGCAAGCTCTGGTCATCCAAACACGCCGCTCCCGAAAGTCCGGTCGAGCGGCGCGCGTTCGACCACTTGTTCTCAGCCTTCTCCACCGGCTTTGTCCGAAAGGGACTCCGTCATGCGTACGTACCGCACCGCCCGCACCGTCCGCCCCTCCCGTCTGCTCGTCGCGGCCGGAGCGGCCCTCGCGGCGCTCTCCCTCACCGCGTGCGGTGACGGCACGGGCATGAAGGACGAGGGCGCCGCGCACGCCTCGGTGTCGGCCGCCGAGGGCTTCACGCAGACGGACTCGGGCAAGGGCACGGACACCGGCACGGGCGGCAACAAGACGTCCCCGAACGGGCAGACGGGCGCCGAGACCTCCGCGACCGGGGATCGGCAGGGCGGGAGCGCGGGCCAGGGCAAGAGCACCGTGGGCCAGGCGTCGCAGAAGGGCGGGGAACCGTCCGACCCCGCGAACCGGGTCACCTGCAACGGGGCGAACACCGCCGTGACCATGAAGCCGGTCTCCCGCCCCCTCAACCACATGCTCATCACGGTCAAGAACACCGGCACGAAGGTCTGCGACCTCTTCTACTACCCGACCGTCCGCTTCGACCAGGTCCAGTGGGCCCCGCGGGTCATGGAGGAGTCGCAGCCGCAGGCCGTGGTGACCCTCGCCCCCGGTGAGTCCGGCTACGCGGGCGTCCTGCTCTCGGCCGCCGACGGCAGCGGGGAGAACGGCACCACCGCCAAGAAGGCCACCATCCGCTTCCAGGGTCAGAAGCCCGGCAGCAACGGCGGCGCCACCGCGTCCCCGTCCCTCCCCGCCAAGGGCGTCTACTACGACAGCACCCTCGCCGTCACGTACTGGCGGTCGACGATCGACGAGGCCCTCATGTACTGACGGGACACGGGGCCGCGACGGCACCGGAGGCCGAACGGCCCCGGACCAGGGGCGGGCCGGAACGACGAACGGCCCCGGACGACGCACACGCGTCGCCCGGGGCCGCGCCCGCACAGGGGTCGGTCGCTCAGCGCACCATCCGCGCGGCCTCGACGGCCCAGTAGGTGAGGATGTTCTGCGCGCCGGCCCGCTTGATGCCGGTCAGCGTCTCCAGGATCGCCCGCTCCCGGTCGATCCAGCCCTTCTCCGCGGCGGCCTCGACCATCGAGTACTCACCGGAGATCTGGTACGCGGCGACCGGCACGTCCACGGCGTCCGCGACCTTCGCCACGATGTCGAGGTAGGGACCGGCCGGCTTCACCATCACCATGTCGGCGCCCTCCTCCAGGTCGAGGGCCAACTCCCGCAGCGACTCCCGCGCGTTGGCCGGGTCCTGCTGGTAGGTCTTGCGGTCCCCCTGGAGCGAGGAGGCGACGGCCTCGCGGAAGGGCCCGTAGAACGCGGACGCGTACTTGGCCGTGTAGGCCAGGATCGCCACGTCCTCCCGCCCGATCTGGTCGAGCGCGTCACGGACGACGCCGATCTGGCCGTCCATCATGCCGCTGGGCCCGACCACGTGCGCACCGGCGTCGGCCTGCACCTGCGCCATCTCGGCGTACCGCTCCAGCGTGGCGTCGTTGTCGACGCGGCCCTGCGCGTCGAGCACACCGCAGTGCCCGTGGTCGGTCGTCTCGTCGAGACACAGGTCCGACATCACCAGCAGCTCGTCGCCGACCTCGGCCCGTACGTCGCGGAGCGCGACCTGGAGGATCCCGTCGGGGTCCGTCCCCGGCGTGCCCAGGGCGTCCTTCTTGGCGTCCTCCGGCACCCCGAACAGCATGATCCCGGAGATCCCGGCCTCGACCGCCTCCGCGGCTGCCTTCTTCAGGCTGTCGCGCGTGTGCTGCACGACCCCCGGCATCGCGGCGATCGGCACCGGCTCGCTGACACCCTCCCGTACGAACGCGGGAAGGATGAAGTCCGCCGGATGCAGCCGCGTCTCCGCGACCATCCGGCGCATCACGGGCGAAGTGCGCAGCCGCCGCGGCCGCGTACCGGGGAAGGATCCGTACGTCGACATACCCCTACGCTACGCCCGCCCCGGCACCCCCTTTACCGACGTACCGTCGGCGGCACCGCTCCCCCGCCCGGTAACGATCCGCTCCCCCGCGCAGTGACGATCGCGTCATTCATCTCACCAGGTGTGTCCACGCGTGCGTAACCTGCGAGGAGGGCACTTCGGACCGGTACTCAGGTCAAAGGGGGATGACGTTGGGTCGTACGGGGGAGCGTGGTCCCGCGTGTGAGAACACGGCGGAGGCCGCGGACGAACGGCGCCGCCTGTCCACCCTGGACCTCGTCGGCCTGGCGGCCGGCGGCGTGGTGGGGTCCGGGTGGCTGCTGGCGGCGGGCCCCGCCTTCTGGGGGCTCGGTGAGCACGCCATATGGGGATGGGTGGCGGGCGGGGGGCTGATGCTCCTGATCGCCGCCGTGATGGTCGAACTGGGGATCGCCGTCCCCAAGACGGGCGGGCTGATCTTCCTGCCGCTCCAGGCCGCCGGGCCGCTCGTGGCCACGGTCGTGGCCGCCGGCCTGTGGATCGTCTACGCGGCGAACCCGGCGAGCGAGGCGGCGGCGATGGTCCGCGGGCTGGCGTACGAGTACCCGTGGCTGCTGGAGAACGGGGAGCGGCTGGCGGGGGCCGGCGGGCTCGGCCGGAGCGTGCCCCGGCCCTACGACCTGTCGGGAACCGGTCTGCTGTGCGCGGTGGCGTTCCTGGCGTTGATCATGGCCGTCAACCTGCTGCCGCAGCGCCGGCTGATCCGGCTGAACCTCGTCGTCACCGTGGTGAAGGTCCTGATCCCGGTGCTGATCGTCGTCTGCCTGTGGCAGTACGCGCTCGACAACGCCCACACCTGTGCGCCGAAGGACGTCTGGTATCTCAGCGGGCAGGAGGGGACCAGGGCGGGCCTGCAGGCGAAGGCCGGGCACCCGCGGCCGCAGGACTTCCTGTACATGGTGCTGGGCGGCAGCATCATCTACGCGTACATCGGTTTCCAGGCGCCGCTCGACTTCGCGGGCAACGTCAAACGGCGCGGCAGGGGCGAGGCCGCCCGGCTGCGGTGGGCGGTGTACGGCACGCTCGTCGGCGCGTTCGTGCTGTACACGGCGCTTCAGTGGATCTTCGGCGGGCTCTGCGGTGAGCTCACCGGGAACATGCTGGCGTCCCCGTACGCCCAGTTCGCCACGGCCCTCGGCGGCATCTGGCTGGTCTGGCTGATCCGGCTGAACGCGGTGCTGTCCCCCATGGGTTCCGGGATCGTCTTCACCCACGCCCTGACACGAGAGGTCGCCGCCCTGAGCCGCGCCCACCTCACCCACCGGGGGCTGCAGACGGCCCGCCGGGCGTCGTTCCGGTTCCGGGGGGCCGAGATCGACGCGTTCTGGATGATCCTGCTGGTCAACTTCACCATCGGCCTGGTGATGCTCCTGCTGGTGGAGGGCAGCTGGGAGGATCTGGTCGCCCTCAACAGCGTGCCGGCGCTGGTGGTGTACGCCATGCCGGGCGTCGTCCTGGTGGCGCTGAAACCGCCGGGGTTCCCGGGCGCACGCCGTGTGCTGCACCTGGTGCTGTCGTCCACCGCGTTCATCGCGATCGCCGTGGTGATCCACGAGGCCGGGTGGGGCAAGGTGTGGCGGGGCATGGCCGCCGTGGCGGTGGGCTCGGCCCTGCTGCTCTGCCTGCCCTGGCTCGCCCGGCTCGACCTGCCCTTCCTGGGACGCCTGTTGCGCCGCTACGACGCCCGGGACCATGTCTCCCGCTTCGCCCGTCCCGACGACCCCGCCGTACGGCCGGTGCTGCTCTTCCTCACCCATCTGGCGGTGCTCGTGCTGTGCACCGGGCTGCGGGACGCCCTGGACGGGAGGTTCGAGGACGTGGGCCTGGTGACCCTGCCCGTCGCCGCCCTCTCCGCGGCCGTCCTCTTCCCCTTGCTGGTCAACGCCTGCCGCCGCTACATGGCCGCCGTACCGCCGACCCTTCCCGGGCCCCGGCGCGAGGCGGAACAGGAGCCGAGGGCGGCGGTCACCGCAGGGACTTGATGACCCACTCCGCCGCCTCGCGCCGCCCTGCGTCCCGTAGCGCGGTCACCGCGTCGTCGCGGTGACCGACGTCGGACCAGCGGCCCACGGTGGCGCGCAGCAGCAGTTCCGCGTCCGGCAGCGGCAGCGCGAGCACCCCGCCGACGACCTCGACCACATCGGCCGGCGTCACCAACTGCTCGTTCTCCAGGAGCCGTTCGAGCAGGGTCCAGGCGATCTTGTGGAGCCTGGCGCGGTGCAGCCGACCCGCGACATCGGCGACCAGCGCGGCGTCGACCGTCAACGCGTGCGAGGGGTCGGACAGTTCACGGCACGCGGCGCGTACGGCGACGGAGTACCGGGCGTCGTGCAGCGCACGCAGGCAGTCCACGAACCGGTCGCGGTCCGCGTCCGGCCGCATCACGGCCATGGCGAGCCGGCGCCCCACCGTGTCCGCGGCGCGGGTCCGGTCGCGGCTGCGCGCGACCCGGCCCAGCAGGGTCACCAGGTCGGCGCCGGAACGCCCCTCCACGTGCACGGCGGCCGCGTGGCCCAGCATCTGGGAGCACTGCGGGTCGGCGTCCTCCACCCGCAGCCACTCGTCCAGCTGCCGCAACTCGTTCAGCGTGCGGGGCGCGGCCCCCGAACCGTCGGGCCCCGCCCCCGAACCGTCGGCGACCACCCTGGCCCCCTCGGCAGGCGCCCCGGACCCCCCGGCGGCCACACCGGACCTCTGGGCGGCCACACCGGAGCCGTGGGCGCCCGCCCCGGCGCCCGCCACGATGTCCGTCAGCAGCTCACGGGTCGTGCGCGTCAGGGCCGGCTCCTTGTGCCAGAACGTCACCAGCACGGCCAGCTCCTGCACGTTCTTGTGCCCGGCCGCGTACCGCCGCACCAGGGCGCACTTGGCGGGGGACGCCGTGTCGCCCCGGGCGAGCAGCGCGCAGAGCTTCACCACGTGGCGGGGCTGCGCGGTGCGGCCGATGTGCTCGGCGAGGGCGTCGTGTCCGGCGCCGCGCCGGGCGATGAGCCGCGCCACGAGCTCCCTGGTGCGCTCCACCTCCGTGGCATCCGAGGCGTTCAGCCGTTCCTCGACCCAGCGTTCCAGGACCCGCCCGGCGGGGCTGAGGTGCTGGAAGGCGCCAGCGAGGTCGGCCATCTCCTCGCCCTCCTCGCCCGCCCCACCCGGCCCCGCGGCACCCGGCGGGCTGTCGGCGATCGCCCGCAGGGTCAGCCCGAGCAGCCGGTCGGCCTCGCGGTGGCAGCCCTCGTCGCGCAGCGCGGTGTGCAGCAGCGCCTTGTCGAGGTTGGTGCGGCCGGAACCGGGGCTCGCGAACACCTGCACGGTCCGCTTGGCGAGCGTCGGCTGCCGCTGCTCCAGGACCCGTACGAACACCGCCACGTCGAACGCGGTGCGCTGGCAGGCCACGTCGTGCACGATGCTCGCGGTGATCGGGGCACGCTCACCGCCCGCCTCCGCCTCGTACTGCATCAGCGCCAGCTCGGCCGCCTCGCCGACCGGCCGGGACAGGGCCGCCGTCGCCATCAGCATCACAGCGTCCCGCTTGTCGAAGTGGTCGGCGAGCCGGACCAGTTCGTGGACGGGGCGGCGCAGCGCGAAGGCGTGCAGGGCACGCATGGCCATGGCCTCGCGGTGCTCCTCCCTCATCCGGGCCAGGATGCCCACGAACTGGGCGACCTGGATCCGCGTCACCCAGGCGTACGCCTCGTTGAGCGACTCGGCGAGGTCCAGCTGGAAGAGATGCTCGGTCCGGCGGTCGGCCGCCCGGCCGTTGGCGCCGCTCATCCGCCGCCCAGCATCGCGGGTTCGATCTCGCCCCAGTACCTGACGAAGTCGACCGGGTCGGGCAGGAGTTCGGCGGCCCGCCGGTCCACGCGGTGGGCCAGTTCGCGGCTCTGCTCGTCGCCCGCCTTCAGCCGTACGACGACCCGACCCGCGAGGTCGGGGCGGCGCATCAGGTCGGGCAGGTTGCGCTCGCCGTTGAGGAGCAGCTCGCGGACCCATCCGTCCACGGTGTCCAGCACGCGTGCCCGGGGCCGGCGGCCCTTCGCGTGGTTGGTGAACAGCGTGGCCGCCTCGGAGGCGTCGTTCAGCAGCATCCGGGGCGCGTGGTGGACTCCGCACTCCTGCATGCTCTCGTCGATCCCCGCGCGGAGCGCGCCGAGGGTGAGGTCGTCGGGGTGGTCGGGCATGCCCTCGCCGAGCACGTTCAGCAGGTGCCCGCTGAACGGGGTGCAGGTGTCCAGCGGGCTCGGCAGGTTCGCGCAGGCGTCGGCCCAGGCGTTGTGTACGGTGCCGCCGACCGCGGTGAGCACACAGGTGCCCTGGTAGCGGGTGCCGAGGGCGCCCGGCAGCGCGGACTCGGGTCCCAGGTGGGGCAGCATGTTGGAGTAGCAGCAGTCGGCGATCAGCACCTTGAGGCCGGCCTTGCTCTTCCGGATCGCCCGGTACACGTACCAGGCGGACAGCCAGGTCCAGGGCTCGTTGATCCGGGACGAGCCGACCGCGAAGTGCACCTGGCCGCCCGGCACGTCCTGCCAGTACGCGCCGTGCCCGACGTACACCACGAGCAGGGTGTCCTGCGGCCCCTCCCCGGCGGCGGCAACCTCGTGGAGGGCGCGCATCACGCCGTCCGCGGTCCGGGTCCGCTCGGGCTCCAGCACCGAGGCCCCTGCCTCCGCGCCCCACTGCGGGTCCCGGGCCAACGCCGCCCCGTACGCGCGGGCGCTCGCCTCGATCGTCGGATACCCGTCTATGCCGGAGTCGTCGTCGTACGACCCGACGCCGATCACCAGCGCCCGCGACGCCATGGCCGTCAGCTCCCTTCGGAGGTGGCGGGAGGCCCTGCGGGACCGCCGGCGTCGTCACCGGGGCGCTGCGGCGGCTGGGGGTCCTGCGGGGGCTCGGGCGCACCCGGAGTTCCCGGCGTGCCCGGCGTACCTGCAGTCCCCGGCGCTGGCGGCGCCCCCGGCGTCTGCGGCATCTGGAAGACGATGGTGACCGTCGGCGGGTCGAGCCGCCGCCCCCGCCAGGTGTCGACCGCCCGCTGGGCCGCGACCCCGACCGCCGCGCCGACAGCGCCCTCCAGCAGCGCCTCCAGCAGCGTGAAGGCGAGGTCGCCGCCCAGTGTGCCCTTCTGTCCGACCGTCTCCAGCCGCCAGTTCAGCCCCGTCTCCCGGCCCAGCTCTTCGAGCAGTTCCTGCGGCTCGTCCAGCCCGACCGGACCCTCGACCTTCACCGAGATCATCGCTGTCATGCTCCCGTGCCTCCCCCGTCGGCCCGCGCGATACACGTCCACTCTGCCAGCGCGAACACCCGCTCCGCGAGGGGGAACTGACGCACACCGCGCCGTTCTTACGCCCCCTGAACGCCACCTCCTTGCGTTCGGGCACCTTCCTCGCTCCTGACGACCCGCAACGCGGGCTCCGGCGCGAACTCACCGATCTCGAACGCGGCGTCCCGCCAGTGCGCGGCCAGGTCCAGTTGCCGCTGGGGCTCATGGTCGGCGGGCGGCCCCGGCTGGCAGGGCAGAACGGGGTGCAGAACCGCCACGGCGAACCGCACCGCGTGTCGCGGCTCCGGCATAGGGCTCCGCATAGCCTTCCCCGGCGCCCGTACGCTTCAGTTCCTCCAGTGCGGCGGCCGCTTGACGCAGGGTGTTGTACACCTCGACGTAGGCGGAGTGGGTCGTGTGGTGGGGCATGGGGTGGGCCATGTCAGCTCCCTCGAAGTGGTGGGGCGTTTTGGTCGGTTCGAAGGCTCATACGTCCCGCGAGGGGCTTCCTGCCGGGCGCTCAGGCCGCACGGCCGCAGACGGCTTCCGCTTCGGCGGTGCGACGGTCGCGCTCGGCCCGGCAGTCCCGGCACCACGTACCCTCCGGCTGGCGGAAGGCACGATTGCAGCCACCCGCGCAGTCGACCATGGGGTACGAGGAGGACGGCTCGGCCTCTGGGACCCCGCTCTCGGAAGCCGCCGACGAGGGCGGCAAGGGTGGTGGCAGCAGTTCTCGCAGCCGATAGGCGAGGAAACCGGCCGGATGCTCGACAAGGGCAGGCACGTCGGCCGTCATGGCGTGGTGCACCGCCGTCGCACTTGCACCGTTGTCGAACCAGGCGATGACAGCCGGAGTGAGACGGCGTACGTCCCGCCGGGAGAGCGTGAACCGGTCGTCGGTCCGGCGCAGCCCCACGAGCAGGGCGACGGCCTTGTCGTGATGCTCGCTGCCGGACGGCTCGGGTTCGGTGGACTCCGAGGCGGCGGACTCCTGGGCGGTCGGCTCCGAGGCGGCGAGTACGCCGTCTTCGGCGCGGGCGGCGTCTTCCACGCCCGTCGGGACCGGAGCGGGTGGAACAGCGGACGGCACGGAATCCGCGGAGCCGGGTGGACTCGCGGAAACGCCCTCGCCGACGGGCACAGGCCGCGGCGGCGCGGCGGTGAAGCCCACCCCGCCCGTGACCGCCCGACGGGCACGCGTGAGTGCCGGAGCGTTGTACGCGTACGTACGCGTGACGACACGCCCCCCGTCGACCCGCTCACGCACCCGCTCGATATATCCGTGCGCCTCCAGCTCACGCAGGGCGAAGGCGATCCGGTCCCGCCCCTCGGGGAACCGCTCGGCAAGGGTGCGGATGTCGGCGGAGGCACCCTGGGGCAGCGACAGGATGTGGGTACCGAGCCCGATGGCGGTCAGGGACAACTCAGGGTGCTGCGCGAGGTGGTTGCCGATGATCGTGAACCGGTCGGGCTGATATTCCCTGATGTGGGTGACCCCGGATCGGGTGGCGCTTTGCCGAACAGGCGGCTGCGGGCACACGGCGCCGCTAGGCTTCGTCTCAGCCATGGGGAAGAGGTCCTGTCTTCCTCAGTGGTCAGGCCCTCGCACCGGGATGCCAGTCCCAGCGGGGGCCGTCGCATGTCTGCGGTTGTCTCCGCCGAGACTGCACGCCCAAACCCTTCCCACGCCAGCCGTCTTGAGACAGTTCACCCCAGCGAGTGACGAACACGGGGTTTGGATGGTTTGGAAGGTTTCTTTCCCAAGAGTTCTTTCTCTTTTTTACCGCCCGGAACCCCGACGTACGGACGACCGGAACCCGTGTTCCCGGGCTCCGGCGCAAGGCGCTTCGGGGCGAGCTTTGGCCAGAAGCACATGGAATCGCGATCGCAATTTTGCACAAATGATCGACTTGTTGTTCCCCTCACGTTCCCGCGTCGGCGCGTCGCACCTGTGGGCAGGGCGCCGAGTTGGGAGCAGGCGATCTGCGCACGGATCTGCGAGGGCGTCACCCGGGGGTAGGCGTGAGCGAGGACAGGCCCGTTTTCTCGGCCGAGATACCGGAGTTCAAGGGGAATTAGGAGCAACTGGAGACGGACGCCGGGGACGTCGCGTTCGACGGCATGGCGATCAGTGCAGCGGGTCTGCTTGATGCCCGATTGGTGACGTCTCGTCGTGTTGGGTGGAGTCCGATGCGGAACAGGCACGGGCGTCCGCGATCACGGAGTTCTCCACGCTCTGTAACTTTGGACTGCCCGTGCCCGCCGAAGCGACGCAGCCGTATAGGGCGTCCACGCAGAGAGTAGTGGGGAATGAGTGTTATGGAGAGCTGGTCCCGCGTGATGAGTCTTCTTCAGGAGCACGCCCCGGCCGATCATGCGGATCTGCCCGGGCCAGCCACGGAACGGATGCTTGCGGCCGCCGAGGAACGGATGGGCATCCGGCTTCATCGCGAACTGCGGGCCTGGCTGTTGCAGAACAACCTTGATCTTCCTGAGGAAGATGTGGACGACGATGTGGCGTGTTGCGGTTTCGCCGGGTTTCCGGACGAGGGGAGTTTCTTCCTGGGCATCCGGGCGATGGAGAAGCTCTACGCGAACCACTCCATGCCCGGTGGGGTCAACCCTCCGGATCAGCCGGACAATCCGTTCTGGCGCAATGAGTGGATCCCGTTCCTGTCGGACCAGGACGGCTGGACAGGAAAGTTCATCGACGTGCAGGACGGCCGTGTCGGCAGGTGGTTCGTGGGTGAGATCACGACCACGGGCGAGTACGCGTCACTGGCTCACTATTTCGACTCCGTGGCAGAAACGCTGACGGAAATCGCCGATGGAAGCCATCCGACCTGCTCGGTCGCCGGAGGACGACTCGCCTGGTCGTGACACTAAAGTGCCCCCGGTTGTTCCGGGGGGCAGAGCTTCGGCGTTGTCCGGCCTCGTCCGTTTTGATCATGTGGGGCCGAGGAGGGCGAGGGCCCCGGTTTGGTCCCGGGCTGCTCGTCGGAGTGCGGAGGCGATGTTCCGGACGCCGACCAGGCGAAGCGCTCCGATCGCAAGGTTCCTACAGGTGGCCATTGCTCTGGGTGCGTTCCCGGTCCGCACCTGGGAGGCGTCCTCGGACTATGCCGAAGCCCTGGGCCCCGGAGGCCGACCAGCTCTTCGCGACGACGGCGCCCGTCGCGTCGGCCGGCTACGACCTGCAGACCGAACTGGGCACGGTCTCCAAGGCGCTGCTCGATTACGCGGCCGAGGTCCGGCCCCTGGTCGACCGGCTCCATCAGCAATCCCGGGAGCAGCCGATGACCACACGCGTGCCGCGCGAGGACGAACGTCCCTCCGAAGATCCGACGAGCTTCATCGAGGCGGCTGACCGGCGCTTGCTCGAAGAGATAGAGGTTCTCGCAGAGCATCCCGAGATGTTCGGCCTGATCTTCAGCAGCGCCTTGAGCAAGGCGGCGCTGCACTGTCTCCACGACGCCACCGCCGACAAGTCCGAGACCTGGGAAGCCTGGGTGGCGGCGATGCAGGTCGGCTGCGCCATGTTCGCGGCGGCCACCACGGATCAGGAAACGGTGGAGTGCCGGATCGCGCACAAGGTACGTGCGGTTCAGGCCATCGGCGCTCAGCACTTCACCGACGCCGGCAACTGGATCACCGCGTTCTGGCTGGCGGTCATCTGCCGCGACCAGGACGGCATGACGCGTTTGTCCGACGTGCCGGTCGATCTGCTGCTTGGTTCGGGGGCACCGGTGTACGACGACTACATCTATGACTGGGTCGACGCTCTGCAGGCGTACTGGATGGAGCGTCCGGGGCTCGGTGACAAGTTCACCGCAGCCTTTCGGGGAGCCGACCCGGATCGGCTCCGGGTTGCCGACCGTGAACTGATGCTGAAGGTCCTCTACCCGCCGCTCAACCTGTTTCTGCAGTTCCTCAAGCGGGACGAGGGACAGTTCAACACCGCCCTCGCCGAGGCCCTCCGACTCCACAAGGAGTACTGGACCGTGGACGAGGACCGCGAACGGAGCACCGACGGAGCTGTCGCCCTCGGCCCTCTCGCCATGGCCTGCCTCGCCTACGACGTGGGTATGCCCATCAATGTCGAGTCCGAGTACCTGCCCAAGCATCTGCTGGAGCGTTCCTGGGTGGGCGAGTTCGAGACGTGAGGCCTGCCTGCGTCTGGGCGGGCGCGATCGACATGTGAGCGGACGAGAACGCTCACCGGGCACCGACGTACGGCGAACAGCGCGGCCCCCCTGAAGGACGGGACCCGGGAAGCGATCAGGAAGAAAGCTCGACCCTGACGCCTGTTCAGGGCCGAGGACGCGCCCACACGGACCCACCGCAACGGCTTCAGCGCCTGATGTCCAGCTCCGCCCACACCGTCTTGGTCGGCACCGGCCCGTCCACCACACCCCACCGATCCGCCAACTCCTCGACGAGCAGTAGCCCGTAACCGCCCTCGGCGACACCTGGCCCGCTGACCGGCGTACACCCGGGCAGCCGCTCCCCACGCGCGTCCATCACTTCGATACGAAGCATGGACGGCGGCGTGACGGCGAGGGTGAGCCGGAAGCTCCGGCCGGGAACACGGCCGTGCAGGGCTGCGTTGGCGGCGAGTTCGGCCACGATGAGCTGGGCGGGATCCAGGGGCAGCCCCCACGAGCACAGGTGCTCCACGGCCAGGAGCCGGGCCAGGCGGGCTCCGCGACGGGTGGCGGAGAGCGGTACGGAGAACCGGCGCTGCGGGTCGGCGACAGCCGCGGTCCCGGCCTGTCCGGCCGCGGCGGTAACGGAACTGCTGATTCGGGTGATTCGATCGCTCACGTCACACAGCGTGGTCGCACATGCATAGCCTGTGAAGGGTCGATGCCCGTGCGGAGCGCGGCTGTCCGGGTGGGCTGCGGGCTCTGTCCGGGCCGTACCGGGAAACGGCAAGGCGGAAGGCGGACGACGTGGGCGACTGGGACGCGGGCCCGGGGGACGACGAGGCCGGGGCGGTGATCAGGACCGTCGCACGCCAGCTGAAGCTGTGGCGCGAGGCGGCGGGGCTCACCCAGGCGGAGTTCGGGACGGCGATCGGGTACGGCGAGGAGCTGGTCTCCTCGGTCGAGCGGGGGAGGCGGATTCCCCGGCCGGAGTACCTGGACCAGGCGGACGAGGCCCTGGGCGCGAACGGCAAGATCATCGCGATGAAGCGGGACTTGGCGGAGGTCCGGTATCCGAAGAAGGTGCGGGACGTGAAGCGGCTGGAGGCCGAGGCCGTCGAGATCTGCTCCTACAACAACTCGGTCATCGACGGGCTGCTTCAGACGGAGGAGTACGCCCGGGCGGTGTTCGGCTCACGACGGCCGCCGTTCAAGGAGGACGAGCTGGAGCAGAGGGTGGCCGCACGCCTGGCACGACAGGAAATCATCGAGAGCACCACAACCCTGCCGGTTCTCAGCTTTGTTCAGTGCGAGTCGACACTGCGACGCCCCTACGGCGGCAAAATGGTGATGCACAGGCAGCTCGAACGGTTGTTGCAGCTCGGGCAGTTGCGGAACGTCGACGTACAGGTCATGCCCCTGGACCGTGAGGGAAACGCCGGCGTCGACGGCCCGTTCCGAGTGCTCAGACTCAACGACGGCTCCACCGTGGGTTACAACGAAGTCCAACTCATCAGCCGTGCGATCGCCGAGCCGAAACTCATTCAGATCCTCGATATCCGCTATGGGACCATCCGGTCACAGGCTCTCACGCCACACGAGTCGCTGGCCTTCATCGAGAAACTGCTGGGAGACACATGATCCGCAAGCCCGACGGGGGCGAGACGTCGCTGGAGTGGATAAAGAGCAGCCACAGCGGCGCCGATACTCCCTCATGCCTCGAAGTCGCCACCACCCCCGCCACGATCCTGGTCCGCGACTCGAAGAACCCCCAAGGCCCCCGCCTCGCCCTCACCCCCACCGCCTGGTCGACGTTCCTGCCGTACGTCTCCGGCAACTGACAGAGCGACCGCACAAGACGGAGGGCGGCGGTCCCCAAGAACCGCCGCCCCTCCCGTACAACCCGTACAACCGATCAACCCGCTCAGGTCGTGTTGCGCCTCCGCCGAGCCCCCGGCCGCCGCTCGCTCGGCCGCGTCACCGGGTCCCCCGCCTCCAGCGCGGCGGCGCGACGCCGCAGCCCGAAGTCGGCGAGCGCCTCGGCCAGCTTGTGCACGGACGGCTCGGGGGCCATCACGTCCACCCGCAGCCCGTGCTCCTCGGCGGTCTTGGCCGTGGCAGGTCCGATACAGGCGATCACCGTCACGTTGTGCGGCTTGCCGGCGATACCGACCAGGTTCCGCACGGTGGACGACGACGTGAACAGCACGGCGTCGAAGCCGCCGCCCTTGATCGCCTCACGGGTCTCGGCCGGCGGCGGCGAGGCCCGCACGGTCCGGTAGGCGGTGACGTCGTCGACCTCCCACCCGAGCTCGATCAGCCCGGCGACCAGCGTCTCCGTGGCGATGTCGGCACGCGGCAGGAAGACCCGGTCGATCGGGTCGAAGACGGGGTCGTACGGCGGCCAGTCCTCCAGCAGCCCGGCCGCGGACTGCTCCCCGCTCGGCACCAGGTCCGGCTTCACACCGAAGGCGACCAGCGCCTTGGCGGTCTGCTCGCCCACCGCGGCGACCTTGATCCCCGCGAAGGCACGGGCGTCGAGCCCGTACTCCTCGAACTTCTCCCGTACGGCCTTGACCGCGTTCACCGAGGTGAAGGCGATCCACTCGTACCGGCCGGTCACCAGGCCCTTGACCGCCCGCTCCATCTGCTGCGGGGTGCGCGGCGGCTCGACGGCGATCGTCGGCACCTCGTGCGGCACGGCCCCGTAGGACCGCAGTTGGTCGGAGAGCGAGGCGGCCTGTTCCTTGGTCCGCGGCACGAGGACCCGCCAGCCGAACAGCGGCTTGCTCTCGAACCACGACAACTGGTCGCGCTGGGCCGCGGCGGAACGCTCACCGACCACGGCTATCACCGGCCGGCCGCCCTCCGGCGAGGGCAGCACCTTGGCCTGCTTCAGCACCTGCGCGATCGTGCCGAGCGTGGCGGTCCAGGTCCGCTGCCGGGTCGTCGTACCGGCGACGGTGACGGTCAGCGGCGTATCGGGCTTGCGGCCGGCGGCGACCAGCTCACCCGCGGCGGCGGCCACGGTCTCCAGCGTCGCCGAGACCACGACGGTCCCGTCGGACGCCCCGACCTCGGTCCAGCACCGCTCGGACGCCGTACGCGCGTCCACGAAGCGCACATCCGCGCCCTGCGCGTCCCGCAGCGGCACACCGGCGTACGCGGGCACGCCCACGGCGGCGGCCACACCGGGCACCACCTCGAACGGCACACCCGCGGCGGCGCACGCCAGCATCTCGCCGGTGGCGTACGTGTCCAGGCCGGGGTCCCCGGACACCGCACGGACGACCCGCTTGCCGCCCCGCGCGGCCTCCATGACAAGATGTGCCGCATCCCGCACAGCGGGTGCACCAACGGTTGTCGACGCGCCGTCAACAACCGTCAGCTGAGGCGTGCCTGTGCCCGAAAACGTATCCGCTGAAGTAGCCGCGGAAGAGGCCGAGGGCGCCGCGGCCACGGGCGACGGCGGGCCCGTGTCGGTGTCCAGGACGGCGACGCCCGGACGGGCATGCGCACGCACCACGTCGAGCACCTCGTGCTCGGCGACGAGGACGTCCGCGTTCGCCAGCGCCTCCACGGCGCGCAGTGTCAGCAGTCCCGGATCCCCGGGTCCGGCACCGAGGAAGGTGACGTGACCGTGGTCCGGACCGGCGGGAAGGGTGGTGGGGCTCAATGTGCTCGCTCCCCCATCAGACCGGCCGCGCCCTTGGCGAGCATCTCGGCCGCGAGTTCACGGCCGAGCGCCATTGCTTGGTCGTACGTCTCGGGCACGGGACCGGTGGTGGACAGCTGCACCAGCGTCGAGCCGTCGGTCGTGCCGACGACGCCGCGCAGGCGCATCTCCTTGACAGTCTGCCCGTCGGCCAGAAGGTCGGCGAACGCACCCACAGGTGCGCTGCAACCGGCCTCCAGGGCGGCGAGCAGGGACCGCTCGGCGGTCACGGCGGCCCGTGTGAACGGGTCGTCGAGTTCGCCGAGCGCGGCGACGAGGGTCGCGTTGTCCGCGACGCATTCGATCGCCAGTGCCCCCTGGCCGGGGGCGGGCAGAACGGTGTCGACCGAGAGGAAGTCGGTCACCTCGTCGATCCGGCCGATCCGGTTCAGTCCGGCGGCGGCCAGCACGACGGCGTCCAGCTCACCCTTCCGCACGTATCCGATCCGGGTGTCTACGTTCCCGCGGATCGGCACCGTCTCGATCGTCAGGCCGTGGCTGCGCGCGTACGCGTTCAGCTGGGCCATCCGCCGCGGCGAACCGGTGCCGACGCGGGCGCCCTCCGGCAGCTCGGCGAAGGTGAGGCCGTCGCGGGCGACCAGCACGTCCCGCGCGTCCTCGCGCACCGGCACGGCGGCCAGCGCCAGCTCGGCGGGCTGCGCGGTGGGCAGGTCCTTGAGCGAGTGCACGGCGAAGTCGACCTCCCCGCGCAGCAGCGCCTCCCGCAGCGCGGTGACGAAGACGCCCGTGCCGCCGATCTGCGCCAGGTGCTCGCGCGAGACGTCGCCGTACGTCGTGATCTCCACGAGTTCGACGGGCCGTCCGGTCACCTGACGGACCGCGTCCGCCACCAGCCCGGACTGGGCCATGGCGAGCTTGCTCCGCCTGGTCCCGAGCCGCAGCGTCCCATCGGCTTGCCGCTGGGGCGCCTCACGTGCCTGCTCACTCATGATCGCCCTCGGTTCTCGGCGTTCTCTTGGCTGTCATCGGCCCGGGACACGGCGGCGACCGTCTCCTGGTCCAGGTCGAACAGGGTCCGCAGCGCGTCGGCGTACCCGGCGCCGCCGGGCTCGGCCGCGAGCTGCTTGACCCGTACGGTCGGCGCGTGCAGCAGCTTGTCGACGACGCGCCGCACGGTCTGGGTGATCTCAGCTCGGTGCTTGTCGTCGAGGCTCGGCAGCCGGCCCTCCAGGCGGGAGATCTCGCTCGCGACGACATCGGCGGCCATGGCACGCAGCGCCACGACGGTGGGGGTGATGTGCGCGGCCCGCTGGGCGGCGCCGAAGGCGGCCACCTCGTCCGAAACGATCCTCCGCACCATGTCCACGTCGGCGGCCATCGGCGCGTCGGCGGACGCCTCGGCGAGGGACTCGATGTCGACCAGCCGGACGCCGGGCAGCCGGTGCACGGCCGCGTCGATGTCGCGGGGCATGGCCAGGTCCAGCAGCGCCAGCACGGGTTCCGGCCGGGGCACCTCGACCACCGGCTCGGGCCGGCGCAGTTCGGTGATCCGCCGGGTGACGGCGAAGGTCGCGGCGAGCGCGGCGATCAGCTCCGCCTCGGCGGCGGGCGTCCGGCGGGCGGCGGTGCGCCGGTCCACGGTCGCGTTGTCCACCCAGGCCGCGTGCTGCTCCAGCGTCGCCGCGTCCATCCCGGCGACCGCCGCCTCCCCGTGCACGGAGAAGCCGCCGCCCTGCACGGCGGGAAGGTCGAGCGGACAGTCCTCGTCACCGCCGACGGCGGCGGACGGCAGCACGGGCCGTATGCCGCCCCGCGTGTCCGTGCGGTCCTCGTGCCCGGCGGCGACCGCCCCCTCGGGCAGCCTCCCCTCGACGGCCGCGGCGACGGCGTCGGCGCTCAGGACCAGGCCCGTGGCACCCGTACAGGAGACGACGACATCGGCACGTGTCAGCTCGGAAGGCACCGATTCCATCGGTACCGCGCGGGCCACCACGTCCGTTTCGCCCTGTTCGCCCTGCTCGCCGAGGATCTGCGCGAGCCGCTCGGCCCGGTCGTACGTCCGGTTGGCGACCACGATCTCGGCGACCCCGGCCCGCGCCAGCGTGGCGGCGGCCAGCGACGACATCGACCCGGCGCCGATCACGACGGCCCGCTTGCCCCGGGCCCACCCCTCGACGGCGCCACCGGCGGTGAACTGCTCCAGGCCGAAGGTCACCAGCGACTGCCCGGCCCGGTCGATCCCGGTCTCGGAGTGCGCCCGCTTGCCGACCCTCAGCCCCTGCTGGAACAGGTCGTTCAGCAGGCGTCCGGCGGTGTGCAGCTCCTGGGCCCGGGCCAGCGCGTCCTTGATCTGCCCGAGGATCTGCCCCTCGCCGACGACCATGGAGTCCAGTCCGCAGGCCACCGAGAACAGATGGTGGACGGCCCGGTCCTCGTAGTGCACGTAGAGATAGGGCGTGAGCTCGTCGAGCCCCACCCCGCTGTGCTGGGCGAGCAGCGTGGACAGCTCGGCGACGCCCGCGTGGAACTTGTCGACGTCCGCGTAGAGCTCTATGCGGTTGCAGGTGGCGAGGACGGCGGCCTCGGTGGCCGGCTCGGCGGCGACCGTGTCCTGAAGCAACTTGATCTGCGCGTCCAGGGACAGCGCGGCCCGCTCCAGCACACTCACCGGAGCGCTGCGGTGGCTCAGCCCGACGACCAGGAGACTCATGCCGGCATCACGGCGGGGACATCCCCGTCGGGTCCTTTCCCGGACTCCTTGGGAGCCAGCGGTACGGCCCCGGGCTCGCCCGCGGCCTCCTCCCCGGCCTTGCGCTGCTCGTGGAAGGCGAGGATCTGCAGCTCGATCGAGAGATCCACCTTGCGTACGTCGACACCGTCCGGCACGGAGAGAACGGTGGGCGCGAAGTTCAGGATGGACGTGACCCCGGCCGCGACGAGCCGGTCGCACACCTGCTGGGCGGCACCGGCGGGGGTGGCGATCACGCCGATGGAGACCCCGTTGTCGTCGATGATCTTTTCCAGTTCGTCCGTGTGCTGGACCGGGATGCCCGCGACCGGCTTACCCGCCATCGCCGGGTCGGCGTCGATCAGCGCGGCCACCCGGAACCCACGGGAGGCGAAGCCGCCGTAGTTGGCCAGGGCGGCGCCGAGGTTACCGATACCGACGATCACGACCGGCCAGTCCTGGGTGAGGCCCAGCTCACGGGAGATCTGGTAGACGAGGTACTCGACGTCGTAGCCGACGCCCCGCGTCCCGTAGGAGCCGAGGTAGGAGAAGTCCTTGCGCAGCTTGGCGGAGTTGACCCCCGCCGCGGCCGCCAGTTCCTCGGATGAAACGGTGGGTACCGAGCGCTCCGACAGCGCGGTCAGGGCACGGAGGTACAGCGGAAGCCTGGCGACGGTGGCCTCGGGAATCCCTCGGCTGCGGGTCGCCGGTCGGTGAGTTCGGCCAGTTGCCACGGTGCTCCTGCGGGTAGAGCGGGGCTGCGGGCGGTCATGCGTCCCCAGACCGCCCCGTCGACAGCAGGCTATGTCTTTGTGAACGCGTGCACAAAGATGGTGTCCGATTTGCCCGGCCAACGTGACCGGGGTCACGCACGCTCGACGCGCACGCGGGGAACCGGCACTCGCGTGCCTTCGTCCCTCACGCGACGCCCAGCTCGGCGCCTTGCTCCACGGGGGCAAAACCGTCCACTCCCTCACGAATCCCGCCCCCGAGACCAACCAGCCCGTCGATCCTAAGCGACTTTTTGGACCACTTGGACTGGTCGGTCAGTCACAGCTGTGTAAGGGCTTTGCGCAGACGCGCCTCGTCCACCCGCCAGAAGGTGTGCTGCGCGCCGTCCACCAGCACCACCGGGATCTGCTCCCAGTACGCGCGGTGCAGCTCCTCGTCCTGGGTGATGTCCTTCTTCTCCCAGGGCACCCCCAGCTCCCCGCACACCTTCTCGATCACCGACTGTGCGTCATCACACAGATGACACCCCGGCTTGCCGATCAGTGTGACGAGCCGCTCCCTCGGATCACGCGACCGTCTCCGGAACATGGCACTCATACCGCCATTGTCGCAGCGTGGCCCCGCCCCCTCGTCGCCCGTCCCGCACGCGGACACGCCGTGCGGAACATCGCTTCGACGACAAGTCCGCGGAGAGTTCACACGTTGCAAACCTCTCTGCTCCAGAAGTACCGAACAGACTGGCTATGCTCACGACATGGCCGCTCTAGGATGGCTCACTCCTCGTAGGCGCTCCGCCACGGCACGGAGTGTGTTGGCAGGCGAGGCCTCTGCTGAGGCCGCACGCAAGTCCTCCCAGGAACTGGAGGACATCACTCCCGCGCCCGACACCCCTGCCGCCGAACCGGAGTTCCCGGTCCTCGGCGACGAGAAGGCCGCCGCCTTCTTCGACCTCGACAACACGGTCATGCAGGGCGCGTCGTTGTTCCACTTCGGCCGGGGCCTGTACAAGCGGAAGTTCTTCGAGACCCGCGACCTCGCCCGGTTCGCCTGGCAGCAGGCGTGGTTCCGGCTCGCCGGCTCCGAGGACCCCGAGCACATGCAGGACGCCCAGGACTCCGCGCTCTCCATCGTCAAGGGCCACCGCGTCGCCGAACTGACCATCATCGGCGAGGAGATCTACGACGAGTACATGGCCGAGCGCATCTGGCCGGGCACCCGTGCCCTCGCCCAGGCCCACCTCGACGCCGGCCAGAAGGTGTGGCTGGTGACAGCCGCGCCGGTGGAGATCGCCCAGGTGATCGCCCGCCGCCTCGGCCTGACCGGGGCGCTCGGCACGGTCGCCGAGTCGGTCGACGGGGTCTACACCGGCAAGCTGGTCGGCGAGCCGCTCCACGGGCCCGCGAAGGCGGAGGCCGTCCGCGCCCTGGCCGCCGCGGAGGGCCTGGACCTCTCCCGCTGCGCCGCCTACAGCGACAGCCACAACGACATCCCGATGCTCTCCCTGGTGGGCCACCCCTACGCGATCAACCCTGACTCCAAGCTCCGCAAGCACGCCCGCTCCATGGACTGGCGCCTGCGCGACTACCGCACGGCCCGCAAAGCGGCCAAGGTCGGCCTGCCGGCGGCGGCCGGCGTGGGCGCGGTGGCCGGCGGCACGGTGGCCGCGATCGCGCTGCACCGTCGCCGCCGCTGACCGCGCACACCTTTGCGAACGCCGGAGGGGCCGGGAAACCGGCCCCTCCGGCGTTCGGCGTTCCCGCAGGGCCCGCCCGCATTCCGGCTCTCCTACCCCCACCACGCGCCCGTCAGTCCCCTCATCCGCACCCGACCACAACCCGCCCTGCAGCCATACGGAACGCGAACTCAATCGATCAGTAACCGATCAGGGACCGGAACTTGAGCAGCCGTCAATCGGTAACAGAAGCGACGTAATCGATGATTTGAGCAACTGGGCGTAGCAGAGCCTGCACGAAGCGTTATTCTCCTCAAACGCAAACCGGTACCCCTCCGTCGCTACGACGGGTGAATGGTTCCGTACTGCACGTGATGGAAGCTCTGCCTCTGGGAGTCCCGTGTACCCACACGTCGGGGTTGACGCCTCGGGCCTGGCTACGCTGCGCGCGACGGTCAACGACCTGTTGCGCGGCTTCGTCCCCACCGCGTACGCCGTCCCCGCCCTCGCCTCCGCCGCCGCGCCCGTAGGCCCGTGCTACGCACTCGCCGACGGCATCGAACAGGGGTCGGCACGCAGCTCCGTCGTTGGGGGGCGGAGGTCGGGTGACGGGCGGGAGGTGGGCAGACGAGGCCGTTCGGGATCCACCGCCACCACTCGCCGTCCCGCCGCGGACAGCGACAGCGCCCGCATGATGGACCTCGTCGAACGCGCCCAGTCCGGCGAGGCCGACGCGTTCGGCCGTCTGTACGACCAGTACAGCGACACCGTCTACCGCTACATCTACTACCGCGTCGGCGGCAAGGCCACCGCCGAGGACCTCACCAGTGAGACGTTCCTGCGCGCCCTGCGCCGCATCGGGACGTTCACCTGGCAGGGCCGCGACTTCGGCGCCTGGCTGGTCACCATCGCCCGCAACCTGGTCGCCGACCACTTCAAGTCCAGCCGTTTCCGGCTGGAGGTCACCACCGGCGAGATGCTCGACGCCAACGAGGTCGAGCGCTCCCCCGAGGACTCCGTCCTGGAGTCCCTCTCCAACGCCGCGCTCCTCGACGCCGTACGCCGTCTCAACCCCCAGCAGCAGGAGTGCGTCACCCTCCGCTTCCTCCAGGGCCTCTCCGTCGCCGAGACCGCCCGTGTCATGGGCAAGAACGAGGGCGCGATCAAGACCCTCCAGTACCGCGCGGTCCGCACCCTCGCCCGTCTCCTGCCGGACGACGCCCGCTGACCCGCCCCCGGTAGGACCCACCCAGCGACCCATCGCGGTCCCACGCCGAGCCCTCCGCTCGCATACGCTCGGCAACCTTCAACTCGCTTTCGGTCGCCCTCCGTTGACTTCTTCGCCGGTTCCTCCGCCGTCCGTAACCCAAGTGCCGCGCCACTCGTTGTGCGGGATACAGGCTCCCTGTGGTCACGGCCCGGCCGACATCGATCACTCGATCGTGTGGATTGGTCGTGGGCGTGCAACCCTCAGGACCCCCTGGGGAGTCGACCGTCATGACGAGAGGAGGTGCCGCCAGTGATCGCGAACGTATCGGCGCACCGGCGGGCGAACGCCTTCGCCCAGGCCCTGGAGGAGCTGTCCGACCGGGGCACGGCGGCCGAGCAGCCCGAGGGATCGGCACCGGCCCCGGCAGCGGAACAGACCGACCAGGGCCGCATGTTGACCCTGGCGAGTGCTCTGGACGAGCTGCCCAAGCCGGAGCTTGACCCCGAGGTCAAGGTGGTCCAGCGCGCCCAACTGGTGGCCGCGATGGAAGCCATGCTGCGGGACGGCACGCTCGCGGGGCGTGAGGCGAAGGACTCTTCGGTGCCCCGACAGAAGGGGAGCGCTGCGACTTCCGCAGAAGGGCGGTGGCGGGAGACGGGCGGGCGATCCGGCAGGGCGCGGGGCGCTCACCGGGCGAGCCCGCTGGGAAAGCTGCGACCACGATCGCGACTGACGAAGGGGCTCGCCGCGGGCGGGCTCAGCGTCGGTGTCGCCGCGGGAGCACTCGGCGGTGTGGCCGCGGCCAGCTCGGACGCCCTCCCCGGCGACTCGCTCTACGGCCTCAAGCGCGGCATCGAGGACGTGAAGCTCACCCTGGCCGACGACACCGACGACCGCGGCCGGCTCTATCTCGACCAGGCGTCCACCCGGCTCAGCGAGGCCCGCAGGCTCATGGAGCGTGACCGCGGCGGACACCTCGACCACGAGTCCCTGGGCGACGTCCGCCGGGCCCTGACCGGCATGAAGCACGACGCCTCCGAGGGCCACCGCCTGCTGCACGAGGCCTACGAGCGCAACCCGGGCTCCCTCGGCCCCATCCAGGCCCTGTCGTCCTTCTCCCAGTCCCACCGGGAGACGTGGGGCGCACTGCGCGAGCGGCTGCCCGTACAGCTCGGGGACGTCAGCCGCCAGGTGTCGCAGGTCTTCGACGCCATAGACGAAGAGGTCGCCCCGCACCGGTCGTTGCTGCCACAGCCCCACTCCCCGGGCGGCGGCGACAAGCAGCGCCGATCGCCGGGCTCCCGCTCCCCCGGCTCGGCCGACTCCGGCCGTCCGGCACCCAGCGCCACCGGCGGCTCCGCGGGCAGCCAGGACACGGACGGCAAGCCCAAGCCGTCCGCCTCGAACAGCGGGGAGAACCTCGTCGGCGGTACCACCGGCAGTCTGCTCGACCCGCCCCAGGACGACACGTCCAACACCTCGCCGTCCACGGACAGCAGCGCCCCCGTACAGGAGCCCGACGTCACCGTCCCGCCCCTCCTCCCCGGCCTCCTCCCCGGCCTGGGCATCGACGGCGACGACACGAACTGACCCGGCACGACGATGGGGCGCCCTTCACGCGAAGGGCGCCCCATCGTCGTACGCGGCGCTCGGAGAAGCGGACGGAGCGCCGACCGCCTCAGTGCAACACCTCAGAAGAACACCGACCGCCGCTGCACCAGCAGCTTGTACAGGGTGTGCTGGATCTGTTCCCGTACCTGGTCCGTCAGGTTGAACATCAGCATCGGGTCCTCCGCGGCCTCCGGCGGGTAGCCGTCGGTCGGAATGGGCTCGCCGAACTGGATGGTCCACTTGGTGGGGAGGGGGATCGCACCCAGCGGGCCGAGCCAGGGGAACGTCGGAGTGATCGGGAAGTACGGGAAGCCGAGGAGACGGGCGATCGTCTTGGAGTTGCCGATCATCGGATAGATCTCCTCCGCGCCGACGATCGAGCACGGGATGATCGGCGTGCCCGCCCGCAGCGCGGTGGACACGAAGCCGCCGCGGCCGAACCGCTGAAGCTTGTAGCGGTCCCCGAAGGGCTTGCCGAGGCCCTTGAAGCCCTCCGGCATGACTCCGACCAGTTCGCCCTGCTGCAGCAGCCGTGAGGCGTCCTCCGCGCACGCCAGGGTGTGTCCCAGCTTGCGGGCCAGCTCGTTCACCACCGGCAGCATGAAGACCAGGTCCGCCGCGAGCAGCCGCAGATGGCGCCCGGCGGGGTGGTTGTCGTGGACGGCGACCTGCATCATCAGGCCGTCCATCGGGAGCGTCCCGGAGTGGTTGGCGACGATCAGGGCGCCACCCTCCGCCGGGATGTTCTCGATGCCCTTCACCTCGACCCGGAAGTACTTCTCGTACACGGGCCGCAGCAGGGACATCAGCACCTGGTCGGTGAGCTCGGCGTCGTAGCCGAAGTCGTCGACCTCGTAGTCCCCGGTGAGCCGCTTGCGCAGAAAGGCGAGGCCGCTCGCGATCCGTCGCTCCAGCGCCCCGCCGTCCGCTGCCTCGGCGGCCTCCAGGGGCGTCTCCGGCTTCTCCCGTGTCACAGGAACATCATCGGTGCTCGCCGGCACTCCGGGGAGGGCCTGGACGTCACCGGATTCCCGGACGTCGCGTACGACCGCGTTCTCGCCCTTGCGACGGCTCCCCGCGCTCCGGCGGCGCGACGGGCGCTGCGCGGCGCCCCCACGGGTCCGGTCGTCGTCGAACGGAATGACCTTGGCATCCGCCATCGTTGATGCGCTCCTCAGTTGGCGCTCTGCGTCGGGGTGTGGCCGCCGCCCGGGGCGGGCACCGGAAGTGCGGCGAGCCGGTCGATGGCCCCCGCGACGGCCTCGGGGGGCAGCAGGCCGGGACCCTTGCCGCGCGCGAAGTCCGCGAAGGTCTCCGCGGTCGTGTACTTGGCCCGGTACCCAAGCGTCTCGCGCATCTGGTTCGTCGACACGACCCGGCCGTGGGTCAGCAGCCGCAGCTGCTCCGGCGAGAAGTCCGTCACCCCCAGCGTACGGACCATCGTGCCGACCCAGCTGACCGCCGGCATCAGCAGCGGCACCGTCGGCCGGCCGAGCCGCCGCGCGCACTGCGACAGCAGCAGCACACCGTCACCGGCGATGTTGAAGGTGCCGCTGTTGAGGGTGCCGCGAACCGGCTCGTGCGAGGCGATCCGCAGCACCTCGATCACGTCGTCCTCGTGCACGAACTGCAGCCGGGGGTCGTAGCCGAGCACGGTCGGCAGCACCGGCAGCGAGAAGTACGACGCGAGCGGGGAATCGGCGCTCGGGCCGAGGATGTTCGCGAACCGCAGCACGCACACGGCCACATCGGGCCGGCGTCGCGCGAAGCCGCGCACATAGCCCTCGACCTCGACGGTGTCCTTGGCGAAGCCACCGCTCGGCAGGGACTTGGGCGGTGTGGTCTCGGTGAAGACGGCCGGATCGCGGGGCGCGGAGCCGTACACGTTCGTACTGGACTTCACGACCAGACGCTTGATCAGCGGGGACTTCTGGCAGGCACCGAGCAACTGCATGGTGCCGATGACATTGGTCTCCTTGAGCGTCGCCCGGCCGCCGCTGCCCAGCGGGGTGCCCGTGACGTCCAGGTGCACCACGGTGTCGACGTTGTGCTCGGCCAGCACACGGGCGATGGCGGGGTGGCGGATGTCGGCCTGCACGAAGTCCGCGCCGCCCAGATGGTGCTCCGGCGGCACGGCGTCCACCGCGATGACGCGGTCGACATCCGGCTCACGCTGGATCCGACGTACGAACCGGCCGCCCAGCTGACGGGCCACCCCGGTCACGAGCACGACCTTCCCCAAGATCAGCGCCTTCCTTCCCAACGTCGGCGCCCGTAGGCGTATCTCTGCTCGTCCTCTGCCGCGTTCCCCGTGTGCGGCCACGTTAGCGGGTTGTTGTTGCGCTGTGATGACTGCGACCCCGCCAACGACCGGCAAAAACACTGAGACCCCCCACCGGGGTCCGGTGGGGGGTCTCAGCAACGCGCTCTCCACAGCGCTCGCACAAACGTGCAAGGCGGGCGACGCCCGTACGGGACGGACGTCTGCCAGGCCCCCTTTCAGGGGCCGGGCCGCCTTACTTCTTGTTGCGACGCTGAACGCGGGTGCGCTTGAGCAGCTTGCGGTGCTTCTTCTTCGCCATCCGCTTGCGCCGCTTCTTGATAACAGAGCCCACGACTACCCTCGCTCACTTCTCATCACTCGGTGTTTGGGCGCCATGGGCCCATACGACCTACGAGGGGCCAGCCTACCCGTCCGAGCGCTGAGGTCGTAATCGAGGGTGAGCCAGGGGTATCCCGGACGCCACGCGCGGCCCCCGGGCACTCCTGACCCCATGACCGTCAGGCAGTCTCCACCCCCACATAGCTCTCGCGAAGGTACTCGTGAACCGCTTGCTCCGGCACCCGGAAGGACCTGCCCACCCGGATCGCCGGCAGATGACCGCTGTGCACCAACCGGTACACGGTCATCTTCGACACTCGCATCACCGAGGCGACTTCCGCCACGGTAAGGAACTGAACCTCGTTCAGAGGCCTCTCGCCAGCTGCAGCCATGACACACCTGCACCTTCCGCACTCGACGGCCACCGGCTTCCCCTTCCGGTGACTCTTCGTCGCTGCGTGCTCACTCCCCAATGTAGGGGCGGGTGATGCGAGTGGGGAAGAGGGGATGCCATCGGCGGCCTACTGTGACAGACACGCCCGATTGAGTACGTAGCGGGTCAGCGGTCGGTAGTAACCGGACCGCACACCGTCATCAAGTGGAACGACGACGGACACCCGTCCCTCCGCCTCCCCCACGAAGAGCGCCGGATCGTCCGTGTCGGCCAGCCCGATTGCCTCGAACCCCAGCTGACCTGCACCGCAGACCCATCCATGGTCCCCGACCACGAGTTCCGGGAGCCGCCCGCCGCCCTCCGCGGCGGCCGCCAGAACCGTCCGAACCGGGAGGGGTGAATGCGTGTGCACGCCGGTCGCACAACGGGAGCGCGAAGCGGTCGCCTCCCTTACGACGGAGACACGTCTTACGTAGTCGAGGTTGTACGTGCGTAGGCCGAACCGGGTCGTTATGTCGACACGTCTACCCGTCGCAGGGGTGAGGACCTCACATCCCGCCGCCGACAAAGCGTCCGCCAACGCGCCGTAGAAGCCGATCAGCCGATGCGGATGCCCGGTGCCGAACAGCACCGGCCCACCACTGCGCGCGACCGCCGCGAGCCGCTCCGCGAACCGGTCCAACGCCGCCAGGGTGAACCGCGGGTCAATCACATCCTGCCCGGTCGTGCACCCCGGATCGGCCGAAACCCCACACCTCTGGGCCATCAAACCGAGCACATCCCGCTGCCGCCACGTCATCTCGGGGTCGAGCCCGATCAGAAACCGAGGATCACGGGCGGCGAACAGCCGGTAACTCCGCAGACTCGACTCCCGCGAGGTTGCCACCCTCCCGGCCAGCCCCGCCGCCACCAGATGAGCCCGCAACTCCCCCGCACTCAACACACCCCGATGCTGACGCACCAGCCCCAGGCCACCACCAGAATCCCTGGCCGAACCACACAGTTGGCCTAAGGGGTCCTTTCCCTATGAGCGTCCGGGTCGAGTGAAAGGACCCCCTGAGCCCGGCCGACCTCAGGGCAGCAGCCCCCGCAGCGGGAACACCGCCTTGCGCGCGGCCAGCACCGCCTGGTCCAACCGGTCCGCGGGGTCGTACCCGGCCGCCCAGTCGGTCCACGCCACGGGCCACCGCCCGTCGGTCATCCGCACCGGCGCCAACTGCCGTGTCCGGGCGAAGACCTGTTGCCGCCAGTCCTCAGGGATCATGGTCTCCGGCGCGATCTCCCGCCCGGCCACGATCCCGACGAGATGCGTCCACGATCGCGGCACCACGTCCACCACCGCATATCCGCCGCCGCCGAGCGCGATCCACCGCCCGTCGGCATGCTCGTGCGCCAGGTCGTGCAGCGCCATCTGGACCGCCCGCTGCGCGTCCAGCGACACCGCCAGATGCGCCAACGGGTCCTCGAAGTGCGTGTCCGCACCGTGCTGGGTCACCAGCACCTGCGGCCGGAACTCGGCCAGTACCTCAGGCACCACCGAGTGGAACGCCCGCAGCCAGCCCGCGTCCCCGGTCCCGGCCGGCAACGCGACGTTCACGGCCGACCCCTCCGCCTTGTCCGCCCCCGTCTCCTCCGGCCAGCCGGTCTGCGGGAACAGCGTCCGGGGGTGCTCGTGCAGCGAGATCGTCAGGACCCTCGGGTCCTCCCAGAACGCGGCCTGGACCCCGTCCCCGTGGTGCACGTCCACATCCACGTAGGCAACCCGTTCGGCGCCCAGCTCCAGCAGCCGGGCGATGGCGAGGGAGGCGTCGTTGTAGATGCAGAACCCGGAGGCGCCGCCCGGCATGGCGTGGTGCAGGCCGCCGGCGAAGTTCACGGCGTGCAGCGCGTCGCCGCGCCACACTGCCTCCGCCGCTCCCACCGACTGCCCGGCGATCAGCGCGGACACCTCGTGCATCCCGGCGAACGCCGGATCGTCCATGGTCCCGAGCCCGTAGGACCCGTCGGCGCCGCCGGGGTCGGCGGACGCGGCCTTCACCGCCGCCACGTAGTCCTCGCGGTGCACGAGCCGCAGGGTCGAGTCCCCCGCCAGCTTCGCCGAGACGACATCCATCTCCCGGTCGAGCCCGAAGGCGCTCACCAGACTCCGGGTCAACGCGAGCCGGACCGGATCCATCGGATGGTCCGGGCCGAAGTCATAGCCCGTTACTGCCTCGTCCCACATCAGCTGTGCGCGGCCGCTCATGTCCGCCACCGTATCGGTCCGGTTCAGTCTCGAACGACCGGGCGTACACCAACGTCACCAGCACCAACGCCATCGGTACGAGCATCGCCCCGCGGTAGCTCCAGGAGTCCCCCAACGCCCCCACCAACGGAGAACCGATCAAAAAGCCCACATAGTTGAAGATGTTCAGCCGGGCGACGGCCGCGTCCGAAGCCCCTGGGAACAGCCGCCCCGCCGCCGCGAACGTCTGTGGCACCAGCACACACAGCCCCAGCCCCAGCAGCGTGAACCCGAGCATTCCCACCCAGGCCCCCGGCGCCCCCGCCACCACCGCGAACCCGATGGCCGCCACCACCGCTCCCGCCCGTACGACGGCAGCGGCCCCGAACCGGCGCACCCCGAAGTCACCGATGGACCGCCCCAGCAGCGTGGTGACCATGTAGACGTTGTACGGAACGGTCGCCAGCTCGTCCGAGCTCCCGAGCACGTCCTCCAGGTACTTGGCACTCCAGTTGGAGACGGTGGAGTCCCCGATGTACGCGAAGCACATCACCAGACAGAGCGGCAGCAGCAGCTTGAAGGCGACATGCCCGCCCGCGGCACCGGCGTCGGCGGCGGCCTTGTCCTCGGGCCCGCCCCCGTCGACGTACCACCGGCTCCCCACCAGCGCGGCCGGCAGCAGCACGAGGACCACCGGCAGATACGACACGAGCAGCGGCAGATCCCAGTGCGCCCCCACCCACGCCAGCGAGGCCCCGGATATCCCGCCCAGGCTGTACACGGCGTGAAACCCGAGCATGATGCTCCGCCCGTAGGACCGCTGGAGGCTCACCCCGAGCATGTTCATCGAGGCATCGAGCGCCCCGACCGCCAGCCCGAACGCGGCCAGCGAGACCCCGAGCTCGACCATGTGCCCGCCGGCCCCCACCCCCAGCAGCGCCAGGAGCACGACGGGCTGCGACCACCGCAGCACCCGGCTCGCCGGTACCTTCTTCACCAGTTGCTCGGTGCAGACGCTGCCGACGCCGGCGAGCACCGGCACCGCGGCGAGGAAGGCGGGCAGCAGCGCGTCGGAGACCCCGTACCGGTCCTGAATGGCCGGAATTCGCGTCACGAGCAGTGCGAAGGCGACGCCCTGGGCGAAGAAGCTGAACGCCAACGCGGCCCGGCCGCGCCGCAGCACATCTGTCATGGCGGAACAGTAGGGGTCGTCCGCTACTCATGGGTAGAGGAAGTTGAAGATTGCTCAACTAAGCAGGGGGAGCAGCTCCGCCATGTCCGAGAAGTGCCCTCGGGCCCCGGTCAGCTTCTCCGCCGGTGTCATCGCCGTGAACCCGTACACGTCCATCCCGGCCGCGAGTCCCGCCTGGACGCCGAGGGGGCTGTCCTCGATCACCGCGCATCTGTCCGGCGCGACCCCCATTTGCTCGGCCGCGTGCAGAAAGAGGTCGGGCGCCGGCTTGCCCCGCCCCACGTCCTGCGCGCTGAACACCAGTCCGTCCCCGAACCACCGGTGGAGCCCCGTTGTCCGATGCCCCACTCGGATCCGCTCATGGCTCCCGGACGACGCCACACAGTAAGGCACCCCTTCGGCCACGAGCTTCTCCATGACGTCGACGATCCCGGCGACCGGCGTCAGGTCCCGCTCGAACGCCGCGAATACCCGTGCGTGGAAGACATCGTCGAAGTCCTCGGGCAGCCGCCGCCCGGTCCGCTCATGGATCAGCTCATGGATCCGGTGCATGGCCGACCCCATGTAGTCCCGGATGGAGTCCTCGTACGAGGTCGGGTGTCCGAGCTCGGTCAGATAGGCGGCGAGGTGCCGGTTGGAGATGGGCTCACTGTCGACGAGCACACCGTCATTGTCGAAGATCACGAGGTCGTAGCGCATCCGACCACTTTACGAAGTCGACGCGGCGGGCGGTCGCGGCGCATTCTGGCCCCCGATAAATCACGGTGAAACGCAGAAAGGCCCACACCATAAGGTGTGGGCCTTTCTCAATGATTGTTCGGCGGCGTCCTACTCTCCCACAGGGTCCCCCCTGCAGTACCATCGGCGCTGTAAGGCTTAGCTTCCGGGTTCGGAAT
>NZ_JBVIDX010000013.1:0-137524 GCF_055572155.1 Streptomyces sp. NPDC030814
GAGGCCCTGTTCATATGCGCCCAGCACCCCGCGACCACCCGATCGGGACTCCTGTTCGACGCGCATCTCTCAAGATCGAAAAGACAACAGCTTCTCAGCCCTCAGACAGAGTCAGGGCTACGGCCAGGAGTTACGTTGCCGTTCTGAGCGCCGGGAGGCGCGTACGGCAGGGCCGGGTGCTGCGTTGCCCCTGACGTGTGTTGGGGCGTCCCATAAGGATAGGGAGCCGCTGGGGTCGGAACTGCGGCTTGCTTCGCGCGGCGTTTGCGGGTGATGACGAGGCCTGCGATAGCCCCGCCGAACACTGCGGCGGCGAGGCCTCCGAACAACATCGGCATGAGAATGCCGTCATCTGACTCGTCGGCAGCCATCTCAGTGTTGTCCTCAGCTGGAGAGCCAGTGGAGTCCGTCACCGAGGGCTCTTGGGACGGCGACGCGGACGCCGCAGCCGCGAGGTCCGGGAGCGGGTACTCGTCGGCGGGGCCGGGGTCTCCAGGGTTTTGCAGGGCGATGCGGGGGCGGACGATTCCGTAGCCGATGGAGTCGTTGCGCCTGGCCCCGTCGGTGGGGGCGCCGATGGTGTTGAGCATGACTCGGAGGACCTGGTTGTTGGTCCAGGTTGGGTGCTTGGACCAGATGAGGGTGGCGCTGGCGGAGGCTAGGGCTGTGGCGTCGCTGGTGCCATGGCTCTCGCAAATGCCACTCTCAGTCCCGCACGCGTGAACCATCTCCTCACCCGGAGCTGCCATGTCTACCTGAGGACCGTGTTGAGACTCGGCTGTCCTATGGAGATCTCTTCCCACAGCAGCCACACCTACCACTCCGGGCGTGGCTGCCGGATACATGAGCTCGTTGGTTGTCTCCCCGTCATTTCCGACACCTGCAAAGACCAACGAGCCTTTGTCCAACGCGTACTTAACTGCCGCTGAGAGTTGGTGCGAACCTGCCGTGTAGGCCTGGGAGATATTGATGACTCTTGCGCCTGAGTCAACTGCGTAGCGGATCGCCTTCGGAGCTGCTTGGTTGAATCGGGCGTTGCCCTCAGCTTTGTTGGCAGCGGCGGCAGCCCTCGGAATACGGATCGGGAGGATCTTTGCACCAGGGGCCAATCCGAAGGCGCCCCGCCCGCCGTCATACGCCCCCGTCCCGGCGATGAGCCCTGCCATCCCCGTGCCGTGACCCTCATAGTCAGTGTGCTCGTCCCCAGGCTGATCCTCTGCGAAGTCTTTGCCCTTGAGGATGCGTCCCTTCAGATCAGGGTTGGTCGGATCGACTCCTGTGTCTATAACAGCGACCGTCACACCTTTGCCGGTACTGCTCTGCCACATTTGCTCAGCCCGCATCGCGTCAAGGAACCACTGTTCCTCACGGATCGTCTCGGCATGGGCCGGGGCTCCTGCGGCGGCCACCAGGAGCAGACCGAGTAGCACGGATGCCGCAGCACGGTGACGGCTACGTCGAGGGCTGGCGGTGCGCATATGCGTTGTTGTCTCCGTTCTGGGGACGCGTCAGTCGATGACCGGTGGCGTAGATCGGTCGCCACTCTTTCGTCTGTTGCGCTCGTTGTCAGTCGAGCGAGCTGGCCGGATGTTCCTGCTCTCCGACCTTGCTGAGGACGTCTGGCTAGAGGTGCGGTCGCTGCCTGTCTCGCCGCCCCCGCTGCGAGCGGTAGTGCTTGAAGCACCGCCAATGACACCGCCTCGAGCCGTTCCGCCGCCAGCTGTCGCGCCAGGGCCAGCCGCTCTACCCGATCCGCTTCCGCCGAGTCCAGCACGACCTGCACGCTGTGGAGTGCCACCGATGACGCCACCGTTCGGCGTGGAAAGCCGACTGGTAGGTGGCTGTCCTTGCTGGCCGATCGCTCGTCCCATAGAGGTTGTGGTGCGGGTCATGGGACTCATCGGCGAGCGACCAGTCTGACTCGGTCCTCCAACCACGGTGCCTCGATGGAAAGGTCCCGTCTGCCCTGCCAGCGGAGGAGTGGCCGGGCGCCCTCCGATGATGCCAGTACCGCCCGGCAGCCGCGCGGAATGCTGAGGGGGAACCGCCTGGCCAGGCAATTGCGGCATACGACCGTTCGCGGTTGCTCGCCCCTGTGGAAGGGGACCGCTCGGTGAAATGCGCCGGCCCTCAGGCCCCTGCGGGATCAAACCCGCATGAGGGACGGTTCCTGATCCGTCCGTTCGTCCTCCGTTGGGCTGGCTTCCCAGCGGCCCCGTCGTTGTCTGCTTGTCCGGCAACAACGTCTCCACGGAGTCGATGCCCATCCGTGTGGGAGGCGCGTCCTTCGTCGGTTCGTCCCCAAAGGTGTCCAGCGATCGCTTCACACCAGAGTTATCGGAAGCTCTGTCTAGGCTGCGTGATGAATCCGATGTGGCTTGGCCCGTGGAGGAGGGGGCGTTATGCACCTGAGCACCGGGGCTCCCTCGATCCCTCATATCGTCAACCGACCCGGTGTCCGGTGGCAGAACCGCATCCGGCGGCGGCGGAAACTTAGGCCTCTCCAATGCGTTCATCTGGTTCGCCGAGAACTCATACGCCTGCCCCAGCTTGATCATCTCGGCGGCCGCCTCCTGGCGGACCTTCTCCTTGTTGGCGGCCAGCGCCTCAAGCTCGCTCGACGACTTGGACGAGATCTTGTCGGCGTCCGGGTCGTTCGGGGCCGAGGCCGCCGCGACGCGGTTGGCCTCGGCGCCCTTCGTGTCGCGGGGGATCGCCGCCTGAGCTCGGGCGATCGCGTCCGAGGCCTGGGCCAGCCACTTTGCCGAGCTTTCGCTGAAGTCGCCCAGGCGGAGAGTGGAGTTGGCGAGGTCCGCGGTCCAGGTGCGGAACGCGTCGGCGCCCTCGCCCTTCCACTCGACCCACTGCGGGCGGATCTTGAGTTCCTCGGCGATCTTGTGGATCTCCTCGGCCGCCTTGGCCAGCCGGTCGGCGGCCGCCTGTACCGTTCCGCTGTTCGCCTGGTCGAGCCACTGCAGCATGCGCTCGTGGCTCATGTTGTCGAAAGGGTTACCGCCGGGCATCAGATCGTGCCTCCCGCGTCGCCACCGTCCGCCGGCGGCTGGGTCTGGGGCTGGGTCTGTCCGGGTGCCGTCGCGTCACGGGCCGGGGCCTGGGGGGACGTCGGCAGGCCGGGGTCGTACGCGCCGCCGTAGTGTTCCGTCGTCTCCGCGCTGATCGCGGCCATGCGGTCGCGGATGTCGAGGTCGATGTTCTGGTAGCCCTTGTGGGACGCCATGACGGCGATGCCCATGCCCTCCATGGAGTCGGAGAGCAGTTTGGAGAGGTTCTCGAGCTCCGTGATGACCGTCTCGTACGCGGTGAAGAGGCCCGCGGCCTCGGCCCATTCGCCGTTCCCGCCGCCGAACTGGGCGCGCGCCAGGGGTTCTTTGCCCACCTTGCCGGGGCCCGCGTCCGAGTCCTTGAGGTCGGTGATCAGTTGATCCACTCGCTTCTTGAACGCCGTGAACGACGTCAGCTCCGTGGCCACGTCCGCGGCCGCGTCGCGTGCGGCGTCGAAGATGCCGGACACCCACGAGGATCCTGTCGCGCCGCCCGTCGAACCGCCGTCCGCCATCACTGCCCTCCCCCGTAACACCGGCAACTCACCGACCACTTTAACTATTTGCTGTGACAGTGTGGTGTCCGGGGCGAGCGGAGCGCATGCGTGTTTCCACTCAGGCGTGGCGCACGGGGACGGCCGTGAACCGCCCGGCAGCGGGGGTCAGTGAGCGTTCGCGGGTGAAATGCGGGGAACACGCGTCAGGCCGCGCTCCCCCGACGGCGTACGGCGTAGGTACGTCGTCGGTGGGGGCGCGGCCCGCGCAAGCCTGGATCAGGACACCCGCCGTGCCCCCGCCGACGGCACCGCCACGAACACCCTCGGGGGCGTGAAGTCCGCCCCCGCGAAGGCCTCCTCGACCGCCTTCGTGACCGTGTCCGCGTCCGTCGACTCGACCAGCACGATCGCCGAGCCGCCGAAGCCGCCGCCCGTCATCCGGGCGCCCAGCGCGCCCGACGCGATCGCGGTGTCGACGACCAGGTCCAGCTCGGGGCAGGAGATGCGGAAGTCGTCGCGCAGGGACGCGTGTCCCTCGACCAGGAGGGGACCGATCGCACGCGTCTCGCCCGCCTCCAGCAGCGCGACGACCTGCTCCACCCGGTGGTTCTCCGTCACGATGTGGCGGACCAGGCGGCGGACCTCCTCCTCGTCACCGAGGCGCTCCAGCGCGGCGTCCAGTTCGTCGTACGCCACGTCCCGCAGGGCGTCCACGCCCAGCAGGGCCGCGCCCTTCTCGCAGCCGGCGCGGCGCTTGCCGTACTCGCCCTCGCTGTGGGAGTGCTTGACCTGGGTGTCGACGACCAGGAGTTGCATGCCCTCGGCGGCGAGGTCGAAGGGGATCTGCTTCTGGGAGAGGTCACGGGTGTCGAGGAACAGGGCGTGGCCCTGCTCGCAGCACGCCGACGCCGTCTGGTCCATGATGCCGGTCGGGGCGCCCACGTAGACGTTCTCCGCGCGCTGGCACAGGCGGGCCAGCTGCCAGCCCTTCAGGCCGAGGTCGAAGAGGTCGTTGAGGGCCAGGGCCACCACGACCTCCAGCGCGGCCGACGAGGACAGGCCCGCGCCCGCCGGGACCGTCGACGACAGGTGTACGTCCGCGCCGGTCACCTCGTGGCCGGCCTCACGCAGGGCCCAGACGACGCCAGCCGGGTACGCCGTCCAGCCGCGGTCCGACTCGGGGGCCAGGCCCTCCAGCGTCAGCTCCACGACGCCGCCGTCGATGTCGGAGGAGTGCAGGCGCAGGACGCCGTCGGTGCGGCGGGAGACCGCGGCGACGGTGGTGTGCGGGAGGGCGAAGGGCATGACGAAGCCGTCGTTGTAGTCGGTGTGCTCGCCGATCAGGTTGACCCGGCCCGGCGCCGCCCACACCCCCTCCGGCGCCGTCCCGTACAGCTCCTCGAACCGCTCGGCGACAACGACCTCGGCCCCGACCTCTACGGCCTCGCTCATGCCCTGACCCTGACCTTTCCTTGCCCACCGGCCGACATTCCGGCCGAACCCTACCGACCGGGACACCGGCCGGACCACCGGCCGACACCCCGGCCCACACCATCACCGGTACGCGAAACTCCGCATCCCCCGGCCCACCATCCCACCGGCACGAGGACGGCTACGGCGTCCCCGTCCCCGCCCACGTCGACCGGGGGCGCCTCACCCGGCCTGTCGCCGCGCGAACTCCCACGCGTCCGCCACGATCCCCGCGAGGTCCGCGCGGGACGGGTTCCAGCCGAGGCGGTCGCGGGCCGTGGCGGCGGAGGCGACCAGGATCGCCGGGTCGCCGACGCGGCGGGGGGCGACGACCTCGGGGATGGGGTGGCCCGTGACCTGGCGGACGGTCTCGATGACCTCGCGGACCGAGAAGCCGTTGCCGTTGCCCAGGTTGCAGATGAGGTGCTCGCCGGCCTCCGCCGCGTCCAGCGCGAGGAGGTGCGCCTCGGCGAGGTCCGCGACGTGGATGTAGTCGCGGATGCAGGTGCCGTCGGGGGTCGGGTAGTCGTCGCCGAAGACGGAGATCGCCTCGCGGCGGCCCTGCGCGACCTGGAGCACCAGCGGGATCAGGTGGGACTCGGGATCGTGGCGCTCGCCGCACGAGCCGTAGGCGCCGGCCACGTTGAAGTAGCGCAGGGACACCGCGCCCAGGCCGTGGGCCGCCGCCTCACCGGTGATCATGTGGTCGACGGCCAGCTTGGACGCGCCGTAGGGGCTGGTCGGGCGGGTCGGCGCGGACTCCACGATCGGGGTGGTCTCGGGCTCGCCGTACGTCGCCGCCGTCGAGGAGAAGACGAGCTTGCGCACGCCTGCCTCGCGCATCGCGCCGAGCAGCGCCATGGTGCCGCCGACGTTGTTGTCCCAGTACTTCTCGGGCTTCACGGCGGACTCCCCGACCTGCGAGAACGCGGCGAAGTGGAGGACCGCGTCGAAGGAGGCGTCCAGCCACTTCGCGGCGTCGCGGATGTCGCCCTCGATGAAGGACGCGCCGGCCGGTACGCCCTCGCGGAAGCCCGTGGACAGGTTGTCGAGTACGACGACCTCGTGGCCCGCCTCCAGCAGATGCTGGGCGACCACGCTGCCGACGTAACCGGCACCGCCCGTGACCAGGTACTTACCGCTCATGAACTCGCTACCTCTCGCAGTCGCTCGGCCGCGCGCTCCGGCGGCACGTCGTTGATGAACACGTTCATGCCGGATTCGGAACCCGCGAGAAACTTCAGCTTGCCGGAGGTGCGGCGGATGGTGAAAAGCTCGAGGTGGAGCGCGAAGTCGTCGCGGCTGACGCCGTCGAACTCCTCCAGCGCGCCGAACGGTGCCTGGTGCCAGGCAGCGATGTACGGCGTGGGCGGTTCACCTTCGCCGAAGATCCGGTCGAAGCGCCTCAAGAGTTCCAGATAAACCTGGGAGAAATCTGTACGAGCGTCCTCGTCGAGCGCCAGGAGGTCCGGCACCCGGCGGCGGGGGTAGAGGTGGATCTCGTACGGCCAGTGTGCCGCGTAGGGCACGAACGCCACCCAGTGCTCGGTCTGGAGCACGATCCGGTCGCCGGCCAGTTCGCTCTCCAGCACGGCGTCGAAGAGGTTCTCCCCGCCGGTGGCGTCCTTGTGGGCCGCGAGCGAGCGCAGCATCAGGGCGGTGCGGGGGGTGGTGAAGGGGTAGGCGTAGATCTGCCCGTGGGGGTGGCCGAGGGTCACGCCGATCTCCGCGCCCCGGTTCTCGAAGCAGAAGACCTGCTCGACGGAGGGGAGGTGCGACAGTTCCGCGGTGCGGTCGGTCCAGGCATCCAGGACGAGGCGGGCCTGCTCCGTGGTGAGGTCGGCGAAGGACGCGTTGTGGTCCGAGGTGAAGCAGACGACCTCGCAGCGGCCGGAGTCGCCGGCCAGTGACGGGAAGCGGTTCTCGAACACGACGACGTCGTAGGAGGAGTCCGGTATCTCGCTGAGCCGGTCACCCTGGGAGGGGCAGAGCGGGCATTCGTCGGCCGGCGGGTGGTAGGTGCGGCCCTGCCGGTGGGAGGCGATCGCGACGGAGTCGCCGAGCAGCGGGTCCCTGCGTACCTCCGAGGTGGTGACGGTGCGTTCCAGGGGCCGCTTGTCCACCGCGTCGCGCACGGTGTCGTCGCGCAGGTCGTAGTAGATCAGCTCACGACCGTCGGCCAGCCGGGTCGAGGTCTTCTTCACGCCGGACTCCCCATCCGTACCCGCATTCGAGCGATCAAGCGATCAAGCCATCACGTCATCGAGCTCACCAAACAGAACCGAACACATCAAAGCACAAGACCCCAGGTGCGTCACCATCACAATCAAACAAAGATCACCAGAAACAAAGATTGCTGGATCTTGGGGCTGATGTGAGCTGCGCAGGTGGAACGTCGCCGTGGTTCTGGGCGTCGGATTCACCCGCCACGGTCGTCGGTGGGAACGGGCCTCGGCACACCGAGGCCCGTTGTATCCGCGTTTCCGCCGTACGAGTGGGGCGGTGATCTGCTCAGCTCGGTTCTGTTCGGCTTGGCCGCATCCTGATCGGGCTTGGGGCGGTGGGGTTCCCTCTCCCGGCATGGCTCGCATGATCAGCCGGACGCGGTGCGGGCTGATCGTTGCGGATGACCTCGGCTGCGGTACGCGCCACGGACGCCCGGGTCAGACAGGTCAGGAGCGGTTCCTTCGAGCGGGCTCAGGTCGAACGCTGCAGCCTTGGCGGCGTCAGGTTGCGGCGCGGAACAGGTCCTCGGCCTCGGCCACATGGAGCGCCCGTTCCCCCCAGACCTTGAGCTGCGCGCGGTCCGTGCAGGAGGTGACTCGTTCGCGGACCGTGCCCGGGACCGGAATGCCCCGCCATTCGAGAACCTCGATGATCATCTCGGCTCGGCCCAGGATCCGACCCTGCTCCCGGCCTTCCTCCCGGCCTTCCTCCCGCGTCTGCTCGGCCAGCGGGTGTCGCCAGAAGTACTGCATCTCCGTCATCAAGTCCCTCCACAGCTTCCGCGCCTGGGGATCCACCAGGCATGAGTCGACGAACTGCACGAAGACAGCGGCGCTTTCCGCGTCAATGCTCCGCAGGGCGGCTACCAGGGATTCCAGTATGGCCGCAGCCTGGGCGCCCCTGCCATGTGTCATCGCCGAGAGCGCCGCGAGAGCCGGGTCCTGCCTGGCCGCCCACGCGTCCGCGATCACCGGGACGTTGTCCGGGCCCAGCACCAGGGGCCGCACCGTCAGCGAGGGACGGCCGCGCACACCGAGATGGATGGGCTCTCCCGCCCAGCGAGCGGTGGCGGCGTTCTGGGTGATCACGATGAGCACCGGGTCGCACCGGTACTTCGCGTACAGGTAGCTGAGGTAGTACGGCCAGCTGCGCCTTTTGTCCTCGTCCTTCTTTCCCTGCGACTCGACGACCAGGAGATACGTCCCCTCGTCGGTCTCCGCCCTCAGCAGCGTGTCCACGCGCCGCTCGACCGGCTCGATCTCCGTGAGGTCGACGTTCATGGCGGCGAACTCGCGCGGCTCGGGGAAGGGCACGTGTAACACCCTTTGCAGGGTGCGGGTGAGCAACGCGGGGTCCTTCTGGAAGATCCGGTGCAGTGCCTCGTGCGACGAGCTGACCATCGGCTCTCCCTCCTTTCGTTCGGATGGTCAACGAGTCATGCCGCGGCCAGGTCACACGGCAGTTCGCACCACACATATTTGCCCGACTGGCCGAACCGGGACGACGGCTGCCAGCCCCATGCGTCCGTGCAGGCCCGCACGAGGGCGAGGCCCCGGCCGGCCTCGGCGTACGGCTCCCCGGAGCGGACGGGCGGGCCTGGTGGCTGTGGGTCCGCGTCCCACGCGCCGATCCACAGCGCGTCGCCCGTCCAGCGCACGCGCAGGGCCGCGGGACCCTTGGTGTGGAGCACGGCGTTGGCGATCAGTTCGGTGGCGAGGAGTTCGGCGGTGTCCAGGTGGGAGGTGACGCCATGCATCTTGAGGATGAGGCGGAGGGTGCGGCGGGAGACGGTGACGGCTCGGGGGTCGTGGGGGATGTGGAGGACGTATTCCCAGGGTTCGGCGCCGGTTTCGGACACGTGTGAACTCCCTTGTTGGTGGGGGTTGGTCGGGCTCAGCGGTGGCATTGCCTCAGCCGTCACGGCATGACGGAGTGGTGCGCTTCCGGGTCCCGGCATTCCGCAGCGTGTGCGCCGCGTCACTGACGGTAGGGTATGAATTCATACCCCTGCAAAGCCCTGCCGTAATCTGACACCCGAACGTGGAGTCACTGAGAGGCAGTTGCCCGGATGACCATGCGGAACCAGCCGACGGCACGACAGGTGCGCCTGGGGGCCGAGCTACGCAGACTGCGGGAGGCGGCGGGCAAGCCCGCCAAGGAGCTGGCCGGACTGCTCAAGGTGAGTTCGGCGCACATGAGCCAGATGGAAGCGGGGAGTTCGGCGATCAGCGAGGAGCGGCTACGAAGGCTCGCGGCTCACTGTCTCTGCGCGGACGAGGAACTGATCGAGGCCCTGGTAACGATCGCGACCGAGAGCGGGCGCGGCTGGTGGGACGACTACCGGGGAGTCCTGCCCCAGGTGAATCTGGACGTGGCCGAAGCGGAGCACCATGCGAGGTTCCTCCACGAGGTGTCCATCGGTTACGTACCAGGACTGCTCCAGACCCCCGACTACGCCCGAGCGGTGTTCAGTTACACGCGACCGGAACTGCCCGACAGCGAGCTGTCCCCTCGGGTGGAACACCGGATGCGGCGGCGCGTGGCCATCGAGTGCGGCGCCCCGCTTGCGTACGAGACGATCGTCCACGAGTTCGCCCTACGCGTCCGGGTGGCCGACCGGCAGACATCAGTTGCTCAACTTCGGTGCATCCTGGACAAGATCGAGCAGGGCCACGTCACGGTGCGCGTCGTACCCATCGACCAGGACGGCTTCGGGGGTGCCGCCGCCTCGATGATGTATCTGGGCGGTCCGGTGCCCCAGCTGGACACCGGACTACGCGATGCCCCGACCGGCGTCCTGTTCATCGACGCACAAGCACAACTGACGCAACTGCGAACGCTCTTTCGTAGGGTGAGGGAAGCGTCGCTGGAACCCGCGGCGTCACGAGACTTCATCCACCGCTTGGCGAAGGAGCTGTGAGAAGCGTGCCGGACCAGGTCCTGCTCTGGCAGAAGTCCACGTACTCCGGCGGCGGCGAAGGGGACACCTGCGTCGAACTGGCCGCCACCCCCGACCACATACACCTCCGCGAATCCGACACCCCCGTCACCCAGCTCCGCACCACCCCCACCCCCCTCGCCGGCCTCCTCCTCCACATAAAGGCCGGCCTGCGTAGGCCTACGACGGCCCGCTGAGGCCCGTCCTCTACTCCTCCATCCCCGGCACCCCTTGCGCCACCGGCCCCGCCCGGTCCAGCAACCCCGTCCGCGCCGCCAGCGCCGCCGCCTCCAGCCTCGATCCCACGCCCAGTTTCATCAGGACCCGCTGGACGTGGGTGCGGGCCGTCGACGGGGCGATGCCCATGCCCGTCGCGATCAGCCTCGTGTCCTCGCCCTCCGCGACGCGGACCAGCACCTCCACCTCGCGCGGGGTCAGCATCCGGAGCAGCCGCTGGCCCTCGTCGTCCGGCTGGGCCGCCGGGTTCAGCAGTTCGCTGAACGCGCTCTGGAGCAGCTGCGGTGCCACCGCCGCCTCTCCCGCGCGGGCCTTCATGATGGCCCGCTCGACGCCCTCTATGCGTTCGTCGTGCCGTACGTAGCCCGAGGCGCCCGCCGCGAATGCGGCGGCGATGCCGCGCGGGTTGGGCACCGGGCCGAGCACCAGTACCGCCACCTGCGGACGCTCCCGCTTGATCCTGACCACCGGGTCGAAGATGCCGGGCTCGGCGGGTGTCGCCGTGCCGAGCAGGCACACCTCGGGTGCCCTTGTGATCACCAGCTCCGCGGCGCCCGCCGCGGGTGCCGCCGCGGCGAGCACCCGGTGCCCCCGCAGCTTCAGCGCCGAGGCCAGCGCCTCGGCGAGCAGTCGGTGGTCGTCGACCACCATGAGCCGCACTCCCATCGAGCCAGCCACCCCCCAGTCCCCCAATGGTCGCCCACTATGGCTGCCCACCGGGCCTCACGGACAGAAGCCCCCCGACTTCCCCGTCTGCTCCCCCGCTCTCATGCCCCCGGAAGCTACACGCTTGTTCGACGTTGCGCTCCCCCTCCCGGTGAGAAGTGCCCTGGATTACCGAAATCCCTCCGATTCGGGAGTGATGCGGGAAACGTGCACGGCCCCGCCCCTGACCAGGGACGGGGCCGTCGTGCGGGACCCAGGGGGCGCGTGGGGTTACTTCGCCCCGAATCCGAGCGCCGTGTACTCCTTTTCGTCCTCGTCATACGGCTTGCTGACCAGGTCCTTGCCGATGAAGAACCGTCCGTCGGTGTAGAGCATCTCGCTCAGCGTCGGCACCATCGCGCTGATCGCGCGGAGGACCGACTCGGACGACGGGGTCTCGATGAGGGTGGTCTGCTTCAGCGTCTTGCCGTCGATGGAGACGACCTGCGCGCCCTTGTCGTACGGGCCGTCCTTGTAGGCGATGATGTTCGGCCCGTCCATGCGGATCGGGAACAGCTCGTAGTCGTCGCCCGCGTCCACGCGGTCGCCGGTGGACTTACCGGTGGCCAGCGAGAAGGAGACGATCTCGTTGGTCCTGCTGTAGGAGCCGGTGCCGTCGTGGTTCTCGGTCGGCATGTACACCTTGTCGTTGCCGACGTAGATGCCCTTGCAGGCCCAGACACCGCGGACCGGGCAGTCGTAGTTGTACTTCTTGTCCGGGATGGAGATCTTGGCGCGCAACTTGCCCTTCTCGTCCAGCGAGAAGATGTCGCTGGTGCCGGTCAGCGGGATGTCACTGCCGGTCACCACGCCGAACACCACCGGCTTGGTGGAGATGATCTTGGCGCGGTCGATGCCCGCGGGCAGCTTGTACGTCCACTTGACGCTGCCCGACTTGGGGTCGAGCAGCTGGATCTCGAAGGTCTCCTCGCCGTAGTCGCCGCATTTGCGGACCGCGACCAGCTGGGCGCCGCCCGCGTAGCCCTCGTCCGTGCACTCGCCGACCTTCGGCGACCACAGCACCTTGCCGGAGTTGACGTCGAAGGCCGCGCCGCCGGAGTAACCGCCGGCAGCGGCGACCGTCGTACCCGAGATGGTGACCTCGCCGAACGGCACCTTGCTGCCGCTGACATCGGCGCTCTTGGTCCAGATCTCCTTGCCGGTGTCGACGTTGAACGCGATCACCTGGGTGCACGCCGGACGCTCGTCCGCCTTGCTGCGCTTGGCCTCCTCGGTCACCACGACGCTGATGCCCTCCGTGGTGATCTCACGGGAGCTCGCGCAGGTCTGGCCGGGCAGGTCCAGCGTCCACTTGGCCTTGCCGCTGTCCGGCTCATAGCCGACGATCTTGTTCAGACCGGCCTTGGCGTACGTCTTGCCGGTGAGCCAGGACCCCTTGACGCTGTCGATCTGGCCCTTGGCCTTGATCTCGTGCGCCGGCACCTGGAAGAGGACCTTGGCGCTGGTGCTGGAGGGCACCTTCTCCTGCGCCTCGGCCGGGATCTCCACTCCGCCGGAGGACGAGCCGCCGGACGACGAGGTGCCGCCGTCGGTGCCCTTCGGGTCGTCCTTGCCTCCGGTCGTCCCCTCGGAGCTGGCGGTGTTCTTCTTGTCGTCGTCACCGCCCTTGGAGGTGGCGTACCAGACGCCGCCGCCGACGATGAGGGCGATGGCCGCGACCGCCGCGGTGATGATGATCGCCGTGGAGTTGACCTTCTTCTTGCCGCCGGGGCCCTGCGGCTGCATCGGCATGGTCGGCGGCTGGTAGCCGTACGGCTGGCCGGCCTGGCCGTAGGGCTGCTGGCCGTACGGGCCCGGCTGCGGCTGCCCGTACGGGCCCGGCTGTCCGGGCTGGCCCGGGTAGCCGTAGCCCGGCTGCGGCGGGGGCGTCTGGGGGTAGCCGTAGCCGGGGCCCTGAGCGGGCGGGGGCGTCTGCGGCGGGCCCGCGGGCGGGCTCTGCTGCGGGTAGCCGTAGCCGGAGCCCTGTGCCGGCGGGGGCGTCGGGGCGCCGAAACCGCCGGCCGGCGGGGGTGTGGGCGCGCCGAAGCCGCCCTGCGGCGGGGTGTCCTGCGGTGACTGGGCCGGGGGCCCGGCCGGGGGCTGCGGCGGCTGGTTCGGGGGCGGACCCGGCGGCTGGTTCGGCGGGGGCGGCGGCTGCGTCATGACGTGAATACCTCGGAGCGGAAATCGGAAGGCGGGTGAGGGGCGAGAGGGGAGGTCGACCGGGACACCGGTCCCCGGCTCATTTGCCGTAGGCCAGCATCAACTTCTCCTTCGACTCGTCCACGCCCGTCAGCAGGGTGGTGGAGATGTAGAAGCGCCCGTCCACGTAGTCGATGGCCTTCGAGTAGAAGGAGCTCTCGATCTTCGCGGCGCTGTCCGGCATCTGCAGGAGCTTCGTCACCTTGGGCTGGGAGCCCGTGGTGGGGAACGACACGATCTGGCCGCCCTCGCCCCCGTACGTCGACTCCACGTACGCGATCAGCCTGGAGTTCTCGATCTTGACGGCTGACATGGCCGCTGCGGCGGGGGACTTGACGCGCCACTTCTCCTTGCCGGTGGACAGGTTGACCGCGACGATCTCGTTCGCGTCGTCCTTCGCCTCGGTCGGCAGGTAGAGGGTGTTCGCGTCGGCCGCGACGCCCGAGCAGCCCTGGAGGTTGCGGGAGATGATCCCGGTGTTGCAGTCGGGTTTGAAGGAGCCCTTGACGTCGAGCTGCGAGCGGGTGGAGCCGTCCGCCTCGAAGGCGGAGATGTTCCACTTCTTCTCGTCCTCGTTGGTGAGATAGAGGACGAGCGGGTTCAGCGAGTACACGTGGTCGACCCGCCAGCCCTTGGGGATCTTCCGCGTCCACTTGGCCTTGCCGGTCTTCGGGTCGAGCTCCTGGACCTCGTCGTGCTCCTTGTCGGTGGTGACCGCACAGGAGGAGACGGCGACCAGCCGCGCGCCGCCCGCGAACCCGCCCGGGTAGCAGGACTGGCCGTAGTCCTTCTTGTCCCACAGCTTCTTGCCGGTGGTGACGTCGTACGCGGTGCCGGACTGCGAGCGGCCCACCATGAGCGTGTCACCGGTGACGGACAGGCCGACGCTGATGTTGCTGTCGAACAGGGCGCCCTGCTCCAGCTCGGCGGACCAGCCCTTCTTCCCGGTGTTCAGGTCGATCTGCTGGAGTTGGTCGCACTCGGAGTCGTTGCTGCTGCCGCGCTTGGAGGCGACCACGATGTGGCCGTCGGCGGTCGGCTCCGGGGTGACCGTGCAGATCTTGCCCTCGAACTCGATGGGGTCCCAGGCAGGGTCGCCGCTCGCGACGTCGAACGCGAAGAGCTGCTTGTACGCGGCCTTCACCGCGACCTTGTCGGTGACCCACAGGCCGGGGGCGTCCGCACCCGAACCGGGCGCGTCCGGCGCGCTCTTGTACCAGAGCACCTTCGCCTCGCCCGCCTTGCGGCCCTCGTTGAGGTCGGAGATGTCGAGGTCCTCGCCGCCGCCCCCGTTGCCGTCGCCCTGGTTGACGGGCGCGGACGGGGAGGAGGAGGCCTTGGGGTCGTCGGCGCCCTTGCTCGCGCTCTCCTTGGCGACCGGCTTCTTCCTGCCGCCGTCGTCACCGAGGCTCGTCACCGCGAACACCGTGCCGCCGATCACGAGCAGCGCGGCCACCGCCGCGCCGACGGCCATCGCCGGCTTGCCCTTGAAGGGGTTCTTGGAGCCGCCGCCGGTCGGCGGGGTGGGCGCGCCGGGGTACGGGGACGGCGGATAGCCGTAACCGGGCTGCGGCGGCGGGGTGTAGGGCCCCGGCTGCTGCGCGTACGGGCCGGGCTGCTGGGCGTACGGGCCCGACTGGGCGGGCGGTTGCTGCGGATAGCCGTAGCCGGGGCTCGGTGCGGGCGGGCCCTGCGGCGGGGGTGTCTGCGGATAGCCGTACGGCTGTTGCGGTCCGGGGTTCTGCGGAGTGCCGAAGCCGCCCTGAGGCGGCTGGTTGGGTGGCTGAGTCATCAGCGCGTTTCCCCCTGTTCGCTGCTTTCGAGCCACCCGTCGTCACGCGTGGTGTCGCTTCCCCGACTGTTCCCAGTCGGCTCTTTCTATCACTGCGACACGACAACGCACGGGGCCGGTCGATCCCCTGTTCCCAAGGGAGGACCGGCCCGTGATGCCTCCGTTACGCTCCTTCACGCCCCCTTCACGGGACGCACGCCCCGTGTGCCGCAAGGCCTTTGGAAGCGCCGGGACTTGTCAGCGTCGGCCAGGACCAACGCCCCGAGGGGGCACGGGAATTGCGCGACCGGCCACCCCACGATCAGCACCCGGCACCGAACACCGGTCCCCCGCGGCGAGCGCCCGCACCCGCCTACCGCTATGCGTCCTCCGCGAGTTCAAGCCACCGCATCTCCAGCTCTTCCTTCTCCCCCGCCAACGCCCGCAGCTCCGCGTCGAGTTCTCCCACCTTCGCGAAGTCCGTGGCGTTCTCGGCGATCTGCGCGTGCAGCTTCGTCTCCCGCTCGGAGAGCTTGTCCAACTGCCGCTCGATCTTCTGGAGTTCCTTCTTCGCCGCGCGGGCGTCGGCTGCGGAGACGACCTTCTCCGAAGCCGAGGCAACGGGCTTGGCGGCGACCGGCGAGGCCGCGGCCGCGGCCTCCTCCATGGCGTGCCGCCGCTCCAGGTACTCGTCGATCCCGCGCGGCAGCATCCGCAGCGTGCCGTCACCGAGCAGTGCGAACACCCGGTCCGTGGTCCGCTCGATGAAGAACCGGTCGTGGGAGATGACGATCATCGAGCCGGGCCATCCGTCGAGGAGGTCCTCCAGCTGGGTGAGGGTCTCGATGTCGAGGTCGTTCGTCGGCTCGTCCAGGAAGAGGACGTTGGGCTCGTCCATCAGCAGCCGCAGCAGCTGGAGCCGCCGCCGCTCACCGCCGCTGAGGTCGCCCACCGGCGTCCACTGCTTCTCCTTGTTGAACCCGAAGGTCTCGCAGAGCTGCCCGGCCGTCATCTCGCGCCCCTTGCCGAGGTCGACGCGGTCGCGGACCTGCTGCACGGCCTGGAGCACCCGCCACTCGGGGTCGAGTTCGGCGACCTCCTGGGAGAGATAGGCGAGCTTGACGGTCTTGCCGGTGACGACACGTCCGGCGACCGGCTGCTTCTCCCCCTCGCTGCGGGCGGCGTCGGCCATGGCCCGCAGCAGGGAGGTCTTGCCGGCGCCGTTGACCCCGACGAGCCCGATGCGGTCACCGGGGCCGAGCTGCCAGGTCAGATGCTTCAGCAGCACCTTCGGCCCGGCCTGGACCGTGACGTTCTCCAGGTCGAAGACGGTCCGTCCGAGCCGGGACGACGCGAACTTCATCAGCTCGCTGCTGTCGCGCGGCGGCGGCACGTCCTTGATCAGCTCATTGGCGGCCTCGACCCGGAAGCGGGGCTTGGACGTCCGGGCGGGCGCCCCGCGCCGCAGCCAGGCCAGCTCCTTGCGGACGAGGTTCTGCCGCTTGGCCTCCTCGGTCGCGGCGATCCGCTCCCGCTCGGCCCGCGCGAAGACGTAGTCGGAGTACCCGCCCTCGTACTCGTAGACCGAGCCCTTCTGGACGTCCCACATGCGGGTGCACACCTGGTCGAGGAACCAGCGGTCGTGGGTGACGCAGACCAGCGCCGAACGCCGCTCGCGCAGATGGCGGGCGAGCCAGGAGATGCCCTCCACGTCCAGGTGGTTCGTCGGCTCGTCCAGGACGATCAGGTCCTGCTCCTCGATGAGCAGCTTGGCGAGCGCGATACGGCGCCGCTCACCGCCGGAGAGCGGTCCGATGACGGTGTCGAGGCCCTGCGGGAAGCCGGGCAGGTCGAGCCCGCCGAACAGTCCGGTGAGGACGTCCCTGATCTTGGCGTTGCCCGCCCACTCGTGGTCCGCCATGTCCCGGATGACCTCGTGCCGGACGGTGGCGGCCGGGTCCAGGGAGTCGTGCTGGGTGAGCACGCCGATGTGGAGGCCGCCGGAGTGGGTGATCCGCCCGGTGTCGGCCTCCTCCAGCTTGGCGAGCATACGGATGAGGGTGGTCTTGCCGTCCCCGTTCCGTCCCACGACTCCGATCCGGTCCCCTTCGGAGACGCCGAGCGAGACCCCGTCGAGCAGGGCGCGGGTGCCGTACACCTTGCTGACGTTCTCGACATTGACCAGGTTGACGGCCATTACTCTCCTGCCACGGGGACGATCGACCCTCCAGGGTAGTCGGCGGCCGTGGCAGTCGTGGCGGGACGCTTGCCCCGGCCGTGTGCGGCCCTCCGCAGCCGACGGCCGCGCCGGGTGAGCCCCCAGGGCTTGAGGACCGAGATCACGGTCATGAAGACGTACGCGGACAGCGAGACGACCGGCCCGAACAGCACGTCCCCGGCGTCGGGCAGCGGTCCGCCCGCGGCGACGGCGGTGACCGCCCCGTTCACACCGGGGCGCAGGGCGAGGACGGTCGCGGTGAGCGTGGCCAGGGTCAGCCAGAACTTGGTGTACACCCAGCGGTGCCTGGCCAGCCCCCACACGGTGCCCAGCGACAGTGCCAGCCCGCTCAGGAAGGTCAGGAACCCGACCGGGATCAGGAGCCAGTCCGCGAACAGCTGCATGGCACGGACGGACGCCTCCACGGCCACCGCCGACCCGGTGGTGTTCGCGGTGACCCCGAGCGCGAGCAGCCCGAGCGTGAGGCCGAGCCAGCACGCGGAGACGGCTACGTGGACGACCAGGAGGCCCCGGCGTACGGGGCGGCTTGTCCTCATGCGGTCACCCTGCCGGGGGGCGGCGGGGGCGGTCGTCTGCCGGTGGGAGTATCCGCGCGTACGGAGGGGGGAGTAAGGGCTGGTTGCCGGGTGCGGGTGGGTGGGGGGTTTCTCGCGCAGTTCCCCGCGCCCCTGAAGGGAACGGGCCTGCGGCCCGCCCCTTCATGAAAAGCACGGGGCGCAGCCCCGGTCGCTTTTCAGGGGCGCGGGGAACTGCGCGAACAACCACGACGGACCCGCACCCGCCCGACAACAGTGGCCCCCGAGCTACTACGCGTCCCTGCCCACCCGCTCCACCAGCAGCCACCCCGCGAGGGTCATCCCCACCGCCGCCGGGGCCGTCACCTGAACGGCGATCAGCAGGGCCGTCCGCCCCTCGAAGAGTCCGCCGAAGCCGACCATCGACAGCCCGAGGACGCCGAGCAGGCAGAGGGTCACGCCGAGGGCCGCTGCGGGCCCCGCGTATCCGGCGGGCGACGTCTGCCCGGCGGGACGCCCTTGCCCGCCGCGGCCCGCGGGCCGTTCGAAGCCCCGGAAGGCGGCCACGAGCACGGCGGTCACGACGGCCGCCGCGGCGAGCCGCAGGGGCAGCTGGGCCCACCAGGCACCCGAGGCGGGGACGGGCAGAGACGTGTCGAGGGCGAGCAGCACGCCGTACACGCCGAGCATGGCGGAAAGGTGCCACAGGAACGCCGTCATCGAGATGCCGTTGGCCGCCACGACCGCCCGCCACACCTTCGGCCGCTCCAGCCATCGCGCGACCGGCCCGCGCACCCATTGCACCGCGCCCACCAGCCACACCCCGTGGCACAGCAGCGCGAAGGTCGGCGGCGCCATGTTCGACACCTTCTCTCCGGGCATCCCGACCATCGACAGCGGATACGGCCCGTACGCCACCAGCAGTGCGGCACCAGCCAGCCCCGCCCCGGCGAGCAGGTACGGCCGCGTCAACAGCCCGTCGGCACGCAGAAATCCGAGCTGGTGGATCGCGAGCCAGACGAAGGCGAAGTTCAGGAACTCGACGTACGGCACGCCGAGGGCGAAGCGCAGCACGTCCACGGCGGCGGCCGCCGCGACCAGCCCGCCGAACGCGCCCCACCGGTACCGCTCGTGCAGCCTCAGCAGCGGCGGGGTGCACGCCACCATCGCGAGGTAGATCCCTATGAACCACAGCGGCTGCGCCACCAGCCGCAGCGCCACGTCGATCAGCCCGCCGCCCTGTCCCCCGAGGTGCAGGAGGACGGCGGCGGCGCCCCACACCCCGATGAACACCATGGTGGGCCGCAGCAGCCGCTGGAGGCGGGCGCGCAGGAAGGCCGGGTAGACGGAGACCGCTTCCGGGGCCTTGCGGCTGAGGGAGCGGTAGGAGAGGGCGTGCGAGAAGCCGCCGACGAAGAAGAACACCGGCATGATCTGCAACGCCCAGGTGAGGATCTGCAGCCGCGGCTCGACGGCGAGGAGGTTCCCCACCTCCACCCGGCCGTCGCCGCCCGTCGTCACGGCCGCCATCAGCCAGTGGCCGAGGACGACCGTGCCGAGCGAGGCGACCCGCAGCAGGTCGACGTACCGGTCACGGGTGGAGGGGGTGGCGGCGGCGAGTGCGCTCGCGCTGACGCTGGCAGTCATGGGAGTACGGTCGCGCGGCGGCCCCGGCGGCGGGCAGCGCTCAGGTACTCAAGTCGGTTCTGAGTACGTGCGGTTGGGCTCTGGTGAGAGCCCTTAGGGGTCCCTTCCCTATGAGCGTCCGATCAGGTCGCGTGGTCCGGTGTCGTGCATCGCAAGGCACCAGACCACGCGACCCGGGCGGGCATAGTGAAAGGCCCCCTCAGGGGACGATCGTCGCCCCCGGTGCCGGGGAGACGGCCACGCGGGCCGCCTTGCACACGCCGGCGGCGAGGAGCCCATCGGCGACGGTGTGCGCCGAGGCGGCGTCGCGGGCGAGGAAGGCCGTGGTGGGCCCCGAACCGGAGACGAGGGCGGCGAGCGCCCCGGCGGCGCGGCCCGCGGCGAGGGTGTCGGCCAGCTTCGGGAAGAGGGACAGGGCGGCGGGCTGGAGGTCGTTGGACCCGGGCAGGAACGCCGCGAGGGCGTCGATGTCGCCCTTGGCGAGCGCGTCGAGCAGCACCTGGGACGCGACGGGCTCGGGCACCTCGTGGTTCTCGTGGAGCCGGTCGAACTCCCGGTACACGGCGGGGGTGGAGAGCCCGCCGTCCGCGACCGCGAAGACCCAGTGGAAGGTGCCGCCCACGTCCAGCGGCCTCAGCCGCTCGCCGCGCCCCGTGCCGAGCGCCGCCCCACCCACCAGGCTGAACGGCACGTCGCTGCCCAACTCGGCGCAGATGTCGAGAAGTTCCGCACGGGAGGCGCCGGTGCCCCACAGCGCGTCACAGGCGACCAGTGCGCCCGCCGCGTCCGCGCTGCCGCCGGCCATGCCACCGGCGACGGGGATGTCCTTGGCGATGTGCAGCCGTACGGCCGGGTCGATGCCGTGGCGTGCGGCGAGGGCGAGCGCGGCCCTGGCGGCGAGGTTGGTGCGGTCCAGCGGGACCTGGTCGGCGCCGGGGCCCTCGCAGGTGACGGTCAGTTCGTCGGCGGGGGTGGCGGTGACCTCGTCGTACAGCCCGACGGCGAGGAAGACGTTGGCCAGGTCGTGGAACCCGTCGGGGCGGGCGCCGCCGACCGCGAGCTGGACGTTGACCTTGGCGGGCACGCGGACGGTGACGCTCACGACGGGCGGGGCTCCTTGGTGTGCTGGGCGGGCTGGGCGGTGTCGAGGGGGTCGACGCCGGTGCTCCCGGCGCTGCCCGCGGCGCGGTTCTCGGCGATCGCGGCGAACTCCTCGACCGTCAGGGACTCACCGCGGGCCTGCGGGGAGACACCGGCGGCGACGAGCGCGGCCTCGGCGGCCGCCGCGGAGCCCGCCCATCCGGCGAGGGCGGCGCGCAGCGTCTTGCGCCGCTGGGCGAAGGCCGCGTCGACGACGGCGAAGACCTCGGCCTTCGTCGCGGTCGTCCTGATCGGTTCGGTGCGGCGGACGAGCGACACGAGGCCGCTGTCGACGTTCGGCGCCGGCCAGAAGACGTTCCGGCCGATCGCGCCGGCCCGCTTGACCTCCGCGTACCAGTTGGCCTTGACCGAGGGGACTCCGTACACCTTGGAGCCCGGTCCGGCGGCGAGCCGGTCGGCGACCTCCGCCTGCACCATCACCAGGGTGCGCTCGATGGTCGGGAACGTGTCCAGCATGTGCAGCAGCACGGGGACCGCGACGTTGTACGGGAGGTTCGCGACGAGAGCGGTGGGCGCCGGGCCGGGGAGCTCGGCGACGTGCATGGCGTCCGAGTGCACGAGGGCGAAACGGTCGGCGCGGGCCGGCATCCGGGCGGCGATCGTCGCGGGGAGCGCGGCGGCGAGGACGTCGTCGATCTCGACGGCCGTCACCCGGTCGGCGACCTCCAGCAGCGCGAGGGTCAGGGAGCCGAGGCCCGGTCCCACCTCCACGACGACGTCGTCCGGGCGGACGTCCGCGGTGCGCACGATCCGGCGCACCGTGTTCGCGTCGATCACGAAGTTCTGGCCGCGCTGCTTGGTGGGACGCACACCGAGCGCTCCCGCGAGTTCGCGGACGTCGGCGGGGCCCAGGAGGGCGTCGGGGGTGGGGCTGCTCACGAGCACCAGGGTACGGGGGCCGGGTGCCTGGTGGCTCGGGGGTGCGCTCTCGTTGGCGGCTGCGGGTGGTGTGTGGTTTCTCGCGCAGTTCCCCGCGCCCCTGAAGGGATCGGGCCTGCGGCCCGCCCTTCATCCTCAAAAGCACGGGGCGCAGCCCCGGTCGCTTTTCAGGGGCGCGGGGAACTGCGCGAACAACCACGACGGACCCGCACCCGCCAACGAGAGCGCACCCCCGAGCCACTAGGCACCCCATTCACCCCCGAAGCCGTGCCCCGCAGTGGGGCCAGGGGCTCGCCCCTCGCTGGACATACAGCTTCTTCGCGCGCAACGTCTGTTCCGCCGCCGACGCCTCCTGGGGCCGGCCCTGCCCTCCGAGGCTCTGCCACGTGTGCGTGTCGAACTGGTAGAGCCCCCCGTACGTACCGGACGGGTCGACCGCGTCGGGCCGGCCGCCCGACTCGCACACGGCGAGGGCCGACCAGTTCAGCCCCTCCGTCCCGGCGACGGACGTCGGCATCCGCTTCGTCCCCACTTTCATGATCCGGTCCTGCGGCTCCCGCACCACCTCGGTCCGCACCAGCCGGGGCCGCTGCGCGACCCCGTTGACCGTGCGGAGGGCGTATGTGACGCGCCGCGCCCCCGGTCGTCCGGCCCGCTCGACGACCTCGGTGCCCTGGAAGAGGGAGGGGTCCTCGGTGCGGTGCACACGGAACGGGATCGGCTCCTCCCGCACTTCCTTCGAGCTGGTCACCCGCAGCACGGTCACCGTCTGCCCGTCACGGGGGAAGCTCGTCGGCGCGACGGAGGTGGTGTCCTGTCCGCGCAGGGTGACCCCGGCCTCCTCCACCGCCTCCCCGACCGTCGCCGCGTTCGTGCGGATCGTCCGCGTCCGCCCGTCCACCATGACCGTGACGGTCCGCTCGGTGCGGACGTCCAGCTCCAGCCCCGCCCGCCCGATCCGCCGGGAGCGCGAGGTGGAGACGTACGCGCCCTCCGCGCGCACTCCGAGCTGCCGGAGCGCCCCGTCGACCGTCCCAGCGGTCGTCCAGAGCTCGCGCCGGTGGCCGTCGAGGGTGAGGCGGACGGGCCGCCCGTAGTGCACGGCCACCTCGTCGCCGCTGGCCAGGGCGGTACCGGGGGCGGGGACGACCACGTCGTGCGCGCCGAAGGTGACGCCCTCGTCGGCGAGGAGTTCGGCGACGTCGTCGGCGAAGGTGTGCAGCGTTCGCGGCTTGCCGTCGACGGTCAGCTCGATCGCCTTGTCCTTCGCCACGAACGCCGAGGTCCCGCCGGCGAGGAACGCCACCACCAGTGCCTGCGGCACCAGCCGGCGCAGCGGCCCCGTCCGGTCGGCGGCCGGTCTGCGCCGCACCGCCCGCCGGGTGCCGCCACGGCCGCCGGGCCCCGCCGCGGCGTCCGCTTGGGCCTCGTAGGCGGGGCGGTACGTGTCCGTGTTCCCGTGGACCCCGTACGGCAGGGTCCGGGCGTCGTACGGCCGCGGCGGCTCGTGGGTCTCGTACGTCCGGCCGGTGTCGTAGGTCCCGTACGGCGACGGCTGCTGCGAGGACTTGACGTTGCTCACGACGACACGCTCCAGAGGTGATCCCGGTCCGGGTCGGGCGACGTGAACCTAGCGGACGATGGTCACCCTCCCAAGCAACGCGGTCACACAGTGTCGCGACACGGGGGTGCTCATCATCTTTTCGCGTCCACCGGACGGCCGACGGAGCGTGATCCGTCAGTAATCGAACGCCCGCGCGGTGTTCGCCGCGATGGCCGTCGCCAGGGCGTCCTCGTCGATGCCCCGCACCGCGGCCATCGCACGGACCGTGATCGGAACGAGATACGGCGCGTTGGGCCGTCCGCGGTACGGAGCGGGGGTCAGGAAGGGAGCGTCGGTCTCCACGAGGACGAGTTCCAGGGGGGCGACGGCGAGGGCGTCGCGCAGCGGCTGGGCGTTCTTGAAGGTCATGTTCCCGGCGAAGGACATGAAGTAGCCGTGCTCGGCGCAGACCGCGGCCATCTCGGCGTCGCCGGAGTAGCAGTGGAAGACGGTCCGCTCGGGCGCGCCCTCCTCCTTGAGGACGCGCAAAACGTCGTCATGGGCGTCGCGGTCGTGGATGACCAGGGCCTTGCCGTGCCGTTTGGCGATCTCGATGTGCGCGCGGAACGACCGCTCCTGGGCGGCCTTGCCCTCCGGTCCGGTCCGGAAGTAGTCGAGTCCCGTCTCCCCGACGCCCTTGACCTGCGGCAGCGCGGCCAGCCGGTCGATCTCGGCGAGCGCCTCGTCCAGCGCGGCGTCACCTCCGGCGGCGCGCGCCCCCTGCCGGGACCAGCCGTCGGGGTCGCCGTGCACGATGCGCGGTGCCTCGTTGGGGTGCAGCGCGACGGTCGCGTGGACCGCGTCGTACCGGGCGGCCGTCTCGGCGGCCCACCGCGACCCCTTGATGTCGCAGCCGACCTGCACGACCGTCGTCACCCCGACGGAGGCCGCCTTCGCGAGACCCTCCTCGACGGTGCCGGACTGCATGTCCAGATGGGTGTGCGAATCCGCGACGGGCACCCGGAGGGGTTCGGGCAGCGGGGGCGCGGCGTTCTTGTCCTGCTTGGCGGAGGCGGTGCCGGAGTCGTTCGAAGGCATGCCCCGATCCTACGAATCGCAGGATCGGGGCATGTCCTCAAGGCTCGCCGAGGGGAGGACGGCTCGCCTTGCGCAGGCTCGCCGGGGGGTCAGCTCGCCTTGCGGTGGAAGGGGTGCAGGAGGTCGGAGAGGTGCCAGTGGTGGTGCCCGGCGGCCCGCTCGGCCGTCTCGGTCGACTCCGTCCTCCCGGTCGGCTGGGCCGCCTCGGTCCGGTCGGTCTCCGCCGCGTCGGAAGGCGTCCCGGCCGGGCGGGGCTTGGGCGGGGTCCGGCGCCGCTCGGCGTCCCGCACCGACGAGACCTGGCCGGCCCGCATGATCCGTACGACATGACCGTCGCAGTTCTGGCACGTGGGCCGCGACAGCGGGGACGGCACGACATGGCCGTCGGCCACGTACATCACGAAGTCGTGACCCTGGGCGTCGTTGTGATGCTCTATCTCGTACGACTGCTCCCAGCCGTGCCCGCAGCGCATGCAGGCGAACGCGTACGACTCGTGAACGACAGCGGTGGCGGTGCTCCGCAGTACGGCCCGCTCTGCGATCTCGGTCATGCCAGCTCCTTTGTCCGCTGGACCGTGAGGACGCTGTATGTCCTCACGGCCAGTGGACTCCCGGGGCGGGGGCGAATGCACCCGACCTGCCCTCTGTTGAAGCCGATTTGGCCTTCCCTTGTGGGAAGGCCGCCTGTTCGAGGGCTGTGCTTTGCGTGGCTTTACCGGGGCATGGGAGCGGCCTCGGGTACGGGTGGGTGGGGGCTGGTCACGCGGTTCCCCGCGCCCCTGACAACACCTGAAAAGCGCCCGGGGCCGCGCCCCCGTGCTGTTCGGGAAACCTCATCCCCTACGGCGTCCCCCGCTTGGCCGCAACGACCGCGTCGAAGACCTCCCTCTTCGGCACGCCGGCCTCCACCGCCACCGCGGCGATCGCCTCCTTGCGCCGCTCCCCCGCCTCCTCACGCACCCGTACCCGTCGGACCAGCTCGGTGGCGTCCAGTTCCTCCGGTCCCTTCTCCGGCGCGCCCTCGACCACGACCGTGATCTCCCCGCGCACCCCCTCAGCGGCCCAGGAGGCCAGCTCGCCGAGCGGGCCCCGCTTGATCTCCTCGTACGTCTTGGTCAGTTCGCGGCAGACCGCGGCGCGGCGCCCCGCGCCGAACACCTCCGCCATCGCGGCGAGGGTGGCGTCGAGGCGGTGGGGGGCCTCGAAGTAGACGAGGGTGCGGCGCTCGTCGGCGACCTCGCGGAGGCGGCCGAGCCGCTCGCCCGCCTTGCGTGGCAGGAAGCCCTCGAAGCAGAAGCGGTCGACGGGCAGCCCGGAGAGGGCCAGTGCGGTGAGCACGGCGGAGGGGCCGGGGACGGCGGTGACCCGGATGTCCTTCTCGACGGCCGCCGCGACCAGCCGGTACCCGGGGTCGGAGACGGAGGGCATCCCCGCGTCCGTGACCAACAACACCCGCGCGCCGCCGGCCAGCGCCTCGACCAGCTCCGGGGTGCGCGCGGCCTCGTTGCCCTCGAAGTACGACACGATCCGCCCGCTGGGCTGCACACCCAGCGCCTGGGTGAGCCGGCGCAGCCGCCGGGTGTCCTCGGCGGCGACCACGTCCGCACCGCTCAGCTCCTCGGCCAGCCGGGGCGGGGCGTCCGCGATGTCACCGATGGGAGTACCTGCCAACACAAGGATTCCTGTCACACCCCCATCCTCCCAGTCGCTCACCTGGGCGGGCGAAGCCCGGGAGGACGTGAGGGGTGAAGCCCACCCCCGATCGGCGAGGCACCGGCGGCCACATCGCCGACGCACGGGACTGTCACAGCGGCGTTCCCTACGATGGCGCGGTGACCAGTACCGCGTCCTCCACGGACACCCGGCAGGACCAGGCCACTCACGACCAGCGGCCGTCGTGGCAGCAGCGGCTGCGCCGTTTCGGCTACACCGCGCCGCCGAGGAGCGACGTGCGCGAGCGTCTGGTGCCCCCGTACACCCGGCCCGGCCCGCGCTTCTGGGCCTCGCTGGGCGTGGGCGAGGGCCTCGCCGAGCGCCTCGTGCGCTGGTCGGCGTGGGGCGGTCCGCTGCTGGTGACGCTGGTCGCGGGGCTGCTGCGGTTCTGGCACCTGGGCAGCCCCAAGGCGGTGATATTCGACGAGACGTACTACGCCAAGGACGCGTGGGCGATCGTCCATCGCGGATACGAGGTCAACTGGGCCAAGAACGCCAATGAGCTGATCCTCCAGAACAACGGGAACGTGCCGATCCCGACGGACCCGGCGTATGTCGTGCACCCGCCCATCGGCAAGTACGTCATCGGTCTGGGCGAGCTGATGTTCGGGTTCAACCCGTTCGGCTGGCGCTTCATGACGGCCGTGCTCGGCACACTGTCGGTGCTGATGCTGTGCCGGATCGGCCGGCGGATCTTCCGTTCGACGTTCCTGGGGTGCCTGGCGGGCGGGCTGATGGCGGTGGACGGGCTGCACTTCGTGATGAGCCGCACGGCGCTGCTCGACCAGGTGCTGATGTTCTTCGTGCTGGCTGCCTTCGGTTGTCTGGTCATCGACCGGGACAAGGCTCGTGCCCGGCTGGCCGCGGCCCTGCCGACGGACGGCGACGGGGTCGTACGCCCTCACCCGCTCGTCGCGGAGACGACCCGGCTCGGCTGGCGTCCGTACCGTCTGCTGGCGGGTCTCTGCCTGGGCCTGGCCTTCGGCACCAAGTGGAACGCCGCGTACTTCCTGGTGTTCTTCGGGATCATGACGGTGCTGTGGGACTACTCGGCGCGCAAGGTCGCCGGTGCCCGTCAGCCGCTGATCGCGACGCTCCAGCGCGACCTGGGCTTCGCTTTCCTCTCCACGGTCCCGGTGGTGATCGTCACCTATCTGGTCTCGTGGACCGGCTGGATCGTCTCCCCGGACGACGGCACCGGCGGCTACTACCGCAACTGGGCGGCGACGGAGGGCAAGGGCGGCTGGTTCAGCTGGCTGCCGGACTGGCTGCGCAGCCTGTGGCACTACGAGCACGCGGTCTACGAGTTCCATGTGGGCCTGTCGTCGCCGCACACGTACCAGTCGAACCCGTGGAGCTGGATCATCACCGGGCGGCCCGTCTCGTACTTCTACGAGTCGCCCTCCCCCGGCAACGACGGCTGCCCGACCGACACCGTCGAGAAGTGCGCCCGTGAGGTTCTCGCCATCGGCACCCCGCTGCTGTGGTGGGCCGCCGCCTTCGCGACCCTCTTTGTGCTGTGGCGCTGGCTCTTCCGCCGCGACTGGCGCGCCGGCGCCATCGCCTGCGGGATCGCCGCCGGTTACCTCCCCTGGTTCCTGTACCAGGAACGCACGATCTTCTACTTCTACGCCGTCGTCTTCCTGCCCTTCCTCTGCCTGGCCGTGGCGATGCTCGTCGGCGCCGTCCTCGGCCCCGCGGGAGCCCCCGAACGCCGCCGCGTGGCGGGCGCGGCCGCAGCGGGCGTCCTCGTCCTCCTCATCACCTGGAACTTCATCTACTTCTGGCCGCTGTACACCGGGCAGCCCATCCCGATCGACAGCTGGCGTTCACGGATGTGGCTGGACACGTGGGTCTAGCGAGGGGACGGATCAGCACACGTTGGACGTCGAGTTGGCCCAGAAGACCAGGAACGACCAGGTCTGGGCGCCGATGGTGCCGTCCACGGTGATGCCGGCGCACTGCTGGAACCGCCTCGTCGCCGCGTTGGTGACAGGCCCGAAGTTCCCGTCCTCGGCCAGCTTCGGGCCCGTCAGGGAGTTGTTCAGGTAGCACTGGGCCTGCCGGACGGCGCTGCCCGACGAGCCGACCTTCAACGTGGGCCGCTGGACGGTGTGGTTGCAGACGTCCACGGACCCGTGGGCGACGGGCCTCTCGGGTGCCGCCGCCCGCGCCGTCGTCGTACGCGCCACGGAATCAGCGCTCTGGGGTACCGCTACGGCCGCGCCTCCTGCAAGGACCAGAGAGGCGGCCAAGGTTACGCATGTGGTCGAGCGTCGCATGTCTCTCGCCTCCAAGTAACACCCCCAGTACCACCGTGCACTTCCGCCCCAGGAGTCGCATCCCGGACCACCGGCCCGGTCCGCATCACGGCCGGCGTTCGCGTATGTGGAAGGGCATCCGGGTTTAACGATTCGGGGAACACCTGTCCCGTCCGTCCCCCGGCGCGCATACAGTGAGGCGCGGCAAGCGATTTCTGAACATGTTCAAAGCGGGTCCGGGTCAGACTCCGGGACCGCTCACGGGGAACGAACGGGGAGAGGTCATGCGCAAGGGGGCCAAGGTCGCCGTGGTCGGCGGGGTGCTCGTGGTGTTGTTGGGGGGCGCCGGGTACGGGATGTACAACTTCGTCGACGCGCTGAACGGCGGGGCGAGCTCGGAGAGACGGACGGGGCCGCCGAGTTCGGACGAGGTCGCCGAGACCACGGAGAAGTTCTTCGCCGCGTGGGAGAAGGGCGACGCGAAGACGGCGTCCTCGTACACGAACGACGCGGCGGGCGCGGGGAAGCTGTTCGGGGAGTACGTCGGCGCCGCACGGATCGGCGAGGTGGAGATCGCGCCGGGCAAACCGGCCGGGGCGGGCGGCCGGACCGTGCCGTTCACCGTCCGGGCGACGGTGACGTACAAGGGGAAGAGCGAGAAGCTCGCGTACAAGAGCCGGCTGACCGTCGTACGGGGCAAGACCACCGGACGGGCGCTGGTCGACTGGAAGCCGTCCGTCGTGCACCCGGACCTCAAGGAGGGCGACGAGCTGTACACCGGTGAGGCCGAGGCGCCGCCCATCAAGGCCGTGGACCGCGACGGCGCCGTCCTGACGAAGGACAAGTACCCCTCCCTGGGGCCGATCCTGGACACCCTGCGCGAACGCTACGGCGACAAGGCGGGCGGCACCCCCGGCATCGAGCTGGCGATCCGGCACACCGCCACCGACGCCGCCGACACTCCCCTGCTGACCCTCGCCAGGGGCAGGGCGGGCGAGTTGCGGACGACGATCAGCGCGAAGGCGCAGGCCGCCGCGGAGAAGGCCGTCGCGAAGTACGCCGAGTCGTCCGTGGTCGCCGTCAAGACCGGCACCGGTGAGGTGCTGGCCGTCGCCAACCACCGCGCCGACGCCTTCAACGCGGCGTTCGAGGGGGAGGTCCCGCCCGGCTCCACGATGAAGATCCTCACCGCCGCCACCCTCATCGACAACGGCGTGGCCACGATGAACGGCCCCGCGCCCTGCCCCGAGACCGCCACGTGGCAGAGCCAGACCTTCAAGAATCTCCCGGGGATGAAGCCCGACGAGTCGTCCGGCGCCACGCTCGCCAAGGCGTTCATGCGGTCCTGCAACACGGCCTTCATCAAGCTGATCGACGAGGACCCGATGAACGACGCCTCGCTGACGAACGAGGCGCAGGAACGGTTCGGCCTCGGCAGGGACGACTGGAAGACGGGCATCACCTCCACCGACGGCAACGTGCCGGCGTCCAGCGGGCCGGACCGCGCGGCCAACGCCATCGGACAGGGCCAGGTCACGATGAACCCGCTGAACATGGCGTCGGTGACGGCCACCGCGATCACCGGCAGGTTCCGTCAGCCGTACCTGGTGTCGCCCGACCTGGACGACCGTGAACTGGCCACGGCGCGGGGCCTGAACCCCGGCACCGCGTCGCAGCTCAAGCAGATGATGAGGCTCACCGCGACCTCGCCGCAGGGCACCGCCGCGGGCGTCATGTCCGGGCTGACCGGCGACATCGGCGCGAAGACCGGCTCGGCGGAGGTCGACGGGCAGGACGTGGCGGACAGTTGGTTCACCGGCTTCCGCGACGACGTCGCCGCGGCGGCGATGGCCGAGGCGGGAGGTCGTGGCGGTGAGGCCGCGGGACCGATCGTGGTGGACGTGCTGCGGGCCGGCAGCTGACGCGGTTCGGGGGCGGCGGGTCCGGGAGCGCCGTGGGCCCGTTCGCGCGGTTCCCCGCGCCACTGAAAAGCCGCCGCCTGCTTTTCCTGAAGGGCGGGCCGCAGGCCCGACCTTCATTGCCGCAGGCCCGACCTTCAGGGGCGCGGGGAACCGCGCGAGAAACCACCACGGACCTGCGCCCCCCACACCCCCACGCACCCCCAACCCCTGAGGCGCCCCCACCCGAAGCTCTAGGGTGGGGGTTCTCGTTGTGAGCAACGAGAGGCAGCCGGGGCAGCGGAAGGTCGGGAGCGTGGGTAAGAGAAGGCGTATCGACGATCGGAAGTCGACGACGGCGAAGTCACGGCGGCCCGCCGTCCTGGCCGGCGCCGCGGTCGTCGCACTCGGCGGCGGCGCGTTCGCCGCGTACTCGGTGTTCGGCGGCGGCGCGTTCGCCGAGGACCGCTCGTCCACGGCCGGCGACGCGAAGCCCGTGAAGACGGGGCCCCTGTCCGCCGCCGAGGTCCGTACGGCCGCCACCGCCTTCCTCACCGCCTGGCAGAAGGGTTCCGTCGCCGAGGCCGCAGCCGCCACGGACGACTCGGCGGCGGCGCGCGCCGCGCTGACCGGCTTCACCAAGGACGCCCACATCAAGGACGTCGCCCTCACCCGCGGCAAGCGCGCCGGCGACGAGGTCGCCTTCTCGGTGAAGGGCACGGTGTCGTACAAGGGCACGGACAAGCCGCTGACGTACACGTCGTCCCTGACCGTCGTCCGGGCCGACAAGGACGGCGAACCGGTCGTCGACTGGCGGCCGTCCGTCGTCCACCCGGAGCTCCGTGAGGGCGACCGGCTGGTCACCGGCGAGGCGGGCACACCCCCGGTGAAGGCCCTGGACCGGGACGGCGGCGAGCTGACGACGAAGAAGTACCCGTCGCTGGGCACCGTCCTGGACGGGCTGCGGGAGAAGTACGGCAAGAAAGCCGGCGGCAAGGCGGGCGTGGAACTGCGGGTGCTGCGCGCGAAGGCCGAGAAGGGCAAGAAGAAGGACGCCGACAAGACGCTGCTGGAGCTGAGCGAGGGCACACCGGGCGAGGTGAGGACGACCCTCAGCCCTTCCCTCCAGGCCGCCGCCGAGCAGCAGGTGAACACCAGGCAGCGGGCGTCGGTGGTCGTGATGCGCCCCTCGACCGGCGAGATCCTGGCCGTGGCCAATTCCAACCACGGCTTCAACGTGGCCTTCCAGGGCTCCCTCGCCCCCGGCTCCACGATGAAGATCGTGTCGTCCGCGCTCCTCATCGACAAGGGCCTGGCCTCGGCGAACAAGGTCCACCCCTGCCCGAAGTACTCGTCGTACGGCGGCTGGAAGTTCCAGAACGACGACAAGTTCAAGATCGAGGGCGGCACGTTCAAGGCGAGCTTCGCCCGTTCCTGCAACACCGCCTTCATCTCCCAGGCGAAGAAGCTCGACGACAACTCGCTGACCCTGGAGGCCCAGCAGGTCTTCGGCCTCGGCCTGAACAACTGGGCCATCGGCGTGCCGACCTTCGACGGCTCGGTGCCGGTGCAGAGCGCCGCCCCGATGGCCGCCTCCCTGATCGGGCAGGGCGGGGTGCGGATGAACCCGCTGAACATGGCGTCCGTGGTGTCGACGGCCAAGACGGGCGTCTTCAAGCAGCCCTACCTGGTCGCGCCGTCCGTCGACGGCCGCACCGTCGCGACCGCCTCCCGGCCCATGTCGGAGAACGTCCGCTCCCAGCTGCGCGAACTCCTCCAGTACACCGCGGCGGCCGGCACGGCGGCCGAGGCGATGGCGGGCCTCGGCCCCGACTACGGCGCGAAGACCGGTTCCGCGGAGGTCGACGGCCAGAAGGAGCCCAACGGCTGGTTCACCGCGTGGAAGGGCGACCTGGCCTCCGCCGGCGTCGTCCAACAGGGCGGCCACGGCGGCGAGTCCGCGGGCCCGATCGTGGCGGCCCTCCTCAAGGCGGGCAGCAGCTGAGCCCGGCGGTTCAGGCCTCGGACGCGTCCGCCCGCTGCGCGGAACGGTCCTGGACCGCCATCTTCTCGTACCCGTCGGAGGAGGCCGACAGGCACCAGTCGAGCAGCGACGGCCAGGGGCCGTAGCCCGAGTCGGGGTTGAGGTGCGCCTCGCCCGGCAGGACGTCGGCGGGCAGACCCAGCGGCTCGGCGTACGCGGCGGCCGCGCCCTCAGGGCAGTACGGGTCGTTGTCGCTGCCGACGACCCGGGTGTACGCGGCGGTCGCCGCCACCCGCTCCGGCGTCAGCGGCGGCGGGGCGAACTCGGCGATCTCCTGGTGTTCCAGGGCGACCTCCGGGGACGGCGGGGCGACGAGGAGGACGCGTTCGACGGGCCCGGACAGGACGTCGTCGCGGGCGACGGCGTGCAGCCACAGCAGACAGGCCAGGCTGTGGCACACCACGGTGACCCGCCTGCCCGCCAACTCCCCCAGCAACGCGTCCAGCTCCGCCAGCCAGCGCTCCAGATCCGGGTCGTCCGCCTCCGGCAGTTGCGGGTACACCACCTCATGCCCCAGGTCGGCGAGCCGGTCGGCCAGCCAGTACTGCCAGTGCCCGACCGGCCGGTGGTTCTGCCAGCCGTGCAGAACGAGGAAGGCGCGGGCGGTGTCGGTCGAAGTCGGCGGAGTCTCTGTCATACCCCGATCGTCAGGGAATCCGATCACTCCGGTCCAGTGCCGTCTCTTTGTCCGGACCGGTTTTCGGGTGAGGGTGGGCGGGTGCCGGTCGCGCGGTTCCCCGCGCCCCTCAAAGCGGCCGGGGCTGCGCCCCGACCTTCAGGGGCGCGGGGAACCGCGCGAGAAACCACGACGGACCCGCACCCGCCACACCCCCACGCACCCCCGAGCTGACAGGCGCGCCCGGCCACAACCCAGTCGCATGGCAGCTACACGCACCGCTAACGTGCCCGCCATGACCACCGACGCACAGGACACCAACCGCTCCGGCGCCCACCCCCGTTTCGCGGAGGCGCTCGACGCCCTCGGGCTCGCCGAACTGCACACCCGGATCCGCCGGTTCCCGGACGCGACCCGGACCGCCGCCGAGGCCGCCGCCGCGATCGGGTGCGAGCTGAGCGAGATCTGCAAGTCCCTCGTCTTCGCCGCGGACGGCGTCCCCGTGGTCGTGCTCATGGACGGCGCGTCGCGGGTCGACGTGGAACTCGTACGGCGCGAACTCGGCGCCGAGAAGGTCACCCGCGCCAAGGCGGACGTCGTACGGGAGACGACGGGCTACGCGATCGGCGGCGTCCCCCCGTTCGGGCACCGGACCAGGACCCGGGTCCTCGCGGACCGTTCACTGCTCGACCACGCCGTGGTGTGGGCGGCGGCCGGGACCCCGTACACCGTCTTCCCGATGGCCCCCGAGGCGCTCATCGCCCACGCGGGCGCCACCCCGGTGGACGTCCGCGAGCAGAGCGCGTGACGCCGCTGGTCACCGCGGCGGTCCTGCTCGCCGCGGTCACCCACGCAAGCTGGAACGCGATAGCCCACAACATCACGGACAAGCTCGTCGGCTTCACGCTGATATCCGGCGGCGGCGCGCTCATCGGCTTCGCGGCCGTGCCGTTCGTGTCCCTGCCGGAGCCCGCCGCCTGGCCGTACCTCATCGCCTCGACGGTCATCCACCTCGTCTACTACGTGCTGCTGATGACGTCCTTCCGGCTGGGCGACTTCGGCCAGGCGTACCCCATCGCGCGCGGCTCCGCACCCCTCGTCGTCACCGTTCTCGCCGCCGTCTTCGCCCACGAGGTGCCGGACGGCTGGGCCGCGGCCGGCATCCTGCTGAGCTGCGCCGGACTGACCGGGGTCGCGCTGTGGGGCCTGCGGGGGCCCCGGCCGCACTGGGCCGCGATCGGCGCTGCGCTCGCCACGGGTCTGTCGATCGCGGCGTACACGGTCGTCGACGGCCTCGGCGTACGGGCCTCCGGGTCCGCCCTGAGCTATATCGCCTGGCTGATGGCGCTGGAAGGGCTGGCCGTCCCGGCGTACGCGATCTACCGCTGGCGCGGCGAGACGGTCGCCCTGCTGCGCCCGTTCGCCCGCGTCGGTCTGCTCGGCGCAGCGCTCTCCGTGGCGGCGTACGGCCTGATCCTGTGGGCCCAGACGAAGGCGGACCTGGCACCGATCGCGGCACTGCGGGAGTCGTCGGTCAACCCCTGCTGATGCAGCAATATCACCCGGCTGAACCGGTCGGAGACCTGATCACCACGCCCGGTTGCCCCGCTACGAGTCCTCCTGCGGCAGAGTGCTCAGATCCAGGACATCGGCCGCTGGTGGGGGCTGAATGTTCATACGGTCGTTGAAGCCGCTGTACTTCGTGACGTGGCGGAAGTAAGGGTCCTTGTAGTCGGCCCTCAGCAGGTACGGCTTGCCCTCGGCAGCCACATAGAAGGTGTGGACGCCCCCCTCGGTTTCGTCGTCCGCCACCTTTACGGGAATGACCGGCTCACCGTCGAGCTCGGTAGGGTTTCCCCGGGTCGCCCTGCCCAACGAGGAGGACAAGAACTGCCACGCGCAGTCGGCCAGGCCGTCTGCTCCCCTTGCCTCGCTCACCGGGCTCTTCAGCCAGGGTTTCTGCCGCATCGCGGGGACCGTCTTCCGTCCCCACATTTCGAGGTACATGTCGTTGGGATGGATGTAGTCCGTCTCGCCGATCCGGATCTGCTCCATCCTGGCCGTCTCGGAGCCATAGGACGCGGTCGACTTGAAGGTGCAGCTGCCCTTGAGATCAGTCGTCAAGCGGCCGGTGGATCGGTTGCCGGTGGTGGCCGAAGTGACATGCCTGACGATGGTCACCGAGGTGAGAGCCTTCATGGTGCGCTCGGACTCGCGTAGCAACTGGTCGGCGGAGCGCGTGTCAGCCACAGCGTCAGCCGTGTCTCCGACGTCGGCGCATCCGACCGCGACAGCGCCCAACAGGCACAGCGCAGCGGTGATCGTCTTCGTACGCATGGTCCCCCCTGAGGTGTAGGGCGGCAGGCTACAGGAACGAACTGCTCCGCATCCTGGCAGGTCGGGCCACCCGCCCGACAGCCATCCACGCCCCTGAAGCAGGCCCGGCACGCCCGCTCGACCTGGCCCCAGCGGCTGCGAGCAGAGATCGTCGGCTCACAGGCCTCCGGCGCAGGTCGGGGCTCATCACCCGTCACCCCCAGCAGCGCCCTGGACGAACGCAGGCTGCCGGCGCAGCTCGGTCAACTCTTGCTGAGACCGTAATAAGTGGGCTGGTCAGGCGGCGACCTGCGAGACCGAGGGTCTCCAGATGCAGCGTGCACACCTCGGTCGATGTGGCTCCCTCAGGCTGTGCCCAAGTTCTCTTGCATCTCCCCACCTGCCGACAGCGAACCGCTACGCTGCATCTATGAGAAGAGTGTTTATCCTGGGAGCAGGCTTCTCCAAAGCCATCAACCCTCTTATGCCTACCCTCTACCAGCTGACGGAGAGCGTGAAAGAAGCCTTTAGAGGGCGCGGGTCAGACATTTCCCAGGACCTGGCCGGTTTCGGTAATGACCTTGAGCGCTGGTTGAGCTCCCTGGCGGACCCCGGCCCTTGGCTCACCGTAGCCGAGAAGATGCGAAGCCGGGCCCAATTCGTCGACGTGTCAGATGACATCGCAAAGTCAATCACAGCACTGGAATTGCGGGTCGCCAGTAATGATGCACCGGATTGGCTCCATAGCCTCGTTCGCTACTGGGACAGAACCGAAGCGACCGTGATTAGCTTCAACTATGACCGCTTGGTGGAGCTGGCATATCTACAGAGTGCAGAAAAGGCAAATAAGTGGCCAGGGGAACTCTATTCGATCCCAGTAACTCCCGCCGCATTGCGGGTGGGGAGCATTGCGGGAGGGGATAGGCGCCCAACACTCAGACTCCTTAAGCTCCACGGCTCGGTCTCTTGGTGGTACTCAGGACCTGAAGGAGGTGAGTTCGATGTAATTTACGACGTGGCTTGGAATGGATCTTTCGGGCACGGCATCGAAGATCTATGGGAGAACGCCACTACCTATGTCCCCGACAAACTTCCCCTGCTCATTCCTCCTACGGCAACCAAAACTGCCTTTTACTCCAATCGACTTCTTGCAGCTCAATGGCAGATTGCAGCCCAAGCACTCCGGGAGGCTGACGAACTGGTTGTAATGGGCTACAGCGCGCCTCCTACCGACCTTGGCGTCACGAACTTGATCAGCTCGAACTTTCAAGGGGAAGCTATAGTACCTGTTGATATATCCGACGGCGTATTGCAACGGGTTGCAAACCTGGTCAACCAGAACACCCCTGCTCAAGTAATTGAGACATTTATCAGCGAAAACGCCATTGAGGAATGGGTCAAGATGTTTGCAGGCGACTGATTTCAGGGCCGGATCCGAGTGCTGAGCGGAATCCGTCCAACCCGTCTAGCCTCGGCCCGCCCCGCTTCCCCTAACGAACTGATCACCACGCCCGGTTGCCCTGCTACGACTCCTCCTGCGGCAGAGTGCTCAGATCCAGAACATCGGCCGTCGGTGGAGGCTGAATGTCCATTCGGTTGTTGAAGCCACTGAACTTCGTGACGTGGCGGAAGTAAGGGTCCTTGTAGTCGACCCTCAGCAGGTGCGGCTTGCCCTCGGCAGCCACATAGAAGGTGTGGACACCTCCCTCGGTTTCGTCGTCTGCCACCTTTACGGGAATGACCGGCCCGCCGTCGAGCTCGATCGGGGTTCCCCGGGTCGCCCTGCCCAACGAGGAGGACAAGAACCGCCACGCGCAGTCGGCCAGGCCGTCCGCTCCCCTCGCCTCGCTCACCGGGCTCTTCAGCCAGGGCTTGCGCCGCATCGCGGGGACCGTCTTCCGTCCCCACATTTCGAGGTACATATCGTTGGGATGGATGTAGTCCGTCTCGCCGATCCGGATCTGCTCCATCCTGGCCGTCCCGGAGCCATAGGACGCAGTCGACTTGTAGGTGCATCTGCCCTTGAGATCAGTCGTCAAGCGGCCGGCGGATCGGTTGCCGGTGGTGGCCGAAGTGACATGCCTGACGATGGTCACCGAGGTGAGAGCCTTCATGGTGCGCTCGGACTCGCGGAGCAAGTGGTCGGCGGAGCGCGTGTCAGCCACAGCGTCAGCCGTATCACCGACGTCGGCACAACCGACCGCGATAGCGCCCAACAGGCACAGCGCAGCGGTAATCGTCTTCGTACGCATGGTCCCCCCTGAGGTGTAGGGCGGCAGGCTACCGGTACGAACCACTGCGCATCCTGGCAGGTCGGGCCACCCGCCCGGCAGCCATCCACCCCCCTGAAGCAGGCCTGGCAAGCCCGCCCGATCGGGCCCCAGCGGCCCATAAGCAGAGATCGTCGGCTCACCGGCCTCCGGCGCACGTCGGGGCTCATCACCCGTCACCCTCAGCCGCACCCTGGGCGACCGCAGGCTGCCGGCGCAGCTCGGTCAACCGCGGTTCATGCAGTAATAACTTCGCTGGTCAGAGGACCGAATGGGGCGCTTCTGTGCGCCTCGGCCCGCCGATGCGAGTTGGCTGCCTTCTCAACCCAGCGTGAGCCATCGGATGCCCAGGCGGCCGACGTCCGATGCTTCCTCTTCGGTGATCGCCTCGCGCCCCGTCGCCTTGCGCAGGAAGCGAAGCTGCCCCCATCCCAGCTTCTCCAGTGTCGCTGCCCCGTCCGGGCCGAGCAGAAGGTCCTGCACCAGATCTGCGGCCTGGGAGGTCAGCCACGGCTCGCGCCCCAGGGCGTCGGCCAGGTCCAGGCCGTGCACGGCGACCTCGACCACGCGTGTCAACAGGAATTCCGACAGGAGCATCGGATCGCCGTGCCGGGTGCGCACCACCCGCCCGTCGGGCTCGGCCCGGCACAGTCGGTCCACCTGTCGCCACGTGGCGTCGAAGTCGTCGGCGAGCGCGGCACCGCTGAGTTGCTGGGCCGCGTGCTGTTGGGCCAGAGCGATCCGAGCCGCGTTGGTGTCCGGAGCGAAACGGTCGTCGGGCCGGTAGTACTCCGCTGCCGTGACCTCGGCGTGGGTCGGCGCCGGTGCGGCCAGCATGCCCGGCAGCCAGGCCGTCACCACCCGGACATGCGCCAGCAGGTCGCTCACCGTCCACGGTGCACACCGCGTCGGCAGACGCCACTCGGCCGCCGAGACCCCGGTCATCGCCCGCGCGAGCTCCCCGGCCTCAAGACGAAACGCTTCAACCACCCGCCCCTGATCCATGTCGATCAAGGTACGCGACAGAGAATCCGGTGCAGCAGCGGATGTCGGTCAGTCGCTACGCGGGATGTCGGTGGCGAGCAGTTCCTGTAAAAGTTCAACGATGAGATCGGGCTGTCCCACGAACGGGGAGTGACCTGTCTGCCACTCGCGCACGCTGGTGCAGCGCAAGGCCATCTTCCGTTGCAGGCCAGGGTCGATGGCCCGGTCCTGTGCGCAGACGACGTAGGTGGAGGGAGCGTACTTCCAACTGTGGTGCTGGGGGACGGCTCGCCCGCAACCGGGGGCTTGCACCCGCAACAGGCCCACTGCCCATGCGGCGAGAGGTGCTGGACAGTCGCCGTAGAAGATGTCGACAGCCCGGCCAGCGTGCAGGCTGGTCGATCCGTCGGGCTCAGGGTTGATCGCGTTCTGAAGCTGCGGGGACGCCCCACCCAGACCCGCCGGGCTCTCGCCGGCATCCGGCACGAAGGCTGCCAGATAGACCAGGTGCCCCGCTCCACGCACGCCGGTGATCACTGACCCGCCGTAGGAGTGGCCGAGCACGATCGGAGGCTCCTGCAACGCGTCGACGGCAGCCTGGACCGCGGCGGTGTCAGCGACCAGCGAACCCCGGTGCAGCTCGGGAACGACCACCTCGGTTCCTGCGGTCCGCAAGCGTTCTGCCACCATGGCGAAGTGCCCAGGACGGTGATACAGGCCGTGAACAAGCACCACGGAGGTCAACGTCCGTCTCCTCAGGCCGGTGACAGGGCAGTGATCTTAGCTGCGGACCGTGGCCGGTCATCAGGCGCCTCCTTGATCACTTCCGGAACTGCGACAACTGCCAGGCGGCGGCCGTGACCATGCCTGGGCTCTTCCAGTCGTTGCGGACCACGTACGGACCTTGAGGCCACGAGAAGCCCATGGCAGGCTCATGCCACATGATCGATGAGTTCGCGAAGAACAACCTGCACGGGAGACTGCGGCGGGACCGCGAGGCGCTGCTCTGGAAACTCGACGGCCTGTCCGGATACGACGCCCGCCGACCTCTGACAGCGACCGGGACCAACCTCCTCGGCCTGGTCAAACACGTGGCCACCGTCGAGGCCAGGTACTTCGGCGAGGTCTTCGACCGCCCTTCCCCGGAACCGCTGCCCCGGTGGCAGGACCACGACGGCAGCGATCTGTGGGCGACCGAGGACGAGACCCGCGATCAGATCATCGGGTTCTACCGGCGCACGTGGGAACACTCGGACGCGACGATCAACGAACTTCCCCTCGACGCCCCCGGCCACGTGCCGTGGTGGCCGGAGCCCTATCCCAACACGAACCTGTTCGCCGTCATGGTCCATGTCCTCGGCGAGTCCATCCGGCATGCCGGGCACGCCGATATCTTGCGCGAGGGCCTCGACGGCCGGACCGGGGTGCGCGTCGAACACGAGAAGCAGATCGACGAGGAAGTCCGCGCAGCCTACTGCGCGAAGATCGAGCAGGCCGCCAGGTCGGCCGCACCGATCAAGGCTTAGGGGTTTGTCTCACGTGACTTGATGTGCGCGCGGCATGATGGCGGTCGTGGGTGCTGATCCATGGAAGCCTCGGGGTCTCTGATGAGCTGGGAGCCGGCCGCCCCGTTGCCGCCGTCGTTCGCTGCTCGTACGCCAGGTGGTGGGACCGCTCGGTGTGACGAGCCGGCCGTATTCACGCGGTAGTGTACACATCGCCCGTGGCTGTGCCCGGCGGCATCTGCCGAAGCCGCCGACGACAAGCACCTGGCCAAGACCATCCCCCGCTACGGCCGCGTGGGCCTTCTCGCCATAGACGAGCTGGGCTACATGGAACTCGACCCGCCGCGGCGCCGAACTGCCGTTCCAAGTCCGGACCGAGCGAGAAGAGAAAGCCTCCGTGGCCATGGCCTCGAACGGCTCACCTTCGGCGGCAACATCATCGAGACCCGCACCGACTCCTACCGCCTCGCCCATACCAAGAACCAGCAGGGCAGCAGCTGACCGCACACGCGAGAACCCGGATCACCGGCCCGGGGCCACGCCGACGCGGGCCAGCACGTCGTAGGCCAGCTCCTGGGGGCTCAGCTCACCGTCGAGGAACACGGTGTCACCGGGCAGCGTGTCCACTGCGGCCATACACGACTCGATCTTGGACTTGCACCACCTACGGACCCGCTCGTCCTGCGCGGGGTCGTCAGGCGTGAAGCTCCGCCCGTCGATCCGCTTGACCAGCACCTCCTCGGAGACCTTGAGGAAGAAGTGGTGAACAGCGATACCCGCGTCCTTCAGCGCATCGAAGATCTCCTCGACATAGCCGGGGTTGACCAGTGTCATGGGCACCAGGACGGGCCGCTGATACTCCTCCACGAGTCCCGCGGCCAGGTCCGCCACCTGCCGTCTCCACAGACGCAGATCCTGAAAATCGCCGGTCGGGACCTCCACGATCTCGCGCAGCACATAGCCCACCATCTCCGGGTCATAGACCAGCGCCTCGGGCCAGCGCGGACGTAGTTCGTCCACCAGCGTGCTCTTCCCGCTGCCGAACGCGCCGTTCACCCAGACGATCACAGACATCTCCCCGTCGATCGATACCCCCACCGGCCAGAGCCGCCCCCTGAACCACACACCGCGACGTGAGGGTGGGGCACAAACTCACTGACAGATCATGCCCGAACGATCGACAAGGGGGGCCGAAACCCACTGACAAGTAGCCAGCTCACGCTGCCGAACCCAGGCACACACCCCGTCACTGCGCCCCGCGCGAATTCGATCATCGTGGGCGCGGCGATCGGTGCGGTGTTCTTCAAGGAGCGGTTCGGCGCGCCCCGGATCGTGGCGGCCGGGTTGCTGGTGGTGGGCATCGGGTTGATGCTGCGGGCCGGGTAGGGGCGTTCGGCGGTGTGGGGCGCGGCCGTCCTGCTCCAGCGGCGCCGTGTGGCCGGGTTCGGGGTCAGGCCGTGCATCGGCGGGCCCGGAGGAGCACTCTGGAAGCAGCGGTTCCGGAGGTGATCGTCATGATGCACACCGCTGTGGGATGGCACATCGAGCTGGAGTTCCAGGAGGACGACCAGAAGACGCGGGCGGCGGCGCTCGTACGGCTGCCCGACGGGAAAGAGGTACGGGCCAACGGATACGCGAGCCGCCACCACACCGACTCCAATCAGCCACGGGTCGGCGAGGAGATAGCGGGCGCGCGGGCCCTGAACGAGCTGGCCATGAAACTGCTCACCAAGGCCCACGACGAGATAGATGAGGCGTCGGGCAGGACGTCCCACCCGATCGCCCTCTGAGAGGGGACACGTCCGTGTGACCGGGCGGCTGTCCGCGGCCCCCTGCGGCCGGGGGCAGCCGTCGTCCTGTCGCGTCGGCGCGCGGCCGTGGGGCGGTCCGTGGACGGGGTGCCAAGCGTCTGTGGACTGGGTGCGAACGACAGCGCGGGAAATGTCACGCATGCTGGGGATCGCCGCTCACGGAGGGCGGCCGTCCGGTTCATCGGATCGCGCCAGGGCAGACTGCGGGGGAGCTCTGGGGCGTCTTCGGTGTCCCGGCGGCCGCCTCTTCGCTCCGCTGGGCGGGGGCGGGACGCCTTTTGGGTCTGGGGTGCCGGGTTCGTTGGCGGCTGCCGGGTTCGTCGTGGGGTTCGTCGCCCGGTTCCGCGCGCCCCTGGGAAAGCTTCGCGCGCCCTAGTGGGGCAGGGCGAACCTCAGTGCCTTCACCAGTGACTGGGCCCTCGGGTCCGCTGTGACCGTTTTGCGGTAGCCGTTGGTGACGTAGGCGAAGGCGGTGGCCGAGTCCGGGTCGGCGAAGCCCAGGGGGCCGCCTCGGCCGGGGTGGCCGAAGGAGCCGGGGCCGAGGAGCGGGGACGCGGTGCCGTGGAGCATGTAGCCGAGGCCGAAGCGGGTGTTGATGACCAGGGTGCGGTCGGGGCCGGCCGACTCCTCCGCGCGGGCCGCCTCCATGGTGGCCGGGGCGAGCAGCCGTACGCCGTCGACCTCGCCGATCAGCGCGGCGTAGAAGCGGGCCAGGCCGTCCGCCGTGGCGATGCCGTTGGTGGCGGGCAGCGGTGTCGCGCGGTACGCGGGGTCGTTCTGGTCGGGGAACGGGGTGATCGCGGCGAAGGCGCGCCGGGTGAGGGAGTCGGGGTCGTCGTAGGCCTCGGTGACCGAGCGCTTCGCCCGCAGGCGCAGTCCTCCGGTGGGCTCGGGCGCCGACGGCAGCCGCCCGGCGCGCCCCACCCGGCCCTGCGCCGCCACCGGCTCGGGCAGGCCGAGCCAGAGGTCGAGGCCCAGGGGTGCCGCGATGTCGGACGCGATCCACTCGCCGGTGCCGCGGCCCGTCACGCGCCGGACCAGTTCGTCGAGGAGCCAGCCGTACGTCAGCGGGTGGTAGCCGTGGGCGGTGCCGGGCTCCCAGGCGGGGGTCTGCGCGGCGACGGCCTCGGGGCCCCGGCGGGGGTCCAACGCCTCGTCGGGGGTGAGGGGATGGTCGAGGACCGGGAGGCCCGCCCGGTGGTTGAGGACGTGGCGCACGAGGACGGCGTCCTTGCCGTGCGCCTTGAACTCGGGCCAGTAGCGGCCCACGGGCGCGTCCAGGTCCAGCTCTCCGCGCTCGGCCAGCATGAGGAGCACGGCGGCGGCGACGCCCTTCGTGGCCGAGCGCATGATCTGGGCGGTGCCCTGCTGCCAGGCTTCGTCGCCGTCCACGTCGCGGGTGCCGGCCCACAGGTCGACGACCTTGCGGCCGTGCCGGTAGACGACGACCGCCGCGCCCTTCTCGCCGAGCGCCTCGAAGTTGCGGAGGAAGGCCTCCCGCACCGGCTCGAAGCCCTCGGCGACCGTGCCGTTCACATCCACGCCGGCGCTCCGTTCCGCTCACTCGCCACGACGACGGGTGCAACGTACACGCACGGCCGGTGATTCCTTCGGCCGGGGTTCGGAGTTGTCGGACCCCTCAGCCGAGCACGATCGTCACGTCGATGTTGCCGCGGGTGGCATTGGAGTACGGGCAGACCTGGTGGGCCGCGTCCACGAGCTTGGCCGCGAGGTCCTGGTCGATGACGGGCAGGGAGACGCTGAGGGCGACGGCGAGGCCGTAGCCGCGCTGCTTGTTGGGGCCGATGCCGACCTTCGCGGCGACCGTGGAGCCGGTGAGGTCGTAGCCCTCGCGGCGGCCGACGAGGACCAGCGCGTTGTGGAAGCAGGAGCTGTAGCCGGCCGCGAACAGTTGCTCGGGGTTGGTGCCGTTGCCGTCGCCGCCGAGCTCCGGGGGCATGGCGGCCTTCAGGTCGATGTGGCCGTCCTGGCTGGTGATGAAGCCGTCCCGGCCGCCGTGCGCGGTGGCCTCTGCCACGTACATGATCTTCGTCGGACGGGTGTCCGGACGCGCCTCGGGAGGGGTGTCGGAGCGGGTCTCGACAGCGGCGCCGTCAGTCATGAATGAGCCTCCCCCAGGAAAAGCGCGCACAAGTACATCGTGCACAAGGTACCGGCTGGTAGGGCGGTTTGGTTACCAGGGGGTAGTAACCGGTGGTAACGAATGGTGTGCCCCGCGGGAGGCCGACGCGGCCCCATGGCAGGAGGGCGTCGGCCCCCGTCAGCCGGCCGTCTTTCCCGCCGACCGCTCCGCCCGTGCCGCCAGCTCCCACAGTTCCGCCCGCAGGCGGGCCACGTCACCGCCCCGCAGCCCCGTGGTGGCGGCCAGGGTCTCGGGGATGACCTCCGCCCGGCCCCGGAGCTGTTCGCCGCGCCCGGTCAGGGTGACCTGGACCGAGCGCTCGTCACGGGCGGAGCGGCGCCGGCTCAGCAGGCCCGCCGACTCCAGCCGTTTCAGCAGCGGCGAGACCGTGCCGTAGTCCAGCCGCAGGGCGCCGGCCAGCTCCTTGACCGTGGTCTCACGCCGCTCCCACAGGCAGAGCATCACCAGGTACTGCGGGTAGGTGAGGCCGAGTTCGTCGAGCAGCGGGCGGTACGCGGCGGTGACCGCGCGCTGGGCCGCGTACAGCGCGAAGCACAGCTGCTCGTCGAGGAGCAGCGACCCCTGCCACGCGGCGTCCTCCTGATTCGTCACACGCCCCATTCTCCTCAGCTCCCGGCGGCGACCGACCTCGGGTCGAAGCCGAACGGCAGCTCCAGGCGGTGGGCCCGCATCAGGCCGTCGTCCGCGAGGAGTTCACCGGTGGGTCCGTCGGCCGCGATGACGCCGTCGCTGAGCACCAGCGAACGCGGGCACAGCTCCAGGGCGTAGGGCAGGTCGTGGGTGACCATGAGGACGGTGACGTCGAGGGAGCGCAGGATGTCGGCGAGTTCGCGGCGCGAGGCGGGGTCGAGGTTGGACGACGGCTCGTCGAGGACGAGGATCTCCGGCTCCATGGCGAGCACGGTGGCGACGGCGACCCGGCGCCGCTGGCCGAAGGAGAGGTGGTGCGGCGGCCGGTCCTTGAACTCCGCCATGCCGACCTGTTCGAGCGCGTGGTCGACCCGGGCCTCCAGTTCGGGGCCCTTCATGCCCGCGGCGGCCGGACCGAAGGCCACGTCCTCCCGCACGGTCGGCATGAAGAGCTGGTCGTCGGGGTCCTGGAAGACGATGCCGACTTTCCGCCGGATCTCCGCCATGTGCTGCCTGCCGACCGGCAGTCCGGCGACGGCGACCGTGCCGGCGCCCCCGCTGAGGATGCCGTTGAGGTGCAGGACGAGCGTGGTCTTGCCCGCGCCGTTCGGCCCGAGAAGCGCGACCCGTTCACCCCGGTCGATGGTGAAGTCCACGCCGAAGAGGGCCTGGTGGCCGTCGGGGTAGGCGAAGGCGAGCCCGGCGACTTCGAGGGACGGGGGTACGGGTTCCTTGGACACGGTCACAGGGTCCATCCCAGCAGACAGACGACGAGCGCGGCGAACGGGAGGGCGAAGGCGTACGACCACTGCGCCCGCGAGGCGGTCACCTCGTCGATCACGGGCATGGTGCCGGCGTACCCCCGGCTGATCATGGCGAGGTGGACCCGCTCCCCGCGTTCGTAGGAGCGGATGAACAACGCCCCCGCGGACTTGGCGAGTACACCCCAGTGCCGTACGCCGCTCGCCTCGAAGCCGCGTGACTCGCGGGCGATCCGCATCCGGCGCATCTCGTCGGTGATGACGTCGCCGTAGCGGATCATGAAGGACGCGATCTGGACGAGCAGCGGCGGCAGTTTGAGGCGTTGCAGTCCGAGGAGGAGCTCCCGCAGCTCGGTGGTGGCGGCGAGGAGGACGGACGCGGCGACGCCGAGGGTGCCCTTGGCGAGGACGTTCCAGGCGCCCCACAGTCCGCTGACGCTCAGCGACATGCCGAGCACCTCGACCCGCTCGCCCTGCGCCACGAACGGCATGAGCAGGGCGAAGGCGACGAACGGGACCTCGATCAGCAGCCGCCGCAGCAGGAACCCGGCGGGCACCCGCGCGAGGTACGCGACCGTGGCGAGGAGCAGGGCGTACAGCCCGAACGCCCACATCGCCTCGCGCGGGGTCGACACGACGACGACCACGAAGGCGAAGACGGCCGCGAGTTTGGTGTGCGGCGGCAGGGCGTGCACGGGCGAGTGCGCGTGCCGGTAGAGCTTGTGGGCGTGGCCGGCGCCCATGTCAGACGCTCTCGGGCACGGAGGACGGGGAGGTCGCCTCGGCTTCGCCGCCCCGGCGCTTGCGTACGGCCCAGAAGATCCCCGTGCCGGCGACGACGGTGACGCCGACGCCGATCACGCCGGCGAGACCGCCGGAGACCCGGGCGTCGGTGAGGCCCTTGACGCCGTAGTCGGCGAGCGGGGAGTCGGCGGCGGTGTGGTCCTCGGCCTTGGCGTCGATGCCCTTGTCGGCGGCGACCTTCTCCAGCCCGTCGGGGGCGGCGGAGGCGTAGAAGCTGACAACGCCGGCGAGGAGGAGGGAGGTGCCGAGCCCGGCGAGGATGAGTCCCCGGGGTGACCGGGCGGCCAGCGGCACGGGCGTGGCGGCGGGGGCGTCGACGAGCGCACCGTTCACGCGGAGCTTCAGCGGGGCGGTCAGACCGCGGGCGCCGTACACGAGGTCGGGGCGGACGGCGATGACGGCGCCGACCGTGGCGGCGGTGATCGCGGCCTCGCCGATGCCGATGAGCGTGTGAACGCCGACCATGGCGGTGAGGACGGAGCCGAGCGGCACGTCCGTGGTGCCGCCGATCGCGTAGACGAACGTGAACGCGGTGGCCGCGGCGGGCACCGAGACGAACGCGGCGACGAAGGCGGAGACGGTCACGGAGCGCCGCTTCCTCGGCAGCACCTTGACCAGCCCACGGAAGACGACGTACGCCACGACTGTCGTGACCACGGCCATGATGCCGATGTTCACGCCGAGCGCGGTGAGGCCGCCGTCGGCGAAGAGGATGCCCTGCATGAGGAGCACCACGGACACGCACAGAACCCCTGTGCAGGGGCCCACGAGTATCGCGGCGAGCGCACCTCCGAGCAGATGTCCGCTGGTTCCGGCCGCGACCGGGAAGTTCAGCATCTGCACGGCGAAGATGAACGCGGCGACGAGTCCGGCGAGCGGCGCCGTCCGCTCGTCCAGTTCACGGCGCGCCCCGCGCAGGCTGACGGCGACGGCACCGGCGGCGACGACACCGGCGACCGCCGAGACGGGGGCGTTGATGAATCCGTCGGGGACATGCATGCGAGGGCTCGCTCTCCGGATCGCCCGGTGGCGATCGCATCCGGCTGCGCGTGGCTGGAACCTTACGATGATAGGGCCTTATTGCGAGGTTCTTGCAAGAGCGCCTTTTCATCGATTAGCGAACCGGTCGCCGTCCCCGGATCGGCCCGGCATCCTCCTCAGCGGGCGAATGGCCGAAAATGTGCGACATTGGAGAGGCCCGGACAGCGGATCAACAGCTTCTGCTTGGATCACTCAGCGTGAGGAGCCGCCCGATGCCTGTCACCGTCGAGCAGTACGCGCGGGCTCATGTCGTCACGGACTCCCCCGAGGACCGGGACACGGTCCCCGTGATCCTCCGCTACGACCCCGACGGCGGCCCCCGCGCCGTCCACGTGGGGCTGCCCGGCCCCGACGAGTGGACCTTCCCCCGTGACCTCCTCGAACGCGGCCTGCGCAACCCCGCCACCGCCGGCCCCGTCAGCATCTGGCCCTGCGGCCGGGTGCAGGCCGTCATGGAGTTCCACTCCGCCCACGGGGTCGCGGTGATGCAGTTCGACACCAAGGCCCTGATCCGCTTCCTCCGCCGCACGTACACGGCCGCGCCGGTGCCGCACTGAGCGTCACCGTGTTCCGCTGAGTCCCGGGGGCCTGCCGAGGCGTTGACGCGTTCCGGCCGACCGCGCGTTCCGGCCGAGCGCGCGTTCCGGCACGGGGTGGTCCAGCAGAATGACCGGATGGCCGATGAGATGCACAAGGGCGGGCTCGCGGCGCCCGGTTCACTCCAGGGACTGTGGGCGGTACGGCACGGGCAGAGCACGGCGAACCTCGTCTTCGCCGAGGCCGAGCGGAGCGGCTCGACGGAACTGGCCGTAGCCGGGCGGGACATGGACGTCCCGCTGTCGCCGCTCGGGCGGGAGCAGGCCGGGGCGCTGGGCGGGTGGCTCGCCGGGCTGGAGGAGGGGGCCGGGCCGGACCTGGTGGTCTGTTCGCCGTACACGCGGGCCCGGGAGACCTGGCAGGTCATGGCCGCGCATCCACGGGTGACCCCGCCCGCCCTGCTCGTCGACGAGCGGCTGCGGGACCGGGAGATGGGGATCTTCGAACTGCATCCGCCGGGCGCGCTGCGGGCCCGCGCCCCCGAGGAGGCCGCCCGGCGGGCGCTGCTCGGCGAGTGGGCGTACCGGCCGCCGGGCGGGGAGGCGATGACCGATGTCGCGCTGCGCGTACGGGACTTCGTGACGGAGCTGGACAAGGCCGCGCCCGGACGGCGGGTGCTGCTCGTGGCGCACGACGCGATCGTCATCACCCTCCGCTTCGTCCTGGCCGGCCTGGGCGCGCCCTCCCCCGACACGCTGCCACCGGTCCCCAACGCCTCGGTCTCGTGGTGGAACGGCACGGGCGGACGGCTGCGTCTGACGCTGTGGGGGGACACCACGCACCTCGCCTGAACCGACAGCACCCGCGGCCACGTCCTTGAGCGCGACATCCGACGCGACGCCCACCACGACTTCGACCACGACTTCGACCACGACTTCGACCACGACGGAGGGACGACCCATGACGGAGCAGCCCGATTCCGAGCCCGTGCTCTCGCAGGTGGAGCCGCTGAGCGGCGGCCTGTACGCCGACGAGCCCTACGAGGCCGCCCTCGGTGACCTGCGCACGGCCGTCGGCGAGGTCTCGGCCGCCCTGCGCGACGCCGCCGGAGCCACCCGCGAGCGTCTGCTCGAACGCCGGCGGGAACTGAACCGGCTCCAGCTGGGCCTGCGCCCCGACGACACGGACGGCCTGGCCGCCGCGCATGCCCTGTGCCGCCGGGCCCGCGCGGAACTGGCCGAACTGCCGGGCGGCGACGCGTGAGCCGGTCACCGAACGACCCCACCGCACCGAAGGGGCCGACCCTCGAAGGGCGGCTGCCCCTCGCCGAGAACCAGCGGATCTTCCGCGAGGAGATCGCCCCGGTCTTCCTCGACGGCTGCGCACCCCAACGGGCCCCCGTCGCCGTGATCGTGGCCGGGCAGACCGGCGCCGGGAAGACCGCCGTGACCCGCATGGTCAAGGACGCGCTGGACCGGGGTGGTCCCGCGGCCTGGATCAACATGGACTTCTACAACCCGCACCACCCCGAGTACGCCGGCTGGCAGGCCGAGCGCCCCCAGGAGGCGGACGCGCTGGTCCGTCCGGACGGCGACCGCTGGTGGGAGCAGGCCCAGGAGCTCGCCCTCTCGCGCGGCTACAACATCCTGCTCGAATCCGCGATGGTCACCCCGGCCGAGTACGAGGACATCTGCCGCCGTATCCGCTCCGCGCAGCTCCCCGAGGGGGTCGCCCCGTACCGCATCGAGACCGCGTTCGTGGCCGTCCCCGGCCCCGTCAGCCGTCTCGGCGTCATGACCCGCTACCTCGACGAACTCCAGCGGCACGGCCACGGCCGCCTGGTCGACCCCGACATCCACGACGCGGCACTGCGCGGGGTGGTACGGGGCGCCGCCGCCCTGGAACGCGAGGGTCTGGGCGACTTCGCCACGGTGCTGCGCCGGGGCGGGGAGACCGTGCACCAGCAGCACATCGCCGCCGGCGGCCTCCCCGCCGACATCAGGGGGACGAGGGAGGCCGGGGCGTCGCTGGTGGCGGCCGTCGAGCGGGAACACGCGCGCGTGCAGACGACGGCCGAGGCGTCGCAGTTCGCGGCGCGGCACGCGGCGGCGGTCGTGACCGCCCCCGACTACGTCGTGCCCGAACTGGAGCGCATAGCCCGCTCCGCCGCGCCGATCCTGCCGGCGCCCGAGGCCCCGTGGCGCGCCGTCGCCGAGCGTGCGGCGGCACTGCGCACCGCGGAGCCACCCCGCCGACCGGAGCCCACGCTCCTGGCCCGCGGCGACCACGAGGTCATCGACCTCCTCGCCCACAACCTGGCCGAACGGCACACTGCCTACTCCCGGGGCGACACCAACCCGGTGACCGCCGCCCGCCACGAGCACACCACCGACCGTCTGCTCGGCGAACTGGCCCGCCGCTCCGCCCTGTCACCGGAGGCACGCGGCATCGAGGAGGCCCACCGCCGGGCCCTGCGGGCGGACCCCATGCCACGAGCGGCAGCGGGAACCGGGGTCGGCGCGGTCGCGGGGGCCGCGCCAGGCTCAGGCGCTACGGCCGGAGCCGGGGCCGGGGCTACGGCCGGGGCCGGGGCTACGGCCGGGGCCGGGGCTACGGCCGGGGCCGGGGCTACGGCCGGGGCCGGGGCTACGGCCGGGGCCGGGGCCGCCGGGACTGGGACCAACCCCGCCGCGGCCGCCGCGGCCGCGCGCAGCCGGTCGGTGGCCGCTCGCCAGCCACCGACGAGCGGCGCGCGTACGCCCGCCACCCCTCCCCGCGCCCTACCGGCCGCCCGCCCCGCCGAACCGCCGGCCAGGCGCAGCCGCTGACCGGCGACCCGAACGGCCCGCGCGTCCTACACGGCAACCGTGAGCGTCGCCGTGTACCCCTTCTCCACGCCGCCCTTCATGGTGGCCAGCTGCTGGCCGTAGCCGTCGCTGAAGATGCCGTCGGTCTCCAGGGAGAGCTCGCCGAGGTTGGTGACGCTCTGGCTGTAGCCGTCCGTCGCGTAGACGGTGTCGCAGACGTCCCTGGGGAACGCGAGCTGGGACGTGGCCCTGACGTCCTGCGCGGCGGTGGCGTCGTCGAGGCTGTCGTACACCTCGAAGTGGATGTGCGGCCAGCGGCCGGTGTAGCAGCCCGGGAAGACCGATGTGAAGGTGACCTGGCCCTTGGCGTCGGTCTCCTGCACGCCGCGCAGGTAGTTCTCGTCGGTGACGCCCTCGGAGTAGAGGGAGTAGCGGCCCTCCCGGTCGCAGTGCCAGAGGTAGACGGCCGCGCCCTTCTTCGGCGTCCGGCACCCGGAGTCCGTCTCGACGACGGTGAGGGTCACCGTCAGCGGTACGCCCTCGGCGACACCGCTCGCCGGGCCGGTGCTCCTGGTGATGTCCCGGCGGACGACGCCGCTCTCCTTGAGGACGTTCGGACCGTTGGAACCGTCCCCGGGGTACGGGCCGGCCGTCTCACTCGGGATGGTCTCGCATTCCGCGCCGGAGGAGGACGAGGACGAGCCGGAGGACGGCGAGGACGCCGACGGCGTCCCGCCCGAGTCGTCCGCGGAACAGGCCGCCACCAGCGGCACCATGCTCGCCCCGGCCAGCAGCCGGATCACGCGCCGCCGTGCCAGCACCGGCAGATCGTAGGAGAGCCCTCCGTCGAACTCGTCTTCATGGTCATGTCCGTGACCGTGGCCGTGGCGGTGCGGTTCTTCGCTCATGGTGGGGCCTGCGCGCTCTCTGGTCCGTCCGTCAGGGATCCCGCGCGATGCTACGAGGCCAACCTGTGGAAAGTTCAAGCTTCTCCCTCGGCTACGCCATGGGCGGGGCTGTCACGCCCCGACCGTCCCGTCCACCCCCTCCCTCAGGAGGTCCGCGTGACCGTTGTGGCGGCCGTACTCCAGCAGGACGTGGAGCATGACCATCCGCAGGGAGACCTCCTCGTTCCAGCGCGGCTGGTGGCCGGCCAGGTCGAGGGAGGGTGCCTCGCGCTCGATGCGGCGGGAGTGCTCGACCTCCGCCTCCCACGCCCCGAACGCCTCCGCACGCGTCGAGGCGCTGTCGTCGTACGCGGCCTGGAAGTCGATCTCGTCCGCCCAGACCATGGGCGCGTCGTTGTCCTCGAACACCCGGCGGAACCAGGCGCGTTCCACCTCGGCCATGTGGCGGACCAGCGCGAGCAGCGACAGCGTCGACGGCGGCATCGACCGCCGGCGCAGCTCGGCGTCGGTGAGGCCCTCGCACTTCATGGCGAGGGTCGCGCGGTGGTAGTCGAGGAAGGCCCGCAGTGTCTCCCGTTCGGATCCGGCGTGGGGCGGCCCCACCCGCTTGTCCTCGGCCATCGGCCGTCCTCCTGATGCTCTCGGTGTCCTTCGGTGTCTCAGAGAATCCTGTCGAAGAACCCGCGGATGTCGGCCGCCAGGGTCTCCGGCTCGTCCATCCCCACGAAGTGGTGGCCCGGGTTGGACTCCGGCCAGTGCACGATCCGGTTGTCGCGCTCGGCGAGGCGGCGGACGGCGGGCGGCCCGCAGTACACGCCGGTCGGGACATGCCGTTGCCCCTCGGGCCAGGTGAACTCCCCCCGCTCGTACATGAACCAGGACGAGGTGCCGGACGTTCCGGTCAGCCAGTAGAGCGTGACGTTGGTGAGGAACAGGTCGCGGTCCATGTCCCGGATGCCGAAGTCGCGGAACTTCTGCATCATCCAGGCGAGTTGGGCGACGGGGGAGTCGTGCCAGGCGTACGCGAAGGTCTGCGGGGCGGCGCGCAGCAGGGTGTGGTGGTCGACGCCGCCCTGCGACCACTGCTGGATCATGTCGTACAACGCCCGCTCATCCGCGGTCAGTTCGGGCAGGTCCTTCTCGGTCGGGAAGCCGAACCCGCCGTTGATGTGGACGCCGATGACGTGGGCGGGTGCCGCGCGGGCCACCGCGGGCGCCAGATACGCGCCCAGGTCGCCGCCCTGGGTGCCGTAGTGGTCGTAGCCGAGGCGGCGCATCAGCTCCGCCCACATCCGGGCCACCCGGTCGACGCCGAAGCCCCTCTCGCGCGGGCCCTCGGAGAAGGCGAACCCGGGGACGGACGGCGCGACGACATGGAACCCGCGCTCGGTCAGCGGACCGATCAGACGGGTGAACTCCACTACGGAGTTGGGCCAGCCGTGGGAGAGGAGCAGGGGCACGGCGTCCGGCCAGGGCGAGCGGACATGGAGGAAGTGGACGTCGAGGCCGTCGATCCGGGTCAGGTACTGGGGGAACGCGTTGAGGGCGCGTTCGTGGACCCGCCAGTCGTACGCCGTGCGCCAGTACTCGGCCAGCTCCCTCGCCTCCGCCACGGGGACTCCCCGGTCGGCCCCCTCGCCGGGCAGCTGTCGCGGCCAGCGCGTGCGGGCCAACCGGTCGTCCAGGTCGTCCAGCTCGGCCTGCGGGATGTCGATGCGGAAGGGGCGGATCTGCGTGGCCATGATCGCTCCGGTTGCCTCGGGGTGGGCTCGTACGACCACGTTAGGAACGATGTAGGTCAGATCCTGTCCCTCTTTCGAGTGAGCCTCCGCCGCAGCGGCCGGTGAGGGCTCCCCGTCCCCACGGGGCCCTCACCGGCCGGTCCTGCTGCGGGATGCCGTGGCGTCAGGCGCGCACGAGTTCCTTGTCCCGCTCCGTGCCCTCGGGGTCGTCGCCGCGTGTCCGCAGGCCCTCGCCCTCGACGTCGACGTCGGGCAACGCCCGGTCCAGCCACTTCGGCAGCCACCAGGCCTTCTCGCCCAGCAGGGCGAGGACGGCCGGGACGACGGCCATCCGGACGACGAAGGCGTCGAAGAGGACGGCGACGGCGAGGCCGAAGCCGATCATCTTGACCATCGACTCGCTGGAGCCGATGAAGCCCGCGAAGACCGCCATCATGATGACCGCCGCTGCCGTCACCACCCGGGCCCCGTGCCGGAAGCCGGTGACCACGGCCTCGCCGGGACGCTCGCCGTGGACGTACGCCTCGCGCATCCGGGTCACGAGGAAGACCTCGTAGTCCATGGCGAGGCCGAAGACGACGCCGACCATGAAGATCGGCATCATCGACATGATCGGCCCGGTCTCCTCGACGCCCACGACGTCCGCCAGCCAGCCCCACTGGAAGACCGCGACCACCGCGCCGAGCGCCGCCATCACGCTGAGGAGGAAGCCGAGGGCCGCCTTCAGCGGGACGAGGACGGAGCGGAAGACCACGATCAGCAGCAGGAAGGCGAGGCCGACCACCAGGACCAGATACGGGACGAGCGCGTCGCTGAGCTTCTGGGAGACGTCGATGTTCATCGCCGTGGTGCCGGTGACCAGGACGTTCGCGTCGGAGTCGGCCTTGATCGCCGTGCCGGCGTCGCGGATCTCGTGGACCACGTCCTCGGTCGCCACGGACGACGGCTTGGCGTCGGTGACGACGGTGATCATCGCCGTGTCACCCGCCTTGTTGTACGTCGCCGGGGTGACCGACACGACGCCCTTCATGCCCTTGACCTCGTCGGCGACGTCCGTGACGGCGGCCTTCGGGTCGTCCGAGGACTTCGCGTCGACCACGAGCATCAGCGGGCCGTTGGAGCCGGGGCCGAAGCCCTCCGAGAGCAGGTCGTAGGCGCGGCGCTGGGTGGTGGACGTGGGCTGGGAGCCGTCGTCGGGCAGGCCGAGTTCGAGGGAGCTCGCCGGGATCGCGGCGGCGCCGAGGCCGAGGACGGCCACGAGCAGCACCGTCACCGGCCTGCGGACCACGAAACGGGCCCACCGCGTGCCCATGTTGGGCTTCTCCGCCGCCGCGCCTCCGGTGGACGATGCCCGCGTCGAGCCGACGGCACCCCGCGACGAGCCGCCCCCGGCCTTCGCCGCCGCGCGACCGCCGCCCATCCAGCGGGCCTTGTGTCCGGCGGGCCGGACCTTCTTCCCCGCGTACCCGAGGAGCGCCGGGACCATGGTGAGAGCGATGAGGACCGCGACGGCGACCGTGCCCGCCGCCGCGACGCCCATCTTGGTGAGCATCGGGATGTTGACGACCGCGAGGCCGACGAGGGCGATGACGACGGTCAGTCCGGCGAAGACCACGGCGGAGCCGGCCGTGCCGGTGGCCCGGCCCGCGGCCTCCTCCCGGTCGCGGCCCTCGGCGAGTTCGGCGCGGTAGCGGGAGACGATGAAGAGGGCGTAGTCGATGCCGACAGCGAGGCCGATCATCATCGCGAGCGTGGAGGTGGTCGTCCCGAGGTCGAGGGCGCTCGCCAGCGCGGTGATCGTGGCGACGCCGATGCCCACGCCGACGAGGGCGGTCAGCAGCGGCAGCCCGGCCGAGACCAGCGAGCCGAAGGTGATGACGAGGACGACCGCGGCGACCGCGATGCCGATGATCTCCGAGGTACCGGTGTGCGGCACGGCCTGGAGGGCGTCACCGCCGATCTCCACGGTCAGCCCGCTGTCCCGGGCGCCCTCGGCGGCGTCCTCCAGCGCGTCCTTGGAGGCGTCCTTCAGCTCCATGCCGGAGACCTCGTACCGCACCTGGGCGTACGCGATCGTGCCGTCCTCGGAGACCGACCTGGTCCTGAACGGGTCGGAGACCGAGGTGACCTCGGAGCCGGTGCCCAGCTCCTCGACGGTCCGCTCGACGGCCGCCTTGTTCGCGGCGTCGGCCATCTTCTCGCCCTCGGGTGCCTTGAAGACGACCCGTGCGGTGGCGCCGTCGGCGTTCATCCCGGGGAAGCGCTGGTCCAGCAGGTCGAAGGCCTTCTGGGCCTCGGTGCCGGGGACGGAGAAGGAGGAGGAGCCGGCGGAGGGGGCGGAGGCGGCGCCGACGCCCGCGAGCGTCAGCAGCGCGACCCAGATCAGGGCGACGAAGTGCCGTCGCCGGAAGGCGAGTCGGCCCAGTTCGTAGAGGAAGGTGGCCACGGGCGGTACTCCCGTTCAGGTCGTGGACGTGCAGGAGGGCAGGGGTGATCGGCCCGTGTACGGCCGTACCGGGGAGTACGCGAACAGGGTCGATCGGCCCGACGACGTGAGCGGTGGCGTCAGGATGGACTCAGCTGCGCATCACGCAGCGAGGGCGCGAGGCGGGTCAGTCGGTCGGTACACCGAGGGCGGGGAGGACCACGGCGTCGATGTACGAAACGAGGAAGGCCTGGGTCGGAGGCAGCTCTTCGAGCAGCGTCCGGGTGACGAAGGCACCGAGCATCATGTGCATCACGAAGTCGAGCGCCGGATTGTCCGGCCGGACCTCACCGCGCCCGACCGCCCGCTCCAGCAGCCGCTGGAACTCCGCGATCTGCGGCTCGATGAGGAACTCCCGGAACGCCGCGAGCAGTTCGGGGTTCGTGTGCACCGCCATGGCCAGGCCCCGCATGAGCGCGGAGTTCTGTTCCATGACGCGATCGTCCTCGCGCCGCGCCAGGGCGTGCAGGTCACCGCGGAGGGATCCGGTGTCGATGCCGGACGCGCACATCGACTTCTCCTTGCCGATCGCCTTCGCGACCAGCTCGGCCTTGCCGCCCCACTGGCGGTAGAGGGTGGCCTTGCTGGACCTGGTGCGGGCGGCCACGGCGTCCATGGTGAGGGCGTCGTAGCCGACCTCCCGGAGCAGGTCGAGCACGGCCGCGTACAGCTCGGCCTCGCGCTCGGGCGTGAGTCGACTGCGGCGCGCCGTCGCGGTCTCAGTCATCCCACTCTCCCCACTCCCACTGGACGTTCGAGACGACAAGGCTACCGGCCGCGTGCCGGGGCACGGTCCGGACGACCCGCTTCTCGAACGAAACCGTTTCGTACACTTACGACGATACCCCTGCCACCATGAGAACGAAACCGTTTCGTTCGTGTCCTGGGTCACGTGCTCGCCGGCCCGCCACGGGAACACCCACCGTCAGGCTTGGGAACACCCACCTGCAGCTGGGCACACCCACCGTCAGGCCCAGGGCACACCCACCGGAAAGCCTCCGCAGCGCCCGCCGAAAGGCCGCCGGAACGCCACCGCGACGCCACCCCCCGTGCACGAGTTGCCGCGCCTCCTGACCCGGCGAAGCATGGGTGGGTGAGCGACTCATACGAGACAGGAAGCGGCCGGAGCGTCCCCGGCTACCTGCGCTTTCCCCACATCCACGGCGACCGCGTGTGCTTCGTCGCCGAGGACGACCTGTGGCTGGCCCCGCTCGACGGCTCCGAGCGCGCCTGGCGGCTCACCGTCGACCGAACGAAGGTCGCCACCCCGCGCTTCTCGCCCGACGGCCACCACATCGCGTACACGAGCTGGCGCAGCATCGTCCCGGAGATCCATCTGACGCCGGTGGACGGCGGCGGCCCCGCACGCCGCCTCACCCACTGGGGCAGCCCCGACACGGAGGTCTGCGGCTGGACGCCCCCGGCCTCCGACGCGGAGGGCCGCTCGGACATCCTGGCCGTCGCCTCGCACGGCGAGCCCTTCTCGTACTACACCTGGGCCTACAAGATCCGCCTCGACGGCGACCCGGGCCGCAAGCTGCCCTGGGGGCCCGTCTCCGCCATCCAGGTCGCCGAGATCGACGGCGAGCGCCGCACCCTGCTGCTCACCGGCACGCCCCCGCACGAACCCGCCTCGTGGAAGCGCTACCGGGGCGGTGCCATGGGCCGCCTCTGGCTGCACGGCGAGCGGCTGCTGCCCGACATCGAAGGGCACCTGCACTCCCCCATGTTCGTCGGCGGCCGGATCGCCTTCCTCTCCGACCACGAGGGCATCGGCAACCTCTACTCCTGCGCGTACGACGGCTCCGGCCTGCGGCGTCACACCGACCATGACGCCTTCTACGCCCGGCACGCGGCGAGCGACGGCAGCCGCGTGGTGTACCAGTGCGCGGGCGACCTGTGGATCGTCGACGACCTCTCCCCCGGCTCCGTCCCGCGCCCGCTCGACATCCGCCTCGGCGGATCGCTCACCGGGCGGCGGCCCTACCAGGTGCCGGCCGCACAGCACGTCGACGGTCTCTCGGTCGACGAGACGGGCCGGGCCTGCGCGGTCGTCGTCCGGGGCAGCCTGTACTGGCTGACCCACCGCGACGGGCCCGCTCGGACCATCACCGACACGCCCGGCGTCCGGGTCCGGCTGCCCGAGATGCTGGGCTCCGGCGGCCGGGTGGCGTACGTGACGGACGCCGACGGCGAGGACGCCGTCGAGATCGCCTATCTCCCCCGGGCGACCGGTGACCGCGAACGCCGCCGCCTCGCCTCCGGCGCGCTGGGCCGGGTCCTGGAGATGGTCGCGGACCCGGCGGGCGAGCGCCTCGCCCTCGCCGCGCACGACGGACGGCTCCTGCTGCTCGACGCCACGGAGGAGGCCGACGGCGAGGCCACCGAGATCATCACGTCACTCAACGGGCCCGTCCGCGACCTCGCGTTCTCCCCCGACGGCAGCTGGCTGGCCTGGTCCCATCCGGGTATCGGCCGCACCCTGCGCCAGATCAAGATGGCCCGCCTGAAGGACCGGTTCATCGTCGATGTCACGGGCGGCCGGTTCGAGGACGAGAACCCGGTGTTCACCGGCGACGGCCGCTATCTGGCCTTCCTGTCGTGGCGCGGCTTCGACCCGGTCTACGACGTCCACACGGGCGACCTGTCCTTCCCCCTCGGCTGCCGTCCCTACCTGGTCCCGCTCTCCTCCGCCACGCCCTCCCCGTTCGCCCTGAACCCCGACGGCCGCCCGGTCGCCGGGGGCATGGACCCCGGCGAGGACGAGGAGGCCGGCGGGACGGTCACCGTGGAGACCGAGGGTCTGGAGAACCGCGTCACGCCGTTCCCGGTCATCGCCTCCAAGTACTCGGCGCTCTGCCCGGTGAACGGCGGCGGCCTGGTCTGGCTGCGCTGGCCGATCTCGGGTGCCCTCGGCGAGACCTTCGCCAACCCCGACGACATGACCGGGCGCCCGACCCTCGAATACTTCAACATCGGCAAGGCGAAGAAGTCCGAACTCGTCTCCCACCTCGACTGGTTCGCGGTCAGCGGCGACGGCACCCGCCTCGTGGTCGTCGACGAGGGCGATCTGCGGGCCGTCCCCTCCACCGAGCCCGGCGACAGCGACAGCACCGTCTGGATCGACCTGCGGCGCATCATGCACGAGGTCGACCCGGCCGCCGAGTGGCGCCAGTCCTACGCCGAGGCCGGACGCCTGATCCGCGCCTACTTCTGGGACCCGCGGATGAGCGGCATCGACTGGGACGGCGTCCTCGACCAGTACCGGCCCCTGGTCGAACGGGTCGCCTCCCCCGACGAGTTCGCCGACCTCCTCCGTGAGGTCCTCGGCGAACTGGGCACCTCGCACGCGTATGTGTCCGCGGCCCGCCGCAACGAGGGCCCGCCCCACTACCAGCGCCGCCAGGGCCTCCTCGGCGCCAACTTCGTCCGCCGGGACGACGGTTGGCTGGTCCGCCGTGTGCTGCCCGGCGACTCCTCGGACTCCAAGGCCCGCTCCCCGCTCGCCGGTACGGGCATCCGCGAGGGCGCCGTCCTGACCCATGTCGACGGCCGCCCGGTGGACCCGACGGCGGGCCCGTTCCCGCTGCTGGCCGGGGCGGGCGGTACGACGGTGGAGCTGACGTTCAGCCCCGCGGAGGGCGAGGGGCCCGCGCGCCGTGTGGCCGTGGTCCCGCTGCTCGACGAGCGCCCCCTGCGCTATCAGGACTGGGTCGCCAAACGCCGCGAGGTCGTCCACGAACTCAGCGGCGGCCACTGCGGCTACCTCCACATCCCCGACATGGGCGGCTCCGGCTGGGCCCAGTTCAACCGCGACCTGCGCATGGAGGTCTCCCGGCCGGCCCTGATCGTCGACGTGCGCGGCAACGCGGGCGGCCACATCAGCGAACTGGTGGTGGAGAAACTCACCCGCCGGATCCTCGGCTGGGACCTCACCCGAGGCGCGCAGCCGGTGTCGTACGCCTCCAACGCGCCGCGCGGCCCGGTGGTCGCCCTGGCCGACGAGGCGACCTCGTCCGACGGCGACATGATCACGGCCGCCTTCAAACTGCTGGAGCTCGGCCCGGTGGTCGGTCTGCGCACCTGGGGCGGGGTCGTCGGTATGACCGGCCGCCACCAGCTCGGCGACGGCACCGTCATCACGGTCCCCATGAACGCCGCCTGGTTCGACGCGTACGGCTGGTCCATCGAGAACCGGGGCGTCCTCCCCGACGTCGAGGTCCACCGCACGCCCCTCGACTGGGCCGAGGGCCGCCACTCCCAGCTCGGCGCCGCCGTGGACCTCGCCCTGGAGCTCCTCAAAACCCAGCCCGCGGCCAACCCCCCGGATCACAGCAACGTCCCGGACAGGTCCCGCCCGAAGCTGCCACCGAGGAGCGGCGACTAGGGTCCGCCGACGACCGGATCCGGACACGAGGAAACGACGGTCCCTGACAAGAGAAGACGACGGGCCCGACACGGAAATGGGGCGCCCCCGGCGAAGAGGGCGCCCCACTCAGGACCTCAGCGGACGCTCGACTCAGATGTCGTGCTCCGGCTGGAACCGGTCGTCGGCGTCACGCAGATCGCGCTCACGCTCGCTCTCGGGCTGACGCCCGCGCTGCCCAGGCTGCTGCTGAGCCCGCTCGCGCTGCCGGCGCGCACGCTCCTCCGGCGACATCCGCTGCGACTCCTCCGGAGCCCGCCCGGCCTTCTGCCGCGCCTGGTGCTTGAGCTGCTCGCTCTTCTCCTGGAACTGGTCCTTCATGCCCATGTGGTTTCACTCCCGTACTGGGTGAGGGGATCGGGCCTCGACCAGACAAACACGCGCGGACAATCAACGCATTTCGATCACTCACTCACGGTCACCGACCACCCGGCGCTCCCGCTCGTCGGCCGCCCCTCCCGCCCCCACGAGCCCGGTGGGCGCCCCCTGCATGCGCCCCTCGAACCGCCGCACCTCACGCGGCCCGAACGCCCCGATCAGCCCCGGCAGATACCCCCGGACGCCCTGCATCCCCCGCAGCCACCACTGCCCGTAGACATGCCCGGACCGCCGCTCGATCCCGGCGACGATCCGGTCGACGGCCGGACCCAGCGGATAGGTCTTGCCGGCCGGCCACGGCAGCCGCTCACGCAACTCCCGCATGGCGTGCTCCTGATCGGCCCCGCGCACCATGTCCGTGTCGGTCCACGACAGATAGGCGACCCCGACACCGACGCCCTTGTGGCCGACCTCGGCCCGCAGACTGTGCGCGTACGCCTCGACGCCCGCCTTGGACGCGCAGTACGCCGTCATCATCGGCGCCGGGGTGATCGCGGCGAGGGAGGCGATCTGGAGCAGATACCCCCGGCTCTCGACGAGCGCGGGCAGGAACACCCGCCCGGTGACAGCCGATCCGACCAGGTTGACCTCGATCACCCGCCGCCAGGAATCGGGGTCGGAGTCGACGAAGGGCCCGCCGTTGGCGACGCCCGCGTTGGCGACGACGATGTCCACCCGGCCGAAGCGCTCCTTCACCTCGGCGGCGACCCGCGCCATGGCCTCGTGGTCGGTGACGTCGGCGTGCCAGAACTCGCAGTCCCCGTAGAGCCGTTCGCAGACCCGCTTGAGTTCGTCCGGCTCCAGCCCGACCAGCGCGACCTTCACGCCGCGCACCGAGAGCTTGCGGGCGAGGAGTTCCCCGACGCCCCGCGCGGCCCCGGTGACCACCGCGACCCGCCCTTCCAGGGCATTGCCCCTGCTGCCGCCCCTGCTCATGCGCCTGCCTCCTCCAGCTCGTCCCGCACGGTCCGTGGTGTGTACGCCGTCACCAGCCCGCGTATCCGGGCGGTGACCGCCTCCGGTGCCTCCACCGGCGACATGTGCCCGACACCGGTCAGCTCGGTCACGCCCACGCAGTCCGGGAGCGCGGCGGCCAGCGTCCGCGCGTGCACCGGCGGGGTCATCCGGTCCGCCGTGCCCACCAGGACGGCGGCCGGCACTGTCAACTCCCTTACGCCCTGGTCGAGGTCGAGCGTGTCGAGCACCTCGGACCAGGCGTGCCGCACCCGCGCCGGACACGCGTGCACGATCCGCGCGCACGCCTCGACCATCGCCGGTGACGACCCCGGGCCCATGGTGGCGTACTTGAGGATCCGCCGGGCGATCGGTGTGACCGGCCCGAGCGGCGCCCTCGACCCGAGGACCTTGCGGGTGAGCCAGGTGCGCACGCGTCCGGCGCGGCCGGGCACGACGAGCGCCTCGGAGACCAGCTGCGAACTGCCGGTGCTGCACAGCAGCACCGCCGCCGCGTGCTCCCGGACGCCGGCCCGCGCCGCGGCCGCCATCAGCGTCATCCCGCCCATGGAGTGCCCGACGAGCACGGCCTTCTCGCCGGGCGCGAGCGTCGCCGCGAGCACCGCCTCCAGGTCGTCGGCGAGGACGTCCGTACTGCACAGGGCGGAGGCGGGACTGCGTCCGTGGCCGCGCTGGTCGTAGGCGATCACCCGGTGGTCGACGGCGAGGTCACGAACCTGAGCCGCCCAGAACGCGGTCGAGCAGGTCCAGCCGTGCACCAGCACCACCGGGGGCGCGTCGTCCGGCCCGTGGGTCTCGACGTGCAGCCGCGCACCGTCGGCGGACACGGCCGTCAACTCCCGTACGGCGACGGGCGGGGCATAGGGACCGTGCTTCACATGGGTCAGTCGGGTCACGCTCCGGCCTCCACCTTCGTCGCCTCGGTCGCGGTCGCCCCACCGGTCTTCCCCGCATCGGGCCGCGGCACCCGCAGCACCTCGTACTCGGCGAGATCCACGCGCCGGGTGGCGCCGCGGAACTCCGTGGTGGTGCCGGGCCAGATGGTCGTGTTGCGGCCGTGCGCGTCGAGGTACCAGCTGGTGCAGCCGCCGGTGTTCCAGACGGTGCGCTCCATGCGCTTGTGGACGCGCCGGTTCCAGGCGTCCACGGCGTCGGCCCTGGCGTCGAGGGCGACCCGGCCGCCGAGGACGTCCAACTGCCGCAGGTAGTCCGCCATGTAGTTCAGCTGGGACTCGATCATCAGGATCATGCTGGAGTTCCCGAGGCCCGTGTTGGGCCCGATGATCGTCATCCAGTTCGGGAACCCGGCGGCCGACGCCCCGCGCAGCGCCCGCATCCCGCCGTCCGCCCAGGCCTCCGCGAGGGTACGGCCGTCGGCGCCCACGACCCGGTCGGCGATGGGCATGTCGGTGACATGGAACCCGGTGCCGAAGACGACGGCGTCGACCTCGGCGGTGGTGCCGTCGGCCGCGACGAGCGTGGAGCCCTCGACGCGGGCGAGCCCGGAGGCGACCACGTCGACGTTCGGCCGGGTGAGCGCCGGATAGTAGGTGTTCGACAGCAGGATCCGCTTGCAGCCGATGCGGTAGTCGGGCGTGAGCTTGGCGCGCAGGTCGGGGTCCTTGACCGCCCGTGCCATGTTCCGCCGGCCCATCCGCTCCACCAGGCCCAGCTGTTCGGGACGCTTGGTGAAGGCCTGCACCTGGAGCTCGCGGATGCCCCACAGCAGCCCGCGCCGGACCTGTGTGGTGAAGGGCAGCCGGCGGTGCAGCCACCGCTCGGCGGGGCTGATGTCGCGGTCGACGCGGGGCAGCACCCACGGCGGGGTCCGCTGGAAGAGGGTCAGCCGGCCGACCTCGGGCTGGATCGCCGGCACGATCTGGATCGCCGAGGCGCCCGTGCCGACCACCGCGACCCGCTTGCCGCGCAGGTCGTAGCCGTGGTCCCAGCGCGCGGAGTGGAACACCTTGCCGGGGAAGGAGTCGATGCCTGGGACGTCGGGGACCTTGGGGTCGGAGAGCGGCCCGGTGGCGGAGACCACGACGTCGGCGGAGAGCCGCCCGCCGCTGGTCTCGATCTCCCAGCGCAGCCGCTCCGTGTCCCAGCTCATCCGCTTGACCTCGGAGTGCAGACGGATGTGCGGCCGGAGCCGGAAGACATCGGTGACGTGCTCCAGATAGGCCCGGATGTGCTCCTGCCCGGAGAAGGTGCGCGGCCAGTCCGGGTTGGGCGCGAAGGAGAACGAGTACAGATGCGACGGCACGTCGCAGGCGCACCCCGGGTAGTCGTTGTCCCGCCAGGTGCCGCCGACCGAGCCGCCCCGCTCCAGCACGACGAAGTCGGTGATCCCCTCCCGGCGCAGCCGTACGGCGGCGCCGAGCCCGCCGAACCCCGCCCCGATCACCGCCACCCGGACGTGCGAGAGCGAGGGCTCACCCCCGCCGCCGTCCTCGTGCCCCTGCTCATGTCCGTGCCGCTGCTCGGCCATCCGGTACCTCCACGGCTCATCGCGTGCGCACACCGCGTCCGCACCTTGCGTCCGCACCTCATGTTCACGCCAGTAATCACTGGCGCAATGGCGAGAGTAGGGCAGGACCGTACCGATGGGTAGGGGTCGGACGCTGCCGAGTTACCGGCGGTACAACATAGGCTTCCCACGTGGCAGCAGACGGCGAGCGACGCGAGTACCGCATGGAGGAGCTGGCCAGGGAGGCCGGCATCACCGTACGCACCCTGCGCTTCTACCGGGAGCGCAGACTGATCCCGCCACCCCGCCGCGAGGGCCGTATCGCCTGGTACGACGACACGCACCTGGCCCGGCTGCGCACGATCTCGGCGCTGCTGGAGCGCGGCCACACCCTGAACGGCATCGCGGAACTCGCCGAGGCCTTCGACCAGGGCCGCGACGTGGGCGAGCTGCTGGGCCTCGGCGCCCCCACCGAGGAGACCCCGGTCCGCCTCACCCCCGAGGCCCTCGCCGACCACTTCGGCGACCAGGCGACCCCCGAGAACCTCTCCGCCGCCCTCGACCTCGGCTACCTCGCCACCGACGGCGGCGAGATCGTCCACATCAGCCGCCGTCTCCTCGACGTCTCCGCCGCCCTGGTCCGCGAGGGCATCCCTCTGGCGGACATCCTCACCGCCGGCCGCCGGGTCCGCAGCCACGCCGACGCCCTGGCCGCCCTCTTCACCGACCTCGTCCTCAACCAGCCGGACCGCACCCCCGAGGATCTGGAACGCCTGCGCCCCCTGGCGAAGAGCGTGGCGGAGGCGGAACTCTCGATGGCCCTGGACCGGCGCCTGCGGCAGGCAGGGCGGACGGACGAGAAGCCGTAGCCGGCCGACGGTTACCGGCGACGGGCCCGCCCGGCCTCGGCGGACGAGGCACCGCAGTCAGCCGGGAAGCCGCCCGGAGCGGGTCAGAGGTCGTAGACGACGGTCACCGGCGCGTGATCCGACCACCGCTCCGCGTGGGTGGCCGCCCGTTCCACGAGTCCCTTGACCGCCTTGCCCGCGAGACGGGCGGTGGCCACCTGGAGGTCGATGCGCCATCCGCTGTCGTTGTCGAAGGCCCGCCCCCGGTACGACCACCAGGTGTACGGTCCCTCGACGTCCGGGTGCAGGGCGCGCACGACGTCGACGTAGCCGCCGTCGGTCTCGTCGAACACGCGGCTGAGCCACTCCCGCTCCTCCGGGAGGAACCCGGAGTTCTTGACGTTGCCGCGCCAGTTCTTGAGGTCGGCCTCGCGGTGGGCGATGTTCCAGTCGCCGCACACGACGACCTCGCGGCCGTCGGCGGCGGCCCGCTCGCGCAGTTCCTTCAGGTAAGCGAGGAACTCCCCCATGAACCGGACCTTCTCGTCCTGCCGCTCGGTCCCGACCTCACCGGAGGGAAGGTAGAGGCTGGCGACGGTGACACCGGGCAGGTCGGCCTCGACATAGCGTCCGGTGCCGTCGAACTCGGCCGATCCGAACCCCACCCGCACCCGGTCGGGTTCACGCCGGCTGTACAGCGACACTCCCGCGCGCCCCTTGGCGGCGGCCGGCGCGTGCACGACGTGCCACCCGTCGGGTTGCCGCACCGCCTCGGGCAGCTGGCCGGGTTCGGCACGCACCTCCTGGAGACACAGCACATCCGCGGAGGTCCCGCCCAGCCACTCCGCGAAGCCCTTCTTCGCGGCGGCCCGCAGCCCGTTCACATTCACAGAGGTCACAGTGAGCACGGGGGCACGATACCCGTACATTGGACTCGGTCCAGTTTCCGACGGGATCGCTCACCCATCCCCGCCGCCTGCATAGTTGTACGATCCACGACATGATTATCCGCCCCGTACGCTTCGACCACCCCGACGCCGTCAAGCTGAACGACGAGGTCCAGGCCGAGTACGCCGTCCGCTACGGCGACGGCGGGGACGCCACCCATGTCGACCCCGCGCACTTCATGCCGCCGGCCGGGCTGTATCTGATCGCCTACGACGGCCAGGACAGACCGGTGGCGACGGGCGGCTGGCGTTCCCAGGACGCCAACGACGAGGGCTACCTGGACGGGGACGCCGAGATCAAGCGCATGTACGTCGCTCCCGCCGCCCGCGGCCTGGGCCTCGCCCGCCGCATCCTGGGCGAGCTGGAGGCAGACGCCCGCGCGGCCGGCCGGACGCGCATGGTCCTGGAGACCGGCACCAAGCAGCCGGAGGCCGTCGCCCTCTACGCCTCCAGCGGCTACGAACCCTGTGCCAAGTTCGGCTACTACCGCTTCCACGAACTGAGCCTGTGCTTCGCGAAGCCACTCTGAGCGGGACGCGACCGGACGCGGCGGCCCCGGAAATCCCCGTGCCTCCGCGACATGGCGGCCCCTACCGTGACCCCGTGAAAGAGAACCGCCGCCTGCGCCGCATGCTCGTGGGTGACACCACCTGGCACTGGACGGTCCGCCGGCGGTCCCACCGCGCCCACGGCCACTGCCACCTGAAGCTCACCCTCTACCCCGAGGGCCCGGGGCGCCGCCGCCTGGTCCTGCTCTTCGCCCCGGCCGAGAACCGGGTCGTCTCCAACTGCTACTTCGCCGCCGGCGACCTGGTCCGCCTCCCGGACCACACCTGGCTCAACCTCTATGAGCCCGGCACGGTCCGCCGCCTCCTGGACGCCGCGTCCCCCGCCCTGGACCGCTGCCCGTCCACCCACAGCGTCGAACTGGACGGCTGGCCCTACTTCGACGCGATCACCGCCGCCCCGCCGCCCGCCGAACCCACCGCGACGGCCTGACAACACGTCAGAGCCCCCAGTGGTGATACCACTGGGGGCTCTGAGCTGCGTGGACCTGAGGGGATTTGAACCCCTGGCCCCCTCGATGCGAACTACGGGCGGGAAGGTCGCTGAGGTCCCCCGACCTGATTAAGGGGGTGGCAAGAGTACGAACGTTCGCCCGCGGTCGCCACCGTTGCTGTACTTCTCTGCTGTACCGCAGATCAGCTGCCGATGATCCGCACGATCGGCTCCCGAGACACAACCTCGATCGCTCCCCACTCTCCTTCGAGCTGATAGACGCCGTCGAGCTGTCGCAGCTCATCGATCCCGCCCCAGTCCCGCTCGCCGCTGGCATCGAGCAGTGGCAGGAGTCGGGGTACGTCTTCACCACCCGTACCGGTCGCCAGGTCGAGCCTCGGAACGTCTACCGTTCCTTCACCCGCGTCGCCGAGTCCGCCGGCCTTCGCGTGATCCGGTTGCATGACGCTCGCCACGGTACGGCGACCCTCCTTACGGCGGCCGGAGTCGCGCCCCGAGTCGTGATGGAGATCCTCGGTCACAGTCGGATCGGCATCACCATGGACGTGTACGCGCACGTCATGCAGGACACCCAGCGCGAGGCGATCAGCCACAAGGATCGGCTGCTCAAGCGGCGGCCGGTTGCGCGTGACCGCCCTCGTTGATGTCAGAAGTGGATGTCAAAGGCCCCGGACCATGATCGGTCCGGGGCCTTTTGGCTGGTGCCCCCGGCAGGATTCGAACCTGCGACACCCGCTTTAGGAGAGCGGTGCTCTATCCCCTGAGCTACGAAGGCGGGGTGGCGTGTGTGGTGCTTCGCCGCGGCCAGTGTAGCGGGTGGTGGTGGGGCGGTCGGATCGGTTTGCGGGTCGGTAATTGGGTTTCCCCGGGCGGGGTGAGGGGCCTAGCATCGGTGCCGTTGCGCCGAACGGCGTTCGGTATTTCGGACGGATGTCGTGAGGTGGTCGGGAACGCGTTCCCGCGGTGCGGCACCGCCTGCGGCCGGGGCGCCGAGCAGAACGGATGTGATGCCATTGACTGCGGTGATCGAGGCGCGCGGGCTGTCCAAGGTGTTCCATACGACCGTGCGCCGGCCCGGGCTCGGCGGGGCGCTCAGGTCGCTCGTCAGTCCCGAGCGCGTGGCCAAGGTCGCGGTGCGGGACGTCGACTTCCGTGTGGGCAGAGGGGAGTTGCTCGCACTGCTCGGGCCCAACGGGGCCGGGAAGTCCACCACGATCAAGATGCTCACCGGCATCCTCACCCCTACCTCCGGTGAGGCGCTCGTCGCCGGCGTCGTGCCGCACCGGGACCGGGAGCGCAACGCCCACAACATCGGCGCCGTCTTCGGGCAGCGGACCCAGTTGTGGTGGGATCTGCCCGCCAGGGAGTCGTTCGCGATCCTCCGCGACATCTACGGCGTTCCCGAGGACCGGTACCGGGAGCGCATCGACGAGTTCGACGGGCTGCTCGAACTCTCCGAGTTCTGGGACACCCGCGTCCGGCATCTGTCGCTCGGGCAGCGCGTCCGGTGCGATCTCGCCGCCTCGCTGCTGCACGACCCCCCCGTCGTCTTCCTCGACGAACCCACCATCGGCATGGACGTCGTCGTGAAGGAACAGGTCCGGCGGTTCCTGCGGCACCAGGTCGAGGAGCGGGAGCGGACCGTGCTGCTCACCACTCACGACATGACCGAGGTCGCCCGGCTCGCCGAGCGGGTCGTCCTCATCAACCACGGCCGGATCGTCCTCGACGGGCCGCTCCAGGAGATCCGGCGGCGGTTCGGCGGCACCTGGCAGATACGCGCGACCCTCGCCGACCCCGCCGACGTCCAGGAGATCGAGCGCCTGGAGCAGGTCGGGAGTGGCGACGGCGCCGACGGCGGCCAGTGCGACCTCTCCGCCCTGCCCGGCTTCGCCGGCATCGGCGTCCTGCGCCGGGAAGGGCCCCGCGCCGTGTTCGGGCCCCTCGGGGACGGCGCCCCCTCCGTGCACGAGGCCCTGAAGGTCGTCATCGGGCGCTTCCAGGTCACCGATCTCGCCCTGGAGGAGAACGACCTGGAGGACGTCATGCGCTCCGCCTACCTCAGCGATGTGTCAGGACAGGGTCAGGGCCTCCGGGAGCCAGAGGACTCGTCCACCCCGGCCGCCGTCACCTCCGTCTCCCAGGGCGGCTGACCATGGCGCCCTCAGCCTCCACCCCCACCGACAACACCCCGACCGACAACACCCCGACCGACAGCACCCTCACCGACAACACCATCACCGGCGGCGCCCCCACCCCCACCCTCTCCCGCATCCGGCGCATCGCCTCGATCACACCCCGGGGTGAGTTCCTCGCCCCGCCCCGGATGACCGCCACCGCCGTACGGCTCCTCGTGCAGGTGTGTCTGGTCGTCTACCTGTGGCGGGGCCTGTACGCGAACACCGAGTCGAGCGCCGGGCTCGACGAGACCCAGGCCGTCGGTTACGCCGTGCTCGCCGTGCTGGCGGGCCGCATCCGCGGGCTGGACCGGCGAGCCGGTCGCGACACCGTCATCCAGCATCTGCACTTCGGCACGATCGTCTACTGGTACCTGCGGCCCATGCGGCCCCAGCGCTACTACGCGCTGCGCGCCCTCGGCGACCAGGTCTACGGCTTCGCATGGGTGCTCGGCGGATACGTGCTCTGCCTCGCCGCCGGGGTCGTCGCCCCGCCCTCTTCCTCGGCGGTGGCCGCGGTCTTCCTGGTGAGCATGCTGCTCGGCCAACTCGTCCTGTACTACGTGATGATGCTCGTCGACCTGCTGTGCTTCTGGACGCTGCGCAACGAGTCGGCCCTCCTCATCCTCGTCTTCGCCCAGAACCTGCTCTCCGGTGTGTACGCGCCGCTCTGGTACTTCCCGGACTGGTTCATCACCCTCAGCGCGTTCCTGCCGTTCCAGGCCACCCTCGGCGTGCCGCTCTCCATCTACGTGGGCCGTATCGAGGTCGGGGACGCGTTCGGGCAGATGGCGGTCCAAGGGGCGTGGATCGTGCTGCTCGCCCTGCTCACCCGTCGGCTGTGGGGCCGGGCCGGCCGACGTGTCGTGGCCCAGGGAGGATGACCATGACCCCTCCGTCCACGACGCCGACGACGCCCACGCCGACGCCCACGACGCCGACGACGCCGACGACGCCGACCAACCCCTTCGGCAGAGGCGCCCGTTCCGCCCGTGTCGTCTGGCGGATCACCAAGCTCAACTTCAAGGCCCGGCTGGAGTACCGGGGCGAGTTCCTGATGGGGGTCGCCATCGGGGCGATCTGGCAGGTCTCCATCATCGTCTTCGCCTCGGTGCTGCTCACCCGGTTCCCCGGGCTCGGCGGCTGGTCCAGCTCCGACGTGCTGCTGATCGCCAGCATGCGGATGCTCGCCCACGGGCTGTACGTGCTGTTCCTCGGCCGGGTCCAGTACATGAACGTCCTCGTCCAGGAAGGGATCGTCGACCCTTGCCTGATCCGGCCCATGCCGGTGTACCGGCAGGTCCAGCTCGCCTTCTTCCCGGTCAACGCCATCGGTGACCTGGTCGTCGCGGTCGGGCTCTTCGCCGCCGCGCTCCAGCGGAGTTCGCTGGACTGGACGGCGGGGCGGATCGCGTACGTGGTGGCGGGGGTCCTCGGCGGCATGCTCGTCGAGGCCGCGCTGTTCACGGCGCTCGCCGCCGCCGCGTTCCACTTCCCGGCCACCTCGTACTGGGCCCAGTGGCTGGAGGAGCTGATGGGCACCTTCGGCAGTTATCCGCTGAGCATCCTGCCGAAGGCCGCCTCCGCCGCGTTCACCTTCGTCGTGCCGCTCGCCTTCATCGCCTACTTCCCCGCCGGGGTACTGACCGGGCACGGCGACGACATGGGCGTACCGCAGGTGCTCGCCGTGGCCGCGCCGTTCATCGGCCTCGTCGCCTTCGTGCTGTCACGGCTGCTGTGGAACTGGAGCCTGAGCCGGTACACGGGCGTCAACGGGTGAGCCGACAGGTGAGCCCGGCGGGGGTGAGGACGGGGCCGCGGTGCGGCTACGTCAGTCGCGTCGCCAGCCCGTCCAGCACACGCTCCAACCCGTACCGGAAGCCCTCCTCCCGGGCGGTCCGCGGGTCCGCGCCGCGCTGTTCGGCGTAGCCCTCGCGCAGCAGCGGATAGTCCTGGGCGGCCTGCTCGGCGGCCGGCCACAGGCGCTCGACCAGCGTCTGTTCGTCCTGGCCGCTGCGGGCGAGGACGGTGAGCCAGGCGGCCTCGCTGGTGGCCATGCCGGTGACGTACGCGACGAGCGTGCCGAGGACCCGGTCCGCCTCGCCGGCGGGGAAGCCTGCCGTGGTGAGCAGCTTCAGCATGGCCTCGGAGACACGCATCCAGTTGGGGCCGAGGTAGGACATGCCCATCTCGCCGAGCACGGAGGCGAGCCACGGGTGGCGCAGGATCGTCGCCCGCAGGCTGTGGGCGCACCGGGCCGTGTCGGTGCGCCAGGTGGCCGGGTCGGGGGAGGCGGTGACCTCGATCTCGCCGTACACCTCGTCGACGGCGAGCTCGATCAGCTCGTCCTTGTTGGCGACGTGGCGGTAGAGCGAGGTGGCGCCCGCGCCCAGCCGGCCGCCGAGCTTGCGCATGCTGAGGGCGTCGATGCCCTCCTCGTCGAGCAGCCGCAGCGCCTCGGACACGATGTGTTCCCTGCTCAGCGCGGGCTGCTCCCGGGCGGTCCGGGGGCGGGTCCACACCGACTGGAAGCCCTGCTGCTCGGCTGGCATCGCCGGTTCCTCTCGCGTCGACGGCTGGTGGCGGTCACCGTAGCGCACGGCATTCGCACAGGGCGTACGGGCGGTGAGGCGGGCGTACGGTGTTCGCATCCTCTGCCGGGGTGCCCTCGCGATCTGTATGGAGGGGGGTCAGACGCCCGGTACCCGCCGGAACATTCCCGCCACCCGCAGCTCGCCCTCGATCCGCTCCACCGTCGCGCGCAGTTCCGGCAGGACCTCCTCCACGCACTGCTCCACCGACCGCCTGCTGCTGTGCATCGCCACGTTGACGGCGGCCGTGACCCGGCCGTCGCGGTCGTGGACGGGGACGGCGATGGACCGCAGACCCTCCTCCAGTTCGCCGTCGACGAGGGCGTACCCGTCGGTGCGGACGCGTTCCAGGACGGTGAGGAGTTCTTGGGGGTCGGTGACGGAGCGGGGCGTCAGCGGGATGAGGCGTTCGGGGAGGGAGACCTCCGGGAGGAGACCGGCGAGCATCACGCGGCCCAGGGACGTCGCGTACGCGGGAAGCCGTGTGCCGAGGGTGATGTTGACGCTCATGATGCGGCTGGTGGCGACCCGCGCCGTGTACTGCACCTCGTCCCCGGCCGCGGTGAGGACCGCGAGGGACGCCGAGTCGTGGACCCTCGCGGACAGTTCCGCCAGATGCGGGGCGGCGATCCGGGGGAGCGGCAGCATGGACAGGGGCGGGAAGCCGAGGCCGAGGACGCGCGGGGTGAGGCGGAAGACGCGGTCGTACGACTCGACGTACCCGAGGTGTTCGAGCGTGATCAGCGCCCGGCGGGCCGTCGCGCGGGCGAGGCCGGTGGCCCTTGCGACATCGGTGAGGGTGAGGTCGGCACGGCCCTCGCCGAACGAGGTGATGACCGTCAGTCCCCGGGCGAGCGACTCGATGAACTCCCGGCCCAGTTCCTGCTTGGATGCGCCCGTCCAGGCGGCGAGACCGGACGGGGCCGGGGAGCCGCCCTCCGGCGCGGCGGGCTCGCGCGGCTCCTGTGCCAGTTCCGCCTCCATCCGCGCCACGGTCGCCCGCAGCCGCGGCAGCAGCGTCGAGCGCAGTGAGTCGGCGGTGTGCCGGCTGGTGTGGCTGACGACGCTCGCCACACACGCGACCCGGCCCGTACGGGGATCCCGGACGGGTACGGACACCGCGACCAGCCCCGGCTCGATCAACTGGTCGTCCAGCGCCCACCCCTGGGCGCCCGCCGACTGCGTACGGGCCTCGAAGTCGTCGTACGCCCCCTCGCGCGGCGGCACCGCGGGGAAGCCGCGGCCCTCGGGGTCGGCCTCGCGGCGGGCGCGCCAGCGGGCCCAGTCCGCGGACTCCCACTCGATGGCGAACAGCGGGCCGGGGGCGGTGCGTTCGGCGGGGAGGAGGTCACCGATGCGGAAGCTGAGGGACATCGCGCGGCGGCGGGTCGCCTGGTGGATGAAACGGACGCCGTCCCGGTCGGCGACCGCCAGCGACACCGACTCGTCCAACTCGTCGGCGAGGGCGTCCGCGTGGGCGTCGAGGAGGCGGGGGAGGCGGATCGAGGCGAGGTAGGCGTTGCCCAGCTCCATCAGCCGGGGGGCGAGGACCGCGTCGCGGCCGTCCAGGCGTACGTAGCCCATCCGGGCCAGTGTCGCGGTGATGCGGTCGACCGTGGAGCGCGCGAGGCCCGTGGCCCTCTCCAGCGCGCTCAGACTCAACACGCCGTCCGCCTCCGTGAGCCGCCGCAGCACGGTGATCCCTCGCATGAGGGGGGCGACGGCCTCGACGGGCGCCGCGGTCGCGGGGGCGGCCGGGGAGGCGGAACCGGAGTCGGCGTCACTCGGGGCGTTCGGGCGCATGGGCCCACGGTAATGCGGGTGGGCCGCGCGGCTCGGTGGGGCGCCCGGAAGCTCGGGGACGGGTGCCCATGCCTCGGGCGTGCGTGTGGCGGGGCGGCTGCGGGTGGCGCGGTGGTTGTTCGTGTGGTTCCCCGCGCGAACGGCCCCCACCGGCACCCCACCGGCCCGCGCTTGTCCACGCACTCAGAAACCCCCGCGTCCCCCTGTCCACGCACTCAGAAACCCCCGCGTCCCCCTGTCCACGCACTCAGAAACCCCCGCGTCCCCCTGTCCACGCACTCAGAAACCCTCGCGTCCCCCTGCCCACGCCCCACCCGCCCCGGCACCCTCACCCCGCCTCTATCTCCTCACCGCCGGCTCACCACCACCCGGTGGTTCCCTGCCCTGTTCCTCCCCGTCACCCTGATCTCCACCCCCGCCTTCGCGTCCCTGAACGTCTCGCCGGGCACGAACGGCGCGTCGGACAGCTCCGCGTGGACGTTGGGGCTACGGGTACACCCCCCGCTGTCGCGGTGCGCGTCGTAGACCTTGATGGGCCCGTTGCCGGTGTCGATGTCCGCGTCGACCTTGTAGACGAGGACACCGGCACGGCAGACGGCGACGTCGTTGCCCGCCCGCGTCCGCAGTTCGACGGCGTACGCGGTGCGGGTCGTGAGCGGCACCACCACCAGCTTGGGCCCGCCGGCCTTGGCGAGCGGCGTGAGCGTGTACTGCGCCGCGCCGGGCGCGGACACACAGCCGACCTGCGACGAGTCGAGCCAGCCGAGCTTCCACTTGTGCCAGCCCAGCATGTCGTTGTCGACGCCCCAGTCCTCGCTCATGATGTCCCAGTGCCCGACCGCGCCCCCGCCCTCGTGGGTGTAGAGGTCGGGCAGGCCGAAGACATGGCTGTTCTCATGGGGCAGGACGCGGTAGCCGGTCTCCTGGTACGTGCCGGAGCCGTCGTCCTGGCGGCTGTAGACGAACGACGCGTTGGCGACGGGGATGCCGTCCGCGACCGGCGCCTCCCGGTTCCCGGCGAACGTCACCGACAGGACCGTGTCGAGGGCGGAGGGACCCGCGTTCGGGGTGACGAGGACGTTGACCAGGTCGTACGTCCGGAAGTCGACGACGGGGTCGGCGACGCGCACCAGGTCCTGGACCAGCCGCCGGTACCCCGGCTCGAAGGGGACGCCGCGCTCTATGCCGTACGAACGGAAGGTCCTCGGCATCCGCAGCCACTCCGTGAGCGGGGTCTCGGGACGGTAGTCGATACGGCCGTAGCTGCTCGTCCGGAACCACTTCTGGGTCTGCGGGGCGAACTCGGCGAAGCGGTCCATCGCGCTGCCCTCGCCGGGCGCGTCGGAGAAGTCGATCATCAGGTTGAGGGCGCGGACGGTGCCGGTGGAGCGTGAGTAGCCGTGCGGGGTGGGGATGCCCTCGGACATCTGGACGCCGGGCCGGCCGCGGATCCTGCACGGGGCGAGCCCGGAACCGGGGGCCACGGCGACCGCCCCCCCGGCCGTCTGTGCCGCCTTCGACGCGAGGTGCCCGGTGCCGGCGGCGGTGCTGACCGCGAAGGTGAGGGCGGTGACCGAGGCGAGCGCGACGGCTCGGCGGGCGCGTATCGCGCCCATGCCGCCCATCCCGGTCGTCGTATGTGTGCCGTCCGTCCGGCGCGCCCGCCACGCGCGCCGGGGCAGTGCCCGGTGGGGCGCGCGCGACCGGTGCTCGGGTATCCCGCTTCGGCGGAACGGCTGCTGCATGCACGCGCCCTTCGCTCCACGGCAGCCGCCCGGGCCACGGCCGCACCCTTCGATCACCCTGTGTCGGGGCAGGCGGGGGCGCGCGCTGGATGGGCCGAACGTGGGGTTTCCGTCCGTAACTGTGTGATCCGCCCCCCAGGAAGGTGTGACCCAGGTCACGGGAAATCTTTTCGCGGTCGGGAAATAACCGGGGATCGTTTCCCCGTTTAGTCAGGTGTCCGAGCGAAACGGGGAAACGGTCCCCGGATTCGGAGACGTAAGTCGTCAGTCGTCAGTCATCGATCGTCAGGAGGCACGCCGTGCAGACCGCCACCCCCGAGCGCAAGGTCTCCCGTCCCCGGGCGGACGCCCTGCGCAACCGGGAGCGGATCGTCACCGCCGCCCGGGAGATGTTCGTCGAGTTCGGCCCCGACGTGCCGCTCGACGAGATCGCCCGCCGGGCCGGCGTGGGCAACGCCACGGTGTACCGCAACTTCCCGGACCGCGAGGCACTGGTGCGGGAGGTCGTGTGCTCGGTCATGGACCGTACGGCGCTGGCGGCGGAGGTCGCGCTGGAGGAGACCGGTGACGCGTTCGAGGCGCTGTCCCGTTTCGTGCACGCCGCCGCCGACGAACGGATCAGCGCGCTCTGCCCGATGGTCCAGAGCGCGTTCGACGAGAACCACCCGGACCTGGAGGCGGCTCGTGAACGACTGGAGGAACTGACGGCCGCGATCATGCAGCGGGCCCAGCGGGCCGGACAGCTCCGTGACGACGTGAGCGTCGGTGATCTGATGCTTGCCGTCAGCCAGCTCAGCCGCCCGCCGGCCGGTACCCAGTGTGCGGGTGTCGACCGCTTCCTCCACCGTCAACTGCAGCTGTTGCTCGACGGTCTGCGGGCTCCGGCCCACTCCGAACTGCCCGGCACTCCCGTCACGATGGAGGACCTGCGCCGAGCCTGACCTGACCTGACCTGACCTGACCGAGATCGGTCGACGCCCTTCCCTTCCTCTACGCCTTTCGTCGCGAAGCGTCGCGAACGAACCGTCATGGACCGTCGCGAACGAACCATCGCGAACCGACCCTTTCCGCCACCGGCGCCCTATCGCTTCACCACGCTCTTTCACCTGGCTTTTTCCGTCACGAAGTCCCGAAGTGGGTATCCCCATGTCTGCAACAGCCCGGAATGTCCCCGACACGGTGGACGATTCGCACTCCAACCGCTGGAAAGCGCTCGTGTTCATCGCGCTCGCCCAGCTGATGGTCGTCCTCGACGCGACCATCGTGAACATCGCCCTGCCGTCCGCCCAGCAGGACCTGGGGATATCCGACGGCAACCGCCAGTGGGTCATCACGGCGTACGCCCTGGCCTTCGGCGGTCTGCTGCTCTTCGGCGGCCGTATCGCCGACCTGTGGGGGCGCAAGCGCACCTTCGTCACCGGCCTGATCGGCTTCGCCGGTGCCTCCGCCCTGGGCGGCGCGGCCACCGGTGAGGCCATGATGCTGGGTGCCCGCGCCCTGCAGGGTGCCTTCGGCGCGCTGCTCGCGCCCGCCGCGCTCTCGTTGCTCGCCGTGATGTTCACGGACGCCAAGGAGCGCGCCAAGGCGTTCGGCATCTACGGCGCGATCGCCGGTGGCGGCGGCGCCGTGGGCCTGATCCTCGGCGGCTTCCTCACCGAGTACCTGGACTGGCGCTGGACGTTCTTCGTCAACATCCCGTTCGCGGTGATCGCCGCGGCCGGCGCGTACTTCGTCATCCGTGAGCCGGAGGGCGGCCGCAACCGCTCGCCGCTGGACATCCCCGGTGTGGTCCTGTCCACCCTGGGCCTGGTCTCGCTGGTCTACGGCTTCACACGCGCCGAGTCCGACGGCTGGGGCGACGGTGTGACCATCGGCCTCTTCATCGCCTCCGCCGTGCTCCTCGCCGCCTTCGCCCTCGTCGAGTCCAAGGTCAAGGCCCCGCTGCTGCCGCTGCGTGTGATCACCGAGCGCAACCGCGGCGGTGTCTACCTCTCCCTCGGCCTCGCGATCATCGCGATGTTCGGTCTGTTCCTCTTCCTGACCTACTACCTGCAGATCGTGAAGGGGTACTCCCCGGTCAAGACCGGTTTCGCCTTCCTGCCCATGATCGCGGGCATGATCGTCGGTTCCACCCAGATCGGCACCCGCCTCATGACCCGGGTGGCGCCGCGCCTGCTGATGGCGCCGGGCTTCCTGGTCGCGGGCCTCGGCATGCTGCTGCTGACCCAGATGGAGATCGACTCCTCGTACGCGGGTCTGCTCCTGCCGGCGCAGCTGCTGCTCGGCCTCGGCATGGGTACGGCGTTCATGCCGGCGATGTCCCTCGCCACCTACGGCGTCGAACCGCGTGACGCGGGTGTCGCCTCCGCGATGGTCAACACCTCCCAGCAGGTCGGCGGCGCCATCGGTACGGCTCTGCTGAACACGATCGCCGCCTCCGCGACCACGTCCTACATCCAGGACCACATGGCCGCGGCGACCTCCCGCCCCCAGCAGCAGCTGATCCAGCTCCAGGGCATGGTCGACGGCTACACCAACGCGATCTGGTTCGCCGTCGGCATCCTGGTCGTGTCGGCCGCCATCGCCTTCACCTTCGTCACCACCGGCAAGCCGGACATGACGGCCACCGCCGGCTCGACCGAGGACGCGGCGGACGAGGTCAAGGTCCCGGTGATCGCCCACTGACCGAGCGCGCCCCGTGGCCGGGGGCGACGCGAGGGGCGTGAGCAACCGCGCGGCCGGCCGGGTACGACTCGTGGCCGCGGGAGGGCTCCCCCCTCCCGCGGCGCCCCCGGCGGAGCGCTATCGCAGCCACGGCACATCCGCCCCCGCGTCCTTCGGCTGAAGCCCCTCGGCGATGATCTCCATGATCTCGCCGAGGGCTTTCTGCTGTTCCGGCGACAACCGGTCGAACAGCGCCTGCCGCACCGCGGCCACATGCCCCGGCGCACTCTTCTCCAGGGTCTCGAACCCGCCGTCCGTCAGTACGGCGAACTGCCCCCGTTTGTCCGACGGACAGTCCTCGCGCCGCACCCACCCGTTCTTCTCCAGCCGGGCGATGGCGTGCGAGAGGCGCGAGCGCGTGATCTTCGTGTGCATCGCCAGTTCGGTCATCCGCAGCCGCCGCTGCGGCGCGCCGGACAGCACCACGAGCAGGTGGTAGTAGAGGTGCGGCATGCCGGCGTCCCGCTGCAGCTGGCGATCGAGGTGGTCGTCGAGCAGGGTCGTGCCATGGACGTAGGCGAGCCAGACGCGCTGTTCCTCGTCGGTGAGCCAGCGGGGGTTTTCGGCGGCGGACGGTGTCTTCATACCTCCACTGTACGAGTACCCTTCTTGAATTTTGAACTATAGAGATGTAGGGTGAAACAAGAAATATTGAGACTTCAACTACTGGGGAGTGGGGCGAGGTCTCAAGTATCCGGAAGAGCCTGAAGCGACCGCTGTGGACCGCTTGAGGCCTACGAGCTCCATGAGCCGTATGTGCCGATGCGTGGCCCCGCTCGCGAGTCGCGCGTTGCCGAGGGAGTCACCCCTATGTCCGCCGCCACCGCCGAGCGCATGCCGACCCTCTATCTGAGCCACGGCGCGCCACCGCTCGCTGACGACCCGATCTGGCCCGGCGAACTGGCCGCCTGGTCGAAGACGCTGCCCCGCCCCAAGGCGATCCTCATGGTCTCCGCCCACTGGGAGGAGGCCCCGCTCGCCCTCGGCGCGGTCGACCCCGTCCCGCTGGTCTACGACTTCTGGGGCTTCCCCGAGCACTACTACACGGTCCAGTACCCCTCGCCCGGCGCCCCCGAGCTGGCCGCCTCCGTGCGCAGGCTGCTCCAGGCCCCCGGCACGCCCGTCCAGGACATCCCGGACCGCGGACTCGACCACGGCGCGTACGTCCCGCTGGTCGAGATGTTCCCGGAGGCCGACATCCCGGTCCTGCAGATCTCCATGCCGACCCTGGACCCGGTGAAGCTGATGGACATCGGCCGCAAGCTCGCCCCCCTCCGGGACGAGGGCGTTCTGATCATCGGCTCCGGATTCTTCACCCACAACCTCGCCGCGCTCCGCCAGGGCGGCATCCCCACCTGGTCCGCCGAGTTCGACGACTGGGGCAACCGGGCCCTGGAGTCCCGCGACTGGGACTCCCTCCTCGACTTCCTCCACAAGTCCCCGGCGGGCCGGCTCGCCCATCCCCGCACCGAGCACTTCGCGCCGCTCTTCGTCACCATGGGCGCGGCCGAGGCCGCCGGTGAGCTGGACGCCCAGCGGTCGGTGATCGACGGGTTCTGGATGGGCCTGGCGAAGCGGTCGGTGCAGTTCGGCTGAGGCGCGTTGCGCCGAGAAGGGCCGCTGACCGCAGCCCGTCACGAAGGGCCGCTGACCGCAGCCCGTCACGAAGGGCCGCTGACCGCAGCCCGTCAAGAAGGGCCGCTGACCGCGGCACCCCCGCCCCGCGAGGAGCTTTCCCCCTCAGGGCGGGGCCAGTTGCTCCTACGCTTGACGGCGTGACGGATCAGGGCGGGGCGAACAACAGCATCAACGACACCACGGTCCACGGCACGGCGTTCCAGGCACGTGACGTGGACCAGGTGGTGATCAACCACTACGCGCCGTCCGCACCTCCCTCGGCAGACGCCCCCGCCGAAACGCTTCCCGGCTGGGCGGGGGAGGTCGTCAACTCCCCGCTCTGGCGCTGCCTGCCGCCGCAGAGGAACCCCGCACCGTTCCGGGCCGCCGCGCGCGACATCGCCGCCGCGCTCGCCGTCCTGCACGACAAGACGGGATGGGAGACGGCCGGCGACCCCTGGTGGGACCGCTCCTTCCCCACCCGCTTCCACGGCCAGATCGGTCAGCTGGTCTGCGCGGAGGACGCCCCCGACTGGGACTTCCACCCCGCCGAGATCCTGCTCCTGACGCTCGCGCCGTACTTGTCGCAGACGGTGTGGGCGCGTACGGCGGCCGACCGGGCCCATGTCGACCCCGCTGACCTCCGTCTGACGGGAACCGGGGGAGACCGGGGAGACTTCGAGAGGTTCTTCGACCGCGGCCATGAACGCCTCGTCCGCCGGGCCCGGTTGGAGCTGCCGGAGCGGCGGGGCGCCGAGTCGGACATCGGGTGGTGGCTGTTCCACCAGTGGGTTGACCACGGCCTGCGGGGGACCGAGGACCACTGGACGGCGTACACGGACCTGCTCGGCCGACTGCCGCTGCCGGACGCCGTGCCGAGCACGCTGTTCCACCGGCGCCGCACCGGCCAACTGCTGTACGGGCTGCGGCTGTCGCTGGGAGAGATGTGCCGCCAGGAGCGCCTGGACCGGCTGGAGGCCGTCGCGTCCGCCACTGGTGGCACGGGTGGTGCCGGTGGTCTGGGGGTGCCGCAACAGCTCCGGGTGAGACGGCTCGCCGTCCTCCTGGCCGTCGCCCGCGCCCGTGCCCTGGACGTTCCCGCGCTCCCCGACGACCTGGTGGAGAACCTCGGCATCCCCCACCCGGTCGGTCTGCCCGACCTGCGGGAGACTGTGGACCAGGCCGCCTGGCACACCGGCAACGGGCGTATGGTCCTCCAGGCCGCCGACTGTCACCACGAGGCGGTAGTCGAGGCCCTGCGACGCCACGTCGACCAGGTCGACCTCCTCCTCTACGACGTCCGTCGCGCGGCGGGCGCCGACGACACGCTCACCCCGCTGCTGGCACTGCCTCAACGGGCGTCCGCCGAGGGCGTGGAGGCCGCCCTCGGCGACGACGACCGGCCCAAGTTCGAGAGCTACGGCAAGTTCCGGGTCGACCCCCGCCGGGTCCAGGAACTGCTCATGGGCGACCAGCTCTACCGCAGCCCCGGCCTCGCGATCCGCGAGCTGTACCAGAACGCGCTGGACGCCTGCCGCTACCGCAAGGCCCGCACCCAGTTCCTGGCTACGAGGTCGCACGGGGGCGCCCCGGACGACGACTGGACGGGCCGGATCCGCCTCGAGCAGGGGGTCGGCCCCGACGGCCGCCCGTATCTGCTCTGCGAGGACAACGGCATCGGCATGGGTGCGTCCGAGCTGAGCCGTGTCTTCGCCCGAGCGGGCACCCGCTTCACCGACCTGACGGACGTACGCAACGAACGCGCCCTCTGGGAACACGCGGGCATCGAGATGCACCCCGTCAGCCGGTTCGGCATCGGCGTGCTCAGCTACTTCATGATCGCCGACGAGATCGAGGTGATCACCCGGCGCCTGGGCGAGGACGGGGCCACGTCGGAACCGTGCTTCAAGGTGGCCATCCACGGGCCCAACCACCTCTTCCGCATCGAACGCAGCGCGGAGCGGAGGGAGCCGGGCACGACGGTCCGGCTCTATCTGCGGGAGCGGGCCCCCTCCTGTGTCACCGAGCTGCTCCGCCTCCTCGGCGTCGCCGAGTTCGAGACGACGGCCGAACACGGGATGCGGTCGGCGAGGTGGGCGGCGGGCGAGTACGCGATGAGGTCCGGCGAACGGACGCACGCGATCAACGCCGGTGGGGTGCGGGTGCCGGGGCCGACGCGGGAGGGCGGCACGCCCGAGGTGCTGTGGTGCGAGTCGGGGGGCGGGGTGCTGGTGGACGGGATCCTGACCGAGCCGAGTCGCTTGACAGGGGTGCTCGCGGGGGAGCCCTCGGTGGACCACGCCGACGATGCCGTGCTGCGCGGGGCCGTGGTGAACCTGACCGGGCACCGGGTGCCCAAACTGTCGATCGACCGCCTTCAGATCCTCAGCGACATCTCGGGGGACGTGGAGGAACTGCTCCGCGCGGCCGCCGACGAGCTGACATCCTCACCGGAGGGCCTGCTCAGCTATCCGTGGCTGTGCCACGTCGCGAAGACCCACCCCGGAATCGCCGACGTCATCGCCGAGGCGGCCATGGCTGCCGACGTGCGGCTGAGACTGGCCGGCGGCCAGACCTTCCGGCCATCCGAGGTGGGATGCTTTCCGCCGGACGACGGGATCCTCGCCTGGAGCTCCGACGGCTACGGCGATCACTGGCGCGACGAGAGCTATCGGAACTACCCGTCCCTGGAGGTCAGCGACCACGTCCTGCTCTGGCGGCTGCTCGCCCACGAAGCGGCGGACCGGTTGGTGGCCCTCGTTCCGGAACTGAGGAAGGCGGATCCGCTCCTTCCGGCACTCCCGTCGGACGGCGTGCTGCTGCTCATGTCCGGGAGCTCGGCGACCCGTCCCGGATGGGTGCTGGAGATCGCGGGGCGAATCGGCCGGACCCCGCGGGCTGCTGTCTCCCGTGCCGTGCAGCTGGGCATCGCGGCGCTGGACGACGCCTGCTATCCGGACGGCGAGCCGGACCCGGTGGACATCGACCTGCTCAGGGACGGCCCCATCGACTCCGAGTACCTGCCCTCCGACCGGTCGTTGATGTGGCTGTCCACCAGCCGGCCGGTCCCCCTGAGCCACTTCCTCCACGCCTATGTGGACCTGGGCCTGAGCGTCGCGGAGACGGCCGACCGCATGAGGGCGTACGGCTTCGACGTCTCCTTGGCCGAGACGATTCCGGACCGCCCGGACAAGAGCGACATGATTCTGCTGAGTCGGGACGGCGGTGGTGAGGGCCACTGGCTCAGCGACGACCGTGCGGTGCCGCCGGGGCACGTGCTGCGGAGCTCGGAGCTCACAGGCATCCCGGTACCTGAGGTCTGCCGGAGACTGCGGAACTACGGACTGACAGTGGCCGAACCGCCGGGACGGCAGTCCTCCGACGATCTGCGGTTGCTCAGCCGCAATCACGACGGCAAACCGGACTGGCTCCAGGCGGGCCAGATCGTGCTCCACAAGACCCTCGTGGATGCCGCACGGGCGTGCCGCATGGCCGTGACCGATGCCGCCGCCGTACTCACCGCCTACGGCCTGCGCCCCATGCCTCCTGGGCCGGTCCGGCCCACGGACCGGGACCGGAGACTTTTCGGCCCCCTGCTCGGCAGAGGGTTCGAACTGGGGTGGCCTCTGCGGGGATCGCGGCGGTGGAGCCGGGTATGGGCCGTGGCCCACGACGAGGGGGTGTCGCAAGCAGCCGCAGCGGACAGATTGCGTGAACTGGGGGCCGACTGCCCGCTGGTCCTGCCCGAGGCGCCCACCGACCTCGACCGGTCCGTGCTCGACCGGGACCTCTACATCTGGCAGGTGCTGCGTACCACCGACGCAGTGGTCCCGGTGCCTGTTCTCCTGGCGACAGCGTACGAGCTGCGCAGATCAGTCACCGAGATCGGTGTCCGCCTGCAGTCGTACGGGCTGCGCGTGCCGGCCTTCTCCAGGCGGCACGTGTCCGAACGGCGGGAGGACCTCTGGGACGACCTCACGCTGCTCAGGAAGGACCTGGATGTACCTCCGCTGCGAGGCGAGTTTCCCTCCGTCCATGGTGGATCCCTGTGGCTGACCCCCGGAGACCCGGTGCCCCTCGGCCACCTGTGCGCCGCATCCGCCAGGCTGCGCATCCCCCTCCACGAGGTCGCCGCCCGCCTGCGAGGCCTCGGCATCGACGTCCGCGCCGTCGCCGACACCATCCGCGCCGCCATGGCCAGGCTCCCCCGCCTCCCGCGTGATCAGGACCCGGCCCGGAGCTCCTTCTCGTACCAGGCCACGTCCCAGTAGCGGCCGAACTTCCGCCCGACCTCGCGGTACGTTCCCACGTACCGGAAGCCGAAGCGTTCATGGAGGCGGGTGGAGGCCTCGTTCGGCTGGGCGATGCCGGCGTACGCGCGGTGGACGTCCTCGGCCGCGAGGGCTTCGAACAGCGCCTCGTACAACAGGGTGCCGACGCCCCGGCCCCCCGCCTCGGGTGCGAGGTAGACGGAGACCTCCACGGACGTGTCGTACGCCGCCTTGGCGCGGAACGCGCTGCTCGTGACGTAGCCGAGGATTCGCTGTGAATGTGCTGCGGTGGCAACTATGAGGCGATGCCGACCGTCTACAAGGTGGGAGAGCAGCCAAGGGCGGCGCTCTTCCGGAGTGAAAACGGCGGTATCGAATGTGATGGGCGTCTCACGGACGTAGTGGTTGTAGATGTCGGTGAGGGCGTCGAGGTCGGCCTCGACTCCTGCTCTGACCTGCACCTCTACCGACTCCGCCGACATCACACCTCCTCCTGTGGCGGCACAGGGTACTGCAAGATCAGAAAAATAGTGGGGTGGGTTGGGAATTCTGTCCTGATTCCAGTCGTTGTTTCCTTCGGAAGCCGGGCACTCGGGAGAGTGTCCGAGCGGCCTTGTCAAGACACGTAGGACCAGACACGACCCTGCCAGCCCACCATCGCAAGGGAGCACGCATGGCAACCCGTGCCGTCGCCGCTCGTCGTTCGTCCGCCACCGGCGGGAGCGACGCGGCAAGCAGCGTTCGCGCCTCTGGCGGCGAGATCGCCGACCGCGACCTGGTCGGCATGTACCTCGACGAGATCGCGCGTACACCGCTGCTCGACGCCGCCAAGGAAGTCGAGCTGTCCCAGATCATCGAGGCGGGTGTGTTCGCGCAGCAGATCCTCGACGGTGAGGAGGAGGCGAAGGCGGACGCGACCCGTGAGGAGCTCGAGGCACTCGTGGCCGACAGCGAGCGGGCCAAGGACATCTTCATACGGTCGAACCTCCGACTCGTCGTGGCCGTCGCCCGGCGGTACCCGCGCAGCGGTCTGCCCCTGCTCGACCTCATCCAGGAGGGCAACGCGGGCCTGGTCCGCGCGGTCGAGAAGTTCGACTACCGCAAGGGCTTCAAGTTCTCGACGTACGCCACCTGGTGGATCCGTCAGGCCATCACCCGCTCCATAGCGGACCAGTCGCGCACCATCCGGCTGCCCGTCCACCTCGTCGAGGAGCTGGGCAGGGTCCGCCGAGTGCAGCGCGAGTTCAACCGGGAGCACGGGCGCGACCCCGAGCCCCAGGAGATCGCCGCCGAGCTGGGCTCCACCCCGGAGCGCGTCAGCGACGTCCTCGACTGGGCCCGCGACCCGGTCTCGCTGAACATGTCGGTGGACGACGAGGGCGAGACCCAGTTCGGGGACCTGCTGGAGGACACCTCCGCCGTGTCGCCCGAGCAGTCCGTGCTGACCCTGCTGCGCAGCGAGGAGCTCGACAGCCTCATCGGGCGGCTCGACCAGCGCACGGCCTCCATCATCAAGATGCGGTACGGCATCGAGGACGGCCGCGAGCGCACGCTCACCGAGGTCGGCAAGGAGCACGGACTCACCCGTGAGCGGATCCGCCAGATCGAGAAGCACGCGCTGCTCGAACTGAAGAAGCTCGCCCGCGACACCGGATTCGACGCGGCGGCCTGACCGGCCGCCGCGCCCCAGCCCGAGTCGGCGGCCCGAGTCGGCGGCCCGAGTCGGCCGGGGTTCGACGACCCGGCGCTCGTCCGGCCCGCCGTGCGGCCGGTGCCCCGGCGTACCGTCGTACGTCGGCCATCGGCCACACCTTGGCCGTACTGTGTCGCTTCAACTCCCCGATCCCGGGGCACAAGACTTGCGAGCCCACGTCTCCACCGGGCCCGGAGCCGAACGGCCCGGGACCCGGAGTCAGATGTTCCGGGGGAGCCGGGGGTGCCGCACCGCAGCCAGTGCAGTCGTCCGTACCCGCCGACCGACCGTCGTCCCGCCGACCGACCGTCGTCCTGCCCGCGCACCGAGCCCGCCCCCAGCCACACGACCAGCCCGGCGAGGTCGCGGTCACCGCACCACCGAAGCCAACTGAAGCAGAGTCCCGACGCTCTCCCCCCAGTGCCGGGACTCCCCAGAGCCGGGCTTCGGCGCCTCCCCCCCCCGGCGCCGGAGCCCGGCTCCTTTTCATCCGTCCCGGGCTCCTCAAGGCCAGGTGCAGCCCTCAGCCTGCAACCCTCAGCCTGCAACCCTCAGTCCTTCGCGCCGCCCGCCGCCCTTGTCAGCCGCGCGCCCAACTCCTGGACGTACCCGACCAGTTCCGGCGGCTCATGCACGGTGAACTCGCAGCCCAGCACGGCGAGGCGTACCGCGAGCCACTCCACCGAGTCCCCGGCCGAGGCCCGCAACCGGCAGCTGTGCTCGTCGACGGGGTCGGGCCTGCCGATCCAGGCCGGCAGCCGGGCCGCGACGACCTCCACAGGCGCGGCGAACGTGACTTCGAACGTGTACTCATGCCGACGGCGCATCGACTGCTTCAGATACTCCGCCGCGTTCCCCGTCGGCAGCTCGCGCGGCGCGAACCGGGCGCCGGTGGCGAAGGGCTCCTCGACCCGGTCGACGCGGAAGGTGCGCCAGTCGGCGCGGTCGAGGTCGTAGGCGACCAGGTACCAGCGGCGGCCGGTCGAGACCAGCCGGTACGGCTCGCAGTGGCGCCGCGAATCCGTGCCGTCGCCGGAACGGTAGGCGAAGCGGAGCCGCTCGTGGCCCGCCACGGCCGACGCCATCACGGTCAGCGTCTCGGGCGCCACCGTCGCGCCGTCACCGCTGGTCAGGGGAGTGGTGGCGGCCTGGAGCGTGGACACCCGGTGCCGCAGCCGCGAGGGCAGTACCTGCTCCAGCTTGGCCAGCGCCCGTACGGAGGCCTCGTCCACGCCCTCCACGGCGTGCCCGGCCCCGGCCCGCAGTCCCACCGCGATCGCCACGGCCTCCTCGTCGTCGAGCACCAGCGGGGGCATGGCCTTCCCGGCCACCAGGCGGTAACCGCCGTCCGCCCCCATGGTGGCCTGCACCGGATACCCCAGCTCCCGCAGCCGGTCGATGTCCCGCCGAACCGTCCGCCGCGACACCCCCAGCCGGTCGGCCAGCTCGCCGCCGGGCCACTCACGGGGCGTCTGGAGCAGGGAGAGAAGCTGAAGGAGCCGCGCCGGGGTGTCCGTAGTCATGAGTCCGAGGATGCCGCACGACTAGGACACGATCTGACCTACTGGGGTCCTACCTTCGGGACATGACCTCAACCACGAACGCCCTGAAGGGGCGCGACAACCGTACGGCGCTCGACGCGTCTGCCGAGGGCGCCGACCGCAGGCGGTGGATCGCCCTCGCCATCGTCATGACCGCCGCCTTCATGGACCTCGTGGACGTCACGATCGTCAACATCGCGATTCCCTCCATCGAGCGCGGTGAGGCGGCCACGGTCAGCCAGATCCAGTGGATCACCGCCGGCTACGCCCTCGCCTTCGCCGCCGGACTCGTCACCGGCGGCCGGCTCGGCGACATCCACGGCCGTCGGCGGATCTTCCTCCTGGGCATCGGCGGCTTCACCGTCACCTCCGCACTGTGCGGCCTCGCCGCGAACCCGGAGATGCTCGTCGCCGCACGGATCGCGCAGGGCGCGACGGCCGCGCTGATGGTGCCGCAGGTGCTGTCGATCGTCCATGCCACCTTCCCGGCACATGAACGAGGCAAGGTGTTCGGCCTGTTCGGCGCGATCGCCGGTCTCGGCGCGGTCTCCGGCCCGCTGCTCGGCGCCCTGCTCATCGAGTGGAACCCGCTCGGCCTCGAATGGCGGGCGATCTTCCTGATCAACCTCCCGGTCGGTGTCGCCGGCCTCGTCCTGGGCCGCCGGTTCATCACCGAGTCCAAGGCCCCGCACGCCCTCAAGCTGGACCTCGTGGGCGTCGCCCTCGTCACCGGCGGGCTGCTGATGCTGCTCTACCCGCTCACCCGCGGCCATGAGCTGGACTGGCCGCTGTGGGGGTACGCCCTGATGGCGGGCTCCCTGGCGGTGTTCGCGGCACTGGTGGCGTACGAGCGGCGCAAGACGGCGCGCGACGGCTCCCCGCTGATCGAACTGTCGCTGTTCAGGGTGAAGAGCTTCGCGGCCGGTATCGCCGTGCAGACCGTGTTCGGTATCGCCCTCGGAGTGTTCTTCCTCGTGTGGACCCTCTATCTCCAGACCGGCCTCGGCTGGAGCGTCCTGAAGGCCGGCCTCACCGGCGTCCCGTTCTCCGTCTCCGTCTCGGTCGCGGCCGGGCTGTCGGTCCAGAAGCTCGTCCCGCGCTTCGGCCGCAAGGTCCTCCAGGCGGGTGCGCTGCTGATGGCGGCCGGTGTGCTGCTCTACCTGTGGGAGTCCGAGCGGTACGGCCTCGCCATCACCCCGTGGCAGATGGCGCTCCCGCTGATCGTGATGGGCGCGGGCATGGGGCTCATCGTCGCCCCGCTGACCGACGCGATCCTCTCCGGGGTGCCGCGTGAGCACGCCGGCTCCGCGTCCGGGCTGATCAGCACGGTGCAGCAGATGGGCAACGCGCTCGGCCTCGGGCTGGTGGCCGTGGTCTTCTTCGGCGCCATGGACGACCCCCTCCTCCCCACTGAGATCGGCCCCGCCTTCGTCGACGCCTTCGAACACGCCCTCGGCTGGGTGGCCGCGGTGCTCTTCGCGATCTTCCTGCTGATGTTCGCGATGCCCGGACGCCCCGTGACCGGGGACCTGGAGGTCCCCGAGGCCGACGGGAACGGGACCGAGGAGGCGGAGCGCGAACCGCAGTTGGCCCACTGACCGATGACGGCGATGACCGGCCCGGCACCCGAGGGTGCCGGGCCGTCGTCCTGTGCCCGCCGACCGGCCCACTGACGGCAGGCCCACCGGCCCATAGGACGCCCCCCGGGCGGCCCCGTTTGTGTCCGATCCATGCCCGAACCTGTTTACTTTTTGGAAATGCGGGCGTAGCCTCCGAGCGAACCCACAAAAACGGGCATCAGTCGGAGGCGAACGGACATGTACGCACCGGAGCGGCAGCAGGAGATCCTCCGGCTCGCCCGCGACGGCGGCCGGGTGGACGTGGTGTCGCTGGCGGAGGAGTTCCAGGTCACGGCCGAGACCATCCGGCGCGACCTGAAGGCCCTGGACCGCGCCGGCCTCGTCCAGCGGGTGCACGGCGGCGCGATCCCCGTGGGACGACTGGACTTCGAGCCCGACCTCGCCGAACGCGAGGGCACGGCCGCCGACGAGAAGGACCGCATCGCACAGGCCGCCCTCGCCGAGCTGCCGGCCGACGGCACCGTCGTCCTCGACGCCGGTACGACCGTCGCGCGCCTCGCAGCCGCCATCCCGCTGGAGGCCACACTCACCGCGGTCACCCACAGCCTGCCGATCGCGGCCCGCCTGGCCGACCACCCTGGCATCCAGCTCCATCTGGTCGGCGGCCGGGTCCGCCACCGCACACGCGCCGCCGTGGACGCCTGGGCGCTCCGCGCCTACGGCGAGATCCGCGCCGACGTGCTCTTCGTGGCGGCCAACGGGTTCTCCGTCGACCGTGGTCTGACCACCCCCGACCTCGCCGAGGCCGCGGTGAAGCGGGCCGCCATCGCCGCCGCCCGCCGTGTGGTGCTGCTCGCCGACTCCTCCAAATACGGCCAGGAGCACTTCGCCCGCTTCGGCGCCCTGAGCGACGTCGACCTGCTGATCACCGACAACGGCCTGAGTCCCGAGGACGCCCACGCCATCGAACGCAACGGCACCGAAGTGCTACGAGTCCCGGGCGCCAGCGAGAGCACCGGCAAGGGCACGGACAAGGGCACGAGCAAGGGCACGGGCGCGGGGGCCGTCAACGGCGCCGCCGCGGGCCGGACCTCCGGCAGGGAGAACCGCGCATGATCCTCACCGTCACCCCCAACCCGTCCCTCGACCGCACCTACGAGGTCCCCTCCCTCGACCGCGGCGAGGTCATCCGGGCCACCGGCGAACGCATGGACCCGGGCGGCAAGGGCGTCAACGTCTCCCGGGCGGTCGCCGCCGCCGGACAGCGCACCGTGGCCGTACTGCCGCTGGGCGGCGCACCCGGCGCGCTGGTCGCGGACCTGCTCGACACGCAGGGCATCGAGGTCGCGCGGGTCCCGGTGGCCGGGGCGACCCGCTCCAACATCGCCCTCGCCGAGGCGGACGGTGTCCTGACGAAGATCAACGCACCGGGGCCCGAACTCTCCGCCGCCGAGGAGGAACTCCTCCTGGAGACCGTGCGCGCCCAGTCCGTCCACGCCTCCTGGATCGCCTGCTGCGGCAGCCTCCCGCGCGGCCTCGCCCCCTCCTGGTACGCCGCGCTCGTGGCCCGTGCGCATGCCGCGGGCGCCCGGATAGCGCTGGACACCTCCGGGCCGGCCCTGCTGGCCGCGCTCCGTGAGCGCCCCGATGTGGTCAAGCCCAACGCCGAGGAACTCGCCGAAGCCGTGGGCCGCCCCCTCGCCACCGTCGGCGATGCCGTCAAGGCCGCGGAGGAGCTGCGAGAGATGGGTGCGGGCGCGGTCCTGGCCAGTCTGGGCGCCGACGGACAGGTCCTCGTGAACGCCTCCGGCGCCTGGTTCGGCAGCGCCCGCGTCGACGTCGTCCGCAGCAACGTCGGCGCCGGCGACTCGTCCCTCGCCGGCTTCCTCATCGCAGGCGGCAACGGCCCCGACGCACTCGCCTCCGCCGTCGCCCACGGCGCCGCCGCCGTACAGCTTCCCGGCAGCGTCATGCCGACCCCGGCCGACCTCGACCCGTCCGCGGTAACCGTGACGGCGGAGGTACCGGTCGACCGGGTTCTCAAGGAGCCGGTGTCATGAACGGGCAACGGCGAGCGAACGTTCGCTTTGGCTGCGGAGAGGTGGTGGCGGGCGTGGACGCGGTCGGTGCGGCAGGCGGGGAGGGTCCGCGAACGAACCTTCGTTTTGGCGGTTGCTCCGGGGTGGGGCGGTCAGCGCCCGCACGTCCCGGTGGCTGTACGCGAACGAACCCTCGTTTTAGTGCCTCCCCGCGCTTTGACGCCTCCCCCGCGGCCCACCCCGCGCTTGCGCCCGTTGCCCGCATCGTCCGGGCTCAGCGAACGAACCTTCCTTTTGCATTACTTCCCCTCTCCCCGGGAAGGCGCAGTCTCCCCGGCTCCGTCGGCCCCGGCCGGTCCTTCCCCTCGGCCCCCGCGGCCGGCGCCCCCCACACTTCCGTCCCCACCCCCGCCCACTTCACCCCCCGGGCGATACGCGTGCGAAGGAGCCCGCGATGAGCGAGATGATCACCGCGGATCTGGTCGACCTCGACCTGTCCGCCGAGACGAAGGAAGCGGCGGCGCGTGCCCTCGCCGAGCGCATGGTGGCGAAGGGCCGGGTCACCGACCTGGACGGCTTCCTCGCCGACGTGGCCGCCCGCGAGGCCCAGATGCCGACCGGTCTGGACGGCGGTATCGGCATCCCCCACTGCCGCAGTGAGCATGTCACCGAGCCGACCCTGGCCTTCGGGCGCAGCGCCGCAGGCATCGACTTCGGTGCCGCCGACGGCCCCGCCGACCTGATCTTCCTGATCGCCGCCCCGGCGGGCGCGGACGACGCCCACCTCACGATCCTCTCCTCTCTCGCCCGTCAGCTGATGAACGCCGAGTTCACCGCCGCCCTCCGCGCGGTGGACGACGCGGCCCGCGCCGCCGCTCTCATCCGGGGCGACGCGGCGACCGAGGGCACCGATGACTCCGCGGCGGCGTCGGGCGGAACGGCCTCCCCCGACGCCGCCGCGGGCAGCGCCACTGCGCCGGCGACCACGACCGCGACCCCGACCACGACCCCGACGACTAAGACGACGACCGCGACCACTAAGGCGGAAGCGGCCGAATCCGGGGCCGACGTCGCGGTACCCGAGGCGAAGGACGAGCCCGTCGGCCGCCCCTTCCGGATCGTCGCCGTCACCTCCTGCCCCACCGGCATCGCGCACACCTATATGGCCGCCGAGTCGCTGGAGAACGCGGGCCGGGACGCCGACGGTGTCGAGATCGTCGTCGAGACGCAGGGCTCGGCCGGTTTCAGCCGGCTCGACCCGGCGGTCATCGCCGCCGCCGATGGCGTGATCTTCGCCCATGACGTCCCCGTACGGGAGAAGGACCGTTTCGCCGGGAAGCCCACCGTGGACACCGGTGTGAAGGCCGCCATCAACCGCCCCGCCGAACTGATCGCCGAGGTCCGCGGCAAGGCCGAGCGCGGCGAGGTCACGGCCGCCGCCCGCCCTGGCACCCCCGTGGAGCGCGCGGGCGAGCCCGGCGAGGGCTACGGCACCAAGCTGCGCAAGTGGCTGATGACGGGCGTGAGCTACATGGTTCCGTTCGTCGCGGCGGGCGGTCTGCTGATCGCCCTCGGTTTCGCGATCGGCGGCTACCAGATCAACGAGGCCAAGTCGGTCACCGAGCACTTCGACTGGGGCCAGGTCGACAGCTGGGGCGCGCTGCTGTTCCAGATCGGCGCCGCCGCCTTCGGCTTCCTCGTCCCGGTCCTCGCCGGTTACATCGCCTACGGCATGGCCGACCGGCCCGGACTCGTGCCCGGCTTCGTCGGCGGTGCGATCTCCGTGACGATCGGCGCGGGCTTCCTCGGCGGTCTCGTCGCCGGTCTGATCGCCGGTGGTGTGGTCCTCGCCATCCAGCGGATCGACATCCCGCCGGTACTGCGCGGCATCATGCCGGTGGTGGTGATCCCGCTGGTGTCCACGGTGGTGGTCGGGTTCCTGATGTTCGTCGTGATCGGCAAGCCGATCTCCGAGGCACAGAAGGGCCTGACCGACTGGCTGAACGGCCTCTCCGGCACCAACGCCATCCTCCTCGGCGTCCTGCTCGGCCTGATGATGTGCTTCGACCTCGGCGGCCCGGTCAACAAGGTGGCCTACACCTTCGCGACGGCCGGTATCTCGGTCGCGGCGCCCAGCGACTCCGCGATGAAGATCATGGCAGCCGTCATGGCCGCCGGAATGGTCCCGCCGCTGGGCATGGCCCTCGCCACCACCATCCGCAAGAGGCTGTTCACCACTGCCGAACGGGAGAACGGCAAGGCGGCCTGGGTGCTCGGCGCGTCCTTCATCTCCGAGGGCGCGATTCCGTTCGCGGCGGCCGACCCGCTGCGCGTGATCCCCGCCTCCATGGCGGGCGGCGCGGTCACCGGCGCGCTGACCATGGCCTTCGGCTCGACCCTGCGGGCCCCCCACGGAGGTATCTGGGTCACCTTCCTGATCGGCAAGCCGTTCCTGTACCTGCTGGCCATCGCGGTCGGTACGGCGGTCACGGCCGGCCTGGTCATCATCCTGAAGGGCATGCGCAAGACGCAGCCGGGAACGGCCGCGGAGGCCGCTCCCGCCACCGGGGCGCAGACGAAGGAGCCGGTCGCGGCCTGAGCCCCGTGACGGTACGTCGGCCGCAGTCCTCTCACGGGGGCTGCGGCCGACCGCGTTTTCACAGTGAGCCCCTTGCGCCCCCTTTGGGAGCCTTTACGACCCGTGTGACTTGTACGCCGTACCTGCGAGATACGTCACGATCCGGGCTCAAAGTCCCCTCTGGTGGTGTCTACTGGACGGCATGCCTGAGCACGTGTCGGTCCTCCAGTTGGTGGGCGTGGCCACCCTCGCCGTCGCGGCGGTCATCTGGGTCGCCGTGCTGGTCCGCGTTCTGCGCCGGGACGGCGAGGCGCATCGCGCCCGCTTCATGGAGTTGGCCCGGCGCCGTGGTGGGCACCTTCGCGGCCTGCCCCACCAGCGCCGCAAGGGCCCGCACGTCGAGCATGTGGAGCTGACTCCGGCCGAGCAGGACGCCTTCGCGTTCCTGGCCCGTCAGTTCAGTGATGACCGCCTGGCCTGAGCGGCGGGTCCGAGCTGTCATGGCCCGTGCCGCCCGCACGCCCTAGCCGAGTAACCCCGCCCGGCGCTCCATCGCGTCCCGGGCCGCGTCCTCCGTCGTATAGACCTCGCACATATGGCGACCGTCCGGGGTGGCCGTGTGCTCGACCTCCCACAGGGAGATCTCCTGCCCGTCCGTGAGCAGGAACGCATGCTCGTAGAGCGAGAAGCTCAGCCCGGGCCGACTGCCCCGGCGGGGCCGGTTCGGGCGGCCGAAGGCCTGGGTGATCTCGTGCGCGAACGCGGTCCGCAGCAGCAGGGTGGCGATCTCGTCGCCGGGAGGATCCGGGTTCTCCGCCCGCCGCAGCAGGCGTCGGGCGTGGTCCGCGGAGTCGTCCGGTGTGTACGCGTGGCGCGGTTCGGGGAACGCCGTCAGCTCCACCATCGCCGGCAGCTCGAAATCAGGGGCGTCCGGGGGCAGCGGCAGCCGCGCGGTGGCGGCCCGCAACTCCTCGTCGTCCGTGTACAGCTCGTGCTGGGTGTCACTGCCGGGAGCCGTGTTGTGCACCAGCTCCCACAGGGTGACCGCGGAGCCGTCGGCGAGCAGCCATGTGTGCCGGTACGTCGCCCGGTGCAGCCCCGAACTGTAGTGCGCGGAGTGCAGTGAGCTGTCGTGTGCGAGGGCGCCGTCGAGATGCCGGATCGTCTCGTCGGGCAGCTCGAAGGAGTTCAGGGCGCGACCGAGGAGCCGCTCGAGGTGCTCCTCCGGAGACTCGGGCGACTCGGCTGGTTCGTACGCTGTCGTCTCGTACGGAACGCTCAAGGTTTCTCCCGGCGTTGCTGCATGTCACCTTGTGGGTGCATACCGTAGCCCCTCGGTCGGACATCATGTCCGGGAACCGAGAAAACGTACGTTCGTGAAACGACGGGGCCGCGCGGTGTGTTCCCGCGCGGCCCGGCGAACTCCCTGACGGATGCCCAGTGCCCCTGGGTCAGAGGGCGCTTCCCGCCTTCCAGTCACTCCAGGACAGGTTCCAGCCGTTGAGACCGTTGTCCGGCGCGACCGTGTCGTCGGGGGAGTTCTTGACGATCACCACGTCACCGGTGAGCGAGTTGTCGAAGAACCACTTGGCGATCGTGTCACCGTTCGCCCCCTGGACGTCCGCCAGGCCGACGCAGCCGTGGCTGGTGCCCTGCCGGCCGAAGGGCGGGTTGCCCCGGTTGTACCAGTAGTTGCCGTGGAGGAAGGTGCCCGACGACGTCAGCCGCATCGCGTGCGGCACGTCCGGGATGTCGTACTCCCCGCCGAAGCCGACCGTCGAGCCGTTCATCCGGGTCTGCTTGAACTTCTCCGAGATCACCATCTGCCCGTTGTACGTCGGGTTCTGGGCGCTGCCCGCCGAGATCGGCACCGTCTTGATCGCCTTGCCGTCCCGTACGACCTTCATCGTCTGGCTGCCGACGTCGACCGTGGAAACCTGCGAGCGCCCGACGGTGAAGGTCACCGTCTTGTCCTGCACCCCGTACAGCCCGTTCGCCCCCTCGACGCCGTCCAGGTCGATCTTCATCGTGACCTTGGACCCGGTCTTCCAGTACTCCTCGGGCCGGAAGTCGAGCCGCTGCGCCCCGAACCAGTGCCCGACGACCTCCTGCCCGCTGCTGGACGTGACCTTGATGTGCGACTGCACGGCCTTCTTGTCGGATATCGCCTTGTCGAAGGTGAACGACACCGGCATGCCCACGCCGACCGTGGTGCCGTTGTCCGGCGTGTACGTCCCGATGAAGCTGTTGGCGGTCGAGACCGTCGTGAAGATGGAGTTGGCGGCCGACGTCTTCCCCGCCGCGTTCTTCGCCGTCACGGAGATCTGGTACTTCGTCCCCCGCTCCAGCTGCCCCTTCGGCTTCCACGAACGCCCGTCCGCCGCGATCTCGCCCGGAACCTCGGTGCCGGCCTCCGTCGCGGTCATCTTCACCTCGGTCAGCTTGCCGCCGCTGACCTTCACACCGGTCGAGTTGATCGACGCGCCCGTCGAGCCGTCCTTCGCCGAGATCGTGATCCGCGCCGCCGAGTCCTTGACCGACGTCTTGTTGTCCCCACCGCCCTTGTTGTCGGCCTGGGCGTCCCCGCCACAGCCGGTCAGGGTCAGCGCGCCGGCCACCAGCACGGCACAGGCCCCCATCACACGCCGCACAGCAATCTTCGGCCTCGTCACGATCTGCTCCACCTTCTACGCGTCCACGTGATCTACGTCATCCGCTCCCGTACGTGGAGAAAGAGCGACCGGCGGCCGAGCGGGTTCCCGACTTCCGCCCCATACGGCATCACGTGACAGAACCGGGACAATCGCCTCCCCGGGACCCCGGCGCCCCCTCCAACACCTCGTCCCGGTACGCCTGTGACGTCGCGAACGACAACCGCGCCGAGTCCGCGGTGGGACTCCGACCCGGCCCCTCCCCCCTCCCCCCCCCACCCGCCCCTCCCTTGAACAGGAAACCCGGCAACACCCCGGCGTGGACGGCCCGCAGCTCCCGCTGCGCCGATGACCGGCGGCCCCCAGCCGTACGCGCGGAGCGGGGGAGCGGGTCACGAGCCTCCGTGGGCGTTCCCGTACAACTCCCCGTACGACGGCCATGCCCCGCCCGGCCCGTGCACCGACTCGGCGGCCCGTACCGCTCGTACGATCGCCCGCGTCACCAAGTCGGCGCTCGCCGCGAGGAGTTCGTTCAGCGCGAGCGGACCGGAGCTCGGGGCGAGCGGACGGGCGCCTGTGGCCAGAGTGAACACCGTGTCGCCGTCGTTCAGCAGATGCACGGGCCGCACGGCGCGGGCGATGCCGTCGTGGGCCGTGCCGGCGAGCTTCTGGGCCTGGGCGCGGGTCAGATCGGCGTCGGTCGCGACGACCGCCAACGTGGTGTTCATCGGGGGAGGCGGGCTCTTCACGGTGGCCTCGGCGATCCTGCGACGCGCGACCTCGTGGACCTCTGCCGCCGGATACGCCGCCCGCCCCTGGAACAACTCTCCGTACAACACCCCGGTCTCCGGATCCATCACCGACCCGGCGGCGTTGGCCACCACCAGCGCGGCCACCGTGGTCCCCGAGCCGAGCACGGTGCTCGCGGTGCCCAGCCCGCCCTTCAGCACCCCGGCCGTCGCCCCGGTCCCGGCGCCCACGCAGCCCTCCTCCACCGGCGCGCCCAGCCCGCTCGCGGCCGCCGCCTCGACCGCGGCCCTGCCGGTGGCCGCGTCCGGTCTGGCCCGGAAGTCGCCGCCCCGGCCCAGGTCGAAGACGCAGGCCGCGGGCACGACCGGCACGACATGCGCCGGATCGGGGCCGACCCGTACCCCCCGTCGGCGCTCCTCCAGCCAGGCCATCACGCCCGACGCGGAGTCCAGCCCGTAAGCGCTGCCGCCGGTCAGCACCACCGCCTCCACCTTCTGCACCAGGTTCCGCGGGTCGAGCGCGTCCGTCTCCTTGGTTCCGGGCCCGCCGCCGCGCACGTCCACGGCCGCGACCGCACCGCCCTCCGGCGCCAGGACGACGGTGGTGCCGGTCAGCCAACCGCCGCCGGTCCGGGTGGCGTGCCCGACCCGCAGCCCGAGCACGTCGGTCAGGGCGTCCACCGGTTCGAGACGCCGGGGGGAGTGGGGGGCGTCGGCGATCTCGGCGGCCTGGGGGGCGCCGGGTATCTCGGGAGTGCCGGGGGGTTCGGGGGCACCGGGGATCTCGGATGTCATGCGTGTCCTTCTTTGCAGGCGGGGTTGTGCGAGAACGCCGGACGGTGGCTTCGGTGCCTTCACCGGTGACCGAGTGGGACCGTCTTCGCCCCCTTCCTCCCGGCCGCGCGTGCGGTGAGCGTGACTCCGACCGCCACCGTCCCTGCTGTCAGGACGCCCGCCGCCAGGACCGCCCAGTGACCCAGGAAGGTGCACAGCACCACCGTCAGCGCGGACAGCGGCAACACGGCCTGCTGCGCCGTGCCCACCTTGTAGTGCCGGGCGTGCAGTGCCCACACGGAGAGGAGGTACAGGGCCGTCGGCAGGGTCACCGCGGCGGACGCGGCCAGCGTCGAGATGTGCGCCTTGTGCACCGCCTCCTCCACCGCGACCTCCAGTCCGGCGCCGATCGCGGCCGCCGACGCGAAGATCAGGTAGTGGCCGTAACCCCACAGGAAGCTCTCCCTGTTGGAGCGCAGATGATCGTGGATCGGCACGGTGAAGTAGATCCACCACGCGGAGAACACGATCAACAGCCCGCCGGTCGCGATCGGCAGCAACTCACCCAGCGCGTCGTTCTCGTCCGCGGCCGACTTCACGGCGACCGTGGCCGCCAGGATGGTCTCGCCGAGCACGATGATGGTGAACAGGCCGTACCGCTCGGCGATGTGATGCGGATGCCAGGACGTGGCGAAGTCCTTCTCCGCGAGCACCGGGACGCACAGTTCCACGATCGCCATTCCCAAGAACAGCCACGGTCTGGCCGGCTCCGGCAGGATCAGCAGGCCCAGCCAGCCGACCTGGCACAGCGCCACGCCGACCGCGTACCGCAGCGCCATGACCCGTTCGGCGCCCTCCGCCGACCGGGCGACCCGCAGCCACTGCGCGGTCATCGCCAGCCGCATGATCGCGTAACCGAGCCAGACCAGCAGGAATTCGTGGTCCTCGAAAGCCCGGGTGATCCCGGCGGCGAGCACCAGCACACCGAATATCTGAACCAGGGTCACGATCCGGTAGAGCACGTCGTCGTTGTCGTACGCCGAGGCGAACCAGGTGAAGTTCATCCAGGCCCACCAGATCGCGAAGAAGACCATCGCGTAGTTGACGATGCCCTCGGCCACGTGCGCCTCGGCGACGGCGTGCACCAGTTGGCCGCCCGCCTGGGCGACGGCGACGACGAAGCACAGGTCGAAGAAGAGCTCGAGCGGTGACGCGACGCGGTGCGCCTCCCCCCGCCCCCGGGCCACGAGCCGGCGCAACGGTGGCCGGCCGGCACCGGAGGGGGACACGGAAGCCCTGGCCGACGCAGGGACCGGCCCGGGGTCCCGCGCCGGGGGCGTCGAGGGCGTGGAACTGGACGTCATGGCGCCAAGCACACCAGAAAACCCCGGGTAATTCTCGCTCAGGTGTTCATGAGTGCGCGTACGGGTCGGGGCAGTGCGCGGAGGGGTCCGCCGACCGGCTCGGCGGGCGCGTGGAGGGGTGCGGGGATGGGCGGCCGGGGGGGTAGGGGGTGCGGGACGGGGACGGCTCGGGAGGGATGTCCGTGCGGCCTGGGTCGGAGGGGAGTTCCATGGCCGGGCCGGGCCCGAAGGCCGTTCGTGCCGGGGCCCGTACTCTGGAGGCATGAGTAGCGCTCCTGCCCCCGAACCGCGTGACCCCAAGGCCGCGCTGGTCTTCGACGACCCGCTGAGCCGGCCCTCGTCCGACGACACGGACGACGGCTGGGGCGAGCGGCCCGGCGACGGCGGCGACAGCGCGGCCGACCTCAGGCGTTTCCTTGACGAGAAGCCGCCCCACCACCTCTGACATCGCCGGACCTGCGCCGTGCGGGTGTCTACTCGCGGTCGTGGCCCGAGCCGCGCTGTGCCACCAGGGCGTCGCGGATCTCCTTGAGGACCTCCAGCTCCGTCACCTCGATCACCTCGTGGGCGCCCTCCTTCGCCTTCCGACGGGCCTCCTGGCGGGCCAGGTACTTGGCCATGGGCAGGACCATCAGGAAGTAGACGACGGTCGCGGTGACGACGAAGGTCAGCGTGGCGCCGAGGACCGAACCCCAGGCGATCTGGATGCCCTTCGTCACCGTGCCGTCCGCGGCCACCTCGCATGGCTCCTTCAGGCAGCTGGTGTAGTTGTCGAGGTTCTTCGTGCCGAACGCCCCCACCAGGGGATTGATGACGCCCTTCACCACGGAGTTGACGATGTTCGTGAAGGCGGCGCCGATGACCACGGCGACGGCCAGGTCGACGACGTTCCCCCGCATCAGGAAGGCCTTGAAGCCCTCCCAGACGCTCGGCTCCTTCTTCTCGCTCACCACGGGGCCTCTCTGCGCTGGTTGTGGAACAAACGACTCCGCAACCTACGACAGGGCTCGCTCCGGCCGTCCCATCGGGTCCCGCCAACGAGGGGCTTGACGCGCGGGCCGGGGCCAGGAGGCTCACCACAGCGTCACCGCCAACCGGGACGTGGCGCCCGCGCCGGCCAGGCGGGCCGCCGTGGAGCGGGGCACGGACAGGACGACCAGGGCGCCGCTCTCCATGACGCTCGCCGTGGGCACCCTGACGACGCGGGCGCCTCGCGCGACCACCCTCGCGCTGCCGCCACGGGTGGCGGACTCCTCCGCCGCGATCACATCGACGCGGTCGCCGGGGCGCAGCAGCCGTACCGTCGCGCCGTCGGCGATGCGTACCGGGGCGGTCACCGTCGCGGTGGTGGACCGCCGCTCGGGGACGGGGTCGGCGACGGGGTGCCCCCTGACCCGTTCCGCCTCCCTCGGTCCCGCTCCCGTGGCCAGCAGGGCGGCGGCGGTCACCGCCAGACCGGCCGCCACGGCTCGCCGCCGGCATCGGGCGAGGCGCCGCAACCGCTGTGCACCGCCCCGCACCCGCAGTGGGGCGAAGTGCGGGACGTCGCAGGTGGGAGGCGCGTCCGTGCCGGGCGGTCCGGCGGCCCAGGAGGGCAGGCGGGCGGACGCGGATCCGGATGCTCGTGAGAACGAGGTCACCGACGGCAAGGAGCCCGCAGGCCCGGCCGCCGACGAGGCCGCGGCCCCGGCTGGGGGCGAGACCGTGGACAGGGACGCGGTCGAGACCGCCGACGGGGGCGGGGACGAGCTCGTCGACATGGGCGCGGAGCCGGGCGAGTGCGGGGACGAGGGACGGGCCATGGGGTCACCACCTGTGTGTGAGATCGGCTTGCGGTCCCACGATGAGGCTTCGCGGCGGCGCCCGCTGCGGCCTGTGGATCATCCACCGACTGTGGAAAACCCCACCACCCGAACGAGGCGCTCCGCCGCCCCGGCAACCCCCGGCGGCCCCGGGCAACCCCGGCCGCCCCGCCGCCCCGGCGCCCCGGCGGCACCGCCTGCCTCGCCCGCCCCGGCCATCCCGGGACGCCCGTCGAGTCCTCGTCAGCCCGTCACCCGGCCGTCCCGACCCTCACCCTCAGCCCCCAGCCCCAGCCCCAGCCCCCAGCCGCCAGCCCCAGCCCCCAGTCACGCCGATCACGGCAGCTCGAACCCCGGATCCATCCCGCCCAGCGCCTTCGTGCACAGGCAGTCGCGGCTGTCGGTGGACGGCAGTGCGGTGATCGTGTCGAAGAGGACGCCGCGGAGGCGGTCGATGTTCGCGGCGAAGACCTCGAGGACCTCCTCGTGGGAGACGCCCTCGCCGGTCTCCGCGCCGGCGTCGAGGTCGGTGACGAGGGTGAGGGAGGTGTAGCAGAGCTCGAGCTCACGGGCGAGGATCGCCTCGGGGTGGCCGGTCATGCCGACGACGGACCAGCCCTGGGCCTGGTGCCAGAGGGACTCGGCGCGGGTGGAGAAGCGGGGGCCCTCCACGACGACGAGGGTGCCGCCGTCCACCGGCTCCCAGTCACGGCCGCGGGCGGCTTCGAGGGCGGCCTTGCGGCCCGCGGGGCAGTACGGGTCGGCGAGCGAGACATGGACGACGTTGGGAATGGTGCCGTCGGGCCGGGGCAGGCCGTCGAAGTAGGTCTGCTCCCGGGACTTCGTACGGTCCACCAGCTGGTCCGGCACGAGAAGCGTGCCGGGGCCGTACTCGGGGCGCAGCCCGCCCACCGCGCACGGGCCGAGTATCTGGCGCGCCCCCACCGAGCGCAGCGCCCACAGGTTGGCGCGGTAGTTGATGCGGTGCGGCGGCAGATGGTGGCCGCGACCGTGGCGCGGGAGGAAAGCGACCCGGCGGCCGGCGATCTCGCCGAGGAAGAGCGAGTCGCTCGGCGGCCCGTAGGGGGTGTCCACCTGTATCTCGGTCACGTCGTCGAGGAAGGAGTAGAACCCCGAACCCCCGATGACGCCGATCTCTGCCGGGCCGGCCGGCGACGCTCCCGTCGACGTGGCCACCGCGTAACCCAACTGCTCCTTGTTCGCCATGCCCGCACCCTAACCGGGCGGCGGGACGCCGAAGACCCTGCCGTCGGTGTACGACGGCAGGGCCCGGAAGGAAACGCTGCGGGAGGCCTACGCGGCGGAGCTGCTGCTGGTCGAGGAGGTACCCGAGGACGACGACTTCGAGTCGGACGACGACGTCGAGGACGCGGCCTTCGAGTCCGAGGAGGACGACGACTTCGACGACGCCGGGCTGCTGCTCGACGACGAGCCGCGGCTGTCGTTGCGGTAGAAGCCGGAGCCCTTGAAGACGATGCCGACCGCGGAGAACACCTTCTTGAGGCGGCCGTTGCAGCTGGGGCACTCGGTCAGGGCGTCGTCGGTGAACTTCTGCACCGCTTCGAGGCCCTCACCGCATTCGGTGCACTGGTACTGGTACGTCGGCACTGGTCTTCCTCCTGGCACTCTCACTCGATGAGTGCTAACGACGATCCATAGTGACCTATTCCCTGGCCATCAGTCCACTGTCACCGGCACTCGGTGACCGACGACACGCGCGACGGTACGGCTCCGGGGCCGTCCCACCAGCCGTGAACGCAGCGCCACCAGGGTCACCAGCGCCAGTGCCGTACCGGCCATCGGCACCAGGAATCCGGCGCCGCCCCACAGCCGGTCCTCCAGCTGGCCGGCTGCCGTGACGGCGGCCGCCTGACCGAGGGCGACCGCGCCGGTCAGCCAGGTGAACGCCTCCGTGCGGGCACCCGCCGGAACGAGGCTCTCCACCAGCGTGTAGCCGGTGATCAGCGCGGGCGCGATGCACATGCCGACCAGGAGCCCCAGGCCGGCGAGCACGACCACCGAGTCGGCGGTCCACAGGGCGCAGGCCACGAGCGCGAGCGCCGCGTACCCGGCGATCAGGCGCCGCCGGGGGGTCGCCTTCCAGGCGATCGCGCCGCAGACGATGCCGGACAGCATGTTGCCGGCGGCGAAGACGCCGTACAGGACGCCGTTCATGCCGGGTTCGCCGATCGACTCGCTGAAGGCGGCGAGCGAGACCTGCATGCCGCCGAAGACGGAGCCGATGCCCAGGAAGGCGACGATCAGGACCCGCACTCCGGGGACCGACAGCGCGGAGACCCGCTCCACGCGTGCGTGGGCCGCGGGTACGACCTTGGGCTGGGTGCCTCGCTGCGCGGCGAAGAGCAGCCCGCCGATCAGCGTGAGCGTGGCCTCGGTGAGCAGACCGGCGGCCGGGTGCACGGCCGTGCACAGGGCGGTCGCCAGCAGCGGGCCGAGGACGAAGGTCAGCTCGTCCGTGACGGACTCGAAGGCCGCCGCGGTGGACATCAGGGGCGAGTCCTTGAGTCTGACGCCCCAGCGGGCCCGCACCATGGGCCCGATCTGCGGCACCGAGGCGCCGGTCGGCACGGCGGCCGCGAACAGCGCCCACAGGGGGGCGTGGGCGAGCGCCAGGGCCGTCAGGGAGAGGGCCGCCGCGCCGTGGACGAGGATGCCCGGAAGCAGCACCGCGCGCTGGCCGTAGCGGTCGGCGAGACGGCCGCTGTACGGGGCGAACAGCGCCATGGACACACCGGTGACGGCGGCGACGGCGCCGGCCGCCCCGTACGAGCCGGTGGTGTGCTGCACCAGCAGCACGAGGGAGAGGGTCAGCATCGCGAACGGCTGGCGTGCCGCGAAGCCGGGGAGGAGGAACGTCCACGCGCCGCGGGTGCGCAGCAGCTGCCCGTATCCCGGGCGGGACGTCTTCGAGGTGACCGTGGATGCCACGGCCCGTGCCTTTCCGCCGCCTGGTAGCGCGGTCCCCCGTCGCGGGGGCCGGGCGCCGAGAGCTGTCCTCTTGCGCTACTGCGGTAGATGCCGGCGCCCACGGAAGGGGGCGATCCGGCCGCCATACGGTCGCGCCAGCTCTGCGTCAGGCAGAGTTGGTCCGATCAAGTGCGCCTTCATCGTACAGGGGGAACCGGCGGTTCACCTGTGAAAATGAGCACTGTCGGCGGCCGGGCCTCTGAATCCGGATGGTGTGAACGGTTCGAAATCTGTTCTTAACGGCCGGATCCGCCGTTGCCGTTGCCCGTGCCCAGCCATCCGGCCAGCTTGCCGCCCTGGCCCACGGCCCTCAGACGGCGCTCCGCGCTGTCGCGGACGGGGTCGGTGGCGACGACGAGGAGTTCGTCGCCGCGGCGCAGCACGGTCGTCGGCAGGGGCACGAAGGACGTGCCGTCACGGACCACGAGGGTGACGGCCGCGCCCGCGGGCAGCCGCAGCTCGTTGACCTCGACGCCGTGCATCCGGGACTTCTCCGGGATGGCGACGGACAGCAGATGGCCGCGCAGCCGCTCCAGGGGCGCCGATTCGATGCCGAGGTCGGCGGCCTCGTCGCCGCTGCCGCCCAGCCGCAGCTTGCGGGCCAGCCAGGGCAGGGTCGGCCCCTGGACCAGGGTGTAGACCACGACCAGCACGAAGACGATGTTGAAGATCCGGCGGCTGCCCTCGACGCCGCTCACCATGGGGATGGTCGCCAGGATGATGGGCACCGCGCCGCGCAGGCCGGCCCACGACAGCAGCGCCTGCTCGCGCCACGGGATCCGGAACGGCACCAGGGCCACGACGACGCTCAGCGGTCGCGCCACCATGGTCAGCACCAGGCCGATGACGAGCGCCGGCCAGATGTCGTCGCCCATCTCGTGGGGGGTGACGAGCAGGCCGAGCAGGACGAACATGCCGATCTGCGCGATCCAGCCGACGCCCTCGGCGAAGCCCCGGGTGGCCGGCCAGTGCGGCAGCTTGGCGTTGCCGAGCACCATGGAGGCCAGGTAGACGGCGAGGAAGCCGCTGCCGTGGGCGAGCGCGCCGGCCGCGTAGGCGGTGACGGCGATCGCCATGACGGCGATCGGGTAGAGACCGGAGGCGGGCAGGGCCACGTGCCTGAGGCCCCAGGAGCCCAGCCAGCCCACCGCGATGCCGATGGCGGCGCCGATCGCCAGCTCCAGGGCTATCACGCCGATCAGCACGTACCAGTGCTCGACCGGTCCGGCCGTGGAGAGCGCGGCGACGAGGATGACCACCGGGGCGTCGTTGAAGCCCGACTCGGCCTCCAGGGTGCCCGTCAGCCGCGCGGGCAGGGGGATCTTGCGCAGCACGGAGAAGACCGCGGCCGCGTCCGTGGAGGACACCACCGCGCCGATGATGAGCGACTGCCGCCATTCCAGCCCGACCAGGTAGTGCGCACCCGCGGCCGTGACACCGACACTCACCGCGACTCCGACCAGCGCCAGTGTGCTGGCGGCCGGCAGGGCCGGCTTGATCTCCTTCCACTTCGTGCCGAGGCCGCCCTCCGCCAGGATCACGACGAGGGCCGCGTAGCCGATGACCTGGGTCAGTTCGGCGTTGTCGAAGTGGATGTCCCCGATGCCGTCCTGACCCATGGCGATGCCGATGCCCAGGTAGACGAGCAGGCTGGGGAGCCCGCTGCGCGACGAGATGCGGACCGCGGCCACCGCGACCAGGAGGACGAGCGAGCAGAGGAGCAGGAGCTGGTTGAGGTCGTGGACAGTCAGAGGGTCGTACCTTTCTCGCCGAACCGCACGTGGTGCCAGGTGCTGTGCTGCCGAGCACCTGAAGTGGGCACGTGCGCGTGAGGGCATGCGAAGCCGATCACGGGAACCGTGTTGGCGGGGTTACTTCAGTGCAAGTACTTCGTTACCTTACCTAACTCTTGACGATTTCTTGACGCTTGCGAGTGCATGATCGAGCGTCCGTCCGTGCCAGTTCCCGACTCCGCGTCAAGTGGTGTCGGGCCCTGCGCCTATGGTTGCTCCAGCGTTCAGTACAAAGCACAGCCCGACCTGCCGCTCGTGTTAGGACAGCAAGGACAGCGATGCCCCCCAACACCACCGCCTCCTCCGGCCAGCAGTCCGGCAAGTCCGGCAGGAAGAAGGGGCGCAAAGTACGCCTTCTCCTGATCGTCCTGGTTCTGGCCCTCACCGGCGGCTTCGGCTTCGGGGCGTTCTGGTCCATCAGCACCGTCCGCGCCTCGTTCCCGCAGACCAAGGGCTCCATAACCCTGCAGGGCCTCTCCGGCCCGGTCGACGTCAAGCGTGACGGCTACGGGATCCCGCAGATATACGCCTCCTCCGACGCGGACCTGTTCATGGCGCAGGGCTACGTCCAGGCGCAGGACAGGTTCTACGAGATGGACGTGCGCCGTCACATGACGGCCGGCCGCCTCGCGGAGATGTTCGGCGAGGGCCAGGTCGACAACGACGAGTTCCTGCGCACCCTCGGCTGGCACCGCGTCGCCGAGGAGGAGTACAAGTCCAAGCTCTCGGCCGAGGCCAAGAAGTACCTCGACGCGTACGCCAAGGGGGTCAACGCCTACCTCGCCGGCAAGGACGGCGAGGAGATCTCCCTGGAGTACGCGGCGCTCGGCTTCGCCAACGACTACCAGCCCGAGGAATGGACCCCGGTCGACTCCCTGGCCTGGCTGAAGGCCATGGCCTGGGACCTGCGCGGCAACATGCAGGACGAGATCGACCGCGCCCTGATGACCAGCCGCCTCGGCCCCAAGCAGATCGCCGACCTGTACCCGCAGTACCCGTACGGCCGGAACAAGGCGATCGTCCAGGAGGGCGCGTACGACGAGCTCACCGAGACCTGGACGGACGGCTCGGGGACCTCGCAGACCGCCGGCGGCTCCACGCAGGGCACGGGCGGAACAGGCACGGGCGGCACCGGCACCGGCGGCACGGGGACCGGGACGGGCACCGGCGGCACCGGGACGGGCACGGGAACCGCAGGCGCCTCCTCCGGCTCCTCGGCCGTCCAGACCCAGCTGACGGGCCTCTACGACGTCCTGGAGGACCTGCCCGAGGCCGTCGGCGTGAACGGCAACGGCATCGGCTCCAACTCCTGGGTCGTCGCCGGCAGTCACACCATCACCGGCAAGCCGCTGCTCGCCAACGACCCGCACCTGTCGGCCGCGCTGCCCTCCGTCTGGTACCAGATGGGCCTGCACTGCAAGTCCGTCTCCCAGAAGTGCCAGTACGACGTCTCCGGCTACACCTTCGCCGGGATGCCCGGCGTGGTCATCGGGCACAACCGGAACATCGCCTGGGGCATGACCAACTCCGGCGTCGACGTCACCGACCTGTACCTGGAGAAGCTCACCGGCGACGGCTACCAGTTCGGCAGCAAGGTACTGCCGTTCGAGACCCGCGAGGAGACCATCCAGGTCGCGGGCGGCTCCGACAAGAAGATCGTCGTCCGCACCACCAACAACGGGCCCCTGCTGTCCGACCGCAGCAGCGAACTCGTCCAGGTCGGCAGGAAGGCCACCGTCGACCGGGACGCCCCCGACCGCGGCGACGGCTACGGCATCGCCCTGCGCTGGACCGCGCTCGACCCCGGCACCACCATGGACGCCGTCTTCGCGATGAACAGGGCCGCCGACTGGAACGGCTTCCGCAAGGCCGCCGCCCTGTTCGACGTGCCCTCGCAGAACCTGATCTACGCCGACACCGAGGGCCACATCGGCTACCAGCTGCCCGGGAAGATCCCCACCCGCGGCAAGGGCGACGGTTCGGTGCCCGCGCCGGGCTGGGACGTCCGGTACCGCTGGAACGGCTACATCGACCAGGACGAACTGCCCTTCGAGTACGACCCGGACCGCGGCTACATCGTCACCGCCAACCAGGCCGTCGTCGACGAGAAGTACCCGTACACGCTCACCACCGACTGGGGCTACGGCACGCGCGCGCAGCGCATCAGCAGCCTGATCGAGTCGAAGATCAAGGGCGGCGGGAAGATCTCCACCGAGGACATGCGCCAGATGCAGATGGACAACAGCAGCGAGATCGCCAAGCTGCTGGTGCCGCTGCTGCTGAAGATCGACGTCGAGGACAAGCACGTCCGCGAGGCGCAGAAGCTCCTGGAGGGCTGGGACTACACCCAGGACGCCGACTCGGCGGCCGCCGCGTACTTCAACTCCGTCTGGCGCAACGTCCTCAAGCTCGCCTTCGGCAACAAGCTGCCCAAGGAGCTGCGGGTCAAGGGCCAGTGCCTGTCGGTCGAGCCGGTCGACAGCACCGGGCCCGCCGACGAGGACCGGCGGGTGCGCGAATGTGGCAGGCGCGACGCCGACCAGGCCCAGCCGGACGGCGGCGACCGCTGGTTCGAGGTGGTCCGCCGGATCATCGACGACCAGGACAACGCCTGGTGGTCGACCCCGAAGACACGCACCCAGAAGGCCGTGGACACCCGTGACGAGCTGTTCGCGCGGGCCATGCGCGACGCCCGCTGGGAGCTGACCGCCAAGCTCGGCAAGGACATCGACACCTGGAGCTGGGGCCGGCTGCACCGCCTGTTCCTGAAGAACCAGACGCTCGGCACCGAGGGCCCCGGCTTCCTGAAGTACATGCTCAACCGCGGCCCGTGGAAACTCGGCGGCGGCGAGGCCACCGTCAACGCCACCGGCTGGAACGCGGCGGGCGGCTACGAGGTCGTGTGGGTGCCGTCGATGCGGATGATCGTGAACCTCGGGAACCTCGACAAGTCCAAGTGGATCAACCTCACCGGTGCGTCCGGGCACGCGTACCACGCGCACTACACGGACCAGACCGACAAGTGGGTCAAGGGCGAACTGCTCGCCTGGTCCTTCTCGGACAAGGCGGTCCAGGAGGACACGAGCGACACGCTGCTGCTGAAGCCGTGACCGACTGATCACGAAAGCGGCCCCCACGCACGCGTGGGGGCCGCTTTCACGTCCGGCCGCGCGAGCGTCCGGTCACCGTGAATGTCCGGTCACCGCGAATGCCCGGTCACCGGAAGCGGCGCACCCCCGAAGGTGTCACCGCCGCGTGCACCGGACGGTCGTGCGGTTCCTCGGGGACCCGGTCCACGACCTCCGTGTCGTACAGGAGCACCACCAGAGCCGGATCGGCGCCCGCGCGCTCCAGGCGCGCCAGGACGCGGTCGTACGAGCCGCCGCCCCTGCCCAGCCGCATCCCCCGCGCGTCCACGGCGAGCCCGGGGAGGAGAACGGCGTCGGCGGTGGTCACGGCGTCGGGGCCGAGGTGCTCACCGGCGGGCTCCAGGAGGGCCATACGCCCGCCGCCGTGCCGCACGAGCGTGAGGGAGTCCTCCCCCTCGTACATGCCCCAGTCGAGGTCGTTGTCCGGCAGGAGCGCCGGCAGCAGGACGCGCACGCCGCGGGCGCGGAGCGCGTCGAGGAGCGCGAGGGTGCCGGGTTCGCGCCCCACGGAGACATACGCCGCCACCGTGCGCGCGTGCGCCAGCTCGGGCAGCTCGAGGGCCCGGGTGGCGAGGGCGTGCGCCGTCCTCCCGACGTCATCGTCCGTCAACCCGTTCCTCACCGCGAGGAACTCTCTGCGCAACGTTCGCTTGGGAGGCTCCGCTTCGCGACCCATCTGACTCACAGGTTGCCCCAGTACCCTTCTAATCTGCTCATATGAGAGCGAATTAACCGGAGCCACAGAATCTTCATAAAGGCACCGGATATGGTTGCGGACATGACTGAGGCGAACCCCAGGATCAGTAAGGCTGTCATTCCCGCCGCGGGTCTCGGTACTCGCTTTCTCCCGGCCACCAAAGCCACTCCGAAGGAGATGCTGCCGGTCGTGGACAAGCCGGCGATCCAGTACGTGGTCGAAGAGGCCGCGGCGGCGGGGCTCGACGACGTCCTGATGATCACCGGACGCAACAAGCGCCCCCTCGAGGACCACTTCGACCGCAACCACGAGCTCGAGTCGGCCTTGCAGAAGAAGGGCGACGGCAGCAGGCTCGCCAAGGTCCAGGAGTCCAGCGACCTCGCCACCATCCACTACGTCCGTCAGGGCGACCCCAAGGGCCTCGGTCACGCCGTCCTGTGCGCCGCCCCCCACGTGGGGAACGAGCCCTTCGCGGTCCTCCTCGGCGACGACCTCATCGATCCCCGCGACCCGCTCCTCCAGCGCATGGTCGAGGTCCAGGAACAGCACGGCGGCAGCGTCATCGCACTCATGGAGGTCGCCCCCGAGCAGATCCACCTCTACGGCTGCGCCGCCGTCGAGGGCACAGCGGACAGCGACGTCGTCAAGGTGACGGGCATGGTCGAGAAGCCCGACCCCGCCGACGCCCCGTCGAACTACGCGATCATCGGCCGCTACGTCCTCGCCCCGCAGATCTTCGAGGTCCTGCGCAAGACCGAGCCGGGCCGCGGCGGCGAGATCCAGCTCACCGACGCCCTCCAGCAGCTCGCCGCGGACGAGAAGGTCGGCGGCCCCGTGCACGGAGTCGTCTTCAAGGGCCGCCGCTATGACACCGGGGACCGTGGCGACTACCTGCGTGCCATTGTCAGACTCGCGTGCGAACGTGAAGACCTGGGCCCGGACTTCCGGACCTGGCTCCGCAGTTTCGTAGCCGAGGAGATGTAGCCACTTTGAGCAGCGCCGCGACCCGCGCCACCGGCCGGGACCACCTGTGGTCGGTGACCGAACACCTGGAGGACGTCCTCGCCGCCGTCCGCCCCCTGGAACCCATCGAGCTGCAGCTCCTCGACGCCCAGGGCTGCGTCCTGGTCGAGGACGTCACGGTGCCGGTGTCGCTGCCGCCGTTCGACAACAGCTCCATGGACGGGTACGCGGTGCGGGTCGCGGACATCGCGGGCGCGAGCGAGGAGTTCCCGGCCGTGCTCACGGTCGTCGGGGACGTGGCGGCGGGCGCGGCCGAGCAGCCCCATGTGGGCCCCGGCGAGGCCGCCCGCATCATGACCGGCGCCCCCCTGCCGCCCGGCGCCGAGACCGTGGTCCCCGTGGAGTGGACCGACGGCGGCCTCGGTGAGGGTCCCGTCTCCGGGATGCGCGCCCGCAGCGCGAGCCCCGACGACGCCACCGGCCAGGTCGCCGTCCACCGCGCCGCCGAGGCCCGCGCGCACGTACGCGCGAAGGGCAGCGACGTGAAGGCCGGAGAGCGCGCCCTCGCGGCGGGCACGGTCCTCGGCCCGCCGCAGATCGGGCTGCTCGCCGCCATCGGCCGGGCGTCGGTACGCGTCCGCCCGCGCCCCCGTGTGGTGGTGCTCTCCACCGGCAGTGAACTGATCCCGCCGGGCGAGCAGTTGGCCGGCGGCCAGATCTACGACTCCAACAGCTTCGCCCTCACCGCCGCCGCCCGCGACGCCGGCGCCATCGCCTACCGTGTGGGGGCCGTCGCCGACGACGCCGAGACCCTCCGCGCCACCATCGACGACCAACTGGTCCGCGCCGACCTCGTGGTCACCACCGGCGGGGTCAGCGTGGGGGCGTACGACGTCGTCAAGGAGGCCCTGGAGTCCGTCGCCGACGAGGACGAGGAGGGCGCCGGCGTCGAGTTCCGCAAGCTCGCCATGCAGCCCGGCAAGCCCCAGGGGTTCGGCACCATCGGCCCCGACCACACCCCGCTGCTCGCCCTTCCGGGCAACCCGGTGTCGTCGTACGTCTCCTTCGAGCTGTTCGTCCGGCCCGCCATCCGCACCCTGATGGGTCTCGAGGACGTGCACCGTCCGACGACCACGGCGACCCTCCTGGCACCGAAGGCGCTGACCTCACCCGCCGGGCGTCGGCAGTTCCTGCGGGGCACGTACGCCGACGGACAGGTCACCCCCGTGGGCGGCGCCGGATCGCACCTGGTCGCGGCCCTGGCGCGGGCCGACGCGCTGATCGTGATCCCGGAGGCCGCCGAGTCCGTGGAGCCCGGCACGGAGGTCGAGGTCGTCCTGCTGGGCTGAGGTCTCGCGGAGGTGATCCGCGGCCGCAGCGGTCCTGCTCGGCCGAACCGCCGAGGGTGGCGTACCGTGTCGCGCACAACAAGCCGCGCGCCGCACCGCGACGGGCCCCGACCGGGAGCGCCACACCACGATGAGTACGCCGCAGGACCGACTGACCCACATCGACGAGGCGGGCGCCGCGCGCATGGTCGACGTCTCCGGGAAGGACGTGACCGCGCGCACCGCCCGCGCCAGCGGCCGTGTCCTGGTCTCACCGAAGGTGGTCGAACTGCTGCGCGGCGAGGGCGTTCCCAAGGGTGATGCCCTCGCCACCGCGCGCATCGCCGGGATCATGGGTGCCAAGCGCACCCCCGATCTCATCCCGCTCTGTCATCCGCTGTCCGTGTCGGGGGTCAAGCTGGATCTGACGGTCGCGGACGACGCCGTCGAGATCCTGGCCACCGTCAAGACCACGGACCGCACGGGCGTCGAGATGGAGGCCCTCACCGCCGTCTCCGTCGCCGCGCTCACCGTGATCGACATGGTCAAGGCCGTGGACAAGGGAGCGGTCATCACGGACGTACGGGTCGAGGAGAAGACGGGCGGCAAGTCGGGCGACTGGATCCGGTCATGAGCGACACCCCGCACCCGGCGACGGACGGCGCCCCGCACCCGCCGACGGACATTGCCGTGCACGGGTCGGCCGCGCACCCCTCCCTCGGAGAGGCCGTCGCCGCCTACCGCGCCCTGGTGGTGACCGCCTCCAACCGGGCCTCCGCCGGGATCTACGAGGACAAGGGCGGCCCCCTGATCGCCGAGGGGCTGGCGCGGTTCGGATTCGCCGTGGAGGGGCCCCAGGTGGTGCCCGACGGCGACCCCGTGGAGGCGGCGCTGCGCGCGGGCGTGGACGCGGGGTACGACGTGATCGTGACCACCGGCGGTACCGGCATCTCGCCCACCGACCGCACCCCCGAGGCCACCCGTGCGGTCCTCGACCACGAGGTGCCCGGCATCCCCGAGGCGATCCGGGCGTACGGCCGGGACAAGGTACCCACGGCGGCGCTCTCGCGGGGCCTCGCCGGAGTCGCCGGCCGGACCCTGATCGTCAACCTGCCGGGCTCCACCGGCGGCGTCCGCGACGGTCTGGCCGTCCTGGAACCGCTGCTGACCCATGCCGTCGACCAGATCCGCGGCGGGGACCACCCGAGGCCGGCCGGCGGCGGGGGCGCCTTCGTCGCCGGGGACCACGAGCGACCCTCCGGACCCCATGGGGGTGCGAGCTGAACAGCCCATCCTGGCCCGTAGTGCTGGTGGACGGCGATGTGGTCCTCCGGCCCATAAGGATGCGCGACCAGCGGGCCTGGCGTGAGGTCAACCGGCGCAACCGGGACTGGCTGCGGCCCTGGGAGGCGACGATCCCGCCGCCCACCCCGAGCGGGCCCATCGCGCACCGGCCGACGTACCGTCAGATGGTCCGGCATCTGCGGGCGGAGGCGAACGCGGGCCGGATGCTGCCCTTCGTCATCGAGTACCGGGGGCGGCTCGTCGGGCAGTTGACGGTCGCGGGGATCACCTGGGGCTCGATGTGTTCCGGGCACGTCGGCTACTGGATCGACGAGTCGGTGGCCGGGCGCGGGGTGATGCCGACAGCGGTGGCGCTCGTCGTCGACCACTGCTTCAGAACCGTCGGGCTGCACCGCATCGAGGTCTGCATTCGTCCCGAGAACCGGCCCAGCCGACGGGTGGTGGAGAAACTCGGATTCCGTGAGGAAGGGCTTCGTCCACGATATCTTCACATCGACGGTGCCTGGCGTGACCATCTGGTCTTCGCGCTCACCGCCGAAGAGGTCCCCGAGGGGCTGCTCGGTCGCTGGCAGCGCGAACGGGCGCGGGAGGCGCGGAACACGCGGAACGCCGGATCGGACGCGGGCCAGCCGGGACAGCCCTCATAAATGAAATATTTGTTCGAAGAAAGTTGATCGGTCGGCGATCGAGTTGAACGGGTCGACGCCTTCTCGGTGCGTACTCGATTCGCTCTCGATGCATGAAATTGCCGCTCTCGGCGGCCAGCTGATCGGATCGGTCACAAAAAAAGCTCGAAATATCAGCCAGATCGTGCGACACACCGGCCCAATTGGCAGATGGCCCCATGCAAACCCCTCTACGGTGTGAGCGTGAGCAGCAGCGGCCTCATCTACGCAGTCATCGTCGGGGCCTGGGCCGCCTACTTGGTGCCGATGTGGCTCCGTAGGCAGGACGAGCTGAACGAAGCCCGTCCGACGGAACGCTTCAGCACCGCCATCCGGCTGCTTTCCGGACGGGCGGGCATGGAGCGCCGATACGCCAAGGACCTGCGGGCGCGCTCCGCCGAGGAGGGGGAGCCCGACGCCGACCCGGACGACGTCACCGACTCGGTGGACGTCCGGGCCTTCGCCATGCCCCCGCACCGGGCGCACACGAAGGCCCAACTCCCGGTGGAGCGGGGTGAGTCACCGCAGCCCCCCCGGCAGGCGCAGCAGCAGCCGGGGAAACCGGCACCCCAGGGCAAGGCCGCGCCGCAGGGGAAGCCGGTGCCGCAGCAGGGCGGCGCGGGCAGGCCGATGGCCCCCCAGGGGTCGCCCGGGGCGCCGGGCGCCGCCCGCGCGAAGTCCTCGGCGTCGTCCTCGCCCTCCCCTTCGCCGTCGGGCAAGCGGAAGGCGGGCGCACGCCGGGCGGGCTCGGCGGAGGCCCTGGCGCGGGCCCGGCGCTCGAAGGCGCTCGCGCGCCGGCGGCGTACGACGATGTTGCTCTTCCTCGCCTTCACCCTCGGCGCGGTGGTCGCCGCGGTCGGCGGACTCGCCCTCCTGTGGGCGCCCGCCGTCCCCGCGGTGCTGCTGAGCGCGTACATCGCGCATCTGCGCCGCCAGGAGCGGAAGCGGTTCGCGTACGTCATGGACCGGCGGCGGGCCGAGGCGGCGGCACAGCAGCTGCGAGAGCGGCAGCCCCGGCGGCGGCCGGTGCCCGAAGCGGTGGACGCCGACGAACCGGAGGACGGGCCAGAGAGTGAGGAGACCAGGCCGGACCTGAACGCCCTCGCGGCCGACCGCCGCGCCCTCGTCGAGCAGACCGACCACGCCGAGTGGATCGACCAGCAGCGCGAACGGCAGCGCAAGCCCGGCCAGGGCGAGAGCTGGGACCCGGTCCCCGTGCCGCTCCCGACCTACGTGACCGCGCCGGTCGCCCCCCGGGCCACCTCCGGGGTCGACCTCGGCGCACCGGACGCGTGGAGCTCCGCGCGCTCCAGCGCGGCCGACCCGCACACGGGCGCACGGGAGGCGGAGTCGGAGCCCGCCGCCGAGGAGGACCCGGCCGACGCCGCGCCCGCCGAGTCCGCGGATGCCCCCGACGGCGGCCGCTCCGACGCCCGCCGAGCGGCGTCCGCACGCCGCTCCCGCGAGCGGGGGCGCACACCGCTCTTCGACCAGTACGAGGACGGCGACCGCCCCCGGGCGGCCAACGAGTGACTGCGGGCACCCCGCTCCTCCCGCTCCCTGACCAGCCACGAGGCGGCCGGGAGTGGATCGGCGGCCCACCGGGAACGGATTTCCAAGCAGCCGGATGGGGATGCTAGAGTTTCACTCGTTGCAAGGGCCTGTGGCGCAGTCCGGTAGCGCACCTCGTTCGCATCGAGGGGGCCAGGGGTTCAAATCCCCTCAGGTCCACGCAGCTCAAAGCCCCGGTAGGGATCTCCCGACCGGGGCTTTGGCATGTCGTACAGCAGCGAAGTACAGCAACTACTCCGGATCTTGCTTCCCGAGGTGCTTGCCGAGCTTACGCAGTGCCCGGCGGGTGGCTTCCGACGGGACGTGCGTGTACACCTCCATGGTCACCGCGATCTTGCTGTGCCGAAGGATCTGCATCGCGACCCGAGGGTGCACGTCGAGGGCGGCCAGGAGCGAACCGCACGTGTGCCGGGTGTCGTGGAGCCGGATTCGGCGGACGCCGGCACGGGCGGAACGGTCGACGAACCGGCGGTTGAAGTTGCGTGGTTCGAAGGGCGTGCCACAGCGCGTTGTGAACACGAAGTCGGAGTCCACCCACAGCTCGCCAGCCGACTGCTTCGCCAACTCCCGTTCCTTCTGCCTGCGCTGAAGGGCGGCGACGCAGATCTCTGGAAGTGGCAGTGTGGCCGAGGACGCTTCGGTCTTGGTCTCGTCGTGGACCAAGCGCCGGTTGATCCGTTGAAGCTGCATCTGCACTGTGATCTCCCCCGCGTCCAGGTTGACGTTTTCCCAGGTGAGCCCCAGCACCTCGCCGCGTCGGAAGCCGAGGACCAGGATCAGTACGTACGCCGCGTACAGCGGGTCATGTGCAGCGCTGGCCGCTTCGAGGAACTGCCGAGCTTCTTCGACCGACCACGGATGCCGCTTCTTCTTCCGGGCCGACCGCACCTTGACCAGGGCCGCCACGTTCTTCGTGATCAGTTCCTCGGTCATGGCATTGGTCAGGGCCGACCGCAGGACGGCGCGGGCATCCTGGACAGTACGGCGGGACGGCACGCGTTCGCAGCAGTCACCGGCAGCACAGCAGCGGGGCTTGTCCCGCTTGGCGTCAAGTCCCTGGGCACAGCACTGGCACTCTTCCAGGAGGCTGTTCACCCAGTTCCTCACGTCCCGCACAGAGAGCTTGTCGAGCCGCTTGGAGCCCAACCCTGGGGTGATGTAGAGACGGACGTGCATCGCGTACGTCTCGGCGGTCTTGGGCTTCAGGTCGGGCGTGACGACCTCCTTGAGCCACCGGGCGAGGTACTGCGCGAGCGTCGGCGAGGACGTGACGACCGGGCCTTGCTTGGCTTCGGCGTGCAGCTTGATCCACTTGTCGTGGACATCTTCGCGGGTCTTGCCGTAGACGTACTTCCGCTTGCGGTTGCCCTCGGGCGTGGTCACCCAGGCGTAGGCGGCGAAGCCGTTCTTGTACGGATAGATAGAGCCCTCACCGTTGCCACGCTTGCCGCTCAAGCCGACCACCCCGCTTCCGCTTCCTGGGCACGGCGTTCGACGTACTCGTCTACGTACCGAGGCAGAATGCGGCGGTTGCGGCCGTCCTTGATGGAACGGATCTCGCCGGTGAGCACCAACATCTTGGTCTTGGAGAGGCCGTAGCCGAGCATCTCGGCGACCTCCTGCGTGGTGTACCACTTCCGTTCGATCACAGTGGTGGTCATACGGCGGCTCCTTCCAGGGCGAGTTGGTTGTGCCGTTCTTCGCGAGCGATCTCGCGGTTGTGTTGGATGTCGCGGTGGATGTTGGCGGCGAGCCAGGATTCGCCGGGGGTGTGGCCGTGGCCGGCGTAGGTCCAGTGGGCGAGGGTGAGCGTGGTTGCCTCCGGGGTGTCGTCGGGGTGGGGCAGGCCGAGGGCGGCGCGTTGTTGTGCGGCGCGGTAGTCGGCGCGGGTCTGGCGGAGGGCGCCGAGGGTGGTGGAGTAGCGGCGGGACTTGGTGGAGAAGTGGCCGCGGAAGCCGAGCATGTGTGCCCAGTCGCGGAGCTTGCGGTCCGGGTAGAGCGGGTGGAGGTCGAGGCAGGCGGCGATGAGCCGGCGTGGGTGGTCGGGCACGTCGAGCAGGGCGAGGGCTTCTTTGTTGCCGATGCGGCGGTCGATGGTGCCGGTGGTCTCGGCCGCTTTGGTGGCGTACTTGGCGACGTAGGAGGCCACCGCCTGTTCGGTGATGTCTTCGCCGTTGCCGAAGGCTCCGATGGGCTGCACGTCGAGTTGGGTGCCCCAGCGCAGCGTGCGGGCGGGCTGTTCGCCGGCCGGGGGCACGTCGACGGCGACGCGAGCGGCAGCGGCGTGGATCGCGGCGGTGAGCAGGCCGACACTTGCCCAGTGCGGGGGTGGGCTGTCGGGCCCGTCGGGGCCGTCGAAGCGGATCACGGCGTGGAAGTGCACGGCTCCGCGTTTCTGGTATTCGGCGACCTTGCCGAAGGAGATGCGGGACTGTTCGCGGGCGTCCTTCTGGGTGAGGCCGGCCCGCTTGGCGATCTCGCGGCGGAGGTAGATCGTGAAGTAGCGCCACAGCTCGGAGGCGTGGTTGTTCCACAGCACGGCGCCCGCGTAGTCGTACGAGGCGGGGTCGAGGGCCGTACCGAGAGCGGGATCGTCTTCCGTGTGACGGACACCGCAGCGGCAGGGCCGGTTGCCGGGGCGGTTGTGGACGGGGCCGAAGGAGGGCGCGGTGAGGGTGGCGAACACGCGGGGGTGGTCACGGACGGTCTGGGGGGTGCCTTTGGCGGGGTCGCCGGTGAGGCCGGCGCGGATGAGGTGGTAGGTGTCGCCGGCGTAGGTCCAGGCGCAGGCCGGGCAGCGCGAGGCGCGGCGGTTGCCGCAGGCGACGCGGAGCATGCCGCCCGGTTCCTCGTCGGTGTTGTAGTAGTGCAGGACGGTCTTCGTGGCGGGGTCGATGGTCTTCGTGCCGCCGGTGAGTCGGATGGGGTCGGAGCAGCCGCCGGTGCGGCGGATCTGTTCCTGCCAGCGGTCGAAGTCGGCCGAGCCGGCCACCCTGAGCACGTCGGCGAGGGTGGCCGGGTCGAGTCCCGCCGGGGTGGCGGTGTCGGTCACACCAACACCTCCTGGCGGGCGGTGAGGAAGGCGGTGCCGATCCACCGCGTGTAGGCGGGCGGGATCGCTTCGGTGAGTTCCTCGCGCACGTCGGTCCACGTGATGCCCATGGCGTGCTGCATCTCCGGGACGGTGGCCTTGCCGCCGCCGTTGCCGTAGGCGGCGACGTAGGGGCCGTCGCGGTGGACGCCGTGGCGGTGGCCGCGGACGTAGCCGCGGTGCTTGGGGTGGGGCGGTCGGGCGGTGGACCAGCGGCCGAGTTCGAAGTTGCGGTGGCGCAGGACGGCGAGGCCGAACATCTCGCCGCACAGGGACAGGTCTTTGCGGATCTGGGCCCGGCCGTTGGGTTGTTCGATCACGTAGGGCAGTCCGGTCTTGTCGAGCAGGTCCCGTGTGGGCGCGACGAGGTCGGTGTGTGCACTGCCCCAGCCCTGAGAGGTGTTGGTGCCCACGGTCAGGGCGCAGCCGGCCTGGCAGGGCGGGGAGGCGTGCACGAGGCCGTAGCGTTCGATCTCGCCCGTGTCGATCAGGTGGGCGAGGTATTCGAGCGCGTCGCCCTGGTGGTAGGCGAAGGGGTAGCGGGGGCGGTCGGCGATGTCGCAGCCGTCGACCGTGAACCCGGCGAGGTGGTAGCCCCAGCCGGCCCCGCCCGAGCAGGAGAACAGGTCCAGGACCCGCAGCGAGGTCGTCATCACTTGCCTCCTTTGCGGTGGGCCGGGCCGTGGTTGGCGGTGTAGTCGTCGACCAGGGCGGCCACGTCACGGCCGCCGGTGGCCGAGTCGGACTCGCCGCAGGTGCCGCAGGTGTAGGAGCCGGACGGGGCGGAGGCGGTGGTGTTCCACCAGCGGGCGGGGTCGTCGTGGCGCCGGTAGATCGGTTCGGCGGCCACGTGCAGGCCGGGACGGTCCGGGGTGGGAGTCAGGTCAGACACGGCCGGTCACCTCCGGCGCGTCGGTGGTCATGGTGTCCAGGGCGCCGGCGGCTTCGATCGCTGCGGCGGCGAGGTTGCGCAGGGCCTCGGAGGTCCCGAGCGAGGCAATCAGGGCGATCTCGACGCAGACGCCCTCGATGCGGAGGCTGACGAAGGGTGTGGTGCGGTCCGCGAAGGGCGTGACGCGGAAACGGGTGTCCGGCTCGATGTGGGCCGAGGTGGTCAGGCTCTTCACGTGGTCACCGCCCGGCGCGGGTGAGGGCGGCGCGGTGGGCGTGGCCGGTGCCCTTGCAGGCCGGGCAGGCGACGGTGAGGGTGGCGCGGGTTCCGTCGCGGTGGCGGGCGCCGGTGGTGATGGCGGCGGTGGCGAAGCCGTCGCAGACACGGCAGACGGGCGTGTTCGAGGCGTGCTGAGGCATGATGGGGCTTCCCTTTCGGGTCCTTGGATCTGGATGGGTGGAGCCGTCCGGGGCGGCGGATACTTGGCGGTAGAGGCCGCCCCGGAGGGCGTTACTTGATGCGGCCGGAGCGCTTGCGGCCGGCGTTCCAGATGCGCTTGTCGTCCTTCGTGGCCGTGCCGTTCTTGATCCGGCTGTAGATCTCGCGGTTGATCTGCGCGCCGCGACGCTTGCCCTCTTCGATGTGCCTGTCCTCGTCGGGGTGGGGACGCCTGCTGAAGATGCCCATGTCAGATTCCCTTCTTGGTTTTGGATGTGCGGTTGATCGTGTAGGTGATGCCGCAGGTGGCCGAGAGGACCGAGACCGCCGAGGCGGCGACGATCGGGACGACGTACGCGATCACCAGCAGCACGACGACCGAGCCGGCGGTGACGGCGAGGGTGAGCAGGATCGGGCCGGTGTAGTTGCGCGGGGCTTCCTGCACGATCACCACGCGGCGTACGTCGGTGCCGGGCGGGATCTGCCGGTACAGGTCGGCGGGGATGTGTCCGGCGCGGCGCTGTTCGTCCGGCAGTCGCATCAGGGCACCTCCTCTCAGGCGGTGCAGCGGTGGGTACGGGCGGCGAGTTCGGCCGCCGACCGGTCGCCGTGCTCGGTGGAGAAGCCGCACTTCGGAGCGGTGCACGCGGCGGTGTGCTTGGTCTGGCCGCGTCCGTTGTAGAAGGAGCCGACCTTGACGGGACCGATGCGGATCACGTCGTAGAAGGTGTTCGGACGGTGGGGCATGGGTGAGCCTCCTTTTCTGTCAGGCGAGTTGGGCGACGATGGCGCCGGCGAGGTCTTCGGGGATACCGAGGCGGGCGCGCAGCGTGGCGGTGTCGATGGCGCTGCCGGTTCGGGTGCGGTGGTCGTCGGCGACCTTGCGTGCGTGATCGACGAGGGCCGGGGGCAGCGCGGGAGCCGGGGCTTGGGGCAGCGCCGGAACGGGTTCGGCCGGGGCGAGCGGCTCGGGCTCCGGTACGGGAGCCGAAGCGGGTTCGGGGGCGATGTCCGGGGCCGGGGTGGTGTCTGGCGGGACCGGTGCCGGGCCGGCGGTCGGGCTGGGTGAGTGGACGAGGAGGGTGCCGCCGAGGAAGGCCAGCGCGGGCCAGCCGGCGACGAGGATGCGCAGCCAGGCCGGGACGTGTTCGAGGTCGAGGACACCGGCGGTGGCGACGTTCGCACCGAGCGAGGCGACCAGGGCGATCAGGAACCAGAACCAGGCCGTCACGGACCGGTCGGCGCGGAGCCGGTGCAGGACGCAGACCAGCAGCAGGTCGACGGATACGGGGTAGGCCCAGGCTTTCCATCCGGTCTGGCCGGCGGCTTGGGCGAGGTCGTGCAGGTGGGCGAAGGACAGGGCGCCGGCGATCACGGCCAGGACGAGCACGACGGCCCGGATCTTGAGCGGCACGAGTCTTCACCTCGCTTTCGGGGGATCGGGCCGGGCCGGGAGCGTGTGGTTGGCCACCCGGCCCCGGCGGGTTCAGGGGGTGCTACTCGGTGACCGGGCGGGGCTGCACGCGCGGCGGGACGGCCGGCATCGGCGGCACGACGATCTGACTGACCGGCCGGAACGGCGCGAGGAACGGCAGATCCGGGGTGAGGTGCGCGAACTCCTGGCAGACCGCCGCCGCATCGGCCGGGCTGATCTCGGGGGTGCGGATGCGGGACCAGCCACCGGAGGTGTCACCGGCCACCGCCGTACCGGGACGGTTCGCCGCGATCGAGGTAGCCGCAAGGACCGCTTCCGGGGAGATGTCCCCCAAGCCCATCTCCGCGCTGGCCTTGTCGTTGACGCGGTGCACCACACGGCCCGTGAGCTGGGCACGCAGGGCGGTGGCGCCCTTGCCGAGGTCGGAGCCGAAGCGCTGCCCGCACACCTCCAGGTAGATTCCGATCGCACGGGCCATCTGCCCCAGCCGCACCAGTTGCATGACCGTGCGGTCGCGAGCCGGTTCGTCCTTCTTCGAGATCACCATGAACAACTCGGCGATCTCGTCGATCAGCACGACCAGCGGCACCGGACGCAGATGCTCGGGCAGCTCCCACAGATCCGACACCCCATGCAGAGCGAGGAGATCGAAGCGCTCCTCCATCTCGGCCACCAGCGCGTCTATCAGGCGAGCGGCATCATCCGGGGTCGTGACCAGGGCCGACAGACGCGGCGCGTAGCGGGACTGCTCGACACCGCGCTTGCAGTCGATACCGATCAGCCCCACCGGCAACTGCGCGAGCCCCTTGATCAGGTTCCGCTGGTACACCGACTTCCCTGACAGCGTCGCCCCGAGAGTCAGCGCCATCGGGACTTCGTGGTAGTTCCGCTCGAAGACCGTGCCGTCCTCGCGCAGCGCAACCGGGACGACCAGGTCATGAGGCCGGGCCTTGCGCGGCAGACGGACCCGCGCCAGGACGTCATAGCCCGTCATCCGCAGCTCCACAAAGCCGGGCTTGGTCTCCACCACGGTCACCGAGCGCACACCCCAGGCGTGACGCAGGCGCTCGCAGGACGCGGCGATGTCGGCGGGCTCCAGGCCGGCCGGGAGACGGAGCGTCACCCGCAGACCGGTCGAGGTCGGGCTCACCCGGCGGACCTTCGGCGCCACCGGCCGCACCTCACCACGGGCGATGTTTCGGGCCACGAAGGCGCGGAAGCGAGACGGCTGCACCGTCAGCCCGCACACCTCCATGGTCGAGCTGTAGGTCCAGGTGAACCGGCCCCAGGTGACCGGCAGACCGACCAGCGACCAGTACGCACGCGGAGCACGCACCTTCGCGTAGCCGATCCCGCCGGCGCCGGCGGCCACGGTCCCCAGTTCCACCCAGGGCGACAGGTCGGTCATGGTCAGGCCGCCGCAGTGATCGCGACCGCGCGGAACGAGATCCCGTGCCGCTTCTGGCCGTTGAACTCGTTCTCCCAGTCACGCGCCTTGAGCCCGATGACCTTGACCGGCATGCCCGGCGCCAGGCCCTCCGGGTAACCCGTCTCCGGGATGGTCACCTGGTACAGGTTCCCCTCCCCGTCGTCCGAGACCAGCAGGCCCACGGTCGACAGCGCCGCACCGGTCTCCCGGTCCATGGCCCGCTCACCGGTCTTGGCGTTCGCGAGCTTCGGCACCGGGGCGGTCGCCACGAACACCACAGCGGTCGAAGTGTCGATCTTGAAGGACGGCATGAAGCACTCCCTGTGTCGATGCTTAGGAGGCAGCCCAAAGAAGGCCCTCCAAGCCCCGCTGTCCTAGGACTGCGAGCGGCTTGAGATGACTTTGGCACGCAGTCCCAGGACTGTCAACAGTCCTGGGACTGTGCTTGACTTGGTCTTGTAGAGAGGAGCGCAACGATGACGCCCAAGTGGCGCGAGCTGGCCGACAAGCTGGCTGCACAGATCAAGTCGGGTGAGTACGCGCCGGGCCAGCAGCTTCCGCAGATCAGGGAGCTTGTTGCGGCAGGTGAGGGCTCCAAGTCCACCGTTCATCAGGCCTACAAGGCGCTCGAAGCCGAGGGCCTGGTGACGTCGTCTCGTGGCCACGGCACCGTTGTGCGGCAACGCGTCCCGCTCAAGCGGCTCGGCATTGCCAGGTACGACAAGGCGAAGTGGCGGGATGGCGACGAGGTCGCCTTCATCGCGGACCGCGTTGCCTCCGGGCGAAGCTACCGGCGGAACGAGCAGACCCAGACTGTCAGTCGCGTGGAAGCGCCACCGGCGGTCGCGGCTGCGCATGGACTGCCTGAAGGCTCAGAGGTATATGCGCGTGCGCGGCTGGTGAAAGAAGGCGACCAGCCGACCCACACCCTCACCAGCTACTACCGGCCCGAGCATGTCGAGGGGACGAGGCTGGTGGACCCGACACCCGGCCCGGCCGGCCGCGGCGGCGGATTCCGTGTGCTGTACGACGCGGGGTACGAGATCGACCACATGAAGGAGGAGCTTTTCGCCCGGGCGCCCACGCCTGACGAAGCGAAGCTCTTGCAGTTGCCGCCGGGTGAGCCTGTGGTTGAACTGCATCGGACGACGTACACGGCCTCTGGCACAGTGGTCGAGTTCGCCATCGGTGTGCATGCGGCGTCGCGCTTCGCTTGGGAGTACGACTTCAAGGTTCCGGACTCCGCGAGGGACCAGAAGGGGCAGTGATGATCTCGACACAGGCATGGGACGACACGCGACGCCTGTGGAGCTACCACCAGATGGGCCACACCCTGCGGCCGTGCTCAGTGGCCATCGGCCTGGGCAGTCACGACCTGGGTGTGGCCGATACGGCGGTAGAGCTGTACAAGCGTGGCCTGGTCCCCCTGCTTGTGTTCACGGGAGCCACCAGCCCGACTACGCGTGCACACATGCCGAGGGGTGAGGCGGTCCACTACCGCGAGCGGGCCCTTGAACTCGGCGTACCCAGCTCGGCGGTACTCGTCGAGCCGCACGCCCGCAATACCGCCGAGAACATCCGCTTCTCCAAGGCCGTCCTCGAAGACGCCCACGTGGATGTGTCCTCCGTACTCCTGATCAGCAAGCCGTATGAAGAGAGGCGCGCATACGCCACGGCCTGCAAGGAGTGGCCTGAGGTGGAGTTCGTCAGTGCCTCCACTCCGATGACGCTTGAGGAATACGTTGATTCCATCGGGGATGCCCGCCTGGTCATCGACATGCTTGTGGGTGCGCTTCAGCGGTTGCTGATCTATCCCGAGCGAGGGTTCATGATCAGTCAGCCGGTACCGGATGACGTGCTCGAGGCGTACGAGCGCCTATGCGCCGAAGGGTTCACGAGCCGACTCGTCCCCACGGACCAGCCTGCTGTCTAGCTGCTTGGCACCAGCAGACGTTCCGGTGACGGGAGAGCCCAACGCGGTCCGCATCACGGATGCCTTGCCCATGCACGAGGCGCCGCACATCCAGAGACGCCATGGCCGCCAACTGACCCAGCCGAAGACCACCCCACCTGCGACCGACGGTCCCGACCTGTTACAGGTTTCTCTACCTCATCAAGCCCCGGCTGCGCTCCGCTCCGCCGGGCGCGCTTCCCGGCTCTGGCCGCGCCCGCGCTCCTGCCTTCGGCCCGCTCGGCGCCGCCGACGCCGACGCGCGCCCACAGGTGGATAGGGCCGAGGGCCATGGGTTGATCACCGTGCAGAACAGCCACGCTACGAGCAAGCCTCCGGCGGGGGCGCTCAGGCTCCGAGATGGCGGGGGGACCGGTGCGCGGGTGCCGGCCGTGAGTGGCTGGTGCGGGGGCTCCCATCCCGTCTGCCGTCGACCCAGGCAGAGCCGAGCAGCCGCGGCCCAGGGCGTCAAGGTCGTTCGTACAGTGGCGCGCTCCACCTTGACGCCCTGAACCACGCCCGCTCCACGGTGTGTGGGTCGACGGCAGACGGGATGGGAGCTGGGGAGAGGGGTGGTTGAGGAGAACGGACGTCTAACGGACTGTCAGTGGTGACGCCTACCCTTCCGACATGCGCAAAGGTGCGATCAGCCGAGACGGTGTCCTCAAGGCCATAGCCGAGTACGACGATTGGGGCCGTGAGCGGTTCCTGGACGAGTACGGCTACAAGCCGGCGACGGGATACCTCCTGATACACGAGGACCGGACGTACGACTCGAAGGCCATTGCCGGAGTGGCCCACAAGTTCGATCAAGGCCGAGCGCTGGAGTCGGATGAGTTGAGCGGCGGAAGGTCGCACGCCGCCAGGTGGCTCGCCCGACTCGGCTTCGTGATCCGTTCGTCGCGAGATCCCGACTGGACGCGCGACGAGATCATCCTTGCCTGCGACCTGGCCATGGCCAACGGCTGGAAGCGACTGGAGTACAACGACCCACGCGTGATCGAGCTGTCTGTGCTGCTGAGGACCATGCCGATCCACCCGGAAGAAGTACGTACCGAGCGTTTCAGGAACCCCAACGGCGTGGCTCGCAAGACAGTCGACATCACGTCCCGCCACCCGGACTACCGCGGGAAGCCCACGAACGGCAACGCGCTCGACATCGAAGTCCTAAACGACTTCCTTGCCCGGCCGACCGACATGGCGAAGGTAGCCCAGCACATCAGGGACGGCCTCACCACAGGTGAATTCCAGACCCTCCCGCCGGAGACCGAGGAGGAAGACGACTACAGCGCACCCGAGGGCAGGTTGCTGATACGCCGCCACAAGAGCCGCGAGCGGGACAAGGGATTGCGCAAAAGGAAGATCGATGCCGTGCTGCGTCAGGGCCGCGGCCTCTCCTGTGAGGCATGCGGCTTCGACTTCGAGACGACGTACGGCCCACGGGGCGCCGGATACATCGAGTGCCATCACGTCGTGCCTTTGCACGAAGCCGGCGAGGGCCGGACCAGGCTCAGCGATCTCGCGCTGATCTGTGCCAACTGCCACCGGATGATCCACCGCGCCGCGCCGTGGCCCACCCCCAGTGAACTCCGGCGCCTCATCCAGGAGGCAACGACCCGGACCGCGACGCGATCCCCCTCGTAGGTTTCACGCAAGGTTTCACGATCTTGAACAGGCGGCGGATGCGGCAACCAACGACCTTCAATGCCATTTATGGCGTAGGAGGTCTACGTCACTTTGGAAAGCATTCGCAAAGAATGAAAGCGTCATGTCCGACATGCGCCGCTTCTTCGGGGGCTAGTGCTCCCCCACGTGTCAGTCAGTGGCTGTATAAGCAGGACTCGTAAGAAGAACGCGCAGTTCAGAGCCCTCGAAGATGCATCAGGGTGGGGCTGAGTGTCCTTCGGCGCGGACATGGACGTCGGCGTAAAGCGCAACATTGCGGGTTTTCACGCTCGCAGCGTCCAGCTTCGCTGCCGGCCATCATGGTTCCTGTCATGAAGAAAGCCCACCACGGCCGCGCTGGCTACCAAACGAGAGCGGCAGAGGTGGGCATGGAACCTTGGAGGTCCGACTTGAGTCTCCCTCGGGTGACCCAGCATCTGTCAACTCGCCCACAGTCAGTCATCGTGATCACGGTGATCGTCTGCATCCTGTGGGGCGTCGTCCCCCAGGTGCAAGAGTTGGCCACATCCTTGATCGTTCTCAATGCCCTGTGGCTCGCCCAGGCGAGCATGCAACTCTCTGGTCGAGGCACCGTGTGGGCCGGGGCCGTACAGCAGCGGAGTACAGCAACCGCCGCGACCGGCGGCGACTGTGAATAGCCCTCACAGAGTTCCTGGTCAGCCCAGAAGACCTCAGCGACCTCCCCGCCCGTAGTTCGCATCGAGTGGCCGCGTCGACCACTAGGAGACGCGGTCATGCGAACGGCGACAAGCCCTTGCTCTCCAGGTGAGCGAGCAACGAGTCAAGGCACGCGTCGGCCGTACCCAGGTCCGCGCGGAAGAACGAGTCGTCACCAAGCGGCCCCCCACTGACGATGACCATCCACGCCTTCCTATGCTCGGTCAGGCGGTCACCGTCGGCCTTGAACACGGTCGTGACTCCCCGCTCCGCCAGCCACTCCATCAGCTCCAACATATCCACTGGCACCCCTCCAGGGAGCATCAACGACGGTGGACAACAGCAGCCCCGAGCAGCCGACGACAGCCTCCCATCCCGCGATTCCGAGTGCTGTGAGGCCCTGGTGATCGAACTCCCAAAGCGGGTGTCGCAGGTTCGAATCCTGCCGGGCGCACAGCAAAAGGGCCGGCTCAGGAGGGTTTCCTCCCAGGCCGGCCCTTCGTCGTGTTCGAGGCCGTGCCACACGCGTGCCACTACGTGGAGGAGCCGCGGCCCGGATCGGGCATGGCCTTCGGCACGAAGAGGCTCAGCCGGAAGGTGGTCGTTTGCGCCAGGCGCCCACAGAGCCTGTCCACCCGCATCGCCGTCCAGTCGATCTGCGTGTCCGACGCTCGGAGACGGCGCAGGTGAGCGTGCCATTCCGACTCATCCTGGGTTTCGAAAAGGACCTCCCAGCAGCCCGCGTCGGACGCGTAACGAGCAGCAGCCCGCTGCGCCTCTTCCTGCTGCCGACGTCTTCTTTTGCGCTGCCCTGGCATCGACCCAGCATCACCAGCTTCCGCCATCACAGCAAGGCCATTACCTACACCCGAGACCGGCTGATGCCACGCGGACGCCACATCTCCTAACCGGAGGGCCCTCCCCCGCCCCCCGGAGCACGGCCCCGAGCCGGTCCGCGATGGTCCGGTCCCGGTCGCTGGTCATGTGCTGGTAGTCAGCGCGGCCCGGGAGCTGCTGTGTCCCATCCGCGTCGTCAGCTCCCGCGTACTGGCCCCGGCAGTCGAGGCCAGCGTGTTGCCCGTATGCCTCTCCTCCTCGACGAGCGGAATGCCTCAGGGACAGGATCGGTGCGTCAGTACTGCTGGTCGTGACAGTAGGACTTCGATCAGCGGTGGCCTCCTCTACGGGTTGTGGCGCCTGGCTGATCGTCCATCACCGCACGCAAGGGTGCTCGGCCGCACTGATGGGGGTACGACCTCGTGAACCACCAGAGCCGATCGGCCCGTGCCAGATCGTGAGGGGAATCAAGGGGAAACACCGGTGAGCCGACCAACGGTCCAGAGGGTGCCCGGGCCAGGAGGGCTTCGATGCTGTAGCCCTGGGGCGGTTGGGTCGCTCCCGCAGTGGCCATGCCGGTCATCATCCCGGCCGTTCGGGGGATACGCGGGCGGCATCAGAGACGTATCCCACCCTGCGGGGGCATCCCTTGCTGGGACGAAAGGGAGACATGATGCCGCTTTATCTATCGAGGTTCAGCTACACGCCGGAGACCTGGGCGAGACTCATCGGCCACCCCGAGGACCGCGCAAAGGCCGCTCAGTCGTACATCGAGTCCGTTGGCGGCAAGCTCCACGGCTTCTGGTATGCGTTCGGCACCCGCGACGGCTACAACCTGTGGGAGGCCCCCGACAACGTCTCCATGGCCGCAGTCGCCCTGGCGATCAGCGGAGGCGGCGCGCTCAGCTCGTTCGAGACGACCGTTCTCCTGACCGTCGACGAAACCATGGATGCCCTGCGCAAAGCCGGGCAAATCCAGTACCGGGCTCCCGGCGCGTAGCGGTCCAGACGGCTGGCGGCTGCTGGGTTCAGGCATGGAGACGACAAGCGTACATTTGCCGCTCGCTGGAGTACGTGAACGCTGTCATCGTGTACCGCGAGGTCCGGCCGGTCGTCGAGCCGACGGCACAACCGATGGTGCTGCCGGACCCCGACGGGGTCCGGCGGTCGGTTCCTCCGGCCGGGCTACTGCCCGTCGGCGGCGACGTCCCAGTGCTCGATGATCTTTCCGTCGACGACTCGGAAGAGGTCCGCGACCACGTAGTCGGAGCTGAAGACCCACACCAGGTCCCCGTCGGCGAGGGTGTTGCCGAACCGGGTCCCGCCGCCCCCGGTGTTGGTGGGCGAGGGGGCGCCCTGCGCGTTCTGCTGGAAGAACTGCTTCAGCGGAGCCGTTCCGTTCCGGACGATCGGGTTGTGCTGGTAGTACCGGGGGTCCCAGCTCTTGTCGATCACGGTCGCGTCACCGTCGGAGAGCTTGCGGTACGCGTCGACGGCGAACTTCCGGTTCTTCTCCTCCTGTTCCTCGGACAGGGTCGGTTCCCCGTTCGGATACCGGTACACGTCGCTGAACAAGGAGTTCCCGCTGGCCGTCTTCGCCGGCACGGTCTGCGTGATGCCCCAGTGCTCGACCAGCTTGCCGTTGGCGACCCGGTACAGGTCGGCCTTGGCCTGGCCGGTCGCCTCGTTCTTCGGGGTGGCCGACGCGTGCCAGTGCACGGCCACCAGGTCACCGTCGGCGGCCACGTGCTTGACGGTCGCCACCGCACCGGGAATCTTCGCCTTGACGTCCTTGAACTGCTTGATCTGCCCGTCGGCTCCGCCGGGCACCGACTTGTCGTGCTGCACGTAGTCGGTGCCGACGAGCTCCTTCACGACGTCGGTCTTGTTCTTGTTGAACGCCTCCGAGTACAGGCGCAGAACGAGCTCCTTGTTCTTCTCCTCGGAGGCTGACGAGGAGCGGGCAGCGGCGGACGCCGTCGACGGGGCGGCCGGGTCCGTGTCGGACGTGCTGCTGCAGGCGGTCGCGAAACAGGCCACGGCAGCAAGCCAGGGCAGGGTCTTCCGGTATCTCACTCAGGTCTCCTGTGTGCGTTTCCATGTGTTCGAGCTGATGCGCGTGACTGTGGATCGATGCGCGGAGGTGTACGGCGTTGGGAGTGCCGTCCTGCGTGGGGATCCGGTGCCGGTGCGCCGGCGGGTCGCCGAGCGGCCGGTGCCGCGGCTCGGCCCGGACGCCCGGGCGGTCGATGACGTGTCGTTCCCCAAGAACGGCAGGATGTCGGTCGACGTCGCCGCCAATCGGGGTCCGGCGGTCGGTCATGTCGTGTACGGCTGTCCGGAGCCCGCGGTGTGTTGGGCAAGCAGGCCAACTGCCGGGTCCCGGTCGGTGTGCACGGGGTCTCCGGCGCGGTATCCGGGCGGGTGTCCGAGGTGGCCGGAGTACCGGATACCCGCCCCTACCGCGCCACGTACGTACGACCCACGGAGCCGCCCTTGACCGCGTCGGGCTCCCGGGCGACCTGCTCGGTCTGTCCCGGCGCCGTGGCGATCATCATCGTGACGTTCTTCTCGCGATCAGCCTTGGCCTGCGCGAGGAGTTCTGCGTCGTCCGAACCGAGCTTGCTGTGGGCGGACTTGACGCCGGGGTCGGCCGCGGTGACGGTGGGGCCGTCCGCGGCAAAGGCCGCGGATGTGGGGCCGGACGCGGCGAGCGCAGCGACGAGACCGGCGGCGGTGGCGATACGGGCGGTGTGCCTCGCGCACGGTATCGGGGCAGGGTGGGGGGTGGGGGGCATGCGTGATCCCTGTGCGGAAGGAGCGTGGGCATGGGCGGCCGGGTCGAACACCTTCGACCGCCGCGGTCCGGGCCATCCACCCGGATGATCGCCAGCTTTGCACAGGAGGCCTGCTGTTGTTGAGAGTTCACACGTCGGCGACAGCGACCTGACAGGAACGTCCACAAGTCATCGGGGAGGCCCCGGACGGCTTCGCCGCCCAGGAGCAACATCTCCGTGGAAATGGGCAGTTCGGTCCATCGCTCCGTACGAGTCGAAGGCCTGACGAGACGCCGCCGTCCTCGGCTTCGCCCACCGGCCGCAGACCGAGGCCCGTGACGAATTGCTCGGCGTGTGGGACACCCGGCGCCAATGGACCCTCTCCTACACGTCCCCGGACAACCACTTCTTGGCACCTTCGGCGGGTATGGGATTGACCCACATGTTCTCGATGCCGGCTGCGTAGTCGACGCGCCGGCTGCCGTCGGGGGCTCGGCCGGCACTTCCGCCACAGCATCAACGCATCCGACAGCGATGCGGACCCCAAGGTGACCGCGAGGGCGCCTTGTTCGACCAGGGCAACCAGCAGCGCGTTCCTTCGACCGCCCAAGGGCACCGTCTTCACCAAAGCCCGTGTGGAACTCGTGATGAGCCAGAAGGACCCGGCGGTGAACGAAAGCGCCCTGCACATCTACGACGCTGTGAACCGCCCGAGCGCACCTTCCCCTCCGGGGTCGGCAAGAGCGTTCCGGGAGCGAGGGAGCCCCTGCACCTGTTGGTCGGCAAGGAGAAGCAGAGGAAGAACCGCAACCGCTCGATCGCGGAATGCGGGAAGGTAGGGGGCGACTGTCCGGGAACCTTCCTTCAGTGCGACGAGTACCCCTTCGCCTCCACGAAGGAAGGTTCCGCCAAGGGCGACAACCGGTTCTCCGTCCGGCTGATCGACGGCGACAGCAATGCCCCCGCCGGCTGGTCGTCGACGGGACCGGCCTTCGCAAGCCTGGAACCGTCCCGGGCTTACCGGCGTGCTGACTTGGGGAGCGTCGGGGATGCCGTGCCCCATCGGACAGGCCTGCACGGGCCGGCAGACGGATACGGGTACGGGTACTGACCACATGGGTGCAATCCACGATGACGTGGCGGAGTTCGCGCTACTGCTGAGACGGCTGAAGGAGCGCACCGACCGCAGCTACGCGGCACTGGCCCGCCGACTGGACGTGCACGCCTCCACCCTGCACCGATACTGCTCCGGAGAAGCGGTCCCGCAGGACTTCGCTGGAATCGAGCGGTTCGCCGCGCTCTGCGGCGCCTCCCCCGAGGAACGCACGGAGCTGCACCGCCGGTGGATCATGGCCGACGCCGCCCGGCAACGGCCACGCCCATCCGGTACCCGGCAGGCGCCGGCGCCCCGGACCGCCGCCGGCGCAGTGACGTCGACCGTCCCCGCAAGCGATGCCGCACCGGCCGTCTCGGCGAGCGGTCGAGGGCCGGCCGTGGAGGCGTCCGGCCCAGTCTCATCGGCCGGCCAGCGGCCCGAGTCAGCGTCACCGCGCTCGCCGCGGCTGCAGGGCGGGCGCCCCCGACGAGGACCGGTGTGGTCGATGGCAGTGGCCGCCTCGCTCGTCGCCGCGCTCCTCGGCCTCACCGCATCCGCCGCCGGACCCCCCTCCGCATCGGCCACCCACAACGGCGGCCCCAAGGCGAAGCGGGCAAGCGCCGGCACGGCCCCACCGGTGGCCCCTCTCGCCTGGACCGCCAACTCCCACACACTCGGTCTCAACGGCTGCGGCGAGGACTACGTCGTCGCCAAGCCGCCACGGCAGGTCCCGCCGCCGCCGCACCCGGAGGACGTCCCGGCGTGGGTCGCCTCCCAGCGGGCGGTGCACGGGGGCACCGCCGATGTGCGGATCACCGTCCAGGGGCGTGGCTCGGCCGCCGTCGTGCTGGACGCCCTGTACGTGCGCGTGGTCAACCGCGCCACCCCCCGCGCCGGCCGGGGCGTCGTCTACTCCTTGAGCCCAGGCTGCGGCGCCGGCGTCATCCCCCGCTTCTTCTCCGTGAACCTCGACGCGCCCCAGCCCCTGGCCCGTTCGGTGCCTGGCGACAACGCGGCGGGCACACCGATCCCGGCGATCGACTTCCCCTACCAGGTGTCCCTGCGGGAGCCGGAAGTCCTGGTGGTCTCGGCGCTCAACGAGTCCTGCACCTGCGACTGGTACCTCGATCTCGTCTGGTCCTCACAAGGCCGCACCGGCAAGGTCCGCATCGACGATCACGGCCGCCCCTTCCGCAGCACCAGTACCAAAGGGCTCCCGGGCTACCGGTACGACCGCGTCTATCACCGCCCCGGCCGCTGGGTTCCGATCCCCGCCGCGAACATGGCGGCCACCGGCGGCTGACGAGGCGACAGGCCCCGCAGCCCGCCCGGATCCCGCGCCGGCGCGAGCGGGGCCCTGCCCGGCCCCCCCCGTCGACGGGATCCGGGCGGGGCCGGGGAGGGGCCGCGCACCTCGCGCGGAGCGGCTGCGTCGTCAGCGGACGCTCGTGGTGCGGATGTCGGTGACGTCGCCGAACACCGGCTCCAGTTCCACGACGAGGTTGGTCCTCAACGTCGGCGACTCCCCGCCGCCGAATGCGTGCGTGACGGCGATCTGACGGCTGTTCCGACCCTCGCTCACCGTCCAGTCCACCGGGACGTTCCGGGCCCGCAGCACACCGTCCACCTTGTTCTTCTTCTCCCAGGCCGCCAGCCGCCCGGCGAAGGCCGGCGTCAGGTAGTGCGCGCGCAGCGCCTTGACCAGCACGGTGTCCGGGCCCCCGGTGTCGTCCTTCGCGTCGACGTACGCGCCGTAGAAGTCGGCGACCCGGGTCACCGAGTCACCGGTCCTGCCACTGACCGACCGCACCGCGCGGGACTCCGTCGCGGATGTCTTCGCGGGGGCCTTCGCGGGGGCTGCGACGCTCGTGGTGCGGATGTCGGTGACGTCGCCGGACACCGGCTCCATTTCCACGACGAGGTTGGTCCTCACCGTCGGCGACTCCCCGCCGCCGAAGGTCAGGGCGACGACGACCTCGAGGCCGGTACCGCCCTCGCTCACCGTCCACTCCACCGGGACGTCCCGGGCCCGCAGGAGACCGTCCACCTTGTTCTTCTTCTCCCAGGCCGCCAGCCGCCCGGCGAAGGCCGACGTCAGGTAGTGCGCGCGCAGCGCCTTGACCAGCACGGTGTCCGGGCCCCCGGTGTCGTCCTTCGCGTCGACGTACGCGCCGTAGAAGTCGGCGACCCGGGTCACCAGGTCACCGTTGAAGCCAGTGACCGACCGTGGCGCGGCGGACGCCTTCACGGATGCCTCGGCGGGGACGGCCGCCTGTGCCGTCTGCGTCGACGCTCCGAGCCCAAGGGCCAGGACGAGACCGGCGGCGAAGGCCGCGCGGCGTCCCGGACGGCGGCGTGCGTGGGTGTTCCTGCTCATGTCGTGTCTTCCTTCTTCTCGTGGTCCGTACGGGGTCGCTCCCGGCCCGCGCCGGCTCTCCCGCCGAACGCGACCCGCCGTCGTCTCGCCACCCGTTCGCGTCCTTCGCGTCCGATCCGAGGACATGACGGCCTGACCGCCCGAGCGGGCAGGAGCAGGCCGGATGTCCCCGCCGCGGGGGTCGCGGGGCGGCGAGCGCCGCAGGACGCCGAGTACCGTGCGTAGTGCGCCGTGCGTAGTGCGCCCGGCGCACGGACACACGGATGCCCGGTACGCGGGCACAGGGCGGGAGTCGTCACCAGGCTGCTGCCGGGGCCCTCAGATCGGCCCCCGGCCGGTGCGACACCCACAGCTTCGAAGGCGCCGCGGGCCCACCGCAACCTCCACCGCCCAACCCGCGACGACGCACCCGTCTCACCCACCCCTGCGCGGACAAGCACTGCCTGAGACGCCGTCCTGAGATGCGCAGACGGCCCGGTGCCGTCTCGGCCGCCCTCCTGGACACGAACAGCTCATGGCCTGGCGGCCCAGTTCTTCACCCGGCCTCACTTCAGGTGCCGGGCGAAGAACTGGGCCGCCGCGTCCCCCGCGAACTGCGGGACGCCGGTGTGCCCGCCCATATTGGCGTGCAGGGACTTCTCCTTGGAGCCGAAGGCGTCGAACAGGTCCAGGGCCGCCTGCCGGTCGTTGCCCTCGTCGTCCCACTGCAGCAGGACGTGCAGCGGAATGGTGACCCGGCGCGCCTCCTCGAACATGGCGCGCGGCACGAGACTCCCGGCGAACAGGCCGGCGGCCACGATGCGTGGCTCGACCACCGCGAGGCGAACGCCGATGGAGATCACTCCCCCCGAGTATCCGACCGGGCCGCCGATCTCGGGCAGCGACAGGAGGGCGTCAAGGGCGGTCTGCCATTCCGGGACCGCCCTGTCGACGAGCGGGAGGACGAGGGCGTCGATGATCTCGTCGCTGACCGGCTCGCCGGCTTCCATGGTCCGGCGCAGGTCGGCGCGGGCCTGCTCGGCGGCGGCCCAACGGGGCCGGTCACCGCTCCCCGGGAGTTCGATGGTGGCCGAGGCGAAGCCGTCCGCCGCGGCGCCCCGGGCCCGCGCCACCAGTCGCGGGTACATCTTGCGCAGTCCGAGCGGCGGGTGGCCGAGCAGAATCAGTGGTGCCGGCGCCGGCGCGGACGCAGGCGTCCACAGGATGCCGGGAATCTCACCGAGGGTGAATTCACGTTCGAGGACGCCGTCGTCGAGGCGCTGTTCGGAAGTGAAGGAAAGGGCCATGGTCGTGCCTTTCAGGAGTGCCGTCAACGGCGCTCCCGGACGCCCTATCGCCCGACCGTGACCCCGGAGGAGAGCACCCACGTCGATACGTTCACGGGTACCACCTCCTCGTTCTCTCGCACGGCCTCCGCAAAGCTAGCAGGGCGGCTCCGGCCCGCCAAACGGTTTTCCTGCGCGAGGGCTCCGCGACCCCCGGGGCCGGTCCTCCCGGTCCGGACCGTGTCCCGGCGCGCGGCGCTGCCGTCACCGACGAGGCGCTCCCGTCATTGCGGGCGTTCACGTTCACGGAGGGGTCTGCTGATGTAGGCGAAGCAGCCTTGGGTGTTATTGAATGAATGTGCGGTCGTGGTCAGGAAATGACGAGACCCCGTCGCACGGGTCTCCGTCCGCCCGGCGTGGTGCCGGGGTGGGCGAGCGCGCTGAGAGAGCCGCATGAACTCCACATCCTCCCCCTCGTCTTCGTCGCCGTTCGACATGGTCAGCAGCGCCCTGGGGCGGTACATCCCGCGGGGCGCGGCGACGGCACCCGGTCCTGCCGACTCGCAGGACGACCGCGCCGCCCGCCCCGGCGGACACGACGAGCCGGTACCCGGCCCTCAGGAGCAGATTCTCGGCGCCGTCAACCTGGACCGGGAGCTGAGGATCACCCGCTGCAATCTGGACGCCCCCGTCTTCGCGGGCGTTGACGCCGTGCTTGGGAGCCCCTTCGTCGATCTCCTGCCTCCGGGGGACGTACCGACGGTCGTCCGGCGCTTGCGGCAGGTCATCGAGACCGGTGAGCCGCACGTCGCCCGGGTGCAGCGCCTGCGGCGCGGCGACGGGTCGGAGCTGGTGGTCTCGATGAGCATCCTGGCCGCCGCGGCGCCTCAGGAGGGCCTGACCGTCACCCTGATCGCCATGGCCCGGAGGCTGCACCTGTACGCCGCCGAGACCGCGATCGGCACCTCGTTGGACATCGGCGAGACCGCGCAGTCACTGGCGGAGTCGCTGCTGGCCTGGGGGGACGTGGCCGCCATCGACCTCGACTTCGCGGTGTGGTCGGGCGAGACGGTCACCGAGCAGCCCCAGGGACGCATACGGCTGCGGCGGGCGGCCCTGGTACCGGACCGGGCGTGGCCCGACGGCTACCTGACACCGGGTGACGATCTGCCCGGCGATGCGAGCCGCCTGCTGTCGCAGGCGATACGGCGTGACGACCCCGCGCAGGCCATCGTGATGCCCGACCGGCAGGCTGTCGAGCGGGCGTTCGACAGTCCGAGGCTGGTCCGTGCCCTGGTGCCCGGGGACCGGACGGTGGGTGTCGCGTTCATACCGCTGGTCCTGGACGGCACGCCGCCCGTCGTCCTGGGCGTGGCGGAGGTCTGGCGGCGGGCGGACCGGCCCTTCGCCGACAGCGAGCTGCTCGATCTGCAGGAACTGGTGGCCAGGACCTCTCATCACGTCGACCTGGCCCGTCAGCACCAGCGCGAGCACACGCAGGTACTGGCGTTGCAGCGTCGGCTGCTGCCCCGGGACAGCGGCGGAACCATCGAGACCGCCAGCGTCTACCGGCCCGCCACCCCCGACAGCGCGGGCGTCGGCGGTGACTGGGTGAACAGCTTTCCGCTGCCGGACGGCCGTACCGCACTGGTGGTCGGTGATGTCGTCGGGCACGGCCTGGGGGCCGCCGCGACCATGGGACAGCTGAGCATGGAGGCCCGCGCGCTGCTGTCCGCGGGGCTCGGGCCCGACGAGGTGCTGGAGCACCTGGACGAGACCGTGACGCTGCTGGACGACACGGAGTCCGGGCTGGCGGCCGGTTACAGCGCTCTCGGGTCCACCTGCTGCATCGCCGTGTACGACCCGGTCAGCCACCACGTGGCGCTGTCCAGTGCGGGGCACCTCCCCCCGGTCCTGGTGCCCCGGGACGGACCCGCCGGCCCCGTCACGGTCCGCCCCCACCCCGGGCTGGGCGCCGAGTTCGCACTGCGGGAGCCGTTCGACGTGCACGTGCTCGACGTGCCACCGGGCTCCCTGCTCGCCCTCTACACCGACGGTCTGGTGGAGGATCCGGCCCTGTCGATCGACGAGGGCATCGGCCGGCTCGCGGACGCCGTGTCCACGGTGCATCCCTGGGACGCCCTGCAGCAGGCCGCGCGGCGCGTGGTCTCCGCGCTGGCGCCCGGGCGACGGCGCGACGACGTGACCCTGCTGCTCGCGCGCATGATCGGTTATCGCAAGGGGGACACCGCGACCTGGCGTCTGCCCGCCCGCGACGACGCGGCCGTCCGGGCCCGCGCGCTGGTCTCCGAAAGGCTGCGGCGGTGGCACACCACGGAGGACACCCGGGACAGCGCGCTGCTGGTGGTCAGCGAACTGGTCGCCAACGCGGTCCGCTTCGCGAGCGGGCCCATCACGGTACGGCTGATCAGGACCGGGCAGGGGCTGCTGTGCGAGGTGGGCGACACCGGCAACGGCAGGCCGCGGCTGGACCGCGACGATCTCCTCGGCGACGGCGGTCGTGGGCTGCAGGTCGTGCACAGGCTCACCACCCGGTGGGGCGTGCGGTGGACGGACACCGGCAAGGTGGTCTGGGCGGCGGTCGCGTGGTGACCCGGCGGCGGCGGGCTGGGACGGGTGGGCGGCGGTCGCGTGGTGACGCGGCGGCGGGCGGGTCGGTGGGCGGCCGGGCGGCCCCCGCTCGTGGAACTGCGCCTTGGTCCAGGCCCCTGGCGGCCGCCCGTCGGGCATGGTCTGCTCCGGGTACTCCGGGTACTCCGGGTACTCCGGGTACTCCGGGTACTCCGGGTACTCCGGGTACTCCGGGTACTCCGGGTACTCCGGGTACTCCGGGTACTCCGGGT
>NZ_JBVIDX010000013.1:137620-141242 GCF_055572155.1 Streptomyces sp. NPDC030814
GGTACTCCGGTACTCCGGTACTCCGGTACTCCGGTATCCGGGGCTCCGGTATCCGGGCCTCGCCGGGGACGGTGTAGTACATTCGCCCGACCGTGCTCGGCGACCGGGCGTCGCGGCACGGCCTTCGGCCCTGCCGCGTGGTTCGCCTCCTCGCCCGGACCCCGTAGGCCTCGGCGGGCAGTGCACACTTGGGGCAGAGTGCCGGTAGGCACCCTCCGGGAAGGATCGAGATGCTGATCATCTTTGGCACCAAGGGTTACCTGTACCAGCTCGCGATACTCACGCTGGTGTGCGGGCAGTGCGGGAATCCCGCGGCGCACACGCTGAGGAAGCGGGTCACGAAGTTCACGCTGTTCTTCGTCCCGCTGTTCCCGGTCTCGACGAAGTACCAGACGCAGTGCACGTTCTGCGGGGCGGAGCAGAAGGTGACCGCCGAGCAGGCCGAGCAGCTCCAGACGCAGGGCGCGGGCGGCCAGACCGGCCAGTACCAGGGGCAGAACCAGCAGCAGCCGTACCAGTCCTGAGGGCGTCCGGGTGCCCGGCTCCCGAGGCCGGCCGCGGCCGCGGCGGGGGCACTGCGGACCCGGCCGACAGGACCCCCGGGCGGATGCCGGCGGTTCTGGATGCAGCCGTCCATCCGGTCGGGCTTCTTCTCCGCCGCCAGTGCTGCGGCCATCCAGAGCCGGCGCATCGGCCGGCTCGGTACCTCGAGGACGTCCGGCAGGCCGTAGGTGATCTCCCAGCGCGGGTAACGGCCCGTGCCGCGCAGCAGTTCGGAGATCTTCGACTTCGCCCGGCCGGACCGGTGGCTCAGCTCGCTGATCGTCGGACCGCCGGCCAGGGACCGGTGGCGCAGCGGCTCCAGCCAGGCACGGTGGGCGGCGCCCACGCCCCCGCTGTTCCGGTCGGCTGTAGGCGGGGCGCGCACATCATGAACCCACTGGCGCGTTCAGCGCCGGAACCTTCCCGTCCGGGAAGTGCCGCCCCTCGTGCCGATCGAGGAGGGGCGGACCGCTCCCGCTCCGTCCGGCAGGGGCGGGCGGGGGCGGTCGACCGCCAGCGCCAGTGTCACCGCCACCGACCCCGCGGCCATCACCGCCATCGCCGTGCCCGTGGAGGTCAGCTGGGCGACCCCGCCCGCCAGGGCCGCGCTCACGCCCTGAAGGGTCAGCATGCCGGCCGAGTGGAGGCCGAGGGCGTGGCCGGTGAGGTCAGGCGGTGTGAGGGCGAGCAGGTGCTGTTGCTGGACGAGGCTCGCGCCGAAGCCGACGGAGGCGAGGGTCGCGCAGGCCGCGGCCAGCGGGGTCGGGGGGTGGAGGGCGAAGACGAGGTACGGGGCGGCCAGGAGCAGCAGGAGGGGCGTGGCCAGGCGGTCGCGGACGTGGGGTGGGAGGAGTCTGCCGACGGTCACGTCGCCCGTGAACATGCCGAGCGCCGCGCAGGCGAACAGCAGGCCCGCGCGGTCGGGGGCGTACGCCACGAACAGGGACTCGCAGCCGACGACCAGGCCGTTGGGGATCCACAGGCCCAGATAGAGGCGCCGGCGCGGGACGGACGCCCACAGACGGGCGTTGGTCCGCCAGGTCTCGGCGACGGACGGGCGGCCGGCGGCCCGCGGGGCGCGGCGGGTCAGACCCATGAGGGAGCAGAGGGCGGCCGTCGCGTACAGGGCCGCCGACACGAGCAGCGTGATCCGCGGGGACAGCAGCGCCACCAGGGCGCCGCCCGTGGCGTAGCCCGTGATCTGCGTCAGCCCGTGCAGCATGTTGAACACCGAGCGGCCCAGCAGGTAGCCGTCCTTCGGCAGGATCTCCGTCAGCAGACCCCAGTGCACTCCCCCGCCCAGGGACGCGACCAGCCCCTGGACGGCGATCACCACGAACACCGCCCACAGCGGCAGACCGGGCAGCGCCAGCAGCGCCGTGCTCACCGCGAACGACGCGGCCAGGCCCGCGAGCGTCGCCCTCGGCGGCAGCCGGTCGGCGGCGGACAGGAGCGTCGTCGCGCCGACCACCTGGGCCAGCGACGGGCCGAACATGCTGAGCGCCGACAGCAGCGGGGAACCGGTCGCCTCGTAGACGGACGTCCCGAGGGCCAGTCCGCCGATCGTGGACCCGGCGACCTGAAGGGACGAGGACAGGAAGAGAGGGGTGAACTCCCTTGTACGGAAGAGGGCTTGATAGCTGCGCATGGGCAGGACGATCGGTCCGGCGCCCCGCCCGCCGCTAATGTTTCGCGCACACGCGAAAGCCCGGAGGGCTTCTCTCCCCCCGCACCCCGGAGGTGTCCCAGTGGGCTGGTGGCAGGTCAACGCCGACACCCTCGCCGGCAGCCGGTTCGTCGTGTCGCCGCTCGCGGAGACGTTCGCGAGCCTGAAACGGCTGCACGCCGGGACCGGCACCCACCCCGGCGAACACGACTGGCTGGCGGCCCATCTGCCCGCCTACCGGGCCGAGTTGGCTTGTGATCCACTCACCGCCCTGCTGGTCCGGGCGGGCTTGGGCGAGGAGTGGATCGCCGACTTCCTCACGCCCGCCCCACGCGAGGGCGAGACCTTCGCGGAGGAGGTCGCCCGGGTCCGGGCCGTGGACCCCGCCACCGCACGCGCCCATCTCGTCCTGTCCCTGCGCGGCCCGCTCCCGGCCGCCCTCGACCGCGACGACCTGCCGGGCCGCGCCGCCGACCTCCTGACGTACGTGTGGGAGGAGACGGTACGGCCGTACTGGGAGCGGCGGCGGCGCGTGCTGGAGGCCGATGTCCTCGCCCGTACCGCGCAGTTGGGGCAGAGCGGCTGGGCGGCGGTGCTGGACGCCTTGCGGCCGGGGATGCGGTGGCTCGGCGAGAACCGCCTCCAGGTCAACCTCCATGAGTATCCGCCGCGCGAGATCTCCGGCGCCCAACTGGTGTTCGTGCCGGTCACCCCGCAGCGGGTCGGCTGGGTGGCATGGGAGGAACACGAGCGGTACGCCGTCGTGTACCCCTGCTCGGGTGTCCTCGCCGACACGGGTCCGGCAGCCGCGCCCGCCGCCCTCGGCCCGCTCCTCGGCACCGCCCGCGCCCGCGTCCTCGCCCTCCTCGACTCCCCCATGAGCACGACCCAGCTGTGCGCGGTCACCGGCCGGCCCCTCGGTTCCGTGGGCCGTCACCTGAAGGTCCTGCTGGAGGCGGGCCTGGTCCGGCGCGGACGCGCGGGCCGCTCGGTGCTGTACACCCGGACGGCGGCCGGGGAGGTGCTGGTACGGGCCCCGGAGCACCGGGAGCTGTGACGCGGTCCCCGAGCGCCGCGAGGTCCGACGCGCCCTGCGAGTGCCGGGAGGGCCAGTGCCTTCTCCCTCTGGGGCGGGCGGGGGCACTGTCGCGGTCCGCCCGGGGCGGTGGGGGCGCTTGACACGGTCCGCCCGGGGTGACGGAGAGGGCTGACGCGGCCACTCATGGACGACCATGGGCTGACCCGGACTGTCCCGCGCGGCCCGGAGAGCCGACACGACCCGTCCCGAGCGGCCGGTGGACTGACACGGTCCGCCCGGGACGGCCAGGTGCTGACACGGACTGTTCCAGACGGCCCAGGGCTGACGACCGAGCGGCCGAAAGGGCCGGCCCGGAAGAGGGCTGACCCGAACTG
>NZ_JBVIDX010000013.1:141340-206256 GCF_055572155.1 Streptomyces sp. NPDC030814
CACGGACTGTTCCAGACGGCCCAGGGCTGACGACCGAGCGGCCGAAAGGGCCGGCCCGGAAGAGGGCTGACCCGAACTGTCCCGGACGACCCGAGAGCTCACACGGTCTCTCCCGGGCGGCCGAGGGGCTGACGCGATCTGCCCGGCAGCCGGGCGCTCACACCATTCCGCCCGGGGCGGCCGAGGCGGGAAACGTTCCGGAGATAGCATCCGTTTATGACTACAGACACCCCCGGTACCTCCCCCCTCGACGTCGAGATCGGCGCCCTCACGGGTGGGTCCGCGGACCTCGCGCAGTACGCCGGGCAGGCCGTGCTCGTCGTGAACGTGGCCTCCAAGTGCGGTCTCACCCCTCAGTACACGGGCCTCGAAGCCCTCCAGGCCCGCTACGCGGAAAAGGGCTTCACCGTGCTCGGCGTGCCCTGCAACCAGTTCCTGGGGCAGGAGCCGGGCTCGGCCGAGGAGATCGCGGAGTTCTGCTCGGCGACGTACGGCGTGACCTTCCCGATGACCGAGAAGGTCGAGGTCAACGGCGAGGGCCGGCACGCCCTGTACGAGCGGCTGGTCGGGCACGCGGACGCCGAGGGCCACAGCGGCGACATCCGCTGGAACTTCGAGAAGTTCCTCATCGGCCGTGACGGCTCGGTCGTCGCCCGCTTCTCACCGCAGACCGAGCCGGAGGCACCGGAGCTGGTGGCCGCAGTGGAGAAAACCATCGGTTGAGGCCCCCGGCCGCCCGTTTGACCTTCCCCTTGGGTCAAGGACCACCGTCCCTCTCGCCGGGCGCGGACGCCCGGTGACGGAGGATGACCCAGTGGCCACCGACGACCTGCTCACCATCGGCGCCTTCGCCGCCCGCGCACGACTGTCGGCGAAGGCGCTGCGGCTGTACGACCGGCTGGGGCTGCTCGCCCCGGCGTACGTCGACGAGGTGACCGGCTACCGGTACTACCGGTCCGACCAGGTCGAACGCGCCCGTCTCGTCGCCCTGCTGCGGCAGCTCGACATGCCTCTCGCCCGTGTCGCGGAGATCGTGGAGGCCGTCGGGGCGGACGGCACGTCGGCCGCCGACCGGCTCGCCGCGTACTGGGCCGGGGTCGAGGAGCGGTTCGCGTCCCAGCGGGCCCTGGTCTCCTACCTCCGTGGACGGCTGACGGGAAGGGACCCGGAGATGTACGGAACGTTCGTGGTCGAGACGGTCGACACGGCCGCGCAGGTCGTGCTCACCCAGTCACGGCACATCCTGGTCGACGAGCTGCCGGCGTGGATCGGGGCGTCGCTCGGGCGGCTGGAGGAAGGCGCGGCGGCCTGCGGCGGGACGACGGGGGTGCCGTTCGTCGCGTACCACTCCGAGGTGTCCCTGGAGAGCGACGGCCCCGCCGAGGCGTGTGTGCCGGTGGCCGACCCGGACGCGGCCCGCCGCTGGGCGGCGGAGCACGGGCGGGCCTGGGCGACGGACGTGCGCGTGGAGCCGGCGGGACGGCTCGTGTACACCCGGATCACCAAGGCACAGGTGGCCCATCCGCAGATCGCCGCGGCCTTCGAGGCGGTCGAGCGCTGGATCGCCGAGCGTGGCCTGGAGATCGTCGGCCCCTGCCGTGAGGTGTACTTCGCGGACTGGGCCGCGGCGGGACCGGAGGACCCGGTGTGCGACGTGGCGTTCCCGGTCGCATCCTGACCCATGTAGTACCGGTACGGCTGTAGGGGATTTCCCTACGGCCGAACCGGACCGAACAGGTCCTGTCGGCCAACTGTCAGCGGGTGGCTAGCGTCTACCCCGACAGACGACGAACACCCGCCCGCACGAGTCGAACGGAACGGACGAGCCGCAGTGGCCTTTGCCGAGCTGACCCCACGACGTCCCGTCTCACGCGCCGGCAAACCGTCGCCGACGCGTGAGCCGTGGCGGGTACGCCACCGAGTGCCTCTGACGGCCGTTCTGTGCGCCCTGCCGCTGTACTTCGTGTGGTGGGCGGTCTTCGCGACCGGCGGCGGGGATCTGGCGGCCCAGGTGGCGTGGGCGGAGTTCGCGAAGACGTACCCGGACTCGGCGGTCAACCTGTTCTGGTACGGGGGGCTGCACGCGGCGAACTACAGCGTCCTCTCGCCCTATCTGATGGCGGTGTGCGGAGTGGTCGCCGTGACGCTGGCGTCCGGACTCACCGCTTCCTGGCTCGTCGGGGCGGTCGTCGCCCGGACGGGTGTGCGCAAGCCGATTCCGGTCGCCCTCGCCGCGACCTTCTCCCTGTGGTGCCAGGTGGTGTCGGGCCGCTCCACGTTCATGCTGGGCACGGCGTTCGCCATGGGGGCGCTGCTGGCGGTGGTGGGCGGGCGCGGCGGACGGCGGCTGGCCGTGGCGGCGGTGTGCGCGACGCTGTCCACGATGGGGAGCCCCGTCTCCGGGCTCTTCCTCCTCGTGGTGGGCGCCGCGTATCTGCTGTGCCGCGAGTGGGGCCGGGCGGCGGCGCTGATCGTGCCGCCGGTGACGGTCGTCGCCGTGACGACGCTGCTGTTCCCCTTCGAGGGCGAGCAGCCCATGGCGTTCAGCCGGATATGGCCTCCGGTGGTGATCTGCGCGGTGGTCGTGGTGATCGCGCCGAGCGCCTGGCGGGTGCTCCGCCTCGGCTCCGCGGTCTACGCCCTCGGCGTGGTCCTGTGCTATCTGATCCCCACCCCCATCGGCACGAACGTCGAACGGCTCCTGGAGCTGGCGGGCCCTGCGGCGGCGCTCGCCATCGCCCTGTACCGCGGCGAGGCCCGCGAGGGCGACGCCCGGCTGCCGCTGTCCTGGTTCACGCCCCGGCGGCGGCTGGTGGCCGGTGTGGTCGCCCTCGTCCTCTCCCTGACGTGGCTGACCGGCAAGACGACCGCCGACATCGTCACCAACACCAAGGTGCCCGAGTGGGCCGTCAAGACCGACGGTGTGGTGAACGAGCTGAGGCGGCTGGGCGCGTGGAAGACCCGCGTCGAGGTGGTCCCGGCCCGCGACCACCGCGAGGCCGCGATCCTCGCCCCGTACATCAACATGGCGCGCGGCTGGAACCGGCAGGCCGACGTCGAGCGCGGTCGCCTCTTCTACGAGGGCCACGGCGGCACGGAGGTGCCCGAGGGCGCGTTCACCCCCGGGGCCTACAAGGCGTGGCTGTCGCGGTGGGCGGTCGGTTTCGTCGTCCTCGTCAACGGCGAGCCGGACGGCCCCGCCGAGCTGGAACACGCCCTGGTCACCAGTGAGCCCGACTATCTGGAGCGCGTCTGGGAGGACGCGAACTGGAAGATCTACCGGGTGAAGCACGCGACGCCACTGGTCGACAGACCGGCGTCCGTGGTCAGTGCCGACGGCGCCAACCTCGTCGTCCGGGTGCCCGGGCCGGGCGAGATCACCGTCCGCATCGCGTACTCCCCCTGGCTGTGGGCCGACAACGGCTGCCTCACCGCCGACCGCGAGTCGAACGGCGACCTCACCGAGTTCACCCGTCTCACCGTCCACGAGGCCGGTGACGTCCGTATCAGCTCGCAGTACGGGGGGCCGTCCCGAAAGACGGCGCTGGAGTGCGAGAAGGAGGCGGAGAAGGACGGGGAGGAGTAGGGCGGGGCAGGAACATGAGGCGCCCCTCCCGGCCGATGGTCGGGAGGGGCGCCTCCGTGTGTGCGGGCGTGCGGTTGGGCCGGTCAGCTCACGCGGGTGAGCTTGGGGACGAAGCCGGGCTCCGTGAGGTCCTTCTGCAGGGCCACCGGGACCTCGACGCCGTTGCCGGTGCCGTCGCCCACGGTCAGCGAGCCGACCTTCGTGCCGGCCTTCGCCTGGTGCGGGATGGTTTCCGCGGGCTCCAGCCGCAGCTTGACGGTCTTGCCGGCCCAGCCGACCGCCGAGACGTCCTCGGTGGCGACGACGGGGGTCTGCCCGCCGAGCTGGTCGTCGACGTAACCGACGACCTCGCCCTTCTTCAGGATCGTCTCGGAGGTCAGGGCGTCCTGGGCGGCGAGCATGGCCGTCTTGCTGACCGCGTTGACGGTGTCGATGATCGGCGGGGTGTGCTGGCCGAGGACCGCGCCGACGACGATCGCCGTCTCACCGCCGACCTCCTTGGTGGCGGCGAAGAGCAGGTTGCCGCCCGCGGCCGAGGTGGAGCCGGTCTTGATGCCGATGGCGTTGTTGTAGGGGACGAGACGGTTGTAGTTGTCCCACTTCGCGCCCGAGGGGTCGTACCAGACGGGCAGCTTGGTGATGTCCGTCAGGGCCTTCATCTTCACCAGCTCGTTGCCGAGCTTGACCTGGTCCTCGGCGGTGGAGACGGTCGTCTCCTTCAGCCCCGACGGGTCGGTGTACGTCGTGTTCTTCATCCCGAGGTCCTTGGCCGCGGCGTTCATCTTCTTGACGAACTCCGCCTCGGAACCATTGCTGTCCCACCGGGCGAGCAGCCGCGCGATGTTGTTCGCGGACGGAATCATGATGGCCGCGATCGCGTCGTACTGGGAGAGCTTGTCGCCCTCCTTGACGGTGTTGAGCGTGGACTCGCCGTCCTTGTCGTAGCCGCCCTCGGTCTCGGCCTTCGCGTCGACCGGGATGGTCGCGCCCTTCGCGCCCGGCTTCATCGGGTGTTCCTTGAGGATGACGTACGCGGTCATCGCCTTGGCGACGGAGCCGATGGCCACGGGCTTCTGCTCGCCGAAGCTGTCCAGGGTGCCGATGCCGTTGACATCCATCCAGCCCTGGCCCTCCTCGGGCCACGGCAGGGTCACCTTGTCGCCCTTGAAGGCGTACGACTCCTTCGCGGTCAGGGCGAGCGTCGGGGCGGGGAGCGGGCGGAAATTCTGTACGACCGCAAAGACGATCACCAGCAGGATGACCAGCGGGGTCCAGATCTTGACCCGGCGGACGGCCGTCCTGAGCGGGGTCTGCGGGGGCGGCGGCGTGTTCGTCAGCTCCGCCAGCAGGTCCAGCGGAGGCTTCGGCGGCAACGGCTGCTGCGTCGTCCGCTCCGGGCCCACCTGGGGAATCGTCCGGGTGGCCTCGGCGGGCGGGGCGGAGGGCTGCGCCGGCTTGGGCGGGGCGGTGTCGTCCAGCGGCTTGAGCGCCACGAACCTACTGGTCCGCTCGCTGGGGGCACCCTCGGAGCCGGGGGTGCCCTTGGCGTCCTCGGCGCCCTTGCCGTCCCCGTCGGCCTTGTCGGGGGTGTCGTCGGTGTCGTCGCCGGTCGCCTTGGTGGCCGCCGCGCCCAGCTTGAGCATGGTCGTGGGCTGGTCCACCGCGGGGGGCCGGGGTGCGCGGAAGATGGCGGTCGCCTGGTCGACGGGCGGCTCCGCCTCGGCTTCGCCGGCGCGGGCCTTGGAGAAGAAGACCCCGGAACCGCCCTTGGCGGGGGTGCCGGAGCCGGGGGAACCGGAGTCCGCCTCGGGGACCGGGGTGCCGGAGTCGGCCTCGGAGGCAGCCGCGTCACAGTCGCCCCCGGGCGACGGGGTACCGAAGTCGGCCTTCCCGCCACCCTCGGAGCCCTTGTCGCTCTCCTCCTCGTCAGTACCGGCGTCACGCGCGTCCGCGTCCCCGGCCTCAGGCTCGCGGTCACGCGGAGTCCCGGCATCGGCGTCGGCATCCGCATCCGCATCCGCATCGGCATCGGCATCGGCATCGGCATCGGCGTCAGAGTCGGCGTCGGCGTCAGAGTCGGCGTCGGCCGCGCTCTCCGCGGCACCGCCCTCCCCGTCACGCGACGAGTCGGTGTCAGCCTCAGCACCCTCGCGGCCCGCGGCATCAGTCACGCGGTCAGCGGCAGCCGCCTCCCCCTCCGCCTCCGTGTCGTCGGCGGACTCGGAGCCAGAGCCCTCACCCTCCGTGACACCGCTCCCGCCGTCACACGACGAGTCGCCCTCGGTCTCGGCGTCGGCACCCTCGCGGCCACCGGTCCCCCGGTCGGCCCCGGCCTCCTCCGGCTCCGCCGCGCGCGGCGCGTCCGCACCGGCCTCGCCGCTCGCGTCCTCCGCCTCCCGCGCTGCGGGCAGTCGTGCCGCAAGGGCGAGGGTGGGCGTGGCGCCGCCCGACGAGCGCCGATCCGCCTCCCCGGTCTCCGCCTCGGCCGCGTCGTCGGTACCGCCGTCCTCCGACTCCGCGCTCACCTCGGCATCGGCCTCGCCGCCGGCGTCGGCGTCGGCGTCGGCGTCGGCGTCGTTCTGCTCGGCGTCACCAGACCCAGCGGCGTCCGAAGTCCCTTCGGCGCCCCCGGCCCCCGAACCCGACGCCGCGTCCTCGGCCGGCACACCCTCGGCATCGGCATCGGCATCGGCCTCGGCCTCGCCGCCGGCGTCGACGTCCGCCCGCCGATCCGCTCCCTCCGCCGTCTCCAGCAGTGCGCGGCGGGAGAAGACCGCCGTCGCCTGGTCCGGCTTCGGGGCGGGGTCCGGCGGGGTCGGCCGGGAGAGGGAGAGGCGTGGGTCCTGGGAGGGAGTGGAGGGCCCGGAACCCGGGGTCTCCGGGATCGGCGGTTCGCTCCCCGACGCCGACGATGTCGACGACTCGTACCGCTTCGACCTGTCGGGGGACGTGCCCGCCACCGATGCCTCCTCCCGCGCGCCGCCCACCCTCGGGACGCGCGCCCTACCGATCTGTGAAACCCACCGCCCGGACACTAGCCACCCCACGCACCGCCGCGCCGCGCCGCTGTCCGAACCATGTACCAGTGTCCTGTGTGCGGGCTTGACCACTGCGGTAGACGAGAACGACATACCTACCGGTTCCACTACATTCCGGTCACGCACCCTCGACAGACCAATGTGAGAGGGGTCACCCTGTCATTCATCCACGCGGGGAGGCATGGATGGGCAGGAGCCGCAGAACACTTCCGGAGGAGCTTCTGCTGCTGGCATTGGACCCGGCCACGGGTACCACTGCGCAGCCGCAGTCGCTCGACCTTGGTCTGGCCGGAGCGCAGCTAGTGGAGCTGGCGCTGGCCGGACGGATAGCCCCAGACGGGGATCGTATCGCCGTGGTGTCCCCACGGCCGACTGGAGATCCGACACTGGACTGCGCGTTGGAGTTGCTGCGAAGGCGTGGCGCTCCGGTCCGTGCGGTGCACTGGATCGGCGGGCCCCGGCTGGGGCTGCGTCAGACCTACCTGTCACACCTGGAGCGCTGCGGCATGGTCCACGCCGTCGCGGGCCAGATGTGCGGGGTGCTGCCGACGACGCGGTACCAGGCGACGGACACGGCCATCAGCCGGGAGATCAGGGCCCGGCTGGATTCCGCGATCCGCACCGGCGTACCGCCGGACCCGCGGACGGCCGCGCTCGCCGCACTCGCCCACGCCGTAGGCCTGGGCAAGCACCTGTACCCGGGGAACGAGGGACGTTCGTCCCGCTCCCGGCTCAGGGACCTCATCCGGCACGACCCCATGGGCGGCCTGGTGGCCCACGCCGTCATGGACGTGCAGAACGGCGTGGCCGCTCAGCCTCGCCGCAGCCCGGCACCGGCCGGCCGCCAGGCCGCACCCGGCACCAGGCCACCCGCACCGGAACCCGCCCGCGGCGTTCCGATGCAGCCGCGCCGTGGCTCCATGGCACGCGTCGTGGCGCACTGACCCACCAACGCACCGCGATCCGCACCGCGATCCGCACCGCGATCCGCACCGCGTCGGAGCACCAGCGCACCGGCGCACCACACCGGGTGAGACACCGGGCCCAGAGCCGCGGCCCGTGACACCGCCCGTGCAACGCAGGACTGCACGACCACGCAGGACTGCATGACCGCGCAAGACCGCACGACCACGCACGGCCGCACCACCCGTTCACGGCACGACTCGAACCACCGCACCACCCGCACCACAGTGCGCACCGTCGTACCACTCGCACCGTCAGCGCCGGGCCGAACCGCCTTGAGGGACCGCAGACCCGGTTCGGGAGCCGCTGGACCGCGCGGGGCGTGCGAGGCCGTACGGACATGCTCGGCCGGTCGATCCGTCGACCGATCGGGCCGGTCCGTACGAGACGGCCTCGCCGCCCCGCGCGGCCGCATGCCCAGATGCCGGCCGCACCTTCGGCGGAGAACGCCTCACGCCGGAAAAACTTCGGCGGGAACGGTGCGCGCACAGCGCATATCCGTTGTTTTCCAGCGGTACTCGGCGCCTTGGTGGCAATCTGCTCAGCAGCAGATACGCAAAGTAGAGGCCCGCAGCCGGAGGTGCACGTCCCGTGGCGTCCAATGTCAATCCCACCGTCAGGCGACGCCGGTTGGGCCAGGAGCTGCGCCGGCTCCGTGAGCTCAAGGGCATGACCGCCGAGGAAGTGGCCGAGCGGCTGCTGGTCTCCCAGTCGAAGATCAGCCGTCTGGAGAACGGCCGCCGCAGCATCAGCCAGCGCGACGTCCGCGACCTCTGCGGGGTCTACGAGGTCGAGGACCAGCGGGTCGTCGACTCGTTGATGCAGATGGCCAAGGACTCGCGTCAGCAGGGCTGGTGGCACGCGTTCGGCGATGTCCCGTACAGCGTCTACATCGGCCTGGAGACCGACGCGGCCAGCCTGCGTGTGTACGACCCGCAGGTCGTGCCCGGACTGCTCCAGACCCGTCCGTACGCCGAGGCTCTCATCGCGGGCGCGCTGCCCGAGACGACGCCCGGTGACATCGACAAGCGGGTCCAGGTACGGATGAGGCGACAGGAACGTATCTCCGCACCGGAGAGCCCGTTGCGGCTGTGGACCGTCCTCGACGAGGCCGCGCTGCGCCGGGTGGTCGGCCGCCGCTCCCTCATGCGCGAGCAGTTGGAGTACCTGGTCGAGCAGTCCCAACTCCCGCATGTCACCGTCCAGGTGATCCCCTTCCACATGGGCGCGCATCCGGGCCTGAACGGCCAGTACGCGATCCTGGAGTTCCCGGACGCCTCGGATTCCAGCGTCGTCTACATCGAGGGCGTCACCAGCGATCTGTATCTCGAGAAGCCCGCCGACGTCCAGAAGTACAGCGTGATGTACGAGCACTTGAGGGCGCAGGCGCTGAATGCGGATCAATCCCGCCAGTTCATCGCGGACATCGCGAAGGACTATGCACGGTTGTAGCCCTTCATGGCCCCGGTGAAGCCCCTGCGGGGCTGAAAGGGACGGAAGATACACCTTGGCATCCCTGAGGGGAAGACCAAAGGGGAATATGCCACTCTGTCGAGTGAATAGTCGCTTCGTGAGCGGATGTTGGCGAGTAGCGTCGATCACGTCAAGGAAATCAATGACCTTGGCGGAAACCGAACTGTGGGGTCCGGGCACGGACGCGTTCCCACAGTTCGGCGACAGCAACTCAGCGATCAACCGGCTAGCGGAGCAGAAATGGCAATTCAGCAAGGCGCCACGGACACGTGGGTCAAGTCCTCGTACTCCACGGGCAACGGCGCGTGCGTCGAGGTCAAGTCCCCTGTCGTCGCGGCACTCTCCGTGCGTGACTCCAAGGTTTCCGACGGTCCGACCCTGGCGTTCGTCGCCGACTCGTGGAACGCGTTCGTCACCGGGGTCAACAAGGGAGCCTTCGACCTCGCGTGACCATGGTTCACCTTCACCAGAAAGACAACTTCAGACACACCAACTGACAGAGCCCTCTCGACCGGCCCGCCGTCCTGGCCGAGGGGGCTCGGCCTTGCCCCTCGTCGTGCCCGCCGGCTCCGCGCCCGCCCGGCCACCCCCTCGGACACCCCCCTCGGCTACCGCAAACCGGTCCACGTACCGGTCCGTCCCGGGCACGGTCGGGATGAACGGCGCCGGCAACTCCAGCCGCCCGAGGCCCGATCCGTCCGGTTCCTCGTCCAGGCCCGCGAAGTGTGCCTCCCAGCAGTCGCGTGGGTCGGACTCCAGGAACCACAGGAGCGTGAGGCGGGTGTCGACGCCCTCGACCTGCTTGACGTAGGACATGCGGTCGAGGGGCAGCGGCGTCGGCCGGAAGACCGTGACGAGGTCGGCGGGGGACCCGGCGAGCCGCTTCGGCAGCTGCCGGGGCCCGCAGCCACCCCAGCAACTCCGCTCGCTGTTCGGGCCCTTCGGCCTCCACCACCTCCAGCACCAGGCCGCGTACGGGTGGTCGAGGGCGTGGACGTCGCGGGGCACGGCGGCGCCGTCCCGGCAGACGGTCGCCTCGTGGTGCCGACTTCTCGGAGTTCCACAAGAGTTGCCGATCGCCGGAGGCGACCCAGCGGCCGCCCGCGAACATCCAGGGCATCGCCATCGCGCCCGCGTAGGAGTGCGCACCAGTCCGGTGTCAGCACGGAGGGCTGCTGTGCACGGCAGGGCGTGAGCCGCTGGCCCGCCTGCCCACTTGGCGCGCGTGATCGCTGAAACCAAAGCGAAGTTGAGCGGGCACCCCCCTTCCAGATCTGACGTTCCGTCAGCTAAACCGGATCCATGACAGACGACACCACGAAAGCCGGCGAGACCCACAGCCATCTGTACGCCGAGCTGGCCGGCGTCGGCCCCTATGGAGCCGACCTCGGGCACGCGCTCATCACCATGGTTGAGCCGCACCCCGGCCGGGAGCGCGAATACAATCGCTGGTACGAAGACGACCACTTCATCGCCGGTGCGATGGCCATGCCCTGGATGTACTCGGGGCGCCGCTGGGTAGCCACGCGAGACCTGCAGCTCCTGCGCTACCCCGAGAAGTCCGCCGTCGCGCAGCCGGTGACGGCCGGGTGCTACCTATCCGTCTACTGGATGACCGCCGGCCGCTACGCCGACCACATGCGATGGACCGTCGGCATCAACAAACGTCTCAACCGCGACCACCGCGTCTTCCAGGACCGTACGCATGTCTTCACGGCCTTCCAGGACCACGCGACGACCGTCTACCGCGACGGCGACGAAGGTCCTCGCGACATCCACGCCCTCGACCACCCCTACGCCGGACTCGTCGTCCAGGTCATCGACAGCGACTCCCCCGCCAGACGTGAGGAACTGCTCGCCTGGCTACGAAACGACCATCTCCCGAAACGGCTGGCTGGCTCGCCCGCAGCCATGGCGACCGTCTTCACGCCCACGCCCCTGCCCCTGGACCGCATGACCTACGTCAAACAGGTCGAGGGGGTCGGGACCCGACTGACCTTGCTGTGGTTCCTCCAGCAGGATCCCCGCGACACCTGGCGCGAGCACTTCACGAACCTGGACGCATCAGTGGCGGCTTCGGGGCTGGGCGAAGTGCAGTTCGTCGCACCGTTCATACCGACGGTGGCCGGGACGGACCGGTACGTGGATGAGCTGCGATGAGCCGTCGGACGTCCCGGGCCGGCACACACGACCCGCCCTGGACTCAAGCGCGGACGCGATCCAGCCCTCGACTCGATCGACGAGCGCCGCGATCTCCGCTTGCTCCGAGCCGTACCCGTCCACGTGCGGACGGCGGCCGTGCAGGAGCGACCGGTAACCCGCCAGGGTGTCGCTGCCCTCGCCGCCGAGGTCGTCGACCGGCTGCTCGGCTCCGCCGACGAGGCCGTGGCGACGGGCAAGTGCACTGTCAGGCGTGGGCCTGGACGATGAGCGTGCCGATGTACCCGGCTTCCGGGGCCTCCACCACCGTCGCCTCGGCGGACGTGAAACCGGCCCGGAGCGCATGCCCTGCGGCCCGTGGGTACCCGGATGGCCAGCGGCTGGGAAGACACGAAGACGCCACCCGGGACGAGATGCTCGCCGCGAAGGTGACCGTCATGGCGCCGAGCGAACTCCACATGTACTTACGGGCGTTCACCCGGCTCACAGAACTGGCCGGGGATGCGGGGGCGATGCGCGGGCCCTGAACGTGAGGGCCATCGACGCCCTTAGTTGGCCCAAGGCAGTACGCGGCCCGAGCCCCCAGGGCCGACTCTCACGTCTGCTGGGACCAGAACTGCACGAGGTAGCGCTCGACGCCCTCGGCGATGCCTTCCTCCTCGATGACGCGGGCCACCTCATCTCGGCCGGAGCAGTAGACCCGCACATGCCAGACCCGGTCGGAAGCCCCCAGTTCGATCACATCCTCGATCGGGCCGAACGCCACCGCCCACACCTCCAGGGTTCCCGTCGCGGACCGCACGGTGGAGTCGGCTCGCTGGTCCCACACGCGACTGGTGTCCACGGGCGGTTCACCGTCCCACACCTGAGCGGTCATCGTCGGCGTGTGAGTATGACCAGCACTCTCGATATCGACGCGCCCAGGGTGGCCAGTTACGAAAACGGCCCTCGCCCATGACGCGGCCACCTGGATACGCAACCTGAGCTGACTCCGCGTCCTGTAGGCACATCCCGTAGAAATCCACCTCGGGTTCGAGTTTCTGCTCCCTCACCATCCGGGGCTCAGACATGGCACGCCTACTCCTCAACTGCCGCCTCTACGCGCCTGAGCGCGAGGTACGCCTCGCTCTCGGGCCAGGACGAACATCTTCAAGTCCACAGCCTTACCCCAGCACAAGCGATTCGTCGCCGAAGTCGGCCACGAGCTCGAGCTTTCCGCCGAGGGCTTCGACGTGGGCGGCAGGCGTATCGACCTCGGAGCGGCTGAGCACACCCTTTTCGATCGCCGAGACACGCCCCTGGTGGACGCCGAGAATCTCGGCCACCGCCGTCTGCGTCATGTGCTGGCACTGGCGGACTTCGGCAAGGCGGTAGGCGCGCACTTCGGACAGGAGCGCGGCGGTGCCCCGTTGTCGCCGTCGACCAGGATCACGGCGATCCGCTATCCGCTACCGGCCGCGTGGGCCGCGGCCGGTACGGCTGCGCGGGCAGCGGCACGGGGGGGCCACCCGAGGGACACCGGGCGGGAGCGTGGCCGCGCCGGGTGCGTACGCGGTCGGCTCCGCCACGCCGACCCGGCGTCCGTCTCCGTCGAAGCGCGCCTAGCTGGCCAAGGGCTGTCCCGTATGGGCCACCTAAGGGCTGTCCCGTAATCCCCGGCGGGCGCACGACGCCGGCTACGGCACCTCGCCGCGTTGTCGGAACGCCCGCATACATCCAGTATGCGGACGCCCCTCCGCCTTGCGATGCTCCCCCACTGCCTGAACGGCCTGGGAGGTGCCCCCAGCATCCGACGCCGTGCGCTGATCCACCGCGGATTACGGGACAGCCCTCAGCGTCCAGGGCATGGAATGGGAACCGGACGTGCCAGGTTGGAAGCAGGTCTACGCAGTCATTGAGGGGCGGATCGCGGACGGGACCTACCCGCCCGGATCGCAGTTGCCCGGTGTTCTGGCCGGTCCAGAGTGGGTTCGGCATCGCACAGATGACCGCGCGACGCGTGTTGACAGAACTGCGGGCTGCAGGTCTCACGCAGATGCACCCTGGTGTAGGCGCCTTCGTCAGCGAACTCCCCGAGCAACCCGATCAATGGCCTTCCCAGCAAACCCCCCTTCCTTCCTCCACCGGACGCCCATACTCTGACGCTCCGTCAGATGGAGCGCAGACCCCGGAGGTAGCGATGCCCCTGCCACTGCTGAACGGCAAGACCGTCGTCGTGTCGGGCGTCGGTGCGGGACTCGGCCAGCGGGTGGCCGCCGCGGTCGTACGGGACGGCGGGAACGCCGTGCTGGGGGCGCGCACCGAGGCGAACCTCGCCAAGGCCGCGGCGGAGCTGGACCCGGACGGCGCGCACACGACTTACCGGGCGACGGACATCACCGACGAGGCGCAGTGCGAGGCGCTCGCGGCGCTGGCGCGGGAGCGGTTCGGGGGCGTGGACGCGGTGGTGCACGTGGCCGCCTGGGACAGCTGCTTCGGGGGTTTGGAGGACGCCGACTTCGCCACCTGGCAGGCGGTCCTCGACGTGAACCTGCTGGGCACGCTGCGGATGACCCGGGCCTGTCTGCCCGCCCTGAAGGAGGCGGGCGGCGGGTCCGTCGTCATCATCGGGACGCAGTCGTCGGTCGCCGCGCCCTCACAGGTGCGGCAGGCGGCGTACGCGGCGTCGAAGGGCGCGCTGACGAGTGCGATGTACTCGCTGGCCCGGGAGCTGGGGCCGTATCGGATACGGGTCAACACCGTGCTGCCGGGCTGGATGTGGGGGCCGCCGGTGGAGGCGTACGTCCGGTTCACGGCGCACGGCGAAGGGGTCCCGGAGGCGGAGGTGCTGGCGCGGCTCACCGAGCGGATGGCGCTGCCCGAACTGGCCACGGACGGGGATGTCGCGGACGCGGTGGCCTTCCTGGCCTCCGACCGGGCGCGGGCGATCACCGGTCAGTCCCTGTTGGTCAACGCCGGGGAGTTGATGCGGTGAACCGAGGGACGCCGCGCGGAGCTGATCGTTTTCAGCCAACCGGCCGTTCATGTACGTGAATCAGAGTCACCGCTCAGAACTTTTTTACCCCCTCTTGACTTACCCCTTCCTTGCCGTGGCCATGCCACCGAAACCAGAGTTCACATGCCTGACCGATCACATGGCTGACCCTGGCGGCGGACCCTGGAAGGGGGCCCATGAACAGTCTCGACTGGGCCGTGCTCATCGGCTACTTCGGTGTGATGGTCGCGATCGGCGTCTGGTCGCACAAGCGAGTGGACAACGTCAGCGACTTCTTCACCGCCGGCGGCAAGATGCCGTGGTGGCTGTCCGGCATCTCGCACCACATGTCGGGCTACAGCGCGGTGATGTTCACCGGGTACGCCGGCATCGCCTACACGTACGGCGTGACGTCGTTCGTGACGTGGTCCTTCCCCATCGCCCTCGGTATCGCCATCGGCTCCAAGCTGTTCGCGCCGCGCATCAACCGGCTGCGGTCGCGCCTGCGTGTGGCGTCCCCTCTCGAGTACCTGAAGAACCGTTACAACCTGCAGACCCAGCAGGCGCTGGCGTGGTCCGGCATGCTGCTGAAGATCGTGGACGTCGGCGCCAAGTGGGCCGCGATCGCGACCCTGCTGTCCGTCTTCACCGGGATCTCCCTGAACCAGGGCATCCTCATCACCGGCAGCATCACCGCCGTCTACTGCACGATCGGCGGGCTGTGGGCGGACGCGCTGACGGAGCTGGGCCAGTTCGTCATCCAGCTCCTCGCCGGGATCGCGATGTTCGTGGCCGTGTTCGTCCAACTCGACGACTACGGCGGCTTCTTCGGCGTCTGGGACCGTCCCGAGCTGAAGGGCCACGCCGAACCCCTCGTCGGCCCCTACGGCACGGTCTTCCTCCTCGCGTTCCTCTTCATCAAGCTCTTCGAGTACAACGGCGGCATGCTCAACCAGGCCCAGCGCTACATGGCCACGGCCACCCCCTACGAGGCCGAGCGCTCCGCCCGGCTGTCGGCGGTCCTGTGGCTGGTCTGGCCGCTGGTGCTGTTCTTCCCCATGTGGATGTCGCCGCTGCTGGTGACCTCGGAGAAGGGCGACGGCTCCGACACCTACGCCCTGATGACCGAACAGCTGCTGCCGCACGGGCTGCTGGGCCTCGTCATCGTCGGCTTCTTCTCCCACACCATGGCCATGTGCTCCTCCGACGCCAACGCCATCGCGGCCGTCTTCACCCGCGACTGCGCGCCGGTGGTGTGGCGCCGGGCGCGGGCCTGGAGCGAGGGGCAGGGGCTGCGGGTCGCCCGGATCGCGACCGTCGTCTTCCTCGGTCTGTCCATGGCGGCGGCCACCCAGGTCAACTCGCCGGCGTTCAAGGACATCATCACCGTCGTCATCAAGTGGGTCGCCGGTCTGATGGGGCCGATGGCCATCCCGATGATGCTGGGCCTGCTGCGGCCGTTCCGCCGCTCCGGGCCGACGGCCGCGCTCACCAGCTGGGCGTGCGGGCTGTTCGCCTTCTGGCTGGTGAACTACCCGATCCACTGGAACGTCGCGGGCGGTGTGCCGCTCCAGTACCAGGTGTCCATCCCGCTGGCCGTGTCCCTGGTCCTGTACATCGTCGTCGGCTTCATCAAGCCGGAGGACACACCCGAACGGCTCGCCGTCATCGAGAAGATCAACACTGACGGGGACGACGACGGCCCCGGCGGGGCGGGGGCCGCGGCTGCGGTCCCCGCCCCGGGGAAGGGCACGTCCAGCCCGACGGGGGTCTGAGGGCTGTCCCGTAATCCGCCGTGCGCCCGCCGGGATCGCGGACCCAGCCCTGAGGGGGTGCCGAGGAGGGCCGCTGTCCGGCGGGGGATCCGGCGGCGGCCCTCTGAGGCGTCCGGTGGGACGTGGGGGCTACTTCTCCAGGCGCATCAGCAGATGCCCCCGTCGGAACCGCTCCCCCTCGCGCGGCTCGCGCAGCATCCGGCCCACTTCGATGAAGCCCAACTCGCCTGTCAGCGACGCGAGTTCGTCGATCGGCCAGCGGTAGGCCGTCGTCACCTTGTGGTCGAACTCGGTGACCGGTCCGCCCTCCGACTCGAAGAAGCCCAGCACGAGGTGGCCGCCGGGCGCGAGGACACGGCGGAACTCCGCGACGTAGGAGAGCACGTCCCGCGGTGGGGCGTGGATGATCGAGTACCAGGAGACGATGCCGTCCAGCTCGTCGTCGGCCAGGTCGAGCGCGTGCATCGACCCGACCTCGAACCGCAGGTCGGGGTAGGCCTCCCGGGCCAGCCGGACCATCACCGGCGACAGATCGATCCCGAGGACATCGAGCCCGAGGTCCCGCAGATACGCCGTCACCCGGCCGGGGCCGCACCCCAGCTCGGCGACGGGCCCTCCGTCGACAGCCCGCACGGAGTCGGCGAACGCGGTGAGCATCGCCCGGTCCAGCGGAAGGGAGTCGAACTCGTCCCTGACCAGTTGGGCGTAGAGGACCGCGATGTCGTCGTACGCGGCCGCTGTCGTACTCAGATGCGAGGGGAGTCCAGTCACAAGCGAGGACCCTAGGACCCGGCGACCGCGGGGACCACTGTTTTCCGCCAGGTCGGCCGGTGAAGGGCTCGGGGCCGAAGCACCCCCAGGCGATGAACGCCGCGAGCGCGGGATGGACGACGTTCAGCGCCCCGAACCGGAACTCGCCGAGCCGGCCATGGTGATCACCGCGCCGATCATCAGCAGCACCCAGCGCCCAGCACCCAGCGCCCAGCACCCAGCACCCAGCACCCAGCACACGGCACACGGCACACGGCACACGGCCGTCACCGGCACCAGGACCGGCGCGGCGCCGAGCGCGGCGGGCAGGACCAGGCCCAGCGCGGCCAGGAGTTCCAGAACGCCGAGGGACTTGACGAAGCCGGTGCCGATCTCCGCGGTCCATCCCCCGCCCGGCGCCGTGCCGGCTTCTCCCCCGGCACGAACGTCTTCGTCACACCACCGGTCAGCGCCACCGCGGCCAGCACTCCAGCACCGGTCCGGAGGGCGAGGTCCGTGACTGCCACACTCCCGTCGCTCGTCGTCCGCCCGCCTCCCCGGCGGGTCCGACAGCGAGACGAAGCGGGTCCCGCCGTGTGTGACCTGGGACCCGACGGGTCACCTCGGCGCCCGCCTGGTCCTCAGCCCAGGCGGGCCGCGATGGTGTGGGCGCAGGCGAGCGGGGTGGAGTGGGTCGTGTCGATCTCCAGGTCGTAGGTCACGCCCCGGTGGACCAGGGTGGCCTGGAGGGCGGCCATGCCGTGGGGGCGGTCGCCCCGGGCGGCCTCGCGGGCCGTGGCCACCGCGCCGTCGCAGTGGACACCGACCCAGAGCACGGGGAGGTCGCCGAGGGCATCGCGCCAGCGCCGCTGGGAGGCGGCACCACCCAGGAAGACGTCGTCGACGACGACGCGGGCGCCCGCGCGGGCCATGGCCGCCATGCCCGCCGCCCAGGCCGCGTCCAGCAGCCGGAAGTCGGCGCCCGTGCTCACCGCGCCGTCCGCCGCGAAGTCGATGCCCTCGTCCGAGGACCGCAGTCGCTCGGGCATCGCGTCCACGAGGGTGTCGACGCTGAACGCCAGCCAGGGGTCGGGCAGTACGGTCTGCAGGCTCCGTGCGATCGCGGACTTCCCCGAACTGGAGCCGCCATTGAGGATGATCAACCGGACGCTCATCGCGTCACCGTAGCCGCACGGGGGCCGGTGGCCGGGTGGCGCACCATGAACACGTCGACCGGGTCCTCGGACTCCGGGGTGAAGCCGTGCCGTTCGTAGAGGCGGCGGGCCGGGCTGCCCCGCAGCACGTTCAGACGGACCACCGTGCCGTCCCGGTCGCAGCGGTCCAGCAGTTCGCGCAGCACGGCCGTGCCGATGCCCGAGCCGTGCAGACGCGGGGCCAGGTAGAAGTGCTCCAGCCAGTGGGCGTCGGCGGCGGGGCGGAGCGCCACGCAACCGGCTCGTTCACCGCTCACCTCGATGATCCATGTGTGGGCGGCGTCGAAGCCGTCGCGGAAGCGGCGGCGGACGCGGTCCTCGTCGTAGCGGCCGAGCCGCTCCAGATCCGGGCGCATCACCACGGCCCGCAGCTCCGCCACCGGCTCCACGTCCGCCGCCGTGGCCGGCCGCAGGGTCCAGTCCCCCATGGGTTCCTCTCTCCTCGGTCTTCCTGATCCGTAGTCGCACGCGACGCCCCAAGGGCCGGCCCGACGGTGCTCGCCGTGCTCCGCTCCCGGTCCCGGGACGCGGCGGGCGCTCATAGTGAAAGGACCCCTCAGGCCCGGGGGTACCGCGCCAGCCACCCCGGCACCGCGCCGTTCGGGCTGTGCAGGGCGGGCCCCTGGGTCATCTCCAGGGCGAAGTCGTCGGCCAGGACCAGGAGGGTGGGGCGGCCTTCGAGTTCGGCCAGCCAGGCCGGGGGAAGCGCCGTCTCACCGTGCAGGGCACCGAGGAGGCCGCCGGTCAGGGCGCCCGCCGCCTTCGACGGGCCGCTGTGGTTGACCGAGAGGCACAGGCCCTGCCGTACGTCCTCGCCGACGAGCGCGCAGTAGACGGCGACCGCGAGCAGCCGGTCGGCCGTGCCGGGGCCCGCCAGTTCCTCCACGAGCGCCGGGGAGGGCGGGCCGGTGCGGACGGCGGCCAGGGCCTGCTGGAGAGCCCCGGCGACCGGCTGGTGGCCGGGGCGGGCGGCGAGCAGCACCAGGGCCTTCTGCACGGCGGCGTCCATGCTCTCGCCCCGGGCCAGGGCATGCACGACGACGGCGTACGAGCCGGCCGTGAGGTACGCGGTGGGGTGGCCGTGGGTCTGGGCCGCGCACTCGACGGCGAGCTGGAAGACGAGCTGGGGCTCCCAGCCGACGAGGAGACCGAAGGGAGCCGAGCGGGCCGCGGCCTCGGCGCCCGCCTCGCCGGGGTTCTTGGGGGCGTCGAGGGTGCCCATGGTGTCGTCGGCGAAGCCGAGCAGGCAGACCCGGGACGGGTCGCGCCGGGCGTACAGCCATTCCTCACGGGCGAGCCAGCCGTCGTCCTTGCGGCGCTCGTCGGGACCCCAGTCCCGCTGGGTCGCCGCCCAGCGCAGATACGCCCGGTGCAGATCGGTCGGCGGGTGCCAGGCGCCGGTGTCGCGGCGGACCTGGGCACGGATCAGACCGTCGACGGTGAACAGGGTCAGCTGGGTGAGGTCGGTGATGGCCCCGCGTCTGCCGTAGGCGGGCGCCAGGTCGGGCAGCCCCTCCGGGCCGTACGTCTCCCGGATCCCGGGCAGGGTCAGCTCCTCGACGGGCGCGCCCAGGGCGTCGCCGACGGCCGCGCCGAGCAGCGTTCCGCGCACCCGGCTGCGGAAATCCTGCTGTTCGGCCCGCCCCCAGACGGCCCCGGCTGTCGCACCCACCCCGGCCTCCTCACGGCCCTACGCGTACGTCAGTACGTAAGTACATCCGTACGCCCGTACGGCTCGACAGTCCAGCACTGTAATGGAACGGGAACGGTCGACTCAGGGGTCTCGACGAGCACGTTCCGCACTCGGAAAGCAACCATTGCGCACCCCCGATGGTCAGACGATCGGATGTGAACTAACGGCATCCCCTGAACCAACTCCTGGAGAATCCGTGCCTCTTCGCACCAGCCGTCGCACGATCCCCGGTGCCGCCCGTCGTGCGCGCAGCCGTACCGTCGCGGGCTGCGCGGCCGTCGCCGCCGCGCTGCTGGCCGCTCCCCTCGTCACCGCCGCCCCGGCCGCCGCGGTCCCGAAGGCACCGGTCGCCGACTTCAACGGCGACGGTTTCGCCGACCTCGCGACCACGGCTCCCGAAGCAACGGTCTCCGGTTCCGCGCTCGCCGGTTACGTCGCCGTCGTGTACGGCTCCTCGGCCGGCGCCGACACCGCGCACCCGCAGATCGTCTCGCGGGCCCTTCCCTGGGTGCCCGGCGAGCCCTCCTCGGACCGCTTCGGCACCTCGGTGGCCGCACGCGACCTCGACGGGGACGGCTACACCGACCTCGTGGTCGCCGCGTACAGCGGTTCCGGCACCATCCTGTGGGGCTCGGCGAGCGGCCTGGGCTCCGCCACCGAGACCGGCGGCCACCTCAGCGACCTGGCCGGCGGCGACTTCAACGGCGACGGCCAGGACGACCTCGCCCTGAAGTCCTCCGGCGTGCTCCAGGTCCGTCTCGGCCCGTTCACCCGCGAAGGCGCCCCCGCGAGCACCACCTCCTTCCCCGTGGACGAGAAGAAGGAGACCTGGGACGTCATCGCCGGTGACATGAACGGTGACGGCAAGGACGACCTCGTCACCACCCACGGCTTCGAGGAGCGGTCGTACGCGACCCTCTGGTGGCCGGGCACCGCGACCGGTGTCGACACGGAGCACCCGAAGACGACGGGGGCCGCCACCGTCGGCGGTGTCGTCGCCGACGTGAACATGGACGGCTACGGCGACTACGTCGGACGGCAGGTCGACGCCGTCTCCGAGATGCGGATGTACGACGCGGGCAACGTCCGGGTCGTCTACGGCGGTCCGGACGGCCCGAGCACCCGGGTCACGAGGATCACGCAGAACACGGCGGGCGTGCCCGGCGTCTCCGAGGCCGGGTACCGCGACAGCGACGACAGCGACTACGGCGACCAGTTCGGCGCCTCACTGGCCGCCGGTGACGTGACGGGCGACGGCTACCCGGACATCGCGGTCGGCGTGCCCGGCGAGGACATCGGCTCCATCCGCGACGCCGGCTCGGTCGTCCTGCTGAAGGGCGGTGCCGCCGGGCTCACCGGCACCGGCGCCCAGGCCTTCGACCAGTCCGACGCCGGGGTGCCCGGCGTCTCCGAGGCCGGCGACGCCTTCGGCTGGAGCGTCGACCTGCTCGACGTCAACGCCAACGACCGCGCCGACCTCGCCGTGGGCGCGCCCACGGAGGACGGCACGTACCAGGACTCCGGCGCGGTGTGGCTGTTCCGCGGCTCCAAGGCGGGGCTGACCACCACCAACATCACCTCGTTCGGGCCCTCGGTCCTCGGGGCGCCGCAGAAGGGCGCGCTCTTCGGCCGCGACTTCGCCAAGTAGCCCTCACGCCGTACCGGACGGCCGGGTCACCACCTCGGTGGCCCGGCCGTGCAGTTCCTCCGCCCACGTGTCGCCGGGGCGCAGCTCCAGCGCCCGTGCCGCGTCGGCCAACGCCTGCCGGGCGTCGCCCAGTTCAAGGTGGAGGGCCGCCCGGTGGCGGAGCGCCCACACGTACTCGGGGGCCAGGGCCACCGCCCGGTCGAGGTCCGGCAGGGCCTCCTCGTGGCGGCCCGGTTTCCACAGGGAGACACCCCGGCCGGCGTACGCCGACGCGTACAGCTCGTCGAGTTCGATCGCCCGGTCGTAGTCGGTGAGGGCCTCCTCGTCGCGGCCGGCGACACGCAGGGCGTCACCGCGTTCGCAGCGCACCCACGCCGTGCCGGGTTCCAGGGCCACCGCGTGGTGCAGGTCGGCCGGCTGCCGCTCGTGTTCGCCCCGCGATCGGCGTACGCGGGCTCTGCGCACCAGCGCCCAGACGAACCCCCCGTTCAGCTCCAGGGCCTGGTCGAGGTCGGCGAGGGCCTCGTCGAGGCGGCCCTGAGCGTGCCGGGTGACACCGCGGGAAGCCCAGGTGAGCGGGTGGAGCGGAGCGAGTTCGGCCGCCCGGTCCAGGTCGGAGATCGCCGCGTCCAGGGCGCCGCGCATCCGCTGGTGGTCGCCGCGCAGCATGAGGGTGGACGCGTCGTCGGGGGCGTCGCCCGTGCCATGCGTCATCCTCCGCTCGTCGACGGCCCCGGACCGAGTCCAGGCCCTGGGCGGGCCGTACTTTTCCCGCCAGTGCGCAGCCATGGATTCCGGCCCAACGCGCCGAAAATCACCTGGGGTTGCCCCGATCACGCGGGACATAGTTGATCCATGTCCGCAGATCTGAGACCCCGTTCGTCCCTCCTTCCCCTCGTCTCGACGCTCCTCGTCGGCACCGTCGCCCTGTACATGGCGCTCGTCGCCTTCAGCAACATCACCGACTTCGGCACCAACCAGCAGTTCGTACGGCATGTTCTCGCCATGGACACCACGTTCAAGGACGAGGACCTCATGTGGCGGGCCATCAAGTCGAAGGGCCTCCAGGACACGGCGTACGTCGCCATCATCGTCTGGGAGACGGTCGCCGCGCTGCTCCTCGTCGCGGCCACGTACTTCTGGGCCACCGCCCTGCGCAACCGCGCCTTCCGCTCCGCGCGCCGCTACAGCACCCTCGGCCTGCTCATGGTCCTCCTCCTCTTCGGCGCCGGCTTCATGGCCATAGGCGGCGAGTGGTTCGTGATGTGGCAGTCCAAGAGCTGGAACGGCCTCGACGCGGCCCTGCGCGTGTTCCTCCTGAGCGCCGTGGTCCTGTTGGTCACCTGCCTGCCGCAGAACGAACCGGTGAACGACTGACCGGACCGAGGGCTCCCGCGCCCCTCGCTCGGGTGGGCCGGCCCCGGACACACATGACCCCCGCCGTCGTACGAACCGTACGGATCGGCGGGGGTCACGGCTGTCAGGGCGTCACTCCAGGACCGGCAGCAGCTCCGGCAGATGGCCGTCGGACGCGGCGGCGGCCCGCTGCCGCTCCTCCGGTACCGGGCCGTAGAGGGTGGTGCGCGGCCGTGCCGGGCGGCCCGCCGCCTGCGCGACCGCGATCAGGTCCTTCACGGACTTGTACGAGCCGTACGAGGAGCCCGCCATGCGGGAGATCGTCTCCTCCATGAGGGTGCCGCCGAGGTCGTTGGCGCCGGAGCGGAGCATCTCGGCGGCGCCCTCGGTGCCGAGTTTCACCCAGCTGGTCTGGATGTTGGGGATCCAGGGGTGGAGGAGGAGGCGGGCCATGGCGGTGACGGCGCGGTTGTCGCGCATGGTCGGGCCGGGGCGGGCGATGCCGGCGAGGTAGACCGGCGCGTTGGTGTGGATGAAGGGCAGTGTCACGAACTCCGTGAAGCCGCCGGTGCGTTGCTGGATGCCGGCCAGGGTCCGCAGATGGCCGAGCCAGTGCCGGGGCTGGTCGACATGGCCGTACATCATCGTCGAGGTGGAGCGGATGCCCAGCTCGTGGGCGGTCGTCACCACCTCGATCCAGGTCGCCGTGGGCAGCTTGCCCTTGGTCAGCACCCAGCGGACCTCGTCGTCGAGGATCTCGGCGGCCGTGCCCGGGATGGAGTCGAGGCCGGCCTCCTTCGCGGCCGTCAGCCACTCCCGGATCGACATCCCGGTGCGGGTGGCGCCGTTCACGACCTCCATGGGCGAGAACGCGTGGACGTGCATCCCCGGCACCCGCTCCTTGACCGCCTTCGCGATGTCGAAGTACGCGGTGCCCGGCAGGTCGGGGTGGATGCCGCCCTGCATGCAGACCTCGACGGCGCCCACGTCCCACGCCTGTTGCGCCCGGTCGGCGACCTGCTCCAGCGACAGCGTGAACGCGTCGGCGTCGGTGCGGCGCTGCGCGAAGGCGCAGAAGCGGCAGCCGGTGTAGCAGACGTTGGTGAAGTTGATGTTCCGCGTGACGATGTACGTGACGTCGTCGCCGACCGCCGACCTGCGGACGTCGTCCGCGATCCGGCACAGCGCGTCCAGCGCGGGGCCGTCTGCGTGCAGCAGGGCGAGGGCCTCGTCGTCGCCGAGCCGGGTCGGGTCGTCGGCGGCCGTGCGCAGCGCGTCCCGTACGTCGGTGTCGATGCGCTCGGGTGCCATGCCGGGCGCGGCCGCCTCCCGCAGGGCGCCCCAGTCGCCGTACACGGAGTCGAAGTCGTCCCGGCGGTCGCCGGTACGGCCCTCGGTGTCGATGGCGGTGTGCAGGTCCGTCCGCCCGGCGGCGACGAAGACCTCCTCGGGCTCCTGCCACGGGTGTCCCTCGACGACGGCGTCCGGGAGGGCGAGGCCGGTCTCCGGGTCGGCGAGCGCCCGGACGTGCGGGAGGAGCCGGGGGTCCAGCCAGGGCTCGCCGCGGGTCACGAACTCCGGGTACACGCAGAGCCGTTCCCGCAGCTCGAACCCGGCGGCGCGGGACCGTTCGGTGAGTTCCTCGATCTGCGGCCAGGGGCGCTCGGGGTTCACATGGTCGATGGTGAGCGGCGACACCCCTCCCCAGTCGTCGATCCCGGCGGCGATGAGGCGCTCGTACTCGCTGTCGACGAGGTTCGGCGGGGCCTGGATGCAGCCCGAGGGGCCCATGATGAGCCGGGCGACGGCGACGGCGGCGACCAGCTCGTCCAGTTCCGCGTCCGGCATGCCGCGCATCGCGGTGTCCGGCTTGGCGCGGAAGTTCTGGATGATCAGTTCCTGGATGCCGTGGTAGGCGCGGGCGACCTTGCGCAGCGCGAAGAGGGACTCGGCCCGCTCCTCGTAGGTCTCGCCGATGCCGATGAGGATGCCGGAGGTGAACGGCACGGACGACCGCCCGGCGTCCTCCAGCACCCGCAGCCGTACGGCCGGTTCCTTGTCCGGGGAGCCGTGGTGGGGGCCGCCCGGCTCGGACCACAGCCGGGTGGCGGTGGTCTCCAGCATCATGCCCATGGAGGGAGCGACCGGCTTGAGCCGCTGGAAGTCGGTCCAGCTCATGACGCCGGGGTTGAGGTGGGGCAGCAGTCCGGTCTCCTCCAGGATGCGGATGGAGATCGCCCGGACGTAGGCGATGGTGTCGTCGTAGCCGTGCGCGTCGAGCCACTCGCGTGCCTCGGGCCAGCGGTCCTCCGGCTTGTCGCCGAGGGTGATCAGGGCTTCCTTGCAGCCGAGGGCGGCGCCCTTGCGTGCCACGTCGAGGACCTCGTCGGGCGACATGAACATCCCGTGGCCGGCCCGGCGCAGCTTGCCGGGCACGGTGACGAAGGTGCAGTAGTGGCACTTGTCCCGGCAGAGCCGGGTGAGCGGGATGAACACGCTCTTGGAGTACGTGATGACGCCGGGCCGCCCGGCCTGCGCGAGCCCCGCGTCCCGCACGCGTCCCGCCGACGCCGCGAGGTCCTCCAGGTCCGCGCCGCGCGCCTGCAGCAGCACCGCTGCCTCGGCCACGTCCAGCGCCACGCCGTCGCGGGCGCGTTTCAGGGCGCGCCGCATGGAGTTCTGGGTGGGGCCGGTTCCCTGGCTGGCCTGGCTGGCGGAAGTCGTCATTCGTCGAGCATACGAGCGAGCGGGGTGGCGGCTGCGGGGCGGCTCGTGACTCGGGGGGTGCGGAATCGTCGGCGACCGCGGGTCGGTGGGGACCGGTCGCGCAGTTCCGCGCGCCCCTGAAGGGAACGGCCGTTTCTCAGGGACGTGGGGGACTGCGCGAGAAACCACGACCACCGCACCCGCGACGCGAGGTGCACCCCGGGCCCCGCGGTAATTACCAGCCAGTAATTACCGCGCGGTAATTACGGCGGCCTCGACCGGCCGGCAGCCCCACTCCCCCGCGGTCGACCCGCTTCTCCGTGCACCTCTCCTGAGGGATCGGTGAACACATCGTGCGGAATTCCAACAACGGCCGCACAAAACCGAAGTTACTCGTGCCACAAGCGATCTTGAACTTTCATTTTTCCTCAACTCGCTGTCAAATACGTTCACTTGAACCATCACGTGCGTCACGAGCCGCGCGCGTCACGGACGAGGACGGTCCGCTGCGCGATCACGGCTGACCGCGCGTTCAGGAAGGAACCCCCCACAAGTGACCAGCAGATCCTGGACGTCCAGGGCGGCGGCGACCGGTGTGGTCCTCGCCACCGCCGCGGCGACGTTCACCGTCGTCACCCCGCAGACCGCCACGGCCCACACGCCCCCCGTGCAAACGGATCACGGCCACCCGGCCGACGCCCACGCCGCGCACGAGCACGACTTCGAAAGCCCGTCGAGCAGGACGCAGGCCGCCCAGCGCGAGGAGGCCCTCAAGCAGCTCATATCCGGCGACGCCACGGTCGAGAACCGTGACGGCTCCAAGGTCGTCCAGCTCAGGAGCAGGAAGGGCGACCCCAAGTACGTCGAGCTCGGACGCGAGAAGACCGACAAGATCTTCACGATCCTCGTCGAGTTCGGCGACAAGACCGACGACCGCTACGGCGGCACGCCCGGTCCGCTGCACAACAAGATCGCCAAGCCGGACCGCAAGAAGAACAACACGACGGCCTGGCGGGCCGACTACAACCGCAAGCACTACGAGCAGCTGCTCTTCGGCACGGGCAAGAAGACCGAGTCGATGAAGAAGTACTACGAGAAGCAGTCCTCGGGCCGCTACTCGGTCGAGGGCGAGGTCTCGGACTGGGTCAAGGTCCCCTACAACGAGGCCCGTTACGGCTCCAACAAGTGCCAGCCCGACACCTGCGCCTGGCAGGTCGTCGCGGACGGCGTCACCGCCTGGGCCGAGCAGCGGAAGGCGGCCGGGCGCACGGACGCCGAGATCAAGGCGGAGCTGGCGAGCTTCGACACCTGGGACCGCGGGGACTTCGACGGCGACGGCGACTTCAACGAGCCCGACGGCTACATCGACCACTTCCAGCTCGTGCACGCCGGTGAGGGCGAGGAGGCCGGCGGCGGACCGCAGGGCGAGGACGCCATCTGGTCCCACCGCTGGTACGCCTTCAACGACGACTGGGACAAGACCGGCCCCGAGGGCAACAAGCGCGGCGGCGCCCCCATCGGCGACACCGGCATCTGGGTCGGCGACTACACGATCATGCCGGAGAACGGCGGCCTCGGCGTCTTCGCCCACGAGTACGGCCACGACCTCGGCCTGCCGGACCACTACGACACCACCGGCAAGGGCACCAACTCCACCGGTTCCTGGACCCTCATGTCGGGCGGCTCCTGGCTCGGCCGGAGCAAGACCGAGATCGGCGACCTGCCCGGCGACATGACCGCCTGGGACAAGCTCCAGCTCGGCTGGCTGAACTACGACCGGGCCAAGGCCGGGAAGAAGTCCACGCACACGCTGGGCGTCGCCGAGTACAACACCAAGGACAAGCAGGCCCTCGTGGTCGAGCTGCCCGAGAAGCGGGTGGACGTCGAGGTCGTCAAGCCCGTGGAGGGCACGCAGGAGTGGTGGAGCGGCAGCGCCGACAGCCTGTCCAACACGCTGACCCGTTCCGTGGACCTCACCGGACGGACCTCCGCGGCGCTGACGCTCGACGGCTGGTGGGACATCGAGAAGGAGTACGACTTCCTCTACACCGAGGTCTCGACCGACGGCGGCGCCACCTGGACGGCGGTCGACGGCACCGCCGACGGCCGGCCGATCAGCCGTGACGGCGAGGGCACGCCCGCCCTGGACGGCACCACGGACGGCTTCCGGAAGCTGTCGTACTCCCTGGACGCCTACGCGGGCCGGAAGATCGAGCTGCGCTTCCGCTACCAGACCGACAAGTTCGTGGCCCAGAAGGGTTTCGTGGCCGACCGGATCACCGTCACGGCCGACGGCTCGCCCCTCTTCTCGGACAACGCCGAGACCGCCGACCCCGCCTGGACGGCGGCCGGCTTCTCCCGGTTCGGCGGCTCGTACACCACCGAGCACGAGCAGTACTACATCGCCGAGAACCGCCAGTACGTGTCGTACGACCAGGCACTCAAGCTCGCGATCAACCCCACGGGCCCCGACTGGGTGGAGCGCTACCCGTACCAGAACGGCCTGCTGATCTGGAAGTGGGACACCTCGCAGCAGGACAACAACACCAGCCAGCACCCCGGTGTCGGCCTGCTGCTGCCGGTCGACGCCCACCCGAAGGCCCTGAAGTGGTCCGACGGCAAGCCGGCCGGCAACGACCACCAGACGCACGACTCGACGTTCACCCTGGGCCGCACGGACGCCTTCACGCTGCACTGGGGCAAGAAGGTCACGCTGAAGATCACGTCGAGGAAGGGGGTGTCGGTCTTCAACGACCGCACCCACACGTACTACGACGAGAGCAACCCCACGGGCGGCGTCAAGATCACCAACACGAACACCAAGATCCGGATCGTCAAGGAGGCCAAGGACGGCTCGACGGTCACGGTCCGGGTGGAACCGGCGGGGAAGTGACCGCGGCCCTGGACTGATCGCGCGGTCACCCGCGCCGCTGAAGGGCCGGGCCGCACGGCCCGGCCCTTCGGCCGAGAAGCACGGGGCGCAGCCCCGGCCGCTTCTCAGGGGCGCGGGGAACTGCGCGGACAACCACGACGGGCCCGCAGCCGGCCGACCGCCGCACCCGGCAGACGAGGCGCCGCCTACCCCACGAACTGCCCGTACTGGTCCAGCAACGCCAGCACCTCCCCCTCCCCCGCCGGAGGCAACTGCACCACCGCCTCCTCGATCCCCAGCTCCGCGTAGTACGCCAGCTTCCCCGCACTCGGCTGCACCGCGTACGGCACGACCTGCAACGCCGACGGGTCCCTTCCCGCGTCGGCCCATGCCTCCCGCAGGACCGGCAGGGCCTCGCTCAGCCCCCGTCCCCCGATCGGCAGCCACCCGTCCGCGTACTCGGCGATGTGCGCGAACAGCTTCGGCCCTGCGGCTCCGCCGATCAGCGTGCGCGGCCCCACCACCGGGCCCCGCGGCTTCTGCACCGGCTTCGGGTACGCGAGGCTCGCCCGGACGCTCCCGAACTTCCCCTCGTACGCCGTCGGCTCCTGCGCCCACAGCGCCCGCATCAGCGCCATACGGTCGCGGACGAGGTCCCGCCGGGTGTGCCATTCGACGCCGTGGTCGGCGGCCTCCTCCACGTTCCAGCCGTAGCCGAGCCCGAGGGTGAGGCGGCCGCCGGAGAGGTGGTCGACGGTCGCGATCTGCTTCGCGAGGTCGATCGGGTCGTGCTGGGCGACGAGCGTGATGCCGGTGCCGAGCCCGAGCCGCTCGGTGACGGCGGCGGCCTGGCCGAGCGCGACGAACGGGTCCAGCGTGCGGCCGTACTCGCGCGGCAGCTCACCGCCCGCCGGGTACGGCGTGGTCCGCTCGACAGGGATGTGGGTGTGCTCGGGGAGGTAGAGCCCCGCGAAACCGCGGTGCTCCAACTCCCGGGCGAGCCTGGTCGGAGTGATCGTCTCGTCGGTGAGGAAGATCGTCACGGCGATGCGCATGGGTCATCTCTACCGCTGCACGACCCGCTTGTCCATACCGACCGGTCGGCACTGATCGGCCCGCCGGGTGCGTCCAGTGCTGTGACCGTGGGGGAGCATCGCAAGGCGGAGGGTCACCCGCGTACGGGAGATACGCGGGTGATGCGACAACGCGGCGAGGTGCCGTAGGGGCGTCGTGCGCCCGCCGGGGATTACGGGAAAGCCTTCAGCCGTGCCGGGCGCCGCGAGGCGGGGAACCCTTCCGGTCACGGCGCTAGGAACCCGGCGGCGGGGCGGTCGCCAGGAGGATCTTCGTGGCGAGGCGGTCCGTACGGTCGGGACTGCCGAGGCGGTGGAGGAGGATCCATCGTCCGTCGTCGTGCGCGGCGGCCACCACGGAGGAGCCCCGGGTGGCGCCGTTGTGCCACCAGACGGACGAGCCGCGCCGCCAGGCGAGGGCCGGTTCGCCGAGCCTGCGCTCGATGACCAGCGCGACCAGGACACGGGCCAGCGTCCGGCAGGTGGACCACATGCCGCCGGCCGGGAGGATCGCCCCGGTCAGCGTCCACAGGGGGCGTGGGCGGCCGAACAGATCGCGCGGTACGAGGCGCCGGTCCTCCGGCGGACGTGCCGTCGCCGCGCCCGCCTCCAGTTCCAGCGGCAACAGGACGTGGGCGTCCACCAGTTGCTGGTACGGGCGTCCCGTGACGGTCGTGAGCGCGTGCCCGAGCACGGCGTAACCGAGGTTGGAGTACTCCTCCGTCCCTCGCCGGCCGGCCGTCAGCCGGTCCATCTCGCGCAGGGTGTCCCCGAGGGCCGCCTCGGTGAAGTCGACGTACGGGTCGTCCGGCGGTCCGGTCGGCCCGGCGGGCAGGCGGGGCAGCCCCGAGGTGTGCGTGGCGAGGTGCCGCAGCGTGACGCCGGTTCCCCTCGGCACCTCCTCCAGGCACTCCTCCAGCGGTGTGTCGAGGTCCAGCGTCCCCTCCGCCACCAGCCGGGCCAGCAAGGTCGCCGTGAGCACCTTGGTGAGCGAGCCGATCTCCACGAACCGGTCCGGGTCGTGCCCGTGGGCGACCCGGTCCTGCAAGCCGGCGCCGCCCAGCAGGCAGCTCGGTGTCCGCACGTTCCGTCTCTCCTGTCCGACGCGTCCGGATGGGCGGGCGAGCTCCCGCCCGGGGCAAAACGATCATCCTAGGGCGTCGGGTGCGGCGGACCACACCGAGTATCGGGCAACGACCCGTCGCGCCGGCCGACACACCGTCAGGGCCGCGTCGAAAACTGGCGATTCCCCTCTCTTGCCCCGCCGTTCACCACCGCATACGAAGGTGTCCCGGACCACCACTGCACCATCCACGCCACGTCACACACGACTACCCGGGGAGCAGCAGATGTGCGACGACCACCACGGCGACGCCCGCGGCGACGGGGACACGGGAAACGGGCTCGCAAGGCGCGCGCTGTTCGTGACGTCGGCGGCGGCCGCGCTTACGTTGGGAGGCGTGACCTTCGGCAGCAGCGGCGCGGCGGCCGCGGACGGCGACCAGGAGACCCGGACGATCCGGGGCACCCTTCCCACCGGTTCCCCGGACTTCGTGTACCTGCCGGTCGAAGTACCGGCCGGCGTACGCGAGCTGAAAGTCGCGTACGCCTACGACAGACCGGCCGTCCCGGCGGGCACGGCCGGCAACGCGCTCGACATCGGCGTCTTCGACGAACGCGGCACCGACCTCGGCGGCAGGGGTTTCCGCGGCTGGTCGGGCGGCGCGCGCACGGAGTTCTTCATCCGCGCGGACGAGGCGACCCCGGGCTACATCCCGGGCCCCGTCCGCCCCGGCACCTGGCACATCGCGCTGGGCCCGTACACGGTGGCGCCGCAGGGGCTGCCGTACGAGGTCACGATCACCCTGACGTACGGACCGCCCGGCGAGCGGGTGCGGCCCGTGTACCCGCCGGAGCGGGCCAAGGGCCGGGGCCGGGCCTGGTACCGGGGCGACTGCCATCTGCACTCCTGGTACTCCGACGGCCGCCGTACGCCCGCGGAGATCGCGGCGCTGGCGCGGGCCGCCGGTCTCGACTTCATCAACAGTTCCGAGCACAACACGCAGTCGGCGCACGCCCATTGGGCCGAGCACGCGGGTGACGACCTGCTGATCCTGCTGGGCGAGGAGGTCACCACGCGCAACGGCCACGTCGTGGCGCTCGGCACGGACCCCGGCACGTTCGTCGACTGGCGCTACCGGGCCCGCGACAACCGCTTCGGCACGTACGCCCGGCAGATCCGCCGCGCCGGGGGCCTGGTCGTCCCGGCCCATCCGCACGCCACCTGCGTCGGCTGCAACTGGAAGTTCGGCTTCGGTGAGGCGGACGTCGTGGAGGTGTGGAACGGCGGCTACTCGCCGGAGGACGAGGTCGCCCTCGCCGACTGGGACGGCATGCTCGTGGCGTCGGTGCGGGAGGGCCGCGGCTGGATCCCGGCGATGGGAAACAGCGACGCCCACCGCGACCCCGACCCGGTGGGGCGCCCCCAGACGGTCGTCCTCGCCGACGATCTGACCAGGGAGGCCGTCCAGGAGGGGCTGCGGGCCGGACGTTCGTACGTCGCCGAGTCGAAGGACGTGTCGGTGTCGTTCACGGCGTCGGGCGCGCGCGGGGAGCACGCCGGAATCGGCGAGCGGCTGAAGGTGGATCGCGACACACCGGTCACCGTCCGGCTGGAGGCGACGGGCACCCCCGGCTGTGTCATCCGCTTCGTCACCGACCAGGGGGTCCTGTTCACGTCCCCCGCGCTCCCGGACTCCGGCACGGGCTCCGCCCAGTGGCGGACGACGGCCTCGTACGCGGCGTACGTCCGCGCGGAGGTCCGTCACCCCCCGGTGGTTCCGGGCTTCCCCGGCCCGATGGCGGCGTTCACGAACCCGATCTTCCTCGGCCGACGACAGCAGCCGGCGTGAAGGCAGGGGGAAACCCTCGTACCGAACACCCGTGTCGGGCCTTAGGTTTGGCTCGACACAACACATGCGTCTGCAGGTGTGACGCAGCTGCCAGGTGGAGGAGACGGCGCCCATGACCGATCACGCGACCACGCCCGAACCCGGGGCGAAGGAGAAGGTCGACACCTCGGTGCCCGCCTCCGCCCGGATCTGGAACTACTGGCTGGGCGGCAAGGACAACTACCCGGTCGACGAGGCGGCGGGCGACGCGTACGCGGGCGCGTTCCCCGGGATCGTGACGATCGCCCGCAGCAGCCGGGCGTACCTGCGGCGCAGCATCCGGTACCTGGTGGAGGTGGAGGGCGTCCGGCAGTTCCTGGACGTCGGCACCGGACTGCCCACCGCCGACAACACCCACCAGGTCGCCCAGCGCAGCGCCCCGGACGCGCGGATCGTCTACGTCGACAACGACCCGATGGTCCTCGCCCACGCCCGCGCGCTGCTGTACTCCGCGCCGGAGGGGGCCACGGCGTACGTCGACGCCAGCCTCTACGAGCCGGAGAGGATCCTGGAGGCCGCCGCGCGGACCCTGGACCTGTCCAGGCCCACCGCGCTGATCCTCAGCGGCATCCTGGGCCATGTCGGCGACTACGACGAGGCCCGCGGCATCGTCCGCCGTCTCCTCGCCGGACTCCCCTCCGGCAGCTACCTGAACATCAACGACGGCTCCCGCGGCACCGACCCCGCCTACGAACGCGCCCAGGACGCCTACAACGAGACGGGCGCCGTCCCGTACTTCCTGCGCCCCGTGGAGCAGATCGCGGGCTACTTCGAGGGCCTGGACCTGGTCGACCCCGGCATCGTCTCGGTACCGCTGTGGCACCCGGACGAGGAGTCCGGCGACCCGAAGCCGATCGGCCAGCACGGAGGGCTGGGCCGCAAGCCGTAGGGCGGGGACGGCGGGGCCCGCCCGGTGTCGTCTCAGGTGGTGGCCGTCTCCGATCCCAGGTCGGCGGCCGCGTGGTCGGAGGGCCAGACGCCGTCGACCGGGGCGTCACCCGCCCGGCGGACGGCACGCACATGGCCGAGGCCGCCGCGCCCCGGCGGGGCGACGTGGATGTAGTCGACGCGGACACCGGGGCCGAAGGTGGGGGCGACATACGGGTTGGCCGTGTCCCAGGTGGCCGAGGGGGCGCCGGGGTCGGCGTACTCCCAGGCATCGAAGAACACTTGGCCCGGTACGGCGGGCGCGGTCCGGTAGCCGCCGAACAGCCGGACCTCGTCGGAATCGGGCCAGGCGTTGAAGTCACCGGTGACGACGGGCGGGAACGGGCCCTCGCCCCGGTGCCGGGCGACGAACTCGACGAGCGAGGTGACCTGACGGCAGCGCAGGGCCGAGGCGTCGGTGGCGGAGCTGAGGTGGGTGGTGAAGAACGGCACGGGCGTCCCCGGCGCGTCCAGCAGCGTGTACAGCGCGCCCCTCCCGCTGCCGTTCTCCGCCGTGGGCAGCCCGATGGACGTCTGCTCCCGCACGGGCCACCGGCTCAGCACGGCGTTGCCGATCCCGACGCGCGGGTCCCCGATCCGCCGCTGCCAGGCCTCGGGATCGCCGTACGAGCCCCATGCCCAGTGCAGGCCGAGCTCCCCGGCGAGCCACTCGGCCAGGTTCGTGCCGCCCTGCTCCCACACCTCCTGCAATCCCACGACATCCGGCCGCAGTTCACGCAGGACGGCGAGGATCGCCTTCTGGCGTTCCTGCCAGGGCCCGAACCGCCACCACACGTTCCACGTCACGACCCGCACCGGCCACCCACCGCCTCGCCCCGACACGATCCTGTATCCCGTCCCCCTACCTCCCACAGCCCGAGGAGAACCACACCGATGTCCCGCGATCCGGACCGCAAACAACGGGTTGTCACGGCCTTCCAACGCCACGTCGCCAACCCGGTCCTGCGCCGCGTACCGTTCCAGACCGTCCTGGAGACCACCGGCCGCGTCTCCGGCCTCCCCCGCCGCACGCCGATCGGCGGCCGCCGCACGGGCGACACGTTCTGGCTGGTCTCGGAGTACGGCGAGAAGTCCCAGTACATCCGCAACATCAAGGCCGACCCGTCGGTACGGCTCCGTCTGCGCGGTCGCTGGCACCACGGCACGGCCCACCTGCTCCCGAACGACGACCCCCTGATCCGCCTCCGCAGCCTCCCGAAACTGAACAGCACCGCCGTACGCGCCCTCGGCCGCGACCTGCTCACGGTCCGCGTCGACCTGCACGACTGAGCCGACGATGCCCCAAGGCCCCCAGAACCCCCGGGACATCCCAGCGGGTCAACGGAGCCCGAACGACGCCCGCCGCCGCCACCGCGCCCCGTCGTGGACCATGAGATCGACCGACGACACACGGGCGCTGACGGGAAGCCGTCCCCGGAGATCGGCCTCGACCTCCTCCAGCACGGTGTCGTCCTGCCCCTGCGCGACGGTCAGATGCGGCACCACCTCGGTGAAGCGCCCGCCGAACGGCGGGGTCTCGGGCCACCGCTCGGCGACCGCCTCCGTGAGCCGCCGGAACGGCCCGTCCGGGCGGGGGACGAGATACAGGATCCCGGGGAACCGCCCGCAGTGTTCGAACCTCGCGTCGAAGGAAGGATGCCGCCCGATCACCTCGGCGACGGCGGCGCAGGTACCGCCGTCGACACGCGCCTCGTCGAGAAAGGGAAAGAGCACGGTGACATGCGCCGGGACACCTGCCCGGGCCGAGGGGTCCAGCCGGTCCCGCCACGCCTGAACGGCGGGCTCCGCCGCGGGGACGCGCACGATGAGCCCCGTCTGCCCCGCCCGGAACTCGCCGGAATCGCCGTCGTTTCCCATCCCCCATGGGTATCAGCCCCTGCCCGAGGGGACGAGGACGCCCCTGCGTACGACGCCGTGATCACCGATGGGCGACAAACACGAACTCCTTGCCGGGCCGGTCCGGAGCGTCCCGTACCTCCCCCAGCGCAAAGCCCTGCGCCGCCAGGTCCGCCTCGACCTCCTCCCGCTCACGGAACCTCAGCGTGGAGTCGGAGGTCAGCTCCTGCCCGTTCGCCCGGAAGACGTAGTGCCAGCGGAAGGTCACCAGCGGCCCGTCGACCTCGATCAGGTCCACCCAGCTCTCGACCGCGCCGACTCCCGGAACGTCCGTCACACCGTACGAGTCGGCCCGGTTCCACCTCTCCCAGGCGCGCCCGGCCGGGTCCCGGGTCTCGAAGACGAATGATCCGCCCGGCCGCAGCGCCTCGAAGGCGCCCCTCAGCGTCCCCCTCCAGCCGTCCGCGTCCACGATCTCCTGAGCCGCGTTGGCCGTCATCGTGGCGAGATCGACCCGTAGCGGCGGCAACACAGTGGCGTCACCGTGGATCCAGCGGACCCGCTCAGCGCCGGGCTTCGCCCGCGCCACCTCCAGGGAGGCCAGCGCGGGGTCGACCCCCACCACCTCCACGCCCCGCTCCTCCAACAGCAGCGCGAACACGCCCGTCCCGCACCCGATGTCCAGCACGGTTCGCGCGCCCAACTCCTCCGCGAGCCTCAAATAGGTGTCCAGATCACTGCGGTCGGAGTCGAGAGCGTCGTAGATCCCGGCCAGCCGCCGGTCGTTGAAGATCTCGTCAGACATGTGCTCACAACTGCCCACGCTCGGGGCCAAGTCACGCCTCCAGGGGGCCGCCTTCCGGCCCCTCCCACCAGGCCCTCAAACCTCAGATCATCCTCTGAACTCGCTTGCGCATCTGGTTACTTGCCTCTCCCCGGTGCCACGATCGCCGTCTCGTCCGCCACCCGCGGACCGGACTCACGGGGGTAGTTCCATGTCACACCGCACCCGCTCCGCCCTCACCCTGCTGGCGGCGGCCGGACTCCTCGCCACCACCGCCTCCTGCTCGGCCACCGCCACCACGTCCGAGGCCACGGCGACCAAGCCGCCCGTGCGGTCGTCCGAGCAGCGCCAGGTGAAGCCGGCGGACGACCATGACGCGGCCGGAGGCTCCGCGCAGTCGGTGGGGTCCGTGGAGCGGGCGCCGGGTCTGGACAGCGGCGAGGTCCTCGTCCGTCAGCACGGGACGAACGACAGCCGGGTTCTGGAGTTCGGCAAGGCGGGGAAGGAGGACGGCGACGCCTTGGTCATCGCCGTGCAGTGCCACGGCAAGGGGCGGCTCACCGTCCGCCTGCGGCCCGCGGCCGTCGAGTTCCCCGTGAAGTGCCACGCCGGCGAAGTCAGCAGCACGTACCACCAGTTCGCCGTCTCCCGCGCGCGGGACGCCGGCACCGTCGCCGTCACCGCCACCCCGGGCTCCGTCCGCTGGTCGCTGACGGTCGGCCGGGCCGCCCCGGCGACCACCGGCCTCGCGCCGTAGCCGCCTCGCCCGGCGTTCGCCGGGGGGGCAGCGCGGCTCAGGGGTCCTTTCCCTATGAGCGTCCGATCAGGTCGCGTGGTCCGGTGCCGTGCATCGCAAGGCGCCGGAAGGTCCTCGTAGCGGAGCTACCAGGACCTTTGGGCAACGCGGCGAGGTGCGGTGCCAGACCACGCGACCCGGGCGGGCATGGTGAAAGGACCCCTTAGACGCCCTCGGCGAACTCCGCGAGCGCGGTGAAGTCCGGGGCGCGCAGCCCGAGCCGCGGGTCGATGTGCAGCAGCAGGGCGGGGGCCCTGTGGTGGACGGCCACATGGGCGCGGTCCCGGGTGCCGAGTTCGTCGTCTACCCAGGCGAAGGGGCGCCCGGCGGCGTGAGCGACCAGGTGGCGGGTCTTCCAGAAGAGTCCCGAACGATGGGGCCCGGTCGCAGGTGTGTCTCGCGGCCACTCCACCACGGGCAGTTCCGGGAGCCCGAGGACGGGAGAGATGAACGTGTTCGCCTCGCTGCCCCAGGTCGTCGCCCAGACCAGGTCGAACCGCGCGGCCAGGGAGCAAAGTTCGCGGCCGTGGTCCTCGTTGAGCCAGACCCGTAGCGGCTTCACCGCCGCCGGGGGCTCGCCCGGGTGCCGGGCCACCCAGCCGTCCGGTTTCATGCGGTGGGTGGTGTAACCGGCGGGTCGTCGTTCCGGCTTCGCCGCGTACGGGTTCAGCGGCCCGTCCACGTCGAGGTACAGGAGCGGGCGGGTCGTCGCCATGGCCTCGTGCCCTTCCCTGGATCGTGTCGCGCGCTACGCGCCGCTGCCCGCCTGTGCGTTCTGCCACTGGGTGAGGAGTCGGCGGGTGGAGACGGCGGTCGGGTGGGCGGTGCCGAGGGTGCGTTCCATGGCGGCGACGATGGCGGTCATCTCGTCGACGGCCGCCGCGTCGTCGGGGCCGGTGCGGCCGTGGCGCAGGATCGTGAGGGAGCTCCGGGCGATCAGGACGAGGTTGTGGTCGGCGCCCAGGTGCTCGGTGCCGGCGGCGACGACGTCCTCGTACGCCGCCTCGGCCTCCTCCGCGCGGCCGTCCTGGCCGAGCCACTCCGCGAGGCACTGCCGGGCCGCCAGGGTGTCGGGGTGGCCGGGGCCGAGGACGTGGGTGATCTCGTCGATCAGTTCGCGTATCGCGGTGAGGCGGTCGGGCAGGTTGCCCGTCTCGCCCCGGATCTGCAGGCTCAGCAGGCGCGTCGAGAGGGTTTCGGGATGGTCCGGGCCCAGGACGCGGGTCAGGTCCGGCAGGACGGAGTTCAGCCGGTGGAGGGCGAGGTCGGGCCGGCCGCGCGGCAGGCACATCGCCGCCGACAGGGCGCGGGCGCGCAGCACCGCCGGATCGTCGCCGCCGAGGCGCAGCTGCGCCAGCGCCACCGGGAACGGCACCTCCCGGTGTGCCAGCCGTACGAGGACGACGACCGCGCCCAGGGACACGAGCAGATGGACCCAGAGCATTCCGCCGATCGGCACGAACAGGGCGCCCACCCCGGCCACCACGAGCCCGCCCACCGGCCAACGCCATGCCTTCGACAGTCGCTGCATTCGAACATCATTGCGTCCGAGCAAGTCCGGCGGAAGAGAGCGGAGCCGGGCCCTGGCCACCGTCGTCCGGCCCGCCCCTCACCCAGCCCAGACGATCGCCTGCAGCTCGCTGTACGCGTGCAGGGCGTACGAGCCCACGTCGCGTCCCACCCCGCTCTTCTTGAAGCCGCCGAACGGCGCCTCCATGTTGCGGCCGACCGTGTTCACGCCGACGCCGCCCGCGCGCAGGCGCCGGGCCACGCGGAAGGCGCGGGCCACGTCGCCGGACCAGACGTAGTCGATGAGGCCGTAGTCGGTGGCGTCGGCGAGGGTGACCGCGTGCTCCTCGTCGTCGAAGGGCAGCACGACCACGACGGGGCCGAAGATCTCCTCCCGGACGACCCGCATGTCGGGTGTGCAGTCGGCGAGGAGCGTGGGGGCGACGTAGAAGCCCCTCTCGAGCGGCGGGCGTTCACCGCCGGTGACCACGCGGGCGCCCTCCTTGCGGCCCAGTTCGACGTACGACTCGACGCGGTCGCGGTGGGCCGCCGAGATCACCGGGCCGACGACCGTGCCCCGGGCGCGGGGGTCTCCGACCGGCAACCGCTCGGCGTACGCCGCCAGTCGGGTCACCACCTGGTCGTACACGCCCCGTTGCGCGAGGACCCGGGTGGGCGCGGTGCAGATCTGTCCGCTGTAGAAGGAGAAGGTCGTGCCGATGCCGGCCACCGCCGACGGCACGTCCGCGTCGTCGAATACGATCGCCGCGCCCTTCCCGCCCAGCTCCATCAGCTGGCGTTTCATGTCGCGGCCGCAGACCTCCGCGATCCTCCGGCCGACCGCCGTGGAGCCGGTGAAGCTGACCATGTCGACGTCGGGTGAGTCCACCGCCGCCTCACCGGCCCCCGGACCGGTGCCGCCGACGACGTTCACGACACCCGGCGGGACACCGGCCTCCTCCAGCGCCTCCGCCATGCGGTAGACGGACAGGGGGTCCTGGGGAGCAGGCTTCACGACGACCGTGTTGCCCATGGCGAGGGCGGGTGCGATCTTGCCCGCCGGGTTGGCCCAGGGGTTGTTGTACGAGGTGATGCAGGTGACGACGCCCACCGGCTGCCGGACGGCCAGGGCGCCCATGACCGCCGCCCTGCCGAACGGGCCCGCCTCGTTGACCTGGGGCGCGATCGGCTGCTCCGCCGCCTCCGGCCGGGCGTACCGCTGGAAGCGCGCGGCGGCCACGCCGACCTGCATGCCGCGTGCGGTGCCGGTCGTCGCGCCGGACTCGGCCCCGGCGAGGTCGGCGTACGGGACCAGCCGGTCCCGGATCAGCTCCGCCGTGCGGGCGAGGACGGCGGCCCGCTCGTCGGCGGAGATGCGCGACCACGTCCCGAAGGCCTCGCGGGCCGCGGCGGCGGCCGCGTGCACCTGTTCCCGCGAGGCCTCCGGCGCCAGCCCGACGACCCCCTCGGTCGCCGGGTCGATCACCTCGTGGTGCCCGCCGTCGGGCTCCACCCAGGAGCCGCCGATGAACAACCGCTGCCGCTCCGAGGAGCCCGCGCCGGTGCTCACCTCGTACTCACCGTCCGTGTGTCCCGCCCCGACCGCAGCACCTTGCCGGGCACCGCTCCGGTCACCACGTCGTCGCGGATCACCTCGACGCCGTTGACCCAGACCGCCCGTACGCCGAGGGCCTTGGAGTCCAGGCGTGGGCTGTCACCCGGCAGGTCGTGCACCAGGGTGGCCTTGCCGGCGTCGACCCGCTCCGGGTCGAAGAGGACGAGGTCGGCATGCCAGCCCTCCGCGATCCGCCCGCGTTCGCGGAGTCCGAAGAGCCGCGCGGGGTCGTCGGTCAGCATCTTCACCGCCTGTTCGAGGCCGACGAGCTTGCGGCCGCGCAGACAGTCCCCGAGGAACCTGGTGGTGTACGGGGCCCCGCACATCCGGTCCAGGTGCGCCCCGGCGTCGGAGCCGCCGAGGAGGACGTCCTCGTGCTGCCAGGTCTCGGCGCGCAGCGCCCAGGACGCGGGGTCGTTGTCGGTGGGCATGGGCCACAGCACCGTCCGGAGGTCGTCGGCGGCGCAGATCTCCACCAGGCAGTGGAAGGGGTCCTGGCCGCGTTCGGCGGCGATGTCCTGCACGACCCGCCCGGTGAGGCCCTCGTTCGCGGCGCTGTAGGTGTCCCCGATGACGTACCGGCCGAAGTTGGCGAGCCGCCGGAAGACACCCGCCTCCTTGCTGCCGGCCCGCCGCAGCAGCTCGGCCCGGACCTCCGCGTCCCGCAGCCGTTCGATCCGCTCGGGCACGGGCAGGCCCAGCACCGGGCCCCATCCGGGGATCAGGTTGAGTGCGCAGAAGGTGCCGAGCGACATGTTCATGGGGGTGAGGATCGGCATGGTCAGGGCGACCACCCTGCCGCCGGCCTTGCGGGCCCGCTCGCTGGCCTCCAGTTGCCTCGGCACCCGCTCGGGGACGGCCGCGTCGATCGTGAGGACGTTCCAGTTCAGCGGGCGTCCCGCGACCGAGCTCATCTCCACGAAGAGGTCGATCTCCTCGTCGCTGAACTGGTTGAGGCAGCCCGCCACGATCGCCTCGATCTGGGTTCCCTCGTGCTCGCCCACGGCCCGTGACAGGGCGATCAGCTCGGCCGGCCGGGCGTGCCGGGACGCCACCGGCTTGCCGTCGCCGTCGCTGTGCGACGACGACTGCGTGGTCGACAGCCCCCAGGCGCCCGCCTCCATCGCCTCGCGCAGCAGCCGGACCATCTCGGCCAGTTGTGCCTCGGTCGGCTGCCCGCCGATCGCGTCCGGCCCCATCACGTACCGGCGCAGGGCGCAGTGCCCCACCATGAACCCGGCGTTCACCGCGATCCGCCCGTCGAGGGCGTCCAGGTACTCCCCGAACCCGTGCCAGCTCCAGGGCGCCCCCTCCTCCAGCGCGACCAGCGACATCCCCTCGACCTTGGACATCATCCGCCGTGTGTAGTCGGCGTCCTCGGGGCGGGCGGGGTTGAGCGGCGCCAGCGTGAACCCGCAGTTCCCGCCGGCGACGGTCGTCACCCCGTGATTGAGGGAGGGCGTCGCGTAGGGGTCCCAGAAGAGCTGCGCGTCGTAGTGGGTGTGCGGGTCGACGAAGCCGGGGGCTAGGACGAGCCCGGCCGCGTCCTCGGACGTACGGGCCTCTTCGGTCACGTTCCCGATGACGGCGATACGGCCGTCGCGTGTCCCCACGTCAGCGGTGTACGCGGGCGCACCGGTCCCGTCGACGACGGTCACACCTTTGATGACATGGTCGAGCATGCCTCGCTCCTTCCGGGTGCCTGGTGACGATGTGGGTGCCGCCCGTGCCCTCGGGGGCGCGGGGCCGTGCCGTCAGGGGCGCGGGGCTGTGCCGGTGTGCCGCTCCGCCGCGCGGGCGCGACACGCCCTCACGAACCCGCGCCACCGCGGCGATCTCACCCGGCCGCCCTGAACCGCGACGTCCGGTGCACCGGGTCCGTGTCGATCTTCGGAATGACGTGCTCCCCGACCAGCCGGATCGTCTGCAGCGTCTCCTCCTTCGGCACCCCCACCGGCAGCCCGAAGCTCAGCTGGTCCGCCCCCGCCTGCTCCCACCGCTTGCACTGGGTGAGCACCTCGTCCGGGTCGCCGCAGATCAGCAGTTCCTCGGAGATGAGCAGCTCGATGAACTCCTCGTCGTACGGCGGCAGCGTCTGAGGCCACACCGGGAACCCCTCGGGACGGGGGAACGTGTCGTGGTAGCGGAACACGAGCGAGGGCAGATAGTGCAGGCCGCCGTTCACTGCGATCCGTACGGCCTCGTCGTGCGTGGGCGCGCAGATCGCCGTGGTGGTCACCATGACGTTGTCGTTGACGAAGTCCCCGATCGGCTCGGCGTCCACGACCGCGGTCTTGTACTGCTCCAGCACCCACTCCATGTCGGAGACCTTCTGCACGCTGAAGCCGAGCACGCCGAGCCCCTTGCGCGCGGCCATGGCGTACGACGGCGGTGACCCGGCGGCGTACCACATCGCGGGGTGCGACTTCCCGTACGGCTTGGGCAGGACCTTGCGCGGGGGCAGCGACCAGTGCTTGCCCTGGAAGCCGACGTACTCGTCCTGGAGCCACATCTTGGGGAACTCGGCGATGGTCTCTTCCCAGATCTCCTTGGTGTAGTTCATGTCGGTCACCCCGGGGATGAACCCGAGGATCTCGTGGGAGCCGGCGCCCCGGCCGCTGCCGAACTCGAAGCGGCCCTCGGAGAGGTGGTCGAGCATGGCGACCTTCTCGGCGACCTTCACCGGATGGTTGACCTGGGCGAGCGGGTTGAAGATGCCCGAGCCGAGGTGGATCCGCTCGGTGGCGTGCGCGAGGTAGCCGAGGAAGACGTCGTTGGCGGAGAGATGCGAGTACTCCTCCAGGAAGTGGTGCTCGGAGGCCCACGCGTACTTGAAGCCGGACCTGTCCGCCTGGATGACGTACTCGGTCTCCTCCATCAGCGCCTTGTGCTCCGCGAGCGGGTCGGTCTCGGCCCGCTTGCCCACGTACCCCTGTACAAAGAGCCCGAATTCCACGGAGGTTCACCGTCCCCACAGCCCGTGGCCGCGCCGGCGGCGCAACCGTTTCTGACAGAGCGTCAGATTCTGATACGGCCGACTGTTCCACCGGCCCCGTGGAGCGTCAATAGTTGATGGTCCGTCAGAACGAGTTCAGAGGAGACTGACCCCCGCCAGCCACCCGCCGTCGACCACGAAGGGCTGGCCGGTGATGTACGACGAGTCCTCGCAGGACAGGAACAGCGCCAGCCGGGCCACCTCCTCGGGCTTTCCGATCCGTCCGAGCGGAACCCGCTTGCGGTACAGCTTGTCGACGGTCTCCGCGGACACACCCTCGCCCGGATCGGTCATGGCGGTGTCGACGGCGCCGGGGCAGACGGCGTTGACCCGTATCCCCTTCGACGCCAGCTCCAGCGCGGCGACCCGGGTCAGGCCGACGATCGCATGCTTGGTGGCGGCGTAGGCGCCCACGTACGCCATACCGGTCAGGCCGGTGTACGAGGCCGTGTTGACGATGGTGCCGCCGCCGGCCGCCTCGATCTCGGGGGCGAGGGTCCTGACGCCGAGGAAGACACCGACCTGGTTGACCCGTACGACCTGCATGAACTCGTCGAGGGAGGTGTCGACGAGGGCGTTAAAACGCAGGACGCCGGCGTTGTTGACGAGCCCGTCGACCCGGCCGTAGGCATCCTTGGCGGCGGCCGCGGCGGCCCTCCAGTCCTCCTCGCGGCCCACGTCGAGGTGGACGTAGAGGGCGCCGATCTCCTTGGCGAGGGTCTCGCCCCGGTCGTCGAGGACGTCGGCGACCACGACCTGGGCCCCTTCCGCCCGGAACAGCCGGGCCTCCTGCTCCCCCTGACCCCGTGCGGCACCTGTGACGAGGACGACACGTCCGTCGAGCTTGCCCATGTGGACTCCCTTCGCGCGGCGTTGGCCGAGGTCAGCGTACCCGCTGTACTGACGGTCCGTCAGCTATGCACTGGCCGCTTGCATATGCGACTCAAGTGACCTGCGAGTAGGGATATTTGACTCTGTCGAGAGTCTTTGCGGGCCCCAATAATCCTCCATCGGAAGGTAAAGCCACCCCCAAGGAGTGAACGCGAGATGGCGAAGAGGCGGTTCAAGAACAAGAAGGTCCGGTACGTCGCTATCGGGGCCTCCCTGGTGACGGGAGCGGCCGTGGCCACCGTACTGCTGCCTTCGGCCAACGCCGCCGAGGAACTGACAGCCGACCAGATCATGAGGAAGTGCGAGAGGACGGCGGTACTGAACGGGAAGAAGCAGACCACCGCCGATTTCGGCGGCGGTCTCGGAGACGGCTTCGAGTCCGACACCTGTGATTTCGTCGAGACCAAATTCGAGACGTTCGACGGACCCACCGAGAAGGTGACCGTCGACTTCCCGAACTGTGAGCCGAACGCCACCGCGCCGGCGAAGGTGACGACCGAGTTCTCGAAGGCGGTCGGCCAGGGCCAGGGCAAGTACACCTCCACCCAACAGGGCGCTCTCGGCGGCCTCTTCAGCGCGCTCAGCGGCTCCTGGGTGAAGCACAAGGGCACCCTGGACATGACCGTCAAGACGGCCACGGCCAGCGAGTCCGAGCAGCGGGAAGTGCCCGTGGGCAAGGTCATGCACGTGACGTTCACGCCGAAGATGCAGCGCATGACCGGCGAATGGCGGGTGCACATCGACGCCCGCGAGGCGACGACCACCACCAACGCCACACCGGAGCAGAACTTCGTCGCCGAGGAGGTCGTCGAGGGCCCGGTGATCCTCGCGAGCGCCGCGGGCACGCCCGGACTCGCGGACGGCACCTCCAAGGTCGTGCTGGAGGACTGCTGACCGACGCCGGTCGGCTCTCCACCTCGAGAAACCCCCCCACGGGATCCGCCCCGCCTCCCCCCGCCCCCCACCGGACGGTTCTCCCTCATCCCCGGGAGCACCTCCCCACCAGCCCTTTCCTCTCGATCACCCCTGCAGGAGACACGCATGACGAACACCGGGCACCGCGGCAACCACCGCAGCAAGAAGAAGCGCATCACCCTCGTGCTGGCCCCGATCGCCGCCCTCGGCATGGCCGTCCCGCTGATGTACAGCGCGGGTGCGGCCACCCCGGACGAGGTGGCCACGGACTGCCGTACGGACTCGGACAAACTGGAGAACTGCGAGTTCGTCGACGTCCAGGTCAAGAGGGACAGCCTGGGACCCAACGAGCGGGTCACCAGCGTGAGCGACAACTGCGGAAGCACCACCGCGGCGACCAAGTCCTTCAGCGGAACGGCCTCCGTGACCCGCGTCATCCAGCTGGAGGACGGCTTCAGCGTCGACGGGAGCACCAAGCTCGGGAACTCGTTCTTCGAGATCGGCGTCAAGTTCGCCACCACGGAGACCAACATCAAGCGGGACGACACCACGTCCTCGTTCTCCTTCACCCGGAGCGACACCGTCCAGCCGGACCACATCGCCTTCTTCATGTGGTCCCACAAGCGCACCGATGTGAGCGGGTTCCTGAAGGCCACGTACAAGGAGGAGCAGAACGGTCAGAAGGTCTTCTTCTCGCCGAGCGAAGGCGCGTCCACCGTGCATGTCTTCTATCCGCAGTTGCTGAAGAGCGGAACGCCGGACGGCCGCCTGTGGCTGCGCAATGTGAAGTGCGGCACACCTCAGGCCAACGGCATCATCAACAGCGAGAACAGCGCCCGCGCGGAACCCGGATTCGGTCAGGGCGGAGAAAGCGTGACCGACGTGGAAATCCCGCTGTCGGAGGTCTCCGTGCAATAGCGGAAGGGACGGAAGCCGGAACCGGAACCGGAAAAGTGAATGACGGAAAGCCGGCCGGTGTGAAAGAGACCACCGGTCGGCTTCGATCCCACCGAGCCTCTGCGACAACGCGGAGGCTCGTTCTCATATGCGAAGAGACACGTTCACACGCGGATCGAGGGAGTCGCGCCCAGCCATCTGAGGACCGCCTCCGTGCCCCCTCGGACATCGAGCTTGGCGTAGATGTTGCTGAGGTTGTTGCGGACCGTCTTCTCGCTCAGCCTCAGCCGCAGGCCGATCTCCTGGGCGCCGAGGCCGGTGGAGAAGAGCTCCATGATCTGCCGCTCCCGGGGCGAGAGCAGCGACCGCAGCCGCTCCGCCGCCTCGCCGCCGTCCGGCATCCGCCGGGCCGCGTCACGGAGGGCGGCGCAGGCGACCGGCGAGAGATAGGTGTGCCCGACCGTCGCGGCCATGACAGCCGAGGAGAGCATGCAGGTGCAGTAGTCGCCCTCGACCAGATAGCCGGCCCCGCCCCGGAACGCCTCGACGACCGTCTCGGTGTCCCCGCGCGGCGTCACCACGATCACCGGCGCGCTCAGGGTCCCCATGGCCTTGAGCAGTTCCGCGAAGGAGACGGACGGGTCCTCGCAGCGCAGGACCACGACATCCGCGCCGGATGCCCGCAGACCGCGGTAGGGCGGGGCCACGGGCACCGCGCGGGCCACATACGGATCGTCGGGCGCCGGCCAGTCGGCGTGCGGCCAGTCGCCCTCGGCGCAGGCGAGCGCGACGGTCAGCCCACGCGACCGGGCTGCGGAAACGGTGGTGCCGACGTGCTGGGAAGCGAGGGCGTGCCGGGGGGATCGCACTTCGCATGTCCTTCCGCCGAAGCCATGACGTACGTACATACGTGACCCGGGCGTCAGTTGTTCGAAGTTTCAATAAGAGATCAGCCTGGCTGTCAGACAGGTTTCCCCCACCGGCCGGTCACAGCAGCGGTGCCACCTGCTCCCCAAACTCCTCTATTTGGTCTGTGAGTTCGGATCGACTGCGACTGCGGAACCGCACCTGGACCTGGTCCACGCCCATCGCCGTGTACGCCCGGAGCGAATCCGCGAGCGCTTCCGGGGGACCGCTGAGCGTACGGCGGCCGACGTCCCACGCCGGCTCCCCGACGTACAGCGGCTCCGTGATCGCGCCGACCGTGAAGGGCCCCGTGACCCCCGCCTCCTCGCGCAGCCGCCGCAGCCGGGTGATCTGCCCCGGCAGCCGGTCGCGCGGGTCGCCCTGGGGCAGCCAGCCGTCGCCGCGAACGGCGGCCCGGCGGACGGCCGCCGGGGAGGAGCCGCCGACCCACAGCGGGACACGGGCCTGCGCCGGACGGGGGCGCTGGCCGAGCCCCTCGAAGTCGTACACCTTCCCGTGGTGGACGGGGAACTCGTCCGGGCCGAGCGCCGCGCGCAGCGCGTCGACGCACTCGTCCAGGACGGCACCCCGCCGCTCGAAGTCCACGCCCAGCACCTCGAACTCCTCGCGCACATGCCCGGCGCCCACACCGAGGATCAGGCGCCCGCCCGCGAGGTGGTCGAGGGTCGCGTACTGCTTCGCCGTCAGCAGCGGGTGCCGCAGACCGACGACCGCGACATGGCTGAGGAGGCGGACCCGTTCGGTGACGCCCGCCAGGAAGGCGAGCGTGGCGACCGGGTCGTACCAGACTGTTCCCATCGCCTCCGCGAGCCTGCGCGGGATCGCCACGTGGTCGCAGCAAGCGATGTAGGCGAACCCGGCCCGGTCGGCGGCCCGCGCGATCTCGACGAGGTCCTCGGGTCCGGCGTCCGCCTCCCACGGCTCGGCGTAGAGGGTGCTCTGCGACTGAACCGGGAGCTGCATCCCGTAGTCGAGGGACGCGCCGGTCCCGCTCACGTCGCGCTCCCCGGCCCCGGCCAGAGCCCGTCGTCCGTCAGCCCCAGCAGGTCGATCGCGTTCCGGCGGACGATCCGGTCGACGACGTCGGGGGCGAGGTGACCCATCTGGGCCTCGCCGACCTCGCGCGACTTGGGCCAGGTGGAGTCGGAGTGCGGGTAGTCCGTCTCGTACAGGACGTTGCCCACCCCGATGGCGTCGAGGTTGCGCAGCCCGAACGCGTCGTCGAAGAAGCAGCCGAAGACATGCTCGGCGAACAGCTCGGACGGCGGCCGGTGGACCTTGTCCGCCACGCCGCCCCAGCCGCGGTTCTCCTCCCACACCACGTCCGCCCGCTCCAGGATGTACGGGATCCACCCGATCTGACCCTCGGCGTACATGACCTTGAGGTTCGGGAACTGCTCGAACTTGCCGCTCATCAGCCAGTCGACCATCGAGAAGCAGCAGTTGGCGAAGGTGATGGTGGAACCGACCGCGGGCGGCGCGTCGGCGGACGTGGACGGCATCCGGCTGCTGGAGCCGATGTGCATCGCGATGACCGTGCCCGTCTCGTCGCAGGCGGCGAAGAAGGGGTCCCAGTCGTCGGTGTGGACGGAGGGCAGTCCCAGGTACGGCGGGATCTCGGAGAACGCGACGGCCCGCACCCCGCGCGCCGCGTTGCGGCGGACCTCGGCGGCGGCCAGTTCGGCGTCCCAGAGAGGTATGAGGGTGAGCGGGATCAGCCGGCCCCGCGCCTTCGGCCCGCACCACTCCTCCACCATCCAGTCGTTGTACGCCCGCACCCCCAGCAGACCGAGCTCGTGGTCGGCGGCCTCGGTGAAGGTCTGGCCGCAGAAGCGCGGGAAGGTCGGGAAGCAGACGGCGGACTGGACGTGGTTGACGTCCATGTCGGCGAGGCGCTGCTCGACGTCGTACGAGCCGGGGCGCATCTGCTCGTAGGTGATGATCTCCAGCTTGATCTCGTCCCTGGAGTAGCCGACGGCGGTGTCGAGGCGGGTCAGGGGGCGGTGCAGATCCTCGTACACCCACCAGTCGCCGATGGGGCCGTCGTCGCCCGGGGCGCCCATGACGGGCCGGAAACGGCCGCCGAGGAACGTCATCTCCTTCAGCGGCGCGCGCACGATCCGGGGGCCGATGTCCCGGTACTTCTTGGGGAGCCGGTCCTGCCAGACGTTCGGGGGCTCCACGGTGTGGTCGTCGACGGAGATGATCTTCGGGAATGCCGTCTCGCTCTCCATTGTCTCCATGTGCGCCACGGTAGCGCCGATCTGACGGATCGTCAGCTCCCGTGCCGGTCATTGCCCCGTGCCCGGAGAGTCGAGGAGAGGTTGTGTGGACCTGGTGACGTCCCGCGTGGCTCCCTGTGATCGGGGTCGCGCACGGCTGACGTATCTGCCGTGAACAAGGCAAACTGGCCTGGATATGAGAGGGCCTTGGGGGGCATCGATGGGCGGTGAGTCGCGAGTGCCGGAGGCGGATGAGCCGCGGGTGCCGGAGCAGCGGAGTTCCGGCGAAGGGCGGATTCCGGTACCGGCGTCCGGACCGACGGATCCGGACCCGGAAGGCCATGCGACCCCGCAGCCGGACGCCGAGACCGCCACGGGGATCCGGTTCGGCGTGCTCGGGCCCGTACGCGCCTGGCGCGGCACCGAACCCCTCGCCACCGGTTCACCGCAGCAACGCGCCCTGCTGGCCGCGCTGCTGCTCCGCGAGGGCCGCACAGCCACCGCGAGCGAACTGATCGACGCGCTCTGGGGCGACGACCCGCCCTCCCAGGCGCTGGCCGCCGTACGCACCTACGCCTCCCGGCTGCGCAAGGCCCTCTCCCCCGACGTCCTGGTCAGCGAGTCCGGCGGCTACGCGATCCGCTCGCTCCCGGGCGGCGCGCTCGACCTCACCGTCGCCCAGGACCTCGCCGCGGACGCCGAGAAGGCCAAGAGCTCCGGGGACCTGCACCAGGCCCGCCTGCTGCTGAACAAGGCGCTCGGCCTGTGGGACGGGGAGGTACTGGCGAGCGTCCCCGGCCCGTACGCGGAGACCCAGCGGACCCGCCTCGACGAATGGCGGCTCCAACTCGTCGAGTCCCGGCTCGACATGGACCTGGAGCAGGGCTGCCACGCCGAGGCCGTGTCCGAGCTGACCGCCCTCACCGCTGCGCACCCTTTGCGGGAGCGGCTGCGCGAACTGCTGATGCTCGCCCTGTACCGCAGCGGCCGGCAGGCCGAGGCTCTCGCCGTCTACGCCGACACCCGCCGCCTCCTCGCCGACGAACTCGGCGTGGACCCGAGGCCCGGCCTGAGCGAACTCCAGCAGCGCATCCTGCGGGCCGACCCGACCCTCGCCGAGCCCTCCGCCCCGCTCGCCGCCGAGGCCGCCGCCACCGCCGTACGCCCGGCCCAGCTCCCGGCGACCGTCCCCGACTTCACCGGCCGGTCCTCCTTCGTGTCGGAGCTGAGCGAGGTGCTGTCGGCCGCGTCCGCCGCCGAGGGCCAGGTCATGGCCGTCTCCGCGCTCGCGGGCATCGGCGGCGTCGGCAAGACGACCCTCGCCGTGCACGTCGCCCACCAGGCCCGCCCGGCCTTCCCCGACGGACAGCTGTACGTCGACCTCCAGGGCGCCGGCGCCCGGCCCGCCGACCCGGAGACCGTCCTCGGCTCCTTCCTGCGGGCCCTCGGCACCGCCGACTCGGCGATCCCCGACTCCCTGGAGGAACGGTCCGCGCTCTACCGGTCCGTCCTGGACGGCCGCCGGGTCCTGGTCCTCCTCGACAACGCCCGCGACGCCGCCCAGGTCCGGCCCCTGCTGCCCGGCACCGCGGGCTGCGCGGCCCTCGTGACCGCCCGGGTGCGCATGGTCGACCTGGCCGGGGCGCATCTCGTCGACCTCGACGTCATGTCTCCGGACGAGGCACTCCAGCTCTTCACCCGGATCGTCGGCGAGGAACGGGTCGCCGCCGAGCGGGAGGCCGCCCTCGACGTCGTCGCCGCCTGCGGTTTCCTGCCCCTGGCCATCCGGATCGCCGCGTCCCGCCTCGCCGCGCGCAGAACCTGGACGGTGTCCGTCCTCGCGGCCAAGCTCGCCGACGAACGCCGGCGGCTGGACGAGCTCCAGGCCGGCGACCTGGCCGTGAAGGCCACCTTCGAACTGGGCTACGGCCAGCTGGAGACGGCCCAGGCCCGCGCCTTCCGCCTGCTGGGCCTGGCCGACGGCCCGGACATCTCGCTCGCCGCCGCGGCCGCCGTCCTGGACCTCTCCCCGGAGGACACCGAGGACCTGCTGGAGATCCTCGTCGACACCTCCCTCCTGGAATCCGCCGCTCCCGGCCGCTACCGCTTCCACGATCTGGTCCGGCTCTACGCGCGTGCGTGTGCCGAACGGGACGAGCAGCCGCCCGGTGAGCGGGACGCCGCCATGTCCCGCCTGCTGGACTTCTACCTGGCGACGGCGGCGGAGGTGTACCGGCTCGAGCGGCCCGGGGACCGGCTGGCGGACGACCTGGAGCCGACCGAGTATCCGGGCCTGCGCTTCAGCGGTCGGAAGGAGGCTCTCGACTGGCTGTACTCGGAGGCCAACTGCCTGCTCGCGTGCGCGCGCCAGGCCTTCGCCACCGACCGGCTGCGCCGGGGCGTGGACCTGCTGTGGGCCGCCGGGGACCTGGGCGAGTCAGGAGCCAACTCGAAGCAGTACGAGTCCGCCGCGCTGGCGGCCAGGGACGCCTCGCAGGCGGCCGGCGACCCCCGTACGGAGGGCCGGGCCCGGACGACGCTGATCAACGTGCATCTGGTGGCGGGGCGCTACGACGACGCCGAGGAGGAAGCACGCCGGGCGGTGCGCCTCGCCGAGCAGGTCGGGGATCCCACCGCCCTCTACTGGGCGAGCAACGACCGGGGGATCATCGCCCTCATCCAGGGCCGCAACGCCGATGCCGAGGACAATCTCCTCCGGGCCATCGAGGGGTCGCGGGCGGCGGGGAACCAGCCGCTGGAGGCGAGCGCGCTGTGCAACCTCTCCCGGGTCCACCTGGCCATGGGCCGCACCGGCCGTGCGATCACACTCGCCCAGCAGGGCATCCATCTGTACGACCGGTTGGGACTGACCCTGCGGCTGGCCAACGCGCGCTACGCCCTCGGGCTCGCCCTCACGGAGGCGGGGCGCACCTCCGAGGCGCTGGAGGAACTGGCCGCGGCCCTGCAGATGTTCCGGACCAACCGTCAGCGTCTGTGGGAGGGTACGACGCACTTCCGCATCGCCCAGGCGCACTTCGCGGGCCGCCGCCCGGCCGTGGCCGCGCAGCACGCCGAACAGGCCCTCGCGATCGGCTGTATCGGCGGCGACCGGATGCGGGCCAACGTCCTCACCGCGCTGGGGCGGTCGCTGGACGCCCTCAGCCAGGCGGACCGCGCACGCGCCTGCTGGCGGGAGGCCCTGGCGCTGTACGAGCAGATCGGCGCCCCGGAGGCAGCCGAGGTACGGGCACTGCTCTCGCCCGCGTCCGCGGCCTGAGACCCCCGCGGAGGCGTTCATCGATTGTTTATGCGCGGCTGACATGCTCAGCGCACTGATCCGTCGTGTCGGGGGGCAGACGGGTCATCGGCTCTCACGTCCTAAGGTGAGGGCCCACTCGACCTCTGTCCGGCGAGCCCGCGGGGGAGTCGCCGGACAGGGGTCCCGTACAGCTTCACTCGAACCAGGGGAGAGTTCGTCACCATGAGCGACACGAAGAAGAACCCGGAAAACGCCGTCGCCCTGGACCACCACGCGCCGGCCCCGCCTGCCGACGACACCATCACCACGCTCGACCACCACGCCCCGGCCCCGCCCGCCGACGACACCATCACCACGCTCGACCACCACGCCCCGGCCCCGCCCGCGCTCAACCTCGGCGGCGACAAGTAGGACCTTCATCCCGACGGGGATCGGCCGCGGTGGCGCGGAGGGGGAGCCACCGCGGCCGAGTCGTGTGCCGGGGCGGAAATCCGGGGGTGTGCGGCGGCTCGGGGGCCTCTGCCCGCCCGGCGGCGGGAGTCACATCACCCGGCCCCGCCCCCGCAGTTCGCCCTTGACCACCTTGCCGCCGGCGTTGCGCGGCAGTTCGCCGACGAAGTCGACCGTTCTCGGGACCTTGTAGTTGGCCATCTCGCGGCGGGCCCAGGCGATGAGGTCGTCGGCGGTGACGAGGGAGCCGGGGCGGCGGACCACGAAGGCCTTGCCGACCTCGCCGAGCCGGGGGTCCGGGACGCCGATGACGGCGACGTCGGCGACGTCCGGATGGAGGCCGAGGAGCTGCTCTATCTCGGCGGGGTAGGCGTTGAAGCCGCCCACGATGAACATGTCCTTGATCCGGTCGGTGATGCGGAGGTTGCCCGCGTCGTCGAGGACGCCGACGTCACCGGTGCGCAGCCAGCCGTCGTCCGTGACGGCGCGGGCGGTCTCGACGGGGTCCTCGAAGTAGCCGCGCATGACGTTGAAGCCGCGGACCAGGACCTCTCCGGGGGAGCCGGGCGGCAGCGGGGCGCCCGAGGGGTCCACGACCCGTACCTCGGTGCCGGGGACCGCCCGCCCGGAGGTCGACGCGATCACCGACGGCTCGTCGCCGCGGCGGCACATCGTGACGATGCCGCTGGCCTCGGAGAGCCCGTACGCGGTGAGGACGGTCTCGACGCGCAGCTCCGTGCGCAGCCGTTCCACGAGGCGCAGGGGGACCACCGCCGCGCCGGTGACGACCAGGCGCAGGGCGGAGAGGTCGTAGTCGTCGCGGTCGGGGTGGTCCAGGAGCGACTGGTGGAGGGTGGGCGGGCCGGGCAGGACCGAGACGCGCTCGGCCGCCACGTTGGCCATGGCCGTCTTCACGTTGAACACGGGCTGCGGGATCATCGTCGCGCCCCGCATGAGGCAGGCGATCACCCCGGCCTTGTAGCCGAAGGTGTGGAAGAAGGGGTTGACGATCAGGTAGCGGTCGCCCCGGCGGAGCCCGGCCAGCCGGCACCACACCTCGTACGCGCGCAGGGTCTGGGCGTGGGTGATGACGGCGCCCTTGGGGCGGCCGGTCGTGCCGGAGGTGAAGATGATGTCGGACGGTGAGTCGCCGTCCAGTGCCGCCGCCCGCGCCCGTACCGTCGCGGCCGCGACCCCGTCGCCGCCCGCGAGGAAGTCCTTCCAGGTGCGGAAGTCGGCGGGCGCGTCGTCGGCGAGGACGACGACCTGTTCCAGGTGCGGGAGTCCGGGCAGCGGCCCGCCGCCCACCACGGCCGGGCCCGCCGCCCGCCGCAACACCCCCTGCCCGGCCGCCCGCCGCAGCGACGCCACGTAGGACGTGCCGAGGAACGTGCCGGTGACGAAGAGGAGTTTCGCCCGGCTGCGGGCCAGTACGTCCGCTGCCTCGGAACCCTTGAAGCGCGTGTTGAGCGGGACGAGCACCGCCCCGGCGCAGACGGCGCCGAGCGCGGCGGTGATCCAGTCGAGGGAGTTGGGCGCCCAGATGGCGACCCGGTCGCCGGCCCGTGCCCCGGCGGCGACGCACGCGGCCGCCGCCCGTTCGACGCGTGCACCCAGTTCGGCGTACGACACGCGTGTACGTCCCTCGACGACCGCCTCGGTCTCGCCGTACCGCTCGGCCGCGGCGCGGACCAGCCCCGGGATGGTCCCCCACTCCAGGTCACCGCGTACCTCCGCGTCACCGTGTCGTTCCGAGTCACCGCGCACAGCCGGCCTCCGTCCCCGAACACCACTAGCTGACTGTCCGTCAGATTAGCTGTACGCTGACGGACTGTCAGCAGCCAGCGACGCCCCGGTGCGGAGGTGTGCCCCATGGCTCCCATGGCCGTGCTCAAGGACGCCACAGCGATCGTCGGCATCGGCCAGACCCCCTTCGCCAAACACCTCCCGGAGACGGAGCGGGCGTTGGCGTGCCGGGCGATCCTCGCGGCGCTCGACGACGCCGGCATCGCGCCGGACGAGGTCGACGCGCTCGCCTCCTACACGATGGAGGAGACGGACGAGGTGGAGGTGGCCAAGGCCCTCGGCCTCGGGGACCTCACCTTCTTCAGCAAGGTCGGCTACGGCGGCGGCGGTTCGTGCGCCACGGTCGCGCACCTGGCCGCCGCGATCGCCTCCGGACAGGCCACGGTCGGCGTCGCCTGGCGGTCCCGCAAACGCGGCTCGGGCCCCCGCCCGTGGAAGAACACCACGGTGCAACTGCCCACCCCGGCCCAGTGGACGAGGCCCTTCGGGCTGCTGCGGCCCGCCGACGAGATAGCCATGCTGGCCCGCCGCCACATGCACGAGTACGGCACCACCCGCGACCACCTCTTCAATGTCGCTCTGGCCTGCCGGAACCGGGCCAACCAGAACCCCGCCGCGATCATGTACGACCGTCCGCTCACCCGCGAGATGTACATGACCTCCCGGTGGATCAGCGAACCCCTGTGCCTCTTCGACAACTGCCTGGAGACGGACGGCGCGCTGGCGTGCGTCCTCGTCTCGGCCGAGCGCGCCCGGGACTGCCGCCGGCCCCCCGTCTACGTCCACTCCGCCGCCCAGGGCCTGCCCGCCCAGCACCACGGCATGGTCAACTACTGGAACGACGACCCGCTGACCGGCCCCGCCTGGACCGCCGCCCGGCATCTGTGGAAGCACGCCGACCTCACCCCGGACGACATCGACGTCGCCCAGATCTACGACGCCTTCACCGCCCTCATCCCGCTCTCCCTGGAGGGCTACGGCTTCTGCGCCCGCGGCGAGGGCGGCGCCTTCACGGAGGGCGGCGCCCTGGAGATCGGCGGCCGGCTCCCCCTCAACACCTCCGGGGGCGGCCTCAGCGAGGCGTATGTGCACGGGTTCAACCTGATCACCGAGGGCGTACGGCAGTTGCGCGGCACGAGCACCGCCCAGGTGCCCGGCGCCGCGACCTGCCTGGTGACGGCGGGCGAGGGCGTACCGACCTCGGCCCTGCTGCTGCGGAACTGAGCCGCGCGGAGAAGGACGAGCGAGGGAGCCGAAAGCATGCTGACACCGGTCGTGGACGTCGACGGCGCGCCCTTCTGGGAGTACGCCGCCCGGGGTGAACTGCGGGTGCAGTCCTGCGCCGACTGCGGCGAGCCGCGCTTCCCGCCCCGGCCCTGCTGCCCGCACTGCCGGTCCTTCGCCGTCGAGTGGCGGCCACTGAGCGGCCGTGGCCGCATCTGGTCGTACGTGCTGCCGCACCCGCCCCTGCTCCCGGACTACGCCGAGCAGGCCCCGTACAACGTGATCCTCGTCGAGCTGGCCGACGCCCCGCGCATCCGGCTCGTCGGCAACCTGGTGAGCGAGGCGGGGGCCCGCCTCGACTCCGTGCCCGCCGACCGCATCCGGATCGGGGCGCGTGTCCAGGCCGTGTTCACCCCGACGGGCCTGCCCCAGTGGGTACTGGAGCGGCCATGACCGTGCGCCTGACCACCGACAAGGACACGGGCGTCGCACTGCTCACCCTGGACCGCCCGGAGAAGCTCAACGCGATCGACGCGGACATGGCTGGGCGACTGGGCCGCGCCTGGCGGGAGTTGCGGTTCGACGACACGGTGCGGGCCGTCGTCGTCACCGGCGCGGGCGGGCGGGCGTTCTGCACGGGCCTCGACCGCGACACGGCGGCCGGCGTGCCCCAGCCGAACTCCCCCTATTCGATCGACGATCCGCTGATCGCGATCGGCCCGAAGACGAACGACCTCTGGAAACCGGTGATCGCGGCCGTGGGCGGCATGGCCTGCGGGGGCGCCTTCTATCTGCTGGGCGAGGCGGAGTTCGTGATCGCGGACTCCACGGCCACCTTCTTCGACCCCCACACCACGTACGGCATGGTCAGCGCCTTCGAGTCGATCCTCATGGCCCAGCGGATGCCCGTCGGGGAGGCGACCCGCATGGCGCTGATGGGCAGTGCCGAGCGGATGTCGGCGCGCCGGGCGTACGAGGTGGGGCTGGTGTCGGAGGTGACGGAACCGGGAGGGGCGGTGGCCGCGGCCGTGCGGTGCGCGGAGGTCGTCGCCGGGTATCCGGCGGAGGCCGTCCAGGGCACGGTACGGGCCTGCTGGGCGGCCCGGGAGGCGGCGCGGGCGCACGCTCTCGCGTACGCCCCGCACCTGATCTCCCTGGGCAACCTCCCGGCCGACCGGCAGTCGGAGCTGTTCGCCGGGCGCCGGCCGGGCGGGTTCCAGGTGCGGTGAGCCCGCCCGGCACAGGGCTCAGAAGGAGGAGCGCTCCAGGTCGGTCAGCTTGCAGCTGCCACCGCTCGCGCCGCCGTCCTCGACCGCGCCGGCGGGCGCCTTCACGTCGATGGTGGCGGACTCGCCCGGCGGCACCGAGGGGATGAGGTTGTGCTCGGCGGTGTGCAGGACGGAGCCGCTCGCGTCCGTGAACTCCAGGTCGAACGTGTAGGAGTACGTGGCGGTGGAGCTGCTGTTGGTGGCGCGGACGCGGGAGACGAGGCCGTTGTCGTAGGTGCAGGTCTCGATCTTCAGGTCCCTCGCGGCGCCGCGCTTGGAGCTCGACGAGCCGCCCGTCCCCACGGTGCTGCTGCCGCCCGAGGTGGTGGAGGAGGTGCTGTCGGAGCCGCCGGAGCTGCTGGAGCCGCCGCTGGAGCTGGACGAGCTGGACGAGGACGAGCCGCCCGAGCAGCCGGCCCCGTGGGAGCCGCGGGCTCCGGTGAGGGCGATGACGGCGATACCGAAGACGGCGACGGCACGGATGTGACGGGACTTCACGTGTTCAACCCCCGTTGAAACGTTGTGATATGGGTGCCGAAATGGCGAAACACCAGCACATTGCTGGCAGGTGCACGACACGATAGCAGCGATTCGGCCAAGGCCCGGGGGCAAGCGGTCGCGGGCCACTCGGGGCCGCCGGTCCTTTCGAGCCCATACCTCACGGTGGCCGGCCGAGCATATCGCCGCCTGCACCCGTCCAGCGCATGCATGAACACCACCGACCCCGCCCGCCGAACGAGGACGCATCCGGCCGATCATGTGACCGGCAAGCTCCATGTGAGTGCGGACGGCCGCTGCCGCCCCCGGTCGGGCCGGACCGCGAAACAAGCCGGACAGCCTGGCAGCCGACAAGGCCCACGGCACCCGGGCCTGTGAACCAGCCGACGACACCGAGAGCGAGGCACTGTTCCCGGACCGCTCGCGGACGCGGTCGTGAGCGGTCGAAGTACGCGTCAACTGCCCCGAAGACCGACCGCCAGCGTCAGTTCGAGGACCCCGTGTGGTGATGCGAGATCCGGGAACAGCTCCCGCAGCTGCGACATCCGGTACCGGACGGTCTGGGGATGGACGAACAGCGCCGCCGCCACCTCGTCGCGCCTGCCGTGGTGAAGCAGCCATGCCCGCAACGTCTCCTCCAGCCGCCGCGCGGTCGCGACAGGCAAGGTCCGCAACGGTGCGAGGGCTCGGGCCCGCAGGTCTGCGAGCGCGTCCATGTCGGCGCTCAGGACCAGCTCGGGCAGGTGGTCCTCGGTGTCGCGAATGTCAGAGGAGAGAGTGCGCGCGCGTACGGCACGTGCGTACGAGGCGGACGCACGAGTCCAGGGCCGGGCCGGGCCGACCACGACGGTGCGGTCGGTCAACTGCCGCAGGAGGTGTGATCGGTCGGCGTCGGGAACGAGCAGCACACCGGTGGCGTCCGGCAGGTCGTCGAGGACGAGGGTGCTCGGGTCGAGCGCGCGGTAGGCGGGCCGTGCCTGGGCGGCGGGCAGCAACACCGCGGTCAGGGAAACCGGAGGCTGCCACCCGGCCCGTTGAGCCGAGGCCAGCAGCACGTCCGGGCTCGCGCCGGCGAGGAGGTCGCGGGCCAGGTGTTCAAGGTGGCGCTCGTGGGCCCGGCCGCGGGCGGCCAGTTCGTCGGCATGGCCCGCGGCGCTCGCGGCGGAGAGCTCGTCGATGTAGGCGAAGGTCAGCTCGGCGAACTTGGCGACCTCGGCGGCGGGCAGACCTGCGGGTACGGCACCCGCTGCCAGGCATCGCCAGGCCACGCGGGCGCCGACGCGGTAGGCGCTGAGCAGAGCGTCCATCGAACGGCCGTCGCGCACCTCGCCGCGGCCCAGCTCGTAGGCTGCGTCACCGGCGTCGCCGCCCGTGGCCTTCCCGCTCGCCAGGTCCAGGTAGTGCCCCAGGGCGGTGCGGACGGCTCGCCGGATCGTGGCGCCCATGTGACCCGACAGGGCGTTGGCGTAGGGCGGGACCTCGTCGATGATCGCTTGGACGACCTCGTCGGCGGTGGTCTTCAGCGCGGCCCGAAGCGCGGTGACCGTCGTCTCATCCAGGGCCAGTTCGCTGACCCTCCGCATGGCATGGCTCACGTCTCTTATTCCCTGCGAACAATTCAGCCGACCAGATTCACATCCTGCGGTCAGGACTTTACGCCCAGTGGCGCAGCAAGCTGGAGTCATGACGAGTACAGCCCTCCGCAGCAGGGCGTGGAAACTGCTGGAGATGGTCACGACGCCGCTGCTGCCGTCGGACTACCTCGACCTGGTCAGCCCGCTGCGTGCGGGCGCCGACCTGCGTGGGCGCATCGAGGCCGTGCACCCCGAGACGGGTGACGCCGCGACCGTCGTCATCAGACCGGGACGGGGCTGGCGCGGCCACACAGCCGGTCAGTACGTGCGGATCGGGGTCGACGTCGACGGGGTGCGGCTGTGGCGTGCCTACTCCATCACCTCGCCGACAAACCGCCAGGACGGCCGCGTCACGATCACCGTGAAGGCGATCCCGGACGGCAAGGTCAGCAACCACCTGGTCCGCAGGGCGAAACCGGGCACGCTGATCCAGCTCGACCAGGCGACCGGTGACTTCGTGCTGCCCGAGGCCAAGCCCGCCAAGGTGCTCTACCTGACGGCCGGCAGCGGCATCACGCCCGTGATGGGCATGCTGCGCGACACCGAGTTCGACGACGTCGTCATGGTCCACTCCGCGCCACAGCCCCACGACGTGATCTTCCGCAACGAACTGCACGACCTCGTCGCGGACGACAAGCTGCGTCTCATCGAGCTGCACACCGACACCGACGGCATGCTCGACATCGCCCGTCTCGGCGAACTCGTGCCCGACTGGGCCGAGCGCGAGACCTGGGCCTGCGGGCCCGCGGGCCTGCTCGACGCCGCCGAAGAGCACTGGGCCGAGCACGGCGTGCGAGAACGCCTGCACACCGAACGCTTCCGCCCCGGCATCGTCGTCGCCGGCGAAGGCGGCGAGGTGACGTTCAGCGCCACCGGCAGGACCGTCGACGCGGACGGCGCCACACCGTTGCTGGACATCGGCGAGGAGGCCGGCGTGCTCATGCCCTCCGGGTGCCGCATGGGCATCTGCTTCGGCTGCGTCACGCCGCTCAAGGCGGGCGCCGTCCGCGACCTGCGCACCGGCGAGATCACCGAGGCCGAGCCGGGCGTCCTCATCCAGACCTGCGTGTCCGCCGCGGCGGGCCCCTGTGACATCGAACGGTAGGAGCACCTTGACCGCCATCGACCCCACCGCCCACCTGACCGCGGAGCAGATCGAGGAGCTCGGCCGCGAGCTGGACGCGATCCGCGACGAGGTGATCGCGAGCCGCGGCGAGAAGGACGCCGCCTACATCCGCAAGGTCATCTCGGCGCAGCGCAAGCTGGAGCTGGTCAGCCGGGGCGTGCTGCTGTTCTCGTTCTTCCCGCCCGCGTGGCTCATCGGCACCGCCGGTCTGTCCGTGGCGAAGATCATGGACAACATGGAGATCGGCCACAACATCCTGCACGGCCAGTGGGACTGGATGCGGGATCCGAAGATCCACTCCACCACCTGGGAATGGGATCACGTCTCACCGGCCGACCAGTGGAAGCACTCGCACAACGAGCTGCACCACACGTACACCAACGTGATCGGCAAGGACAACGACCTCGGCTACGGCATCATGCGCGTCGACGAGGACCAGAAGTGGCGCCCGTTCCACCTCGGCCAGCCGCTGTGGAACTTCATCAACGCCTGCTTCTTCGAGTACGGCATCGCCGCGTACGACCTGGAACTCGGCAAGAACCTGCGCAAGCGCCGCCGCAACAACCCGGAGTTCCGCGCGCGGGCCAAGGCCGTGGGCCGCAAGATCCGCAAGCAGGTGCTCAAGGACTACGTGATCCACCCGCTGCTGTCGGGCCCGTCCTTCCTCACCACGCTCGCCGCCACGTTCACCGCGAACCTGGTCCGCAACGTCTGGTCCCACTCGGTGATCATGTGCGGGCACTTCCCCGAGGGCGTGCAGGTCTTCGAGCGCCGGTCGATCAAGGGCGAGACGCGCGGCCAGTGGTACCTGCGCCAGATGATGGGCTCGGCGAACATCAGCGGCAGCAGGGCCATGCACTTCATGACCGGCAACCTGTCGCACCAGATCGAGCATCACCTGTTCCCGGACCTGCCGAGCAACCGGTACGCCGAGGTCGCGGTGAAGGTACGCGCGCTGTTCGAAAAGTATGAGCTGGAGTACGTCACCGGGCCGCTGCCCAAGCAGGTGTTCTCCGCCTGGCGCAAGGTCTTCCGGCTCTCGCTACCGAACAAGAGGCCCAAGGTCACAACGCCGGACCACGAGAAGGAGCTCATCGCCGCCTGATTCCCGGTATCGGTTCAGGACTCCCGGCACGGCGCAGCGAAGGGGCCGACGAACCGACGCGCGACGAGATCGGCGCGGGGCCGCAGGAACGTGAAGCGGCCCCACCCAGGCGGTCGGACGGGGATGAGGGATCGGCTGGAAGGACGAATCCCCCGTGCTTGCACGGGCTTCACGGTGTCTGCCGACCGTCTTATCGCCTTCGCCGCCATGCCGTTCCTGCTGATCGTGATTCCCGGCCCCAGCGTGCTGTTCGTGATCGGGCGGGCGCCGGCGCAGGGACGCCGTGCCGCACGACCACGGTCGCGGGGAACACGATCGGCGCCTATGTGCTTCGTGGCCATGGCGTTCGGGGCCGGGTCGCTGGTGGAACGCTCGGCTTTGTCTTCACGGTGCTCAAGCTGGCGGGCGCCGCTTACTTGGTCCATCTCGGCGTCAAGGCCCGGCGCGAGAGTGGTTCGTTGCACGCCGCCGTCACCGGTACGGGAGCCGTACAGGGCGGTCGACGCGGCCCGGGCAGGCACCAAGGGCCTACGGGAGCAGCCGTTTTCAGCCTCGCCGTGAACCGGAGGGACGTTCTCCAGTAAGCCGAACTCGTGCGGCGTTGCGGCTCAGCCCTCCTGAGACCGCGGGTCTTGGCGCTGGTTGGCGTTCATCTGGAGAGCTACTTCGACCCGCTCGTATCGGGTGTACCCCACCACCGCCGAATCCGGCCCGCACACGCGCCATGCATCCGTCAAGAAAGCGCTCTCAGTCGATCTTCTCGAACGCTCTAGCGAATCCTTCCGGCGGCCTGATTGAGTACTCATGGTCACCCCAGGAGCACCACTGGTAAGGAGATGCTGCATGCGCACCAGACGAAGCAGGAACGTCATCACCGCGGTCATGGTCGGCGGCCTGCTGGCTGTGGCCAGTCCCGCGCTCGCCGACACCCAGTCGCCCAAGAGCAGCGAGCCGGCGCCCCTGACATCCTCCAGCATCAAGGCCAAGGCTGCCGCCGAGCCCTTGGGCCTGCGCAACCTGAAGTCCCAGAAGTACCTTCAGCCCTCAGGCGGCAGCACCTCCGTGGGCGCCAATCTCGTTCAGCAGCCCCTCTCCTCGGGCGCCTGGCAGTCGTGGTGGCTCGTCGCCGACGGCTCCTTCACCACCTTCTGGAACGACAACTCCGGTCTGAACGCCGGAATCAACGGCGCCAGCACCTCGCCCGGCGCGGTGGCCATCCAGGCGACCCCGTCCGGCGACCTCAACCAGGACTGGACCCTCAACTGGCGCAACGACACCGTCTTCGAGCTGAAGAACCGTAAGAGCGGACTGTGCCTCGGCATCTCGGGCGCGAGCACCGCCAACGGCGCCGTAGCCGCCCAGTTCGGCTGCGACGGCTCGACCAATCAGGGCTGGTCCTTGATCACCCGCTAGCCACTCGGCCTGCTCGCTCTGCCTTTGACGACGCCCCGGACACCGGCCGGTCCGGGGCGTCACGGCGCGCCAGATTCCGTCCCCATCTCTGGGCCGGTGCCTCGACGTAGCGATAGGTCAGCACACAGAGGGGCAACAGCACGACGTAGAAGGCGACTTCGAGCACAAGGTCGTCGTGCCGCCGACGGCCGATCGTGCTGTCGCTCACCGCCAGCAGCAACGGGTGCACGAGGTACACCGAGTAGCTGATCGTGCCCAGTCCCGCCAGCAGACGCGGGATCCGCCGACGGCGCAGCGACAGGCCGACGCCGAAGGTGACCACGGCCAGCAGAAAGGACATGATCCACGCGCGTCGCGTGAAGTGACCCCCGTCGCCGTCGACGTATGCGCTCCCGATCGCGCAGGCGACCACCACAGCGGCTGCGCACCCCGCGTACGCCCACCTGCTCTGACCGGTATCCGCCCGATAAACCGCCGTACCGAGGAACATCACGGCGAGGATCACCAGGCCCTCCCACACCGGGACCGTGCCGTTGAAGGCGACCAGGATCAGGGCGAGGGCCCCGCCCAGCACCCCCCCGAACACTCGCAGCGCGGCCGACCCGAAGCTCGCGCAGCAGATGGCTGCCACCATGACGACCGACGTGAGTGCGATGAGTCGGCCTGTGCCCAGGGCATCCGAGAGGGCTGAGACCGGCAGCACGAACCCCGCTGCCACGCTCAGCGCGGCGAGCGCCGCCAAGGTGACCGCGACCGCGACGGACCGCTGGTGCGAGCGGACGGTGAAGAGGGCAACGACCAGCAGGTAGAAGGCCATCTCGTACGAGAGTGTCCAGAGAACGAGCAGAAGATTGGGCGTTCCCAACAGCTCTTGGAACAGCATGAGATGAGCTGCGGCCACCGAGGCGACGTTCTGTCCGTCGAAGTCGCGGACCTCTGCCACGCCCAGCGCCGCAGCTGCCATCATGCCCGTCACGACGGCCGCCCACAGAGGGTAGATGCGGAAGAGACGGCCGACCCAGAACATTCTCACGCTGCCCCGCCGTTCCAGCGAAGCAGGGATGATGTAGCCGCTGACCAGGAAGAACACCATGATGCCGTAACGGCTTGTGTTGAACTCCGGCATCAACTCCCGTCGGAACTCGGCCATGAAGGAATACGACGAGTGGTCGAACACCACGACCAGCGCCGCGATGCCGCGCAACGCGTCGAGCCAGCCGAGCCGCGACGAACCGGACAGGGTTGATCGGGGCGGCGCCGGTAACGAGGGCTTCATACCCGTACTCACGTGCCGACGATCTCGGGTGTTCAGTTCCACTCCTTCAAGGATCTTGCGGTCGTTGAGGGCCGTGGCCGAGGCATCCGATGCCGGTCCGAAGTGCCCTGGAAATGGTCGACTACCGCTTCAGCCGCCATGCCACCGGCGCGCCCTGAACCGCGTCTGGACCTGATCGAGGGTCTGATCCCTGTTGCGCCGCCGTCGGCACTCCCGTATCGCCTCAACCGCCCCAGAGCACTCCCTGACAACGAACCCGGCCAGCAGCGCTCCTGAGAACGAGCGGATCGCTCCTGACCGGGCAGACGGGAAGAACGCAAGATCACAGCAAGTCGAGAATCCAGCGCTGGTTCTCCGACCCGTCACAGGTGAACTGGGCAGCCTGTGCACCATTGGCGGTGCTGGCGCCGGAAATACCCAGGCACTTGCCGCTCTTGCGGTTCTGCAGCCTGGCGTCGTCCGTCTGGCCGCCCGATACCGGGACGATCACCCAGTCCTGGTTCGTGTCACCGGACCCGTTCGCGATGATCGCCTCCGCACCATTGGCCGTGCTGGCGCCATCGATCCCCAGGTTCCTGCCGGAGCGGCCGTTCTCGAAGCTGAAGTAGTCGCCGTCCTGAATCATGTCCCAGTATTGCGAGGAATTCTGATCATTTCCGGGCTGCTGGACGACTTTGGCGCCGTTCGCCGTGCTGTTGCCCGTGGGCTGCAGGAACTTGCCGGACTTCGCGTTTCTGAGCCCGACGATCGGGGCTGCTGCTGCCTGTCCTTCGAGCTTCGACAGTGACAGTGGGTTCGGGGTCCAGGAACCGCTCGGCGTCTGTGCCGAAGCGAGCGCCGGGCTGGCCACCCCGATTAACGCTCCGATCGCAACGACCGTGACGACCTTCATGGTGCGCGATGTACCCATGAGACATCTCCCCACGTCTGGTGGCGTTGTTATGACTGGGAGTACTCAACCAAAGGCCCCGAGTGAACCGCTAGATCATCTGGAGAAACGGCCGAAAGCGCTTTCTTGACTGAGGGAAAGCACCCGTATTTCACCGAGCGGTCCGTGCGCGGCCCGTGCGCGGGCCGATGTGCAGCAACTCGCGGTCCCCGGGGCGGCGGCTTCCGGCAGCGCACGGTCCTGACCCCCCGGTGCCCGCGGCTACCCCCACTGAACTGGTCGCGCACTGAACTGGTCGGGGGGGGGTGGTGGGGGACGGGGGGGACGAGCTCGGGGTGGGCAGTGAGGGGGGGGGGGGGGGGAGCGCGTAAAGAATTCCGAGCACGGTGTGAGCACCCTCC
>NZ_JBVIDX010000013.1:206266-209195 GCF_055572155.1 Streptomyces sp. NPDC030814
CCTTTGTCTCCCCCCACCCCCCCCACCTGTCGGTTCGTACACTTCCTCTCCTCCCCCCCCCCCCCCCCCCCCCCCCCCGACCGCCCTCCGGGCACGCCGTCGAGGGGCGGGCGGAGCGCCCGCGCCACCGATCCCGACCGCTGCACGCCCACCCCTCGGCGTTCCTCAGGTCACGCTTCGATGTGCTGCCGGAGTACCACGCACCTGGCGCTCAGTTCGTGCGCGCCGTCCCCGTCCCCTTCTCCGCGTCCAGCGCGTACACACAGCGGTCCTTGCTGCACGCGTACACGACGCCGTCCTTGACCACGGGCGACCCGGTGATCTCCCCGCCCGTCGCGAGCTTCCACCGCAGGCGCCCGTCGTCCGCCTTCAGCGTGTAGAGGAGGTGGTCGGTGGAGCCGAAATGGATGCGGCCCTCCGCCACCGACGGGGCGCCGACGATCTCGCCACCCGCCTGGAAGCGCCACTTCGGGGTGCCCGTGACCGCGTCGAGGGTGTAGAGCCCCTTGCCGCTGCCGACGTGCACGTGCCCGGCGGCGACGAGGACCGGCTCCAGGGAGGAGCGGGACTCCGTCGCGATGCGCCAGCGGTCGCGGCCGTCGGTGGCGTCGAGGGCGTAGACCGTGCCGAGGTAGTCGGCCAGGTAGACGCCGCCTCCCGTCACCGCCGGGCCCGGCGCGAACGTCGGCGCGGACAGGAACACCGCCGGCGCCTCGAAGTGCCAGCGGACATGGCCGCTCGCCACGTCGATGGCGAGGACCCGGCTGCCGGCGGAGACGTACACATAGCCGTCCGCCGCCGGGGTCAGCCGGACGGGAACGCCGCCGCAGGACGCCGCGTCGCCGATGGGGTACGACCAGCGCTCCTCACCCGTACGGGCCTCCAGGGCGCGCAGCCGGGCGTCCTTCCAGACGTACACCGTGCCGTCGTGCACGAGGGGCCCGGCCTCGGGGGACTCGAAGTCGGTCTGGGTGCCGGTGATCTCCCAGAGCTTGTGCCCGTTCGAGGCCTCCCAGCCCTGTACGCCGCCGCCCCGGGTGGCGGTGACGACGGTGCCTCGGTCGGCCTTCAGCGAGTACACCCAGGCGTCGGTGGACAGCCGCCAGAGGTCGGCGCCCTCCCGCGCGTCGAGCGCGAAGAGCGTGGGGCCGTCGGAGGCGTGGATACGGCCGTCCGCGACCGCCATCGACCAGGCGACGTCGCGGGTCTTGAAGCGGCGCCGTCCCGTGGCCACGTCCAGGGCGTGCACCTCGAAGGAGGTGACGTAGACGAGGTCGTCGGCGACCGACGGGGTGCCCCATACGTCGTTCGACATGCGGAAACGCCAGGGGCGCCAGCCGGAGGCGGCCGGTTCGGGCGCGGGGTGGGCGGTCACGGCCGGCGACGGGTCGGCGCCGTTCACCCCTGCGCGGGGGCGCGACCAGGACGCGGCGAGGCCCGCCTCGGGCGGGGGCGCCTTCACGGCGGCCGCGCGGGCGTCGGCGACCCGCGGACCGGGCCCGATGGGCACCTGCGCGCCGGCGAGCCGTACCGGCCCGGTGTCGGGGGCGCCGACGGAGACGGGCGCCGGGTCGTACGAGGGCGGGGGCGGCACGGGTGCCGGGGCGGTGGGCCGGCCCCCGCCGCTGCGACCGCCGGACGTCTGGCCCTGCTTGGGGGACGGGCGCCCGCCGCGGCGGGACTCGATGAGGCCGACGGCCTTCTCGGGCAGCCACGCCGACGCCGTACCGCTGTCGTCGGACCCGGAGCCGAAGAGATGGGGGGCGAGCTGCGCCTGGAGGTCGGCCGGGCCCGGCCGGGCGGTCGGGTCCATCTGCATACAGGACTCGATCAGGGGCCGCAGGTCGTCCGGGAGCCCGGACAGGTCGGGGCCCTCGCGCAGCAGCATGAAGACGGTCTCGACGGGGTTGGCGCCGTGGAAGGGCGCGTGTCCGGTGGCCGCGAAGACGAGCATCGACCCGAGCGAGAAGACGTCGCTGGCGCCGGTGACGCTGCGCGAGTCCTTCGCCTGCTCGGGGGACATGTAGGCGGGCGTACCGACCGCGACGTTCGTCATCGTCAAACGGGTGTTCGAGACACCGGAGGCGATACCGAAGTCGATCACGCGGGGCCCGTCCTCGACGACGAGGACGTTCGAGGGCTTGAGGTCGCGGTGGACGAGACCGGCGCCGTGGATCGACTGGAGGGCCTCGGCCACTCCCGCGGCGAGCCAGCGGACGGCCTGGACCGGCAGCGGTCCGCAGTCGTTCACTATCTCTTCCAGCGAGGGCGCGGGGACGTACGCGGTCGCCAGCCACGGCACGGCGGCCCGCGGGTCGGCGTCGACCACGGCCGCCGTGTAGAAGCCGGACACCGCGCGGGCCGCCTCGACCTCACGCGTGAACCGCACCCGGAAGAGCTGGTCCTCCGCGAGTTCCGTCCGCACGGTCTTGATCGCCACGCGCCGACCCGACGCCGAGCGCGCCAGATAGACCAGCCCCATGCCGCCGGCACCCAGCCGTCCCAGCACCTCGAACGGCCCGATCCGCCGCGGATCGTGCTGCGTCAGCTGATCCACTTTGCCCTGCCACCTCCCCGTACGGCCCGCGTCACCCACGTTGTGTGCGCGACCCCGTGCAGCGTCTCACCACCGCACCGCCATGGCGGCACGCACCCCGATTCTTCCTGTACCGGGGGCAGGTTGCGAACCCGGGGGCGGAACGGGGTGTCTCAGGACAAAACCACGTCGTCCGCCCCGTGGGAAGCGCGAGCCCGCATCATGAAACACCTCAACAGGTGGCGCACCACCGGCGCACACCCCCACGCCGCCCCGTAAAGCCGTCGGAATGTCGCCCCCTAGTACTCCAGCAGGATTTCGCTGTCTGACCTGGTCTTTTCGCCGGGCGGCGGGAGTGTAGCGGGACTTCGATCGTGTGGGGGCGGTCTCATG
>NZ_JBVIDX010000014.1:0-61731 GCF_055572155.1 Streptomyces sp. NPDC030814
GATCGTGTGCGGCCGTTGTGGCTGGGGTCGGTGAAGTCGAACATCGGGCATACGCAGGCCGCGGCGGGTGTGGCTGGTGTGATCAAGATGGTGCTCGCCCTGCGGCACGGGCTGCTGCCGCGCACCCTGCACGCCGACGAGCCCACCTCACGTGTGGACTGGACGGCCGGTGCCGTCGGACTGCTGCAGGAGAACACCGACTGGCCGCGGGCCGCCGACCGTCCGCGCCGGGCGGGAGTGTCCGCCTTCGGTGTGTCCGGCACCAATGCCCACGTCGTCCTGGAGGAGGCCACTGACGAGTCCGCAGCGGACCCGGACACCTCCGTTCCCGCGCCGACCGCCCTGCGCCTGCCTTCCTCGGCGGTGCCCTGGGTGGTCACCGGCCGTACGCCCGCCGCTCTGCGTGACCAGGCCCGCCGGCTCGCCGACTTCGTGCGGTCCCGTCCGGCGGCCGACCCGGCCCACACCGCCGCCGCACTGCTGACCACCCGGTCCGTGTTCGAGGAACGAGCCGTCGTGCTCGGCACCGACCGCGACGAACTGCTGCGCGGCCTGGACGCCCTGGCCGTCGGCCATGCCCGGCCCGGCCTCGTCACCGGCTCCGCCGCGGCAAGCGGCCGGACCGCCTTCCTCTTCGCCGGGCAGGGCTCCCAGCGGCTCGGCATGGGACGGGAACTGTACGAGACGTACGAGGCGTTCGCGGACGCCTTCGACGAGGTGTGCGCGCACGTCGACACCACCCTCGAACGCCCCCTCCAGGACGTCGTGTTCGGCACGGACGCCGACGTCCTGAACCGTACCGAGTACGCGCAGCCTGCCCTGTTCGCCCTGGAAGTCGCCCTGTTCCGGCTCGCCGAGTCCTTCGGTGTGCGCCCCGACGTACTCCTCGGCCACTCCATCGGTGAACTGGCGGCCGCGCACGTGGCCGGGGTGTGGTCCCTCGCCGACGCCTGCCGTCTCGTGGTGGCCCGCGGCCGGCTGATGCAGGCGCTGCCAACTGGCGGCGCGATGCTCTCCCTCCCACTCTCCGAGGACGAGGTGCTGCCCCTGCTGGAGGGACGCACCGAGCGGGTGGGCATCGCCGCCGTCAACGCACCCCGCGCCACCGTGATCGCCGGCGTCGCCGCGGACGTGGCGGAGATCGCGGAGCAGGCCAGGGCGAACGGCCACCGCGCCACCGCGCTGCGCGTGAGCCACGCCTTCCACTCGCCCCTGATGGACCCGATGCTGCGGGACTTCCGGCGGGTCGCCGAGTCGTTGGACTACCACCCGCCGCGCCTGACCGTCGTCTCCGACCTCACCGGCCGTGTGGCGGACCCCGACGACCTGACCTCGCCCGACTACTGGGTACGGCACGTCCGGCACGCGGTCCGCTTCGCCGACGGCGTCCGCGCCCTGGCCGGCCTCGGCGTCACCCGCTGCCTGGAACTCGGCCCCGACGGCACCCTGTCCGCCCTGGCGGCGCAGAGCCGGCCGGACCAGGACGAGACGGTCGCCGTTCCGGCGCTGCACAAGGACCAGCCGGGACCCCGCTCCTTCGAGACCGCCCTCGCCACCCTGTACAGCCGTGGCGCCGCCGTCGACTGGACCAGCCTCCTCACGGGCACGGCCACGGGCACAGGCACGGGCACGGGCACGGGCACGGAGGCCACCGTCCCACCCGCGGAACCGCTGCCCACGTACGCCTTCCAGCGGCGCCGCGCCTGGCTGCCCGCCGCACCCTTGGGCGCCGCCGGGATCCGGGCGGCGGGTCTCGGTGCCGCGCGCCACCCCCTGCTCGGCGCCACCGTCGAACTCGCCGACGCCGGTGGCGTCCTCCTCACCGGCCGGCTCTCTGTGCGCTCCCACGCCTGGCTCGCCGACCGAGAGGCGGCGGGCAGCACGCTGCTGCCCGAGTCGGTCCTCGTCGAACTGGCCGTCCGGGCGGGCGACGAGGCCGGCTGCACCACTCTGGAGACACTGACCCTCCGGGAGCCGCTGCCGCTGCCCGCCCAGGGCGGCGTGCGGATGCAGATCCTGGTCGCAGCGGCCGACGACACGGGTCGCCGCGCGGTGACGGTCCACTCCCGACCGGACGACGACGAGGGCGACCAGCCCTGGCGCTGCCACGCCGAGGGCATCCTGAGCAGCAACGCCACCCAGCCCGCCGAGCAGGCGTCGGCGACCGACGTCTGGCCGCCCGAGCGGGCCGAACCCGTCGACGTGGACGACCTTTACGACGTGCTGCCGCTGCGCGGCCACGCCTGCGGCCCCGCCTTCCGTGCCGTGCGCGCCCTGTGGCGCCGCGGCGGCGAGCTCTTCGCCGAACTCGCCGTCCCGGACGAGCAACGCGCGGGAGACGCAGCCGCCTTCGGCGTCCATCCCGTGCTGCTCGACGCCGCGGTCCAGACCGCCCTGTGGGCCGCGCCCGAGGCGGAGGAGGGCCGTGTCGCGCTGCCGCTGGGCTGGCACGGCGTGACCGTGCACGCCACCGGGGCGGGCGCCGCCCGGCTGCGGGTCACGGGCGCGGGCACCGACCGCGTCTCACTGACCCTGACGGACACCCACGGACGGCCGCTGGCCACCGTCGACTCCCTCTCCCTGGCCTTCCCGGCCGTCTCCGAACTCGTCGCCGATCCTCCGGTCGACGGACTTCACGCCCTGGAGTGGGCGCCTGTCGTGGGCCAGGCTGCCGCCGATCCGGGACCCGCCGTGGGCGCGGGCGGCGACTGGGCGGTGCTCGCCCCGAAGGGCGCGGCCCTAGCCGCCCACCTTGCCGAGCGAGGTGTCACCGTCCGTGTCCACCACGACCTGGCCGCACTGCGCGCCACCCTGGACGAGGGCGGCACGGCGCCCACGACCGTGCTCCTGCCGATCGCCTCCGCCGAACACCCCGACGACGGCGTGGACCTCGCCGCCGCGGCCGAGGACGCCACCGCGGACGTCCTGGCCACGCTCCAGGAATGGCTGGCCGACGAGCGTCTCGACGGATCCCGGCTGGCCGTGCTCACCCGCCACGCCGTGGCGGCCGCACCCGACGACCGTGTGTCCGACCTGGCCCACGCCCCCGTCTGGGGGCTGGTGCGCACGGCCCAGTCGGAGCACCCTGGCCGCTTCCTGCTCGTCGACCGTGACACGCCCGCCCGCCTGCCCCTGTCCGCCCTGCGCGGTGAGGAGCCCCAACTCGCAGTCCGGGGGGAAGCCCTTCTGGCTCCGCGTGTCGTGCGCGCGCAGCGCCCCACCGAAGGGACGCGGCCCGGCTTCGGACCCGAGGGCACGGTGCTGATCACCGGCGGCACCGGCGGCCTGGGTGCCCTGACCGCCCGGCATCTGGTGGCCGAGCACGGCGTACGGCGGTTGCTGCTGGTCAGCCGGTCCGGGCCGGAAGCACCGGGCGCTGCCGGGCTGCGCGACGGACTGACCGCGCTCGGCGCGGAGGTGACGGTCGTGGCCTGCGACGTCTCCGACCGTGCAGCGCTGGCCGAGCTCCTGGCGTCGGTGCCGGACGAGCACCCGCTGACCGCCGTGGTGCACACCGCCGGTGTCCTCGACGACGGCCTGCTCACCTCGCTCACCCCGCAGCGCCTGGCGACCGTCTTCCATGCCAAAGCCACCGCCGCCGCGCATCTGCACGAGCTGACGGCGGGTCAGAATCTGTCCGCCTTCGTCATGTTCTCCTCGGCGGCGGGCCTGCTCGGCAATCCGGGCCAGGCGACCTACGCGGCCGCCAACACCTACCTCGACGCCCTCGCCCAGCACCGCCGCGCGGCCGGACTGCCGGCCACCTCACTGGCCTGGGGGCCCTGGGAGCGCTTCGGCGGTATGACGGCGACCCTGGACCGCACCCATACGGCCAGAACGGCCGCCCAGGGCGTCATACCCCTCTCCGCCGAGCGGGGACTGTCCCTGTTCGACGCCGGCAGCGCCGCCGACCGGGCGCTGCTGCTGGCGATGCGTCTCGACGCGCGCGCCCTGCGGTCCCGCGCCGAAACCGGTGAACTCCCTCCGCTGCTCCGCGGACTGCTGCGGGTCACCGTCCGGCGCGGCGCGGCCGGAGCGGGGGGCGGGGGCGGCGGATTCGCCCGGCGGCTCGCCTCGCTGCCCCGGGCCCGCCGGCACCGCGCGGTCGCCGAACTCGTCACCGGCCGGGTTGCCGCGATCCTCGGCTACGACAGCGCCGACCTGGTCGGCTCCGACAAACCGTTCAAGGAGCTGGGGTTCGACTCCCTCGCGGCCGTGAACCTGCGCAACAGTCTCGGCCAGGAGACCGGGCTGCGCCTGCCGGCCACCCTCGTCTACGACCACCCCACCACCGGCGCCCTGATCCGGCACCTGGCCGCGGAACTGGGCCTGGACGGAGAACGGGCGGAGACCGAGGACACGGCCGGCGGCCCCGACGCCGCCGTGCCCGACGACGACCCCGTGGTGATCGTCGGGATGGGCTGCCGCTATCCCGGCGGGGCCGACTCACCCGAAGCGCTGTGGCACCTGGTGGCCGCCGGAGCCGAGGGACTGGGCCCGTTTCCCGCCGACCGCGGCTGGGACCTCGACGGCCTGTACGACCCGGACTCCGACCGTCCCGGCACCACCTACGTCCGAGAAGCCGGATTCCTCTACGACTCCGGCGAGTTCGACGCCGAGCTCTTCGGCATCTCGCCCCGCGAGGCGCTCACCATGGACCCGCAGCAGAGGCTGCTCCTGGAGACGTCCTGGGAGGTGTTCGAACGGGCCGGGATCGCCCCCACCTCCCTCAAGGGCAGCCGCACCGGAGTGTTCGCGGGCGTGACCTACCACGACTACGCCTCCGGCATGCAGATGGGCACGGCCGGCAACGTGGCCGCGGGCCGGGTGTCGTACGCCTTCGGTCTCGAGGGCCCCTCGGTGGCCGTGGACACCGCCTGCTCGTCCTCCCTGGTCGCCCTGCACCTCGCGGCGCAGGCCCTGCGTGCCGGGGAGTGCGACCTGGCGCTGGCCGGGGGAGTGGCGGTCATGTCGCAACCGGATCCGTACGTGGCCTTCAGCCGGGAGCGGACCTTGGCCGCCGACGGCCGGTGCAAGCCGTTCTCGGCCGACGCCGACGGCACCAACTGGGCCGAGGGCGTGGGCCTCCTCCTCCTGGAGCGGCTCTCCGACGCCCGGCGGCGCGGGCACACCGTCCTCGCACGGATCGCCGGCAGCGGCGTCAACCAGGACGGTGCCTCCAACGGGCTGACCGCCCCGAGCGGACCCGCCCAGCAGCGGCTGATCCGCCAGGTACTGCGCTCCGCCGGACTCACCGCCGCCGACGTGGACGCCGTCGAGGCCCACGGCACGGGCACCCCCCTCGGCGACCCGATCGAGGCCCAGGCGGTCCTCGCCACATACGGGCAGAACCGTGAGCGGCCCCTGTGGCTGGGCTCGATGAAGGCCAACGTCGGTCACACCCAGGCGGCGTCCGGCGCCGGCGGTGTCATCAAAATGATCATGGCGATGCGGTACGGCGTCCTGCCCCGCACACCGCACACCGGCCTGCCCTCCCCGCACGTCGACTGGTCCGAGGGCGCGGTCGAGCTGCTGCGCGAGGACGTGGCCTGGCCGCCCGGTGACCGCCCGCGCCGGGCAGGTGTGTCCTCCTTCGGCATCAGCGGCACCAACGCCCATGTGATCATCGAAGAGCCGCCCCGGTTCCGGGAAGACGTCATCGGCGGTACCGACACCCCTGTCGATGCCCAGACCGCCGACGACCCCCGGACCGGGGCCCCTGCCTCGCCCGCCCGCGTCCCGCTGCCGCTGTCCGCGCGCGGCGCCGAGGCGCTGCGCGGCCAGGCGGTGCGTCTGCACGCTCTCCTGACGGACGAGCCGGCGCCGGACCTGCGGGACGTGGCCCTGTCGCTCGCGACCACCCGGTCCGCCCTGGAACACCGCGCGGTGCTCACCGTCCCCGACCGCGACACGGCCCTGCGCACCCTGAAGGCACTGGCGGACGGGACGGAGCCCGACACCCCCGTCATCCGAGGCACCGCCCCGACCGGCTCGGCACAGCCCGCACTGGTCCTCGTCTTCCCCGCCGCCGACGCCCACTGGACCGAGAGCGTCGCACCACTGGCCGCCTCCGCTCCCGTGTTCGCCGAGACCCTCGAGGTCTGCGGACGGGCCCTGGCCGGGCTGGTCGACTGGACCCCCGCGGACGTCCTGGCCGGACGCACCGCCCCCGACTGGCGGCGACGGCCGGAGATCGCCGGACCGCTCGGCTGGGCGGTGGCCGTCGCGCTCACCGCGCTGCTGCGCTCGTACGGCGTCGAACCGGCGGCGGTGACCGGCCAGGGCACCGGCGAGATCGCCGCGGCCTGTGCCGCCGGGCTGCTCACGACGGAGGCCGGCGCCCGGCTCGCCGTGCACCACAGCCGGACGACGGACGAGAGCGTGCCGCGGGTCGGCTTCGGACCCGTCGGCACACCGTTCTGCTCGGCCGCGACCGGCGGCTGGCTGGACTCGGAGGGGAGCGGCGCCGCGGAGTGGGCCGCTAGCCTGGCGGGCGATCCCGGCCGACCCGAGCAGGCCCTGCGGGCGCTGCTGGACAGCGGACACCACACGCTGGTCGTCCTCGGCGGGCCGGACCGGGGCGGAGCCGCGCCCTACGGGGGCACCGAGCCCGACGCGCGCGTGGACCTGCTGCCGCTCACCGGCCCGGACGGACCTGACCTCGTGACCCTCCTCGCGCAGCTGCACGTCCGGGGCGTCGAGGTGCACTGGGACGCCCTGCTGGCGCCCACCGGCGCACGCCGGATCCCGCTGCCCACCTACGCCTTCCACCGCCGCCACTACTGGATGGCCCCCACCCCGCGCCCCGGGTCCGGCGCGCCCACGGCGAACCCGGGGGACGGGCACCCGCTGCTGGACTCCGTCGTCGAACTGCCCGACGCGGGCGGGCTGGTGCTGAGCGGAACGCTGTCCTGCCCCAGCCGGGGGTGGCCGGTCCCGGACGCCGTCGCGGGCACCGTGGCAGAGCCCGGCTCGGTGCTCCTCGAACTCGCCGTCCAGGCCGGCGAACGGGTCGGCTGCGACCGCGTCGCCGAGCTGATCGCAGAGGCCCCGCTGATCCTGCCCGAGCGGGACGAGGTCCGGCTGCGCGTCACGGTCGGCGAGGCGGATCCGTCGGGGGAACGCGCCGTGCGGATCCACTCCCGGCGGGCGGGCGCCCTGCCCGGCACGCCCTGGACCCGTCACGCCCGGGCCGTACTGTGCCCCGGAGACGGCCCGGCCTCCTTCGACCTGGAAGTCTGGCCGCCCGCCGACGCCGAACCCACCGACCTGCCCGTGACGGCCCCCGAAGGCCTGCGGGGCCTGTGGCGGCACGGCGACGACCTGTACGCCGAGGTAGTGCTCACCGCCGAACAGCACCCGCGGGCCGCCTCCTACTGCCTGCACCCGGCGCTGCTGGACACCGCCCTGCGCGCCCTCGCCCGCACCCCCGGGGCCACCGGCGGCGACGCGCCCGCCCTGCCCGTCTCCTGGCACCGGATGGCGCTGTACGCCGTGGGCGCCTCGTCGTTGCGGGTCCGGCTGACGCGCACCGGGACCGACACCGTCGCAGTGGAGGCCACCGACGGAACGGGGATGCCCGTCGCCTCGATCGGCGGTATACGGCTCGGCGCCGCCGACCCGGCACTTCTCACCGGGGCCCGCACCGCACAGCACGGTCCGCTGTTCCGGCTCCAATGGCGCGAGACCACGTGCGAGGCCCCCACGGACAAGCCCCGCTGGGCCCTCGTCGGCCCTGACCCGCTCGGTGCCCGCGCGGCCCTGATGAAGACGGGTGTCTACACCGAGGCGTACGACGACCTGGCCGCGCTCGCGGAGGCGTTGGACTCCGGGGTCACCGTGCCCGAGGCGGTCCTGGTCGGCTGTGTGCCCGAACCCGGGGACACCACCGGCGCCGCCGCGGTGCGGCAGATGGCCGCGCAGGCGGGGGAGTGGCTCTCCGACGACCGCCTCGCCGATACACGGCTCGTCGTGCTGACCCGTGGCTCGCTCGCGGGCGACGGCACCCGGGCGCCGGACCCGCAGGTCGCCGCGGTGTGGGGCCTGATCCGTTCCGTCCAACTGGCCGAGCCGGGCCGTCTGGTGCTCGCCGATCTGGACGGCAAGCGCGCGTCCTGGCGCGCCCTGCCGGCGGCTCTGGCCCTTCCCGAGCCGCAACTGTCCCTGGCCCAGGGAGTGGTGCGCGTTCCACGGCTGGCCGCCGTGCCCGCCACCACCGACGGCGGGGGCCTGCCCACCGACCCGGAAGGGACCGTCCTTGTCACCGGCGCCGGCCGGCCGGCCGGGACCGAGATCGCCCGGCACCTGGCAGAGCGGCCGGACGTGCGCCGTCTGCTGCTGGTCGCCCAGGTGCCCGGAGAGGAGCAGAACCTGCTCAGGAGCGAACTGGCCGACCGGGGTGTCGAGGTGACCGTCGCCGCGTGCGACCCGGCAGACCGAGCGGCACTGGCCGCCCTTGTGGCGTCGGTGCCGGCCGCTCACCCGCTGACGGCCGTCGTGCACGCGGCGCAAGTGCCGCAGCGCCGGGAGACGGACGACGCGGTGGCGCCGGAGGGAGATCAGCTGGAGAAAGAGATGCGGGCGGCCCTCCACCTCGACGAGCTGACGGCGCCCGGCCGGCCCGGCTCCGCCGCGGTGCCCCTGGTCCTCCTCTCGTCCGCCGCCGGCACCCTGGGAGCCGCCGGACACGGCGACGAGGCCGCACTGGGCGCCTTCCTCGCCGCCCTGGCGGAGCGCCGTTGCGGCGCGGGGCTGCCCGGGCAGTCGGTGGCGTGGGGTCCCTGGGACGGGCAGGACCGCGCCGCGCCCGCCGCGCCCGCGGGAGTCGGACGGCTGCCCCGGACCGCGTGCCGCGACCTCTTCGACTCCGCCTGCGCACAGGACGCCCCCACGGCGGTCCTGCTGCGCCCGGACAGCGGGACGCTCCTCGGCCGCGCAGGCGACGCGTTCCTGCCGGCACCACTGCGGGGCCTGGCCGGACCACCCGCCCGTCGACGGGCGGGCCGGCCGGGATCCGCGGGTGCGCTCAGCATGCTCCGGCGCCGCCTCGCGGGGCTGGCCGACGCCGAGCGCGACGCCGTCCTCATCGACCTCGTGCGTACCGACGTGGCCGCGGTGCTCGACTATCCCTCGGCCGAAGCCGTCGACGACACCCGCGCCTTCCGGGACATCGGCCTCAACTCGCTCACCGCCTTCGCCCTGCGCAACCGGCTGCGCGAGACCACGGGGCTGCGGCTGCCCGCCGCCCTCCTGTTCGAGGCCGACACCCCCGTCCTGCTGGTCAAGCGTCTCAAGGAAGAGCTGCTGCGCCCGTGAACGGGCGGCGTCCCCGCTCGTCAGCCGCCCGGCATCCGACACCGCATCGCCCACGACACTCCCCTCACGACACTCAAGGAGAACAGCCACAGATGAAGACGAACGGCGTCTACGTCGACTCGGTCGGGGTCTATGTCCCGGAGCGGCGGGTGACTGTTGAGGAGGCCGTCGAACAAGGGCTCTACGACGAATTCTCCATCCAGTACGCGACCGGGCTCACCGCCGCCTACATCGCGGGAGACATGCCCGCCCTCGACATGGCCGTGCACGCCGCCCGGCACGCGTACCAGCGCTCCGGCAACGAGATCGACGACCTCGACTTCCATGTCCACTGCACCGCGGTGCAGCACGGCCCCGAGGGGTTCTACCCGCCCGGGTACGTGCTGCGCGAGCTGGGAGCGACCGGGGTGGCGAGCACGGACGTGCGCCAGCACTCCAACGGCCTGCTCGCCGGGATCGACGTCGCCGTGGGCCGGCTGACGGGTGCCGCGGGCGCCGAGAGTGTGCTGGTGACGGCCGCGGAGAACTTCACCAGCCCGCTCATCGACCGGTGGCGCGGCTTCGGCACCGGATTCACCGCGAGCGACGGGGGCGCCGCCGTCCTGCTCAGCGGCGAGGGCGGGTTCGCGGAGCTGCGGGCGGTGAACTCCGGCACCATGCCGGAGCTGGAGCAGTGGCATCGCGGCGAGGAGTCGCTGCTGCCGTTCCGCGGTGAGGAACGCAAGGCCTCCGGCACGATGGAACTGCTGATGTACTTCAACCAGCACGTGATGCCGCTCGACAAGTGCATGGAGATGATCCGGGACTTCGAGCTGGACCTGGTGCACCGCTCGCTGGTGGACGCGGGGCTGAACGCGTCGGACCTGCGTTGGGTGGTCGCGGCGAACAGCGACTCCCTCATGGTCGAGCAGACGAAGATGCAACCCCTGGGTCTGCCCATGTCGCGCTCGACCGCCCACTTCGGCAAGGAATACGGTCACATGGGAGCCTGCGACATGGCGGTCTCCCTGAACCACCTGCTCACCCACGGGCTGGTGTCCCCGGGTGACAACATCCTGATGACGACGTCGGCGGCCGGCTGGGTGTCCACCTCGGCCGTGATCACCATCCTGGAGATCCCCGACTGGGCCAGCGCCTGAGGTCCCTGGACGCCCGAGGCCGCGCCGGTGGCGCGGAGAACGCCGGAACCGGCACCACGTGGTCGTGGTGCCGGTTCCGTTGCCGCCGGGCTCCGGCTCACGCGTCCCGGTTGCGCAGCACGAGATACCCGCCGAGCAGCGCCGCGGCCACCCACGCCAGCATGATGACGAGCCCGCCCCCGGCCCCGTAGGGCAGGTCGGACTTCGGTACCACCCGCACCATCGCCGCACCGGCCTGGTCGGGAAGGTATTCGGCGACCTTCTTCGCGCCGGGCACCGAAGCCAGGATCTGCGTGACGAGGAAGAAGAACGGCATCAGTATGCCCATGGACAACATCGAACTGCGCAGCATGGTCGCCACGCCCATGGAGAACACGGCCATCAGCGTCATGTAGAGCGCCGCGCCGAACGTCGCCCGCAGAACGTTGTCCGCGCCGAGAGTGGTGCTGTGCGACCCGAGCGCGGCCTGGCCGGCGAAGAAGGTCACGAAAGTGGTGGCCAGGCTGACGGCCAGGGCCGCACCGGTGGCCACCGCGACCTTGCTGAGGTAGAAGAGGCCGCGCTGGGGGACCGCCGCGAGTGAGCTGCGGATCGAGCCGGTGCTGTACTCGGAGCCGATCACCATGACCCCGAAAGCGATCATCGCCAACTGGCCCAGAAGGCCGCCGGTGAAGCTGGTCCCGGCGGCGTCGAAGGAGAGCTTCTCCTGCTCCGTGAGGCTGTCGTAGTCGGAGTTGGACAGGGCGCTCACGAGTGTGCCGAAAGCCACGGTGACGGCGAAGGCGGCGAACAGGGTCCACCCTGTGGAGCGGACCGTGGTGAGCTTGGCCCACTCGGAGCGCAGGGTCGCAGTGGGTGCGGGCATGGGTCAGGACTCCGTTTCGGTCGGCTGCGGCGCGTTCGTACCGGCGCTCGACGGGGCGCCGGTGGCGGCGGACGCGCCCGTGCGGTACTCGGCTGCCTCACCCGTCAGAGCGATGAACGCCTCCTCCAGAGAGGCGTGCTGCGGGCTCAGCTCGTGCAGCGGGAGGCGGTGTTCCAGCGCCAGATCCCCGAGCCGCTCCGCAGGGGCCTCGGTCACCTCGAACGCACCGGAGGCGTTCTCGGTGGCGGTGATGCCGGCCGCCGCGAGCACCTCTCGCAGCTTCTCCGGTTCCGGCGTGCGGATCCGCACGTACGAACGGGAGTTGGCGGCGATGAAGTCCTGCATGCCGGTGTCGGCGAGCAGCCTGCCACGGCCGATGACGACCAGATGATCCGCCGTCAGCGCCATCTCGCTCATCAGATGGCTGGAGACGAACACCGTGCGGCCCTCCGCCGCCAGCCGTTTCATCAGCGTGCGGATCCAGTGGATGCCCTCCGGGTCGAGACCGTTGACCGGTTCGTCCAGCATCACGATCTCCGGATCGCCGAGCAGCGCCGCCGCGATGCCGAGCCGTTGCCCCATGCCGAGGGAGAAGCCCTTGGGCCGCTTCCTGGCGACCTCGCTCAGACCGACTTCCTGGAGCACCTCGTCGACCCGCGGCAGCGGTATGCGGTTGCTGAGGGCGAGGCATCTGAGGTTGTCGTACGCGCTGCGGCCGCCGTGCATCGCCTTCGCGTCCAGCAGCGCGCCGATGCGGCGCAGCGGTTCGCCGAGCTTGGAGTAGGGCTCGCCGTCGATGAGGACGCGTCCTGCCGTGGGACGGTCCAGACCGAGCATCATCCGCATCGTGGTGGACTTGCCCGCTCCGTTGGGGCCGAGGAATCCGGTGACACAGCCTGGCCGGACGGTGAAGGTGAGGTCGTCGACCACCACCTTCTCGCCATACTGTTTGGTCACTCCCGCAAGCTCGATCATGTGTCCACGCTAGGCGGAGCCATCCCTTCCGCCTGTGGCCATGCGGACATGTCTAGGGGTTCCCCCAGTTGTCCAGGCGGTCACCGCGAGGGCAATGCCGCCAGCCCTCCCGACTGGGCTGTGTAGTACGGCAGATAGGCGTCCAGCAACGCTCCCAGATAGTCCGGATCCGGGATCGCGGCGCGGAAGTCCGGCACCAGCCGCCGCAGTCGTCCGACGGACGCACGGGTGACGGCCATCGGGCCGGGACGGTGCACGCGCCGGGCCGTGACCCTCAGACGGTCCTCGATGGCGGTCACGATCGACTCCACCGGTTGCGGGACCCCCGAGGCCACGTTCACCACCTCGCCGTGGACACCGTTCTCCAGCAGTCTGCCGACCGCGTGCACCAGGTCCCGTACGTCCAGCAGGTCCCGATGCGCTCCTTGATGGACCGTCACCTCACCCGCCGAGATGTGCCGCACGAGCGTGGGCAGCAACTGGTGCGGCCGCTGATGATGGCCCACGGCGTGGCTCACCCGCAGGATCAGGTGCTCGACGCCCGAGGAGCGCACCACGCTCTCCAGCGCCAGCTTGTGCCTCCCGTACGCCGTCGGCGGCCGCAGCGGCCCTGTCTCGCTCACCTCTTCGTGTGTGAAGCCGTACATGGAGAACGAGGCGGTGGACAGGAACAGCAGCCGCCGTCCCTCCAGCCGGCAGGCGTCCAGCACCTCGTAGAGGAGCAGAGCCTCACGGTCGTACTCGGACGGGGCCGTGGTGGCTGTGCTGGAGACCCCGGAGGCGAGCACGGTCACATCGGGGAAGCGGTCCCCGAAGGCCTCGGTCAGGTTGCGGGCCAGAAATCCATCACCGATGATCCGCACGGCTGCCTCCCGGGCTCGGGGAGACGGCCCCGGTGCCGAGGGCTTGTGCCCAGGGCGGTCCGGAACGGATCCCCATGACGCTGCGCAGGGCCGCTATCAGTGTCCGCGCCTGCACGTTGACGTAGTGGCTGTACTTCAGCAGCTCCCCGAGCTGACGCAAAGTCACCCACCGGTAGTCGGCCGGGACCTCGGAGGGGACGCCGTCGTCCGCCTCGATGACCAGGTAGCGGTTCTGTGCGTTCAGGAACCGGCCGCCCTCCTCCGACAGCACCGTGTCGAACAGCACCTGTTCCGGGCGTGCCCCGGTGACCAGGTCGAGGAAGAGAGGGCGGTCCGACGCGGGCAGATGGGCGTAGTTCTCCGGTGTGCACTGCACGGTGGGCCCGAGTTCGACGACGTCCAGATAGCCCGGCTCGAGCCGGGCCTGCATCAGACAGTGGGGCACGCCGTCGATCAGTCGCACCAGCATCGCGGACACCCCGATGCCGTGCGGTTCGAGCAGCGGCTGCGACCAGGACGTCACCTCGCGCCGGTTGGACAGGACGTCCACCGGCACGATGCTGAAGAACAGGCCCCGCTTGTGGGAGATGCGGTCCTCGGCGCGGAACCAGTCCCGCCCCACCACATCGCTCAGGGGCAACAGGGAGGCGATGACGTCCCGTTCGCTCTGCTGGCGGGTGATCCAGCTGCGGATCGCCACGTCCGAGTGGATGCCGGCTGCCGGGGCGGCTCCGTGGTGCCAGTCCGGCAGACAGGAGAGTACTGTGCGAGCGTCCATGTTGACCAGATTGTCGTAGTGCAGCAGCGCGTTGACCTGGCGCAGCGTCAGCCAGCAGAAGTCCTCGCCCGCCTCCACCTCGGGACCGACCTCGACGATCATGTTGCGGTTGCGCTTGCAGAAGAACCACGAGCCCTGTTCGGACTGGAGCACATCGGCCAGCACCCGGTGGCCACGGGCCTCCGGTTCCCGGAAGCAGTCCAGATAGGGGACCGAGGAACCGCCGTGCACCCGCATGTAGTTGCTCTTGGTCGCCTGCACGGTCGGGGACAGCTGCACGCCGTTGACATTGCCCGGCTCGGACTTCGCCTGCATCAGGCAGTGGAGCACGCCGTTGGTCTCGCGGACGGCGATACCGAGGATGCCTATCTCCGGCTGCCTGATGATCGGCTGTGTCCACTCCGCCACGGGGCCGAAGTCGGTGTGCACCCGCATGCCGCGCACGGTGAAGAACCGCCCGCTGTGATGCACCAGGTCGCCGCTGCCCGGGTCGAAGCCCCAGCCCGACATCTCGTCGAACGTGGTGCGGCGCACCACTTGGCTGTGCCGTCGGCGGCGTTGGTCGAACCAGTCGAAGAACTCGACGTCGGACATCACCTCGCGGCCGGTGGCCGTCGCGGAGACGGCCAGCCGCGCGGTCAGGAGCGCATCGCTGTCGGACTCGGGGCCGGTCGTGTTGAGCTGGGGCATCGCTGCCTCTCCATCGGATCGTCATCGGTTCGACGCGTCCCACGGCAGCCGGCACGGCTCGTGGGACGGGGGCCGCCGCGGGGGTCAGAAGGCATGGGGGAGGCCCTCCCCTCCGGGTGCGGACGGCCACCTGCTCGGCGCGCCGGACACGGCCCGGGCGGCCGGCTCGAAGGAGTCCGACCCGCCACCCGCGCCGCGCACGACGGGTGCCAGCGCGGTCAGTACCAGCCCCTCCGTCACCAGCCATCGGCCGGTGAGCCCGGCACCACCGACCGGACCGGCGAACTCGGGCGGCACCGGCACCAGCAGTCCGACCTCGAACGTGCCACACGCCGCACCCGCGAGGTCGCGCTCCCAGGTGAAGCGCAGCCGGGCGTCCTCGAACCCGAGCGGTCGGCGGGCGAGCGGGAACCACACCTTGTACACCGACTCCTTCGCACTGAACAGCAGCCGGTCCCAGGGCACGTGCGGTGCCCTTCGCCCCAGCCGGGCGAGGTCGGCACGCTCCTCGGGCAGCGACACCGCCTCCAGGACGCCGTCCGGCAGCCGAGCCGCGGTCTCGGCGTCGATGCCGAGCGCCGCCAGATCGGTGGCGCGGGCGACCGCCGCCGCCCGGTAGCCGTCGCAGTGGGACATCGCACCGACCACCGCGGCGGGCCAGCGGGGTTCTCCCTGCGGGCCGGGCAGCAGCGGCTCGGCGGGCAGCCCCAGCGCGGCCAGCGCCAGACGGGCGCACCGCCGGCCGGTGGCGAACTCGCGCCGGCGCTTGTCGACGGCCCGCGCCACCACCGCCTCCTCCTCCGGGAACAGCGGCGGTGCGGTCAACTCACCGCGCACCTCGGTCACCTCGACGGTGTCCGGCAGCAGCCGGCGCATCAGCGACGTCACCGTGCACCTCGCCGGGGCAGGATCTCGCGCAGCAGCGGATCGGGCATGCCGTGGGCCTGCCACTCGCGCGGGTAGCCCAGCGACACCTCGCGGTGTGGTACCCCGTCGTGCCAGGTGGTGCGCGGGATGTGCAGGTGGCCGTAGACGACGGTGGCCGCCCGGTAGCGTCGGTGCCAGTCGTGGGTGGCGGTGGTCCCGCACCACAGCGCGAACTCCGGGTACCGCAGGATGCGGGTGGGTTCGCGCACCAGCGGGAAGTGGTTCACCAGCACGGTCGGCAGGTCGGGCGGACAGCTGTCCAGCCGCTCTCGCGTGTACGCCAGCCGTGCCCGGCACCAGGCCGCCCGATCCGGATACGGGTCGCTGTGCAGGAGGAACTCGTCGGTGGCCACCACGCCGGCCTTCTCCGCCCGGGCCAGCGCATCGGCGGTGCCGGTGGCACCCGGCGGCAGGAACGAGTAGTCGTACAGCAGGAACAGGGGCGCGATCACCACCGGCCCGTCGGGTCCCGGCCACTGGACGTAGGGGTCCTCGGGGGTCAGCACCCCCAGCGAACGGCACAGTTCGACCAGGCTGTGATAGCGGGCCTCACCGCGCAGGGTCACCGGGTCGTCGGGGTGCGTCCACAGCTCGTGGTTGCCCGGCACCCACACAACGGTCGCGAACCGCTCGGCGAGCAGCCGCAGCACCCACTCGACATCGGCCGTCAGCTCCCCGATGTCACCGGCGACGATCAGCCAGTCGGAGGGATCGGACGGGCGCAACCCCTGTACCACGGCACGGTTCTTCTCATAGGCGACGTGCAGGTCACTGACTGCGAAGAGCCTGCCGCCCGTGACCTGGCTCACCGCTTCCGAGCTTGGCCCGGGGCGGGCCGTGGAACCGTGGTGGTGGGCATGGGAACTCCTTGCTGGGGGTCCGGAGCCTCGGGAACGCGTCCGGTGCTCAGCTTTATGCCACCGTGTTGTCCCGCCGCACAACGCGCGGCCACCCTCCAGGCCCAAGGACAGGGGAAACGCCCAGACTTCGGGCCGCCACCGCCGTCACGGCCCGGCGGTGCCGGATAGTGGCGGCACACTGGTGGGACCACGCCGGTGATCCAGCCCACCGATACCCGCTGATACAGGACGGACGAACAGCGTGAGTTTCTCCCCCGTAGACGAACTGTGGTGCCGACGGTTCGCCCCGGCCCCCGACGCCGCACACCGCCTGGTCTGCTTCCCCCACGCCGGCGGCTCGGCCAGCTACTACCGCCCCGTCGCCACCGCGCTCAGCCCGAGCGTCGATGTCGTCGCCGTGCAGTACCCCGGACGTCAGGACCGGCGCAACGAGCCGCTGATCGACGACATCGGTACGCTCGCGGACCAGGTGCACGAGGTGCTGCGCGGCCGGGACGACCGTCCACTGACCTTCTTCGGACACAGCATGGGCGCGCTCGTCGCCTTCGAGGTCGCCCGGCGGTTCGAGGACGAGGGCAGCGGTCCGGTACGGCTGTTCGCCTCGGGTCGGCGTGCTCCCTCCCGCCAACGCGACGAGAACGTCCACCTCCGCGACGACGACGGCATCATCAGTGAGATCAGATCGATGAGCGGCACCGACAACCGGTTGCTGGAGGACGAGGAACTGATCCGCATGATCCTGCCGGCGCTGCGCGGCGACTACCGGGCCGTGGAGACCTACCGGTGCGCTCCGGGCGCCACAGTCGGCTGCCCGGTCACCGCGCTGGTCGGCGACAGCGACCCCAAGACCTCGATCGACGAGGCCCGGGACTGGGAGAAGCACACCACCGCCGACTTCGACCTGCGTGTCTTCTCCGGCGGCCACTTCTACCTCGACAGCCGCGCCGCGGAGGTGCTGAAGGTGCTCGACGAGCACTTCACCGCTCTGACCGCGCCGCGCGCCGTCTGACCGGCGCTGCGATCCGTTTCCGCTCGCCCACCGACCTCGAACCCGCCCCGCCGTCAGGCCGCTCCCTGAGGGCGGATCGGTTCCGCGGGCGGAGTCGACGCGTCCCCCGTCCGGAACAGGCCCGCGTCCTCGAGTGCACTCGCCAGCCCGGAACGGCCGGAGGTCGACATCTTGCGGTAGCAGTTCGTCAGATGCTTCTCCACGGCCCGCCGGGAGACCCCGAGAGCATCGGCGATGGCCTGGTTCGTCAGACCCTCCACGGCCATCAGCGCCACCATCCGCTCGGTCGAGGTCAGCTGTCCTCGGGTCGGAACACCGACCGCCCCGGGTCCCAGCATCTCCTGGGCGCGGGCCCCGATCCACGAGGCTCCGCACTCCACGGCCAGCTCGTACGACGTGCGCAGTGCCGCCTCCGCCTCCGCGGCATGACGCGGTGCCACCGCCTCCGCGAGCCGCAGCAGGACCGACGCCCGCGTGAGCGGATCGCCGGATTGCTCCAGCACCCCGGCAGCCTCCCGCAGCCATCTGGACGCCGAGGACCCGCCCGTCACCGCGGCGTGGAGCGCCAGGGCGCGGCCGAGGCACGACGGAGCACCCCATGCCCTGGCCCGCTCCAGGTGCCGCTCGGACACCTGCTCGGCACGCTCGGACTCGCCCATGCGGTGCAGTGTGCGAGCCGCCCAGTACGCCGCGGGTGCCAGCACCGGATTGCGCCAACCCGCCCGATCGAGGGCGTATTCGGCGTCGAGGAAGTGCTCCACGGCCATGCCCGGTTCATGCCGCCGCTCCGCCTGCGCACCGCGCACCATGGTGCGCAGTCCGGCGAGCACACAGTTCTCGTGCACCCCGCGGATCCGCTCCGGCAGCGCCTCGACCAGCTCCGGCTCGCGGGTCCGCAGCGCCACCATGGCCGAAGCGATGAGCGAGAGCGTGCTCGCCTCCTCGGGTCCGGACACAGCGAGGGCCCGCACCGCTCGTTCCCGCGCGGCCGTCAGCCTGCCCTGGGCGAGCAGGACCAGCGCCTGTTCGCTGAGCACCACCGACTGCTCCAGCCGGCCGCCCCGACGTTCCGCGTCGGTCAGGGCGGTGTCCAGCCAGGACATCAGTCCCGTGACCGAGTCAGCGGCGACCGCGGCCGGTACCACCAGCGGCAGCATGGTGTGTACATGGGCCGCGCGCGCCGGCTCGTGTTCCATGACCCGGCCTGCGAGCGCACTCACCTGAGCGGCGGGCAGCGTGGCGGAGACCGTCGCGGTGGACGTCAGCGCCATCAGCAGCTCCCGCTGCCCCGGGTCTGTCATCGACGCTCGTGTGCCCAGCTCGGCCAGCCGGTCCGCGGCCGACGCGATCACTGACGGATCGAGAGCGCAGAGATGTTGAAGCCGGGCCTCCAGGCGCAGCTCCAGCGGACGGCGGTCGGCCGGCGGCACCTCTGCGGCGGCCAGTTCCCGTGCCGTCTGCCGCAGCGCGTCCTGGACCGACAGCAGTGTGGCACCCGTGGCCACCGGGGTGAGGGTCAGCAGCGCCTCGGCGCGGGCGCGGGCGTCGGACAACAGCGGGAGCGCCTGGGTGATGTGCCGGACGGCCACCGAGGGCGCGAAGCTGCGTTCAGCGGTTGCCAGTTCCACCAGCAGCACTGCTCGCACCTCGCTGTGCGGCGGGGTGTCGAGCAGCGCCCGGCGCAGATAACGTGCCGCCGTTTCCGGGGCTCCGCGTCGCACGGCGGCTTCGGCGGCTTGGCGCAGCGCCACCACCGACTCGTCGTCCAACGGCACGGTGGTGGCGAGGAGATGGCCGGCCACGCGCTCGGGCGTGCTGCCCCGGTAGCGCAGCAGCGCGGCGGCACTCAGGTGCAGGCGGTTGCCCTCGACCGGCGGCATGCCGTCCTCGATCACCTGGTGCACCGCACGGTGCGCCAGCCTCAGTGCGGAGCCGTCACGTACGACCAGCGTCAGCCGGCGCAGCCGCCGGAGACCGGCCTCCCGGTCCACCCGGTCCAGTCCGGCCAGTTCGCCCACAACCTGCGGGTCGGCACCGTCACCGAGAACATGCAACGCCCGCGCTACGGCCAGGACGGACGCCGGCTGTTCCTGAAGACTCAGCATCAGCCGCCGACGCAACGCCGGTGGCACCAGTGTGGCCACCTCGGCGGCCCCGGCCGCCACCGGGGCGATGCCACGGGACTGGCATTCCTGGAGCAGCGACACGAGGTGCAGCGGATTCCCGCGAGTGGCGTCGTGACAGACAGCCGTGAACTCCGCGTCGCCCGGTACACCCAGGCGTTGCAGGATCAGCGCGTCGACGGACGCCGCGCCGAGCGGGGCCGGGAACAGCGTGTGTTCGGCGGCGGCGACCGGAAGGAGCCCGGGCGGCTCCGCCGCGGGCTCTCCCTCGCAGACCGTCGCAGCGACCAGGATTCTTCGGTGGGTCACTTGCTGCACCAGCAGGTCCAGCCAGTTCAGGGTGGCCTCGTCCGCCCAGTGCAGATCATCGATGAGGAGGACCGGAGTGCGGTCCTGGCTCATGTTCTCCACCAGGGACAGCAGGGCCCGCACCGTCGTCGTGGTGTGCTGCCGGGGCGACTCCGGATCGCCCTGGAGGAAGGCCAGTGCGGGCCGTGCCGGCCCCGAGCCCCATCTGCCCACCGAAGTACCGGACTTGACGACGGGTTCCAGCAGCTGCCGGGTGACACCGAGAGCGAAGGAGCGTTCCGCGGGGGCGGCGTAGGCACGCATCACCAGGGGCCGGGGCAGCGCAGCCGCCCCCGTCGTCGGGCCGTTGGACAGGTGCACGGCGAGTTCGGCGATCTCCGACAGGACCGCCGACTTGCCGATCCCCGGTGGTCCGCTGATCACGACCATGGATCCGTTGCCGTGTGCGGCGCGCCGGAGGGCATCGGCCGCCACCTTCAGTTCGTTCTGCCGCTCGAGCAGCATGCCAGCGGCCTCCTTGCGCGGTGTGATGAAGCTTGAGGGGGGTTGAATACGGGGTACGTCAGGTGCGCGGCATCATGGGCCCATCGGAGTCCCGCCGTACTGGTTCTCCGATCCGGGTGACGCGGCCTCGGAGCGCGCCCCGCAGCGCGCTCCGGCGGCCTCCCGGGCGACCACGGTCTGTACAAACCGCCGGGACGCGGGCGTGGGGCCCAGCTGGCGCAGTGCTTGTTCGGTCAGCCGAGCCGCCTGAGGCGCCGGGGAGCCGAATCCACGGCGCAGGTCGGCCCAGGCCAGGGCGGAGTCGGTGCCCCAGCGTCTGGCCAGCCGTGACTCCTCGGCGAAGAGTTCCGCCGCCCGGTCGTTCGCACCACAGCCCTGGTGGGCCAGGGCCGCCAGCGAGCGCCAGGCCACCAGGCCCGGGTTGGTCCACCCACGAGCCGACATGCGCCGCCCGCACTCCTCGGCCTCCGCCAGGGCCTGCCGGGGACGACCCTGGCAGAGGTACAACTGCGCGCGGGCGTAGAGCAGATGGATCGCGGTGTCGCTCTCCTCGGCCTCGGGCGCGATCTCCTCGCGGGCCAGCCGGTCGGCCTCCGCGTACCGCTCCCGCGCCACCAGGAGGCGGATCTCCAACGACCGCAGAAGTGAGAGCCACGTGGGATTCCACACCTCGGCCGACGCCAGGGAACGGCAGGAGGCGAGGTCGTGCAGGGCGGTGTCCGGGGCACCGGCCTGAAGGCTGAGCTGGGCGCGCAGCAAGCGACCCCACACCACCAGCGCGGGGCTGGGGCGGCGTCCGGCCGCTGCGAGTGCAACGTCGAGCGCGTCACGCGCGGCGTCATGCTCGTCCGCGACGGACAACGCGCAGCAGACGGCGAACCGGGGGAGCAGTGCTTCGTCGATCGGCGCCCGCAGGGCCTCCCGACACATCGCCCGTACCGCGGCCGCGTCGTGACCCTGCACCGTCTGCCGCCATGCCTGCGCGGCGAGGCGGATCGTGCTGACAGGAGAGCCGGGCCCACCGTCGACAGTCGGCCGGGCACCGGTCGCCGTGGACGGTCCGGGGTGCGGGGCGTCCGTCGGCCGGTTCAGGGCCTCCCTCCCGAGGGTGTGCGTCGGCCCCGCGCCGGACGTCCCGGACGACACCGGCAGCATGGCATGACAGACGCGCCTGGCGGCCAGGAGGTCCTCGGCGGCCGTGCGCATGTGCGGACGAACCTCTGTCCCGGACAGCAACTCCGCGATCCTGCGCTCCGCCGCCTCGGGCGCGGTCATGGTGTACGACTCGGCGGCCTCCAGGAGCACTTCCGCGCGCTCCACCGGGTTCAGCGGTTCGCGCAACGCCCGCTCCAGCAGCGCGGCCGCCTCGGCGTGCCGGCCGCACGCGAGCAGGGAGTGGGCGGCACGGCGCAGCACCGGCGGCACCCAGGGATCGCCCAGCGGCACGGTGTTCAGCAGCAGGGCGGCCAGCGCCTCGTCGTCGGCGCCACAGCGGTGCGCCCAGCGGGCCGCCTCCGCATGCAGACGCTTGCGCTCCTCGGCGGCCAAACCGGTCAGCAGACCGGCGGTACAGCCCGTCATCCTCAGCCGTGGTGGATCACCGGCGTCGGTCAGGCCCTGCACCTGTAGCGTCCTCAGGGCTCCCGCCACTTCGGCTTCGTCCAGTTCCACGAGAGCGGCGACCCGCTCCACCGGTACCAGTCCCTGGCAGACCGCCAGACCGCGGAGCAGCGCAAGCGGACGCTCGGGCAGTTTGGCGGCGGACTCCGTCGCCCGATCCCGATGCGCGGCCTCGATCTCCTGGGAGAGCGCCGCCCACAGTCCGACGGCGGACACCAGGGCGGGATCGCGGCGCAACGTGTCCATGGAGCGCAGAATCACCCAGGGACTGCCTCCGGTGAGACGGCTGACGCCGTCCCACCAGACGTCGTCCGACGTCGAGGGGACGGGTAGCTCCGACGCGGTGTACAGCGCCTGGATCTCGGGCACGCCGAGCGGTCCGAGCCCCAGCAGCAGCCCTCGGTTGTCCGGGGAGGCCGCCGCCTGGTCGAGGAGTCCGGCGCAGGCGTCGGGGAACTCGCCGTGGGCGCTGGTGACGGTCAGCAGTACCCCGAGCGGTGCCGCGGCCAACCTCCGCAGCAGTCCTGCGACGACCTGCACCGACTCCGGGTCCGCCCACTGGACGTCGTCCAGGGCGATGAGCGTCGGCCGGTGCGCGGCTGCCATCAGGGAGCGGCACCACCCCTGTACGGAATTCTCCGCCGACGGCTCTCCGGCTAGGGCGGCACCGCCCACCGGGGAGCGGCTGGGCCGAAGCTGTTCCACGAAGGAGTACGGTGCGGGCGAGGACGGGGCCGTGCCCAGCGCGGTCAGCACCTGTACATCCGCGGCCCGGGCGAAGGCCATGCCACGTCGCAGCAGACGACTTCGTCCGGAGCCCGGGACACCGTGGATCACGGTCACGCCGGAATGTCCGACGGCGAGTCGGTTCATCATACGGAGCAGTACCGCTTGCTCGGCCTCCCGCCCGTACAGTGGCGTGAAGCCGTCCAGGGCGGCGAGCTTGAGCAGGAAAGGGCTGGCGGACGCGGTCAGACGCTCCGGTGTGGTGTTCATCGCTCCCTGTCACCGGCCCGGGGCGCGAGGGTCCCGGAGGTGGCCCGCAGGACACCCACGAGATCCTCCCGGCCGCTCACGCCGAGTTTCTGATAGGCGTGGGTCAGGTGCAGTTCCACCGTACGCCGGGTGATGTAGAGCGCCTCGGCTATCTCCCGGTTGGAGTGGCCGGCCATCGCCAGGGCGGCGACTCTGCGCTCCCGTGCCGTCAAGGCGTCGTTCGGGCGGCCGCTGAGCTGACGGGGCCGCCCGCCCGCCTCGGCGAGCCGGAGCCGGATGCCGGTCGCGGCGTTGCCGGCCCCGCACCCGAGCATCAGGTCCAGCGCGGTCCGTAGCCGGGGCCGGGCGGCCAGAGGGTCGCCGGCGTCGAGCAGTGCGGCCCCCAGCGCGTACTCCGCGCGTGCCCGCAACAATCGCGCGGGGGATTCGGCCAGTCGCGCGCAGGCGTCGGCGAGAAGCCGGTGCCCGGCGCGCCCCGGAGTGGCCAACCCGCGGGCCAGTAGCGTCAGTCCGGCGCTGCGCGGGGTGTCGGAACGGAAAACCGTTGTGCCTCCCTGGGCGGCCACCTGCTGTGCCTCGGCCGGACGGCCCAGTTCCGTCAGTAAATCGGCGGTCTCCAGCCACCACGGCAGCACGAGCGGGGACTCGGCGCTCTGCGGGCCCAGTGCCCTGCCGCTGGCGCGGAGGGCTACGAGTGCGCCGCGCAGGTCGCCGTGGGCCCGTCGTACGGCCGCCGTCGCCCACCAGTGAAGGGGCTGGACGTAGGGCAGGCGTCGTACGTCGGCCCCGCCGATCTCGGAGAGGATTTGCGCGGCGGCGGCTGTGGTGCCGCGCTGGGCGAGGACGTAGGCGAAGACGACGGCGGACGTCACGGTGGTGCTGTCGCCGCGTCGACGTTCGAGTTCCAGGGCCTGCCGGCTGTCCCGTTCGGCCGCGGGCAGGTCGCCCATGGCGCTCAGGACCAGCGCCCGGACCGTGAGGGCATGGATCCGGCTGGGGTCGAGTTCCCCGCGCAGGGGGTTGCCGAGAAGGCGGTCGAGCGCGCCGAGCGCCGTGGTGTTGTCATCGGCGAGGTTCGCGACCATGGCGGAGGCGATCAGCGAAAGGTCGTCCAGCGAGGTGCCGGGGGCGCCCACGGCGGTGACGCCGGGGTGCTCGGACAGCGGCTGGCCGCTGAGCGCCGACAGCGCGGCGTGGGCCAGCCGCAGGCGACGGTTGCCAGGATTGTGGTCGCCCGGCTCGCTCGATGTCCGGGGTCGCTCCTTGACCCAGTGCATGGTCCGTGGATCCAGCGCTCCGCTGAGCAGCAGGGCGGATTCCAGACTGGCGCGGGACTCCTGCGGAACGGTGACCTGTGGGGAACCGGGCCGACGGTCCAGCACCTCGGCGAGCAGCAGGGCCGCCTCGTCACCTCGGCCGAGGAGGACGAGCGTGTCGGCGTACCGCAGGGCGAGCTCGGCGAGTTCCTGTCCGTCGGTGCTGCTCGCCAGGAGCATGCTGAGGTGGTGGACGGCCAGTTCCGGTTCGATGGTGCTGAGGGTGTCGGCCAGTAAGGCCCTGATCCGGCGCAGCGTGCGGGTGTTCTCGTTCGCCCCGGCGCCGATGTCCAGTGCGTGGGAGAGGTACCGTACGGCGGCGCTCGGGGAGTCGGTGGCCAGGGCCGCGCTGTAGAGGGCCTCCAACATCCACGGCGCGGCCCCGTACCGGATCTGCAGGAGTACGCGCGCCACCTGGGTCGGCGGCCGGCCCGCGTCCTCCAGCAGCCGGGCGGCGCGGGCGTACAGGGGAATGAGCTCGTCGCTCGACAGACCGGCCGGTAATTCGTCGGCGGGGCTGCCGGATCCGGCTCGTGCACAGTCGAGCGGCAGGATCCGGCGTTCGGCGAGATGGTCCAGAGCCCGTCGGACGGTCGGCAGCGGCACCCGGATCAGTTCGCTGACCAACTCCGGTTCCGCACATCCGAGTACGGCCACCGCGGACAGGACGGCGGAGGCGGATGAGGGCAGCGGCCCGGCGCTTCGCGACGTCGTGCGATCCGTTCCCGACTCCTCGCCCTTCGCGCCGGATGTGCCGGTGTACCGGGCGACGAACGCGTGGATTGCCGAGGGTATGCCCCCGGACTGCTCCTGGCACGAGCGCAGCAGGGCGGTGGAGGGTTCGTGTCCCAGACTCTGGGCGAGCAGTTGGGCGATCTCGGAGCCGGTGAGGGGCCTCAACTCCCATGCGGTCCAGGTGTGGTGGGTGAGCAGGGAGGTGAGGTCCGGCGGCTCGGGGACGTGGGGCACCGTGATCACGGGCAGCAGGGGCAGTCCGACGGATCTGCGCAGGACGTAGTCGAGTGCGCGCAGCGACTGCGGACGGGGCAGGTGGGCGTCGTCCATGGCCAGCACCACGGGGCCGCGCCGGCAGAGCCCCACCACCGCCTCGTGCAACTGATGACACGTCAAAGTACCGTTTGTTGAAGGCAGTCGGGCGAGCGACGACACACCTTGCACGTCACCGGTCACTTGGCGCCACGTGCCGTCGGGGGGGTCGGCCCGCAGCACGGACGTCGAGGGCCCCGCGAGGCCGCAGAAGGCTGCCAGCAGCGTGCTGCGGCCGATTCCGGCCGGTCCGGTGAGCATCACGCCGGGGGGCGGTCCGGAGTCTGGCCGGGGGATGTGGCCGATCAGCGCGGAGAGCAAGGTGGATCTGCCCACCAGGAGGGGATCAGCGGGGGTGAGAGCACCCCCGCGCAGTGATCGAGGGGCCGGTATGGCCGAGGTGAGGTTCACGGGGCCACCGAATGTTCTGTGCGGGACGAGGGGAGAGGGGAGCGGAGTCGTGTGATGGGCGCAACCGCATGGGGAGGCTGGGCGTCACGGTGGCCCGGGGGTGAAGGGCGTAACGCGCTCACCGCTTTGTAAGCGGCTTTCAGCGTCCTGTTCTCGATTGACAATTGTGCGCACAATGATCTGGATTGTAGCCGATGCTCACTGTCCGCATGCGTGACATGTGAGATGCAGTGACCAAGAAAGCAGACCCGTTAGGGAATCAACTAGACTTTTTAAGTCAATGTCGCGGGTGGATGGCTTTGGGATTGTGTGTACGGAATATCCGGTACCCGGGCGGCCCGACCGGGGCTCTTTCCTCAAGCAGGTGACGCGTTCCGACCCGCGCCGGACCCGTCTGCGTGGCCGGGAATTCGGCGGTGGAGCCTGACCTGACCGGCTCAGGCGGGCAGTCGGATGCGGAACCACGCGCCCCGGTGGCCGGGTTCCAGTGAGACCGTCCCGCCGTGCGCGCGGACGATGGCGGCCACGACGCTCAGCCCGAGACCGTTGCCGCCGCCCGAGTCCGCGGCCGGCGCCTGGGCCGCCGCCCGCCCGCCGTGGACGAACCGCTCGAAGGCCGAGCGGCGCAACTCGACGGGGATGCCCGGCCCGTCGTCTATGACCTCGATCACCCGGTAACCGTCCTCGGTGCCCAACCCGAGGGCCGTGCGCGTGCCACCAGGCGTGTGATGGCGCACGTTCGCCAGCAGGTTGGCGACCGCCTGGTAGAGACGGTCCCGGTCGCCGATGACCGCGTGGGTCCCCGGGAGGATCGTGAGCCGGATGGGGTGGTGCGGGGAACAGGCCTGGGCGTCGGCCACCGCATCCCGGCACAACTGCGCGAGGTTGACGGGCTCGCTGGCCAGTGGCTGGCCGAGGTCCAGCCTGGCGAGGAGCATCAACTCGTCCAAAAGCGCGGACATCCGGCGGGTCTCGTCGGTCATACGGTCCATGACCAGGTCGAACTTCTCCAGATCGGCCAGTCCGCCCAGCCGGGCCAGCTGGACGTAGCCGGAGATGGCGGTGAGCGGAGTGCGTAACTCGTGGCACGCGGTCGCCACGAACGCCATCACGCGCTGCTCGGACTTGCGCCGGTGCTCGCGGTCCCTGCGTAGTCGGGCGCTGAGCCCGATCGCCGCCAGCAGTGGCAGCAGGAGCAACACCAGCTTGAACATCGCCTGTGAACGGGGAGCCCGCAGGGACACGGACGGTCCCATCGTCGCCCTTTGGTGTTTGCCGCTGCGGATCACTGCCACCCGGTCGCCGCCGGCGGCGGCGACCGGGCGGAGGGCCGTCGTGTACGTCGTGGTCGGCCTGACCGGCGGTGGTGGTCCCCCGCCCGGCGTCGGCCCGGCGGACAGGGCGAAGAGGAGGACCGCGAGGGACAGGACCCCGACTGCCGCACCTCCGTGCGGAACCCAAGCCGAGTTCACAGGGCGAGGCGCCGACATCGCGGTCTCCTCGCTGGTCTGCCGGAGATACACCTCACCGCCCGATCAGGGTGATCCGCGCCAACGTGACGAGAACAGGCCTTGCTTGGCGGCACGATACCCAAGGGCCCTCTCTGGTCGGCAAGTCTTGGGCGCCGAGGACCTCTCGGCGTGCCGTGGATGTCGACAGGACGGTCGTGCCAGGTGGGCAGGGGCGGAACCGGACAGGCCGCCCGGGTGCGCCGCCGATCGGGAGCACTGGCGGTCCCGAGGCCCAGGCGGGCGACGCGTGGTGGGCCGGCCGCCCGGGCGGGCTTCACCGCCGGCCGGCGGCACCGCGGGCGCCGTGAGATAAGCACTGATCAACGGCTGTCGAACCGCCCGGGCAGCGCCGCCGCACGCGGCACACGAGCGTCCACTTCCGCCTCACAGCCGGGCCGCATGGAGCGGGTGCGGGCTCGACACCCTCCCGCCGGGGAATATAGGTGAATCCCTAGTTTCGAGGCATGCGACGTTTGCCCGTGAAGGAGCGGCGTCCGGTGCGTGCTCCAGGCGTACCGGCCGGAAGTCCTCGTACTGGACGCATTCGTGCTTTCGGCCGGTGGGCCGAGAGGGCGTGCCGGGCGTCGCGACGGGGCGAACGTCGCCTGCCGGGGCACTGGGTGCGCGGCACCGGTCGGGCGCATGGGCGGAACCGTAGGGCGCCGTTGTGGCTCATGGCAGCGTCTTCGATGACTCGGGGGCGAGTCCCTCGGTGGCGGGCAGGCTGACCCGGAACCACGCGCCCCGCTCGGAGGGTTCTAGACCGATGGAACCGCCATGAGCGGTCACCACCGCCGCCGCCACGCTCAACCCCAGTCCGCGTCCCGGACGTCGAGGCAGTTCCGGATCCGTCGCAGCGGAGCTCGGCGCGCGGAAGAACGGCTCGAAGATCCGGTCCCGCACGGTTTCCGCGACCCCCGGCCCGTCGTCGATGACATCGATGACATGGCGGTCACCGTCCAGCTCCAGCCTGAGTTGCGCCGAGGTCTCCTCGGGGGTGTGGTTCAGTACGTTGGAGAGCAGACTGTCGATCGCTTGCTCAAGTCTTCGCCGGTCGCCCTCCACCCAGTGGGGAAAGGACCCCACCACGCACCGCAGCGTGCGCGCAGTGCCGGGGCTCTGGGCACGGTTCACCGCCTGCAGGCAGAGCTGGGCCAGGTCCACCGGACACTGCTCGAGCGTGCCGCCGTGCCCCAGCCGGGCCAGCAGCAGCATGTCCTCGACGAGGCTGTTCAGACGTCGCGTCTCCCGCTGGACGTGCCCCATCGCCTCGTCCAGCCGGCGCGGGTCGTCCAGCCCCCTGATCAGGGCCAGTTCCGTGAACCCGGAGATGGTGGTGAGGGGGGTGCGCAGTTCATGACTGGCTGCGTCGACGAGATCGCACAGTCTGCTCTCCTCCTGTCGGCGGCGCAGGGAGGCCTCCTCGACGCGCCGCAACAGGTAGTTGTACGTCTCGACGGCGCTCCGCAGCTCGCGCGGCGGTTGCGTCGCCACCGACACGCATTCCGAGATTTCCTCGCTGCCGTCCGCGATGCGGCGGGCGTTGGCCGAAATCTCGGACATGGAGGCGAGTGTTCGGCGACTGTTCCACACGGCCCCCAGAGCCAGCGCGAGGATCAGCGGAATGCCGGTGGCGGTCCCGATCCCCACGAGTGTCCACACGGTCGTCTCGACGGAGGCCGTCGACCGGGCGGTCAGCAGATGGCCGCCGTTCGGCAGGCGGTCCACAACGGCCCGTACGGCTCGGCCCGGCACCGGCAGGGGTGGCTCGACCCCGTCCCGATCACGCGACAGCGTCGCCGACGGCGGAAGACCTCCGAGGAGGAACGGGGTCTCCGTCGACAGGCGGACGACCCCGCGGGCGGCGGTCACCGTTGACGCGGACTCGTCCCGCGCCGGGTGCCGGCCCCGCCCGGCACGCGCCTCCGTCCGCGACTGGTGACCCTGGACGATCTGCTGGTCCGTGCGTTCCCTGAGGCGGTCCGGCATGGCGCACACGTGGTGCATGTCGGCACCGAGCGCACCGATGGCGGCGATGATGAGGAACCCCCGGGCGAGCCTGGGGGCGAGGGGCTTGACGGGGGCCGGAAGGAACCGGGCCCCCCGGTCGCTTCGACCGCTCCCGGCGGGGCACTCGGCGGTGGACATCCTCAGCCCTCCGTGAGATTTCCGGGGGGTGCCGAGCGCACCAGGTAGCCCGCCCCGCGCACGGTGTGGATGAGCGTCTGGTCGGTGTCGCCCAGTTTTCGCCGCAGATAGTAGATATAGGTCTCGACAATTCCGGACTCACCCCGGAAGTCATAGCTCCAGACGGTATCGAGCATCTGCGCCTTGGAGATCACTTGATCGACGTTCTCCAGGAGATAACGCAGTAACGCGAATTCCGTCGAGGACAGCTGCACGGGCTGGCCGTGCCGCCAGACCTCACGCGTGTCCTGATCCAGTTCAACCCAACCGGCGCGCAGCCTGCGGCCGTTGGCCGGCGTCAGCTCACGCCCGCGGCGCATCACGGCCCGGATCCGGGCCACCACCTCGTTGAGGTCGAACGGCTTGGTGACGTAGTCGTCGGCGAGTTCGAGTCCGTGGATCTTGTCCTCGACCGCGTCCCGGGCTGTCACGAAGAGGACGGGGGCGTTGACGCCGGTGCCGCGCAGGCCACGGCAGACCTCGAATCCGTCCATGTCGGGCAGGACGACGTCGAGCAGAACGACATCGGGGGCACGGCTGGTCGCCAGGTCGAGAGCTTCGCTTCCCCGGGCGGCGGTGACCACCTCGAACCCGAGGAACTCCAACGCCATGGTGAGCATGGAGGCGATGCTGGCCTCGTCCTCCACTACGAGCACGGTCGTTTTCGAGGACGTGTCGCTCTGGATCATCGTATGCGCACCATGAAGTCGGTAAACCCATTGCTGTCGAGATCTGCCGGCAGAATCGAGGATGACGGGGTAAGCGCTGTCGCCGTCATGATGGCACAGGGATGATCCAGCGAAACGTATTCCGATCGTGCTCTGAGCGGACTTTGATGTAGCTCTGAGGTTGGTGCACTTTCCTGCTTGACATGACCACACACGCGGGGGCGACACCTGACCTTCACCCACTCTTCGCGTCGGAGGGGATCGAGGATGCCGACGAAGTGCTCCGCAGAGTCCGGTGGGAGATCTTCTCGGCTCTGACCGAGGTCGTGTCCGGTCAGGGCGACTGGAGTTGGCAGAGCGCGGCGCGCATCCGTGCGGAGGGCCGGGCGTGGGCGCGGGGCGGCCGGTCCGTCGACGAACTGCTCGCGATGGTGCGCGGTATGACCCGCCAACTCATCAACCGGTGCACGGTCGGAGCCCATGACCAGGACGCGCTGATGCACGAGGTGATGGTGCTGCGGCTGGGCGACGCCGGCTGGTTGGTGGGCCGCGAGCTGAACTGCGGCTTCTTCGAGGAGGGGATCGGCGGCGAGAGCGAACCGGAGCCTGCCCACCAGGCCCGCGCGGAGGGAACCCAGGAGACTCCGGACGGGGCCCGCGCGGTGCTGGCCGTACACGCGCTGTCGTGCACGATCGCCGACATCGAACGGGTCTTCCGGGGACTCGCCGTGGCGGTGGTGCCGACGTCCGAGGAAGGAGCCCACATCCTGCTGCGGGCTGAGAGCCAGGAAGAGGCCCTCGCCCTCGCCCGCGAAGCCCACGAGCACCTTCCCGGCGAGGTCTGGATCGCGGTCCACTGGCAGGATCCCGACCTCGGTACACCGGGCGGTCGGGCGGTGCCGGAGGGGGGCGGAGTGTCGGTCGCCGACGGCATCTGCGCCACGCTCCTCGCCCTTGAGCACCCTCCCGGGGTGTACGGACTCGACGACGTCCTGGTGGAGTACAGCGCGACGGAGACCCCGGCCGTTTCGGAGCGGCTACTGGAAATGGTCGAGCCGCTGGACGCGTACCCCGTTCTCTGGGACACCCTGACCGCCTTCATCGCCGTGGACGGCGTCCGTCACCGCGCCTGTGAGCGGCTGGGCATCCACCGCAACACGCTGGACCGCCGCTTGCAGCGGATCGGCCTGCTCACCGGTCAGCGCCTCGACGGACTGCGCGGTCTGTGCACACTCCGCGCGGCTCTCGCCGTCGTCGCGGTCACCAGACTTCAACGCACCGCCGGCCTGATCCGGACCGAACCGACGGCGACGACGGACACATGGACCCGGCAGGACACCCCTGACGCCGGCGACCACCAGGCCGTCCCCGACAGCCGACGCTCCCACACCGCCGATGCGACCCGCCCACGCATCCCGGCCCCACACCCCCCGCGCCCTCAACCACCGCTGCACACGGTGCCTCGTCCCGTCCGAGCCCCCCACGGCTCCCCCCGCGCGACCACGGCCTACGCCCCCCTCTGAGCGGGCAGCACCCGGCCACGGCCGACGCGCCGGGCCGCCGCGTTCCCGAAGCGGCCCGACCATCCCGCGGCGCGTTCCGCTCCGACCGGCCGCTCCCTGCCGCGCTCCGGAAACGGACCGGCCCATCAGGGCGGAGCACCGGGCGGCTGCGGTCCCGGGCTCGTGAACCATTCTCGGGACGTGCGGGCGAGGAGCCCGATCTGAGTGGCCGGCGTTCCGCGTCGGCCGAGGGAGCGATGAAGTCCTCCTGGACCACCGCCGGTTGGAGGACGCCGTCGAAGCCGGCCCTGTACCGGAGCGACCACGGAGAGCCGTCGGGATGCCCGTGACCTGGCCGTGCAGCAGGGAACGCCGGTGCCCGTGCACGCCCTGCGCGGCGGCACCGCCCGGTCGTGGTGCCGGACGACGTCCACCTGTGCTCTCGCCCATCGCCCCGAGGGGACCGCACCCGAGCCACCGGAGGCCTGGAGGACGGGGCGCCGGCGGACGGGGTGACGCGTATCGAAGCGGGCTTCCTCGTCACGGGAGCCGTTACCGCACTGCCGGCCGACCGGCACGCCCCCTCATGTTCCGGATCGTGCACCCCGGCCGCAGGAGTTCGCAGCTCGGCTGAGGCGCTGCCGACCGAGGACAAGCCCCTGTACGCACGCCTGCCCGTCGAGGAGGACTGCGGCCCAGGAGCACCTGCCCGACCGCCCGGACACCGACGCCGCCGGCCCTCGCTCTGCGGCGACATCGCCGATCGCCGAACTCGAAGCGCTCTCGACGCAGGCCGCGCTCACGGCGCGGGCACCGGCCGTGGTCGGCAGGGTGCGGGGGTGCTGCCGCCCCGAATCTCAAACCCGGGTGAATTTTCTGTGCATAACCGAAGTTCAGGTGAATGACTAGATCCTGTGTGAACCGGTCTCCGTCGGGCCCTGGGTATGTATTTTGGCCGTGCTGGTGCCGACCCCCACCAACCCTCCTCACTCCCAGGAACGACAATGCACGGTTCAATGAGGGCGTTCAACGGCACGTCATCCGGGCGCAGGGCGCGTCTTCTCCGCCTCCACCGGCGAAATCCGCAGCGCATGTTCGTAGTGCCCCTCGACCACCCTCTTTCGGACGGCCCGTTCGCCGCCGGTGGCGCCAATCTCAATCGTCTGGTAGGTCAGTTGGCGACGAACGGCGCCGACGCCGTGGTACTGCACAAGGGCAGTGTCCGGTTCATAGATCCCGCCTGGTTCACCCGGACATCGCTCATCGTCCATCTGAGTGCCAGCACCTCACACGCTGCCGACCCCGACGCGAAGTTCGTGGTGGGCAGCGTCGAGGAGGCGTTGCGATGGGGTGCCGACGCCGTGAGCGTGCACGTCAACATCGGTTCCCGGGAAGAGGCCCGTCAGATCGCCGACATGGCGAAGGTCGCGGAGGACTGCGACCGCTGGAACGTGCCGCTGCTGGCGATGATGTACCCGCGCGGACCGCAGATTCCCGATCCCCGGGACGCTGCCGTCGTCGCGCACGCGGTGGCCGTAGCCGTCGAACTCGGGGCCGACCTGGTCAAGACGTACTGCGTCGACTCGGAAGCCGAGATGCTCCGCCTCACGGCGAGCTGCCCCGTGCCCCTTCTGGTGGCCGGCGGGCCGAGGATCACGGACGAAGAGGCACTGCTGCAGTTCGTGGACATGGCGTTGAGGCGTGGCGCGGCGGGAGTCGCGATGGGGCGCAACGTCTTCGAATCGGCGAATCCCGCGGACATGACACGGAGGCTCGCTCGTCTGGTGCACGGGGACGTGTTCCCTCCTGCCCCGGCCGAGCTGCCCGGACGCGCTGCGAGCGCCGAATGACGGCCGCACGACGGGACGCCCTGAGTGAAGATCACGGCAAGGAACGGACAGGCATGAGGCTCACGTGGCTGGACATCCGCACCACGATCGACAAGAAGGCCGTGCTCCAAGAGGCGGTGCACCAGAGACTGGACGGCGTCGTGGCGGACCGGCTGGAGGATCTCCGGCAACTGCCCCCCACGGTGAAGAAGATCCTCTTCCCCCAGGGCAAGGAGCTCCCCGCGGATCTCGCCGGCGCCGACGTGGTCATCGTCGATCCGCGCGAGCACGGCAGGCCGGCGGAGCTCACGGCCGTGCATCCCGGGGTGGACTTCGGCCGGTTCGTGGAGATCGTCGACGCGGAGTCCCTGGAGGAGGCCTGCGAGTCGGCGCGCAGCGAGCGGTGGAGCCTGCTCTTCTTCCGTGATCCGACCAAGATCCCCCTGGAGATCGTCATCGCCGCCGCCGCGAAAGCCACGGGCAGTCTGATCACCATCGCCCGGGACGCAGAAGAGGCGGAGATCATCTTCGGTGTGCTCGAGCACGGATCCGACGGCGTGATGATGGCGCCGGCCGCGGTGGGCGACGCCACCGCGCTCAAGCAGGCGGCCGTCGTGCACACCCCTGCCCTCGACCTCGTCGAACTCACCGTCAGGGAGACGCAGCACGTGGGCATGGGGGAGCGGGCCTGCGTCGACACGTGCAGCTACTTCCGGGAGGACGAGGGGATCCTTGTCGGCTCCCACTCCAAGGGAATGATCCTCTGCGTGAGCGAGACGCACCCTCTTCCCTACATGCCCACGCGCCCGTTCCGGGTGAACGCGGGGGCGATTCACTCGTACACCCTCTCCCGAGACGGACGTACCCACTACCTGAGCGAGCTGAAGTCCGGCAGCAAGGTGATGGCGGTCGACGTGAAGGGGCAGACCCGGCTCGTGACGGTCGGCCGGGTCAAGATCGAGAGCCGCCCGCTCATATCGATCGACGCGGTCGCAGAGGACGGTCGCACCGTCAACCTGATTCTTCAGGACGACTGGCACGTGCGGGTACTCGGCCCGGGTGGTGCGGTGCTGAACAGCACCGAGCTCAAGCCCGGCGACCGGCTTCTGGGCTACCTGCCCACCGAGGACCGGCACGTCGGCTACCCCATCAACGAATTCTGCCTGGAGAGGTGATCCCGGGTGGCTGAGCAGAAGTACGTTCCACGCGTCGCGATCGTGGGAGCCGGCATCACGGGCCTCACCCTGGCCGCGGCACTGGGCCGGTTCGGCGTCACCTGCGAGATTTTCGAGCAGGCACCCGAGCTCGGGGAGGCCGGTGCGGGTCTGCAGCTGGGGCCGAACGCCGTGCGCCTCCTGTACCGGCTCGGGCTGGCAGAGGACCTCGCCGGGACGGCGGTGCCGTCGGCCGGGATCGAGTTGCGCGGTTGGGAGCGCGGCGAGGTGATCGGCCGCATCCCGCTCGGTGACCGGTGCGAAGAGCGGTTCGGGGCCCCGTACCACCTGCTGTGCAGATCCGACCTGCACAGCGCGCTCCTGCGGCTCCTCCCCGCCGGCACGGTGCACCTCGCGAAGGTGTGCGTCGGCGTGAGCGAGCTCCCCGGCGGAGCGGAACTGCGTTTCTCCGACGGCACGGCGGCCGAGGCCGATCTGGTCGTCGGAGCCGACGGCATCCGTTCGGCGGTACGAGGCCACCTGGTACGGGACGAGCCCATCTATTCCGGACAGACCGTCTACAGGGGCCTCGCCCCCGCCGACCGCACCCCCCTCCCGGCCGAAGAGCCCGGATCGCTGATATGGGCGGGGCCGGGGAAACACTTCGTGTGCTACCCCGTGGCGGGCGGCCGGCTCGTCAACTTCGTTGCGACCGTCCCCTCCGGGCACTGGACCACGGAATCATGGTCGGAACCCGGCAAGATCCAGGACGTACTGGACGCCTACACCGGCTGGGACCCCACGGTCCGGGGCATCGTCGAGGCCACGGACACGGTGACCCGCTGGGCGCTGCACGTCAGGGAATCCGATTTCGGCTGGAGCCGACAGCGCATCACTCTGGCGGGCGACGCCGCCCACCCCATGCTGCCCTTCATGGCGCAGGGGGCCAGCCAGGGCATCGAGGACGCCTTTGCCCTCGCGGTCTGTCTGCGGGACGCGGGGCCCTCCGGCATCCCGCTCGCACTGCGACGGTACGAAGCGGCACGACGACCGAGAACCGCCCTCGTCCAGCAGCGGTCCAACGACATGGTCCGCGTCTTCCACGATCCGGACGCACCCCGGCCGGTGCCGGAGCATTCCCCGGGGCACGGCGACCTGCTGGACATCCTCTCCTGGCTCTTCGACCACGATGCCGAGCAGGTGCCCACGACTTGACCGGACGTCCCAGGGCCCCGCCGGCGTCGCACTCCACCCGGATCGCTCCCTCGGGGAGCGTGGACGAAGCACGACTGCGACGGGTTCCCGGGATGCGCCCTCCCACTCCGACCATCGACAGGACCCCTCACGCTCATGGACCCCGAACTCGTCGACGCCTATCTGCGACGCATACGCGCCCGCAGGCCGGAGAAGGCAGATGCGGCAGCGCTGAAGCACCTTCAGGAGCGCCATGTGCTGTCCATTCCGTTCGAAAATCTCTCGTTCCATCTGAACGAATCGGTACCCTATTCCGTCGAAGCGGTTCGCAGGATCGTCCGCGAACAGCGAGGAGGTTGCTGCGAGCTGAATTCGGCTTTCGCCCTGCTGCTCCAGGAATTCGGCTTCGGTGTGACCTTCCTGGGCGGACGCATCTACCGAGGGAACAAGCCGAGCAGCCAGACCGGCCACTTCGTGCTCAGGGTGGAGACCGATGAACCCTCCGGGGCCGGTCCATGGCTGGTCGACGTCGCGCAGGGCAGCCACAGCCGGTGGCCACTGCGCCTCTTCCTGCGCTCACCCCAGGGAGACCCGCACGGAACATACGTGCTTTCCGACGCACCCGAGGGTGACATCGACCTCTCGCTCGACGGTGTGCCGCTCTACCGGCTGGAGACCAGGCCCCGCGACCTGGAATTCTTCTTTCCCGTGCTCTGGTGGTATCGAACCGCTCCCGAATCCCCTTTCGCGAACAGGATATTGTGCGTCCGGCCCCGGGAGGACGGAAAGGTGGCGCTGACAGGAACCGGGCGTGTGCTCGTCCGGGAGAGGAAGGGGCAGGAAACCGTCAGGCAGAGGATCACTGATGAAGAAGAGCTGCGAGAAGTGCTGCGGACCTGGTTCGACATCCATCTGGACCAGCCGCCGAAACTCGCCGGACCGCCCGTCCGGATGAGCACCGCCGGCCGGGCGTGAGCGTACGTGCAGCGGCGCGCCTCGTCCGGTCCGGCCGCACGGCCCGGCGAAGCCGCCTGCCCGGTGGCATGCGCTCCGCCCGCCCCGCGAGGATGCAATTCGGCCATGATCGGCCGCCTCGGCCGAATGTTGCCGCTCTCGCGCCTGTACAACTTTCTCCAAAACGGTTTAAGGGATCCCCTAGTCCTCAAATCGCTTCTTGACTGTTCAAGCAACCTTGCTACGGTTGTCGTCGTGATCTCCACCGCAAGGACCACTCGTCGTCGGGATTCGAGTCAAGAATTCATGCGTTGGTGCGCTCGACTTTCCTTGCCTTATCGGCCTCATGCTTGCAGTATTTCATGAGCGTTCCTCGGTGAGCGAATCTGGTTGCTTCCTGAGTCAATCCAAGAACTGCATCTTCAGCATGCGTTTGGAGTATTGATGAACCACCCAGCGAGAGTCGAGGAGACGATTCTCGTCACGGCTTCCGCGGAGTCCGCCTACCGTGCGATGAGCAACGTCCGGCGCATGGGCGAGTGGAGCCCCGAGTGCGTGGGCGTCTGGTCCCGGAGTCAACGGTTCGAGCCAGGCACGCGGTTCATCGGCTGGAATCGCAAGCGCCTGTGGTTCTGGTTCACCTCGTGCACCGTCGTACGCGCCGAACACGCACGCGACTTCGCTTTCACGGTGAGCACGTTCGGGATGCCGGTCGCGCTGTGGGGCTACCGCTTCGAAGATCAGGACTCCGGCTGCCTGGTGACGGAGTACTGGGAAGACCTGCGAACCGGTCGTAGCGCTCCGGCCGCCAAGCTCCTCGGTCTGGTCTTCACGGGCACCCCGCCCAAGAGCCGCACCACGGTCAACCGGGAGGGCATGCGCGCCACGCTGGCCCGGTTCAAGGCGGTGATGGAACGAGCATGAGGCCTTGCCCGTGTGCCGTGAACAGCGAACCACCTTCCTGGAGACAAACGCCAGAATGAATACCTCCCTGTCAGCCGGCGCCCATTCCACCGACGATGCGATCGCCCTTCACCGCGCACACCTGAGCAAGGGGCGCAGCCAACTGGCCGCGATGTTCGGCAGTCTCGTCGAGCAGTCCGCGTCCGGCGCCCGGGTCACCACCTCCGATGGCCAGGAATTCCTCAACTGCGGTGGCTACGGGGTCTTCTTCACCGGAGCCGGGCACCCGCACATCGTTGCGGCCGTACAACAGCAGGCGGAGAAGCAGGCCCTTTCCACCCGTCTTTTCCTCGACCCCGTCGTCGGACTCGCCGCCCAGGCGCTGACTTCCGTCGCACCGGCCGGGCTCGAACGGGTCCACTTCTCCGGATCCGGTACCGAGGCCACGGAGACCGCCATCAAACTGGCCAGGGCCCACGGGAAGCGGCGGCTGATCTCGATGGAGAACGGCTATCACGGCAAGACCGTCGGAGCCCTGTCACTGACGGCGAAGTCCTTCTACCAGGATCCGTTCCGGCCGCTGCTGCCCGACGTGAACCACGTTCCCTTCGGTGACACCGCGGCGCTGGCCACAGCCCTCGCGGGTGGCGAAGGCGACGCCTGCGTCGTGCTGGAACCGGTACAGAGCGAGGCGGGCGTGATCATGCCGCCGCCCGGCTACCTGAAGGAAGTGGCGGACCTGTGCCGCAAGCACGACGCCTTCCTGGTGGTGGACGAGGTGATGACCGGACTGGGACGGCTGGGCGCCTGGTGGGGCTGCGATCTCGCGGAGGTGAGGCCGGACGTCCTGCTGATCGGGAAGGCCCTGTCCGGGGGCGTGGTTCCGGTGGCGGCCGCCCTGGCCACCCCCGAGGCGTTCGCGCCCTTCGACGCCGACCCCTTCCTGCACACGTCCACCTACTCCGGGGCACCGATCGCGATGGCCGCGGCACGCGCCACCATCGAGGTGATCCGTGACGAGCAACTGGTCGACCGAGCCGCCGAGACCGGCGCTCGGCTGCTGGAAGGCCTGCGCGCCATAGCCGCCGACCGGGCCCCGCAACTGGTCCGCGAGGTGCGCGGCGCCGGCCTGCTCATCGGCGTTGAACTCGTCGACGCCAGTCAGGCCGGGGAACTGCTGCTGGAGCTGGTCGACCGTCACGTGGTGGTCAACCACTCACTCAACGCGCACCCGGTCGTGCGCATCACCCCACCCGCCGTCATCGCCCCCGACGAAGAGACCCAACTGCTGGAGGCGGTGGACGGGGCACTGACGGCCATGGCGAAGAAGTTCTGAGTCCTTCCCACCAAGTCCAACCCACGCCTCGGAAAGACACGACATGGCAACGTCGAAGAAGACCGTCCTGCTCACCGGCGGCTCCGGAGTGCTCGGCACCGCGCTGATACCGCAGCTGCAGCATCATCGGGTGATCGCCCTGGCCCATCGAAATCTCCCCTCCGGCTGCGACCGGGTGGTGCACGCAGACGTATCCCAACCCCTGCTGGGCATGGACGACGCCACCTACCGCGAGCTCTGCGCCGAGGTGGACGTCGTGATCCACGCCGCGGGCATGGTGAAGTTCAGCAGCACCGCGGAGGAGATGGAAACCCTCAACGTGCAGGGCGCCCGCGGAATGTCGCAGTTCGCCCTCGACGCCGACGCACCCCTCATCCATGTCAGCACGGCCTACGTCGCGCGCGCGGAGGAGATCCGGGCGGCAGGCGGAGACCAGACCGGCCGGGCCGGCAGCAGCCCCTCGCTGTACGTGACCTCCAAGGTGGCCGGCGAGAAGATCGTCCGGGAGAGCGGCGCCCAGGCCGTGATCGTACGCCCGTCGATCATCATCGGCGACTCCGTCACCGGCGAGATCTCCGAGACGCAGGGGCTGCACACCTTCGCCCACAACGTCCTGCGCAACAGGCTGCCCTTCGTGCCCAGCGACCCCACGGGCTACGTCGACTTCGTCCCCCAGGACCTGGTGGCACGGGCCGTCGTGACGCTGCTGGACCAGGACGTGAGGGACGGGGAGTACTGGATCAGCAGTGGGGCCCACGCCCTGAACTCCGAGCGGCTGACCCAAGTGATCATCGAAGAGGCCGCCGCCCAGGGCATCACGGTCAACCCCCTGCGCGTCCTCGCCCCCGACATCGTGGAACGCCTGGTGCGCCCCGCGTTCTTCGACGTGGTGCCCGACTGGGCGAAGACACGGCTCGACCGGCTGCTGGACATGACCGCCGTGCTCTTCCACAAGCACCCGATCCCCAGCTCGCTGACGGAGATCCCCGGTTGTGAGGCCGCGGCGGACGTCAAGGCCAGCGAGAACGCCTGGCGGGCTTCCATCCGCCACATGATCCAGGACCGGTACAACGTCTACGCCACGGCCTGACCGTCCAGGTGTGGGAAGGAAACCATGAGCGCGGAGCAAGCCTTCGGGCACCCGCAGAACTACCTCACAACGCGGGCCGAGTACCTCGGCGTCTTCGCCGTGGCCGCCGTCGCCTTTCTGTGGCACTTGGACGAGGTGCGCTGGGGACCGGCGATCCTGCTGTTCGCCTACATCGACATCATCGGCTACATCCCGGGCCTGATCGCCTACACCCTGTCCAGGGACGGGCGGATCCACCCGGTGTTCCACATCCTGTACAACGTCATGCACACCTGGCTGTCGGCCGGCGCGGTGATCCTGCTGTGGGTCTGGCTGGTCGGGCCGGAGTGGGCCCTGCTGGTCGTCCCCCTGCACCTGTTCGGTGACCGCGGCCTGCTGGGCAACTACGCCAAACCGATCAGCGAGCCGTTCGAGCACTTCGAGACCGGCCGTCAGAAGGCCTTCCGTGCCGCCCAACAGGCGCAGGTGCAGCCCGTATGACGGCCACGCAGTCGGACGTGCTGGAGAGCATCTCAGCGCACGCCGACCACCCCAGCGGGTTCCTCGCCTACAACGACGGCGTGGAGCACTTCACCTCCGCGTCCGTGCCCGGCGTCGTCTCCTACCGGCGGCGCGGCTCGACGGTGTTCGTCTTCGGCGGGCCGTTCGCGCCCGCCGAACACCGCAGCGCGCTCCTGGCCGAGTTCCAGGAGCGGGTGGTGGGCGGTCGGCAGCGGCTGGTGGCCGTCCAGGTCCGAGCCGCGGACCTCGACGTGTTCGCCGGACGCGACTGGACGGTCAACCAACTGGGCAGCTCGTACAGCGTCGACCTGACACGCTTCTCGCTGAAGGGCAAGGCGCTGGCGAAGATCCGGCAGAACATGGCCAGGGCGAGACGGGAGAAGGTCTCGGTCCGTGAGGTGCCGCCCACCGACCCGCCGCCCGAACTGGACGAGATCGACCACAGATGGCTGCGCGACAAGGGCTGGCACGTCAAGCGCATGACGTTCCTCGTGGGCGAACGTACCGGCCGGGGCACCCCGCACCGGCGGCTGTTCGTCGCGGAGCGGGACGGGGCCGTGATCGGCTACGTCTCCTACTCGCCGGCGTACGGCAGCCGTCCCGGCTGGCTGTACGACCTGACCCGGCGCACCCCTGAGGCATCGGTCGGCACCATCGAGCTGATCAATTTCGCCGCCCTGCAGACGTTCACCGAGGAAGGAGCCGAGTGGCTCCACCTGGGACTGACCCCGTTCGCCGGGCTGGGCGACGAGCCCGCCAACGCCAGCCCGGTACTCAGCCGCATGGTGCGGCTGATCGCCGAGCGGGGCACCTTCGTCTATCCGGCACGGTCCCAGCAGGCGTTCAAGCTCAAATGGGCGCCGCACGTGATCGAACCCGAGTACGTGGCCTTCAGAGGCGGGCCCCGGCCCTCTTCCCTCTGGCAACTCTTCCGCATCACCAACGCAATCTGATCCGACGATCTCGAGGACCGCGAAATGACGACGAACATCGCACCCGAAGCGGACTGGGAACTGGCTCCCAACGTGCTGGAGGGGGCCCGCGAACTCAGGCTCACCCCCGAGCAGTGCGACCTGGACTACTGGATCGCCAACGTCGCCCAGGGCACGCTCACCGGGCTGGTCAACGGCCACCGCCCGGACGCCGTGACTCCCGACTACATGCTCAAGCCCGGCCCGCTGCGTGACGCGCTCCTCTTCGAGTTCTCCTTCCGCTCCATCGCCGAGGACAAGGCCGCACGCGCCATCACCTCCCTGGTGCAGAACGCCCCCGACGTGAAGTCCATGGAGTTCTACGCCACTCAGCTCATCGACGAGGCGCGGCATGCCCAGGCGTTCCGTGCCCACATGGTGGAAGTCGGCGTCCCGGAGGCGGAACTCGACGAGGTCATCGAGAAGTACGCGGGCGAGCACCAGCGCAACGTCCTCGACCCGCTGGAGGAGTTCGGCCTGGCGGTGATGAACGGGCCGCACGCCTTCGTCTCCGGGGTCGCCGTTCTGACCATCCTGGTCGAGGGGGTGCTGGCGCCCACCGGCGAACTCAGTGAGCACAAGTGGAAGATCGTCGACCCGGCGGCCGCGAGCGTGGAGCGCGGAGCGGGCATCGACGAGATCCGGCACCTGACCGTCGGCAGCGAGATCGTCAAGCGGCACCTGGAGCGTGACCCGTCACTCAAGGAGCACCTGGCGGACGTGGTCCGGCGCGGCAACGAGCTGTGGGCCGAACTGCCCGTGCTCGCGGTTCTGCAACGCCGGGAGGAGCTGTTCCAGGAGGGCATCCAGCAGATCGCCGACGTCATCGGCGACCACGAGATCTGGGCGGGCCGCCGGCTGCTGGACACCACTCCGGACGAAAGGATCGCCACCGCCCTGCAGTGGTCCGCCGAGACGCAGGTGACCCGCCTGGCGTACATGGGGATGGGCGAGTGAGTGATCCGTCCGAGCGTCCGGCGGCGGACACCGGGGCCGACCGGCTGACGGTGCCGCTGCCGGCCGGGGACCAGCTGGCGGTGCTGCACTGGCCGGGCCCGGTCGGCGCCCCGCTGGTGGTCGTGTGGCCCGCGCTCGGTGTTCGAGCGCGGTTCTACCGACGTTTCGCCGCCGCGCTGGCGGCGCACGGCCTGGGTGTGGCCGTCGCCGATCTGCGCGGGTACGGCGACAGCCGGCCCCGACCGGACTCCTCGGCCCGGTACGGCTACCACGAACTCGCGACCGTGGACTACCCGGCCGTGTTCGGCACCCTTCGCGAGAGGGCGCCGGGCAGCGCCGTGTTCCTGCTGGGCCACAGCATCGGCGGACAGATCGGACTGATGTACGCGGCCAGGAATCCGTCCGAGCTGGACGGCATACTGCTGGTCGCGGCGGGCACGCCGCACTTCCGCACCTATCCGGGGCTGACTGGGCTGATCCCGCTCCTGGGGACCAACACCGTCGCGGGAGTCGCCCGGCTGCGCGGCTACTGGCCCGGTGACGTCCTGCGCTTCGCGGGCCGTCAGTCCCGGGTGCTGGTCGGCGACTGGGCCCGGATGGCCCGCACCGGCCGCTACCGCCCTTCCGGCGCCGACGTCGACTACGAGCAGCTGATCGCCGACCTTCGCCTGCCGGTCCTTGCGGTGTCGGTCGGCAACGACCTGCTGGCCCCGCCCGGCGCGGTGGACGCCCTGTGCGGACTGTTGCCGGGCGCCGAGGTGTCCCGCTGGCACCACCCCGAACGACTCAGTCACACGGCCTGGGCCAACCGGCCCGAGCCGATCGCCAGGGAGATCGGCCGATGGGTCGACAGCACGCTCGCGGGCAAGCCCTGGCCCGGACCCGCAGGAGACAGTGATGCGGTTTCTTGAGCCAGAGCGCGAGACTCTGGAGATGTTCCTGCCCGGACTGGACGACCGGCTGGCGGCACTCCCACTGAAGGAACGGGAACGGCCGCAGGGGCCCGCACTGGCCCTGTTCAAGGAAGCCGGCGGCCCCGGCCTCGTGGTGCCCTCGGAGCACCGGGGCCTGGGGGCGAGCGCCGTGCAGGCCGTACGGCTGCAGCGGGCCGTGGCCTCGCGCAGCCCGTCCCTGGCGGTGGCCACCACCATGCACCACTTCTCGGTCGCGGGCCTGATCCAGGCGTATGAGGCCACCAAGGGCATGGAGTGGATGCTGCTCGAGGCCGTCGCCGACCAGAAGCTGCTGATGGCTTCCGGGTTCGCCGAGGGCAGGTCCGGGCAGTCGATCCTCGCGTCCTCCATCACGGCCAGGCAGGACGGCGACGACATCGTCCTCAACGGGGCCAAGAAGCCCTGCAGCCTGTCCGCGTCGATGGACCTGCTGACCGCGTCCGTGACGCTCGACACCGGCAACGGTCCGCAGCTGGCCGTGGCGCTGGTGTCCGCGTCGACCCCGGGTATCTCCGTGCACCCGTTCTGGGGTACCGCCGCGCTGGCGGGTGCCGAGAGCGACGAGGTGCGGCTGGAGGACGTCCGGGTGCCGGCGGACATGGTGGTCCGCACCGAGCTGGGCGAGGACGGCAGTCTGGACATGGTCCAGAACGTCGGCTTCATCTGGTTCGAGCTGATGATGGCGTCCTCTTATCTCGGCATGGCCAGCGCGTTGGCGGAACGGGTGCTGGCCCGCGACCGGACGGACGTCGCCGAGCGTGCCCGGATCCTGGTGGAGCTGGAATCCGCGATGGGTGCCATCGTCGGTGCCGCGTCGGCACTGGACGGCGACGGTCCCGTGGGACAGGCGGAGCTCCTGCAGTCGCTGGTGGTCCGGTTCTCGGTGCAGGACACGATCGACCGGGTGGTGCCCCGCTGTCTTGAGTCGCTCGGCGGCATGTCATACGTCTCCAGTGACGAGACGTCATATCTGGCCGCGTGTGCGGCCGCCCTGAAGTTCCACCCGCCGTCGCGCGCCTGGTCCAGCCAGGCGCTGTGCACGGCCTTCGCCGGCGGACCGCTGGTTCTCGGCTGACCCGGCCGCCGTTGGCCGATCCCATGGTGTTCGACTTTTCTGGAAGGAACCCGCAATGCCCTGCTTCATACGTGTCGAGGGACTGCTCGGCGACCGGGACGCGGACGAGGTCTTCGACCGCGTACGTGACTTCGAACGATACGCCCTCCACACCGATGCCGTGCGCGAGGTCACGGTGACCGCCGACGACGCCGGCACCGTCGATTCCGCCTGGGCGGTGAACTTCCGCGGCGGCGTCCTGCACTGGACCGAGCGGGATGTCGTCGACCCCGTCGCCCGGAACATCGCCTTCGAACAGCTCACCGGCGACTTCGCGCGGTTCGTCGGGACCTGGGACGTCCACCAGACCGGCGACGACGTGGTGGTGCTGTTCTCCTGCGAGTTCGACATGGGCATCCCCAGCCTCGAGCCGATCATCAACCCCGTCGCCATGCGTGCCCTCATCGACAGCATCGGGCTCATTCTGCGCGGTCTGCTGGGTGAGGACATCGAGCTCACCAGCAGTCACCGGGACACTGCGGTCGTCGGCTCGTGACGGTCCCCGAGGCGCCGCAGGGGCGCGGCCCCCGCGCGTTGCGCCTGGCCTTCATCTGCGCCGGCGTCGTCATGGTCTATCTCGACAGCACCGTCGTGGGGGTGGCTCTCCCCGACATGCAGGAGAAGATGGACATCGGCGTCTCGGACCTGCAGTGGGTGTTCGACATCTATGTCCTCACCTTCGCCTGTTTCCTGCTCACGGCCGGCACGCTCGGTGACGCCCTGGGGCGCGGCCGGGTCTTCCTCGTCGGCCTGACCGGCTTCACCGCCGCGTCGGTGGCCTGTGCGCTGGCCACCGGTATCGAGGCGCTGTTGGTGGCGAGGGCCGTGCAGGGCGTCTTCGGCGCTGTCATGATCACCGTGTCGCTTGCCCTGATCCGTCAGCTCTACACAGAGGAACGGGCGCGGGCCGCGGCGGTGGCGACCTGGGCCGGGGTGGGCGGTGTCGCCCTGGCCGCCGGTCCGATCGTCGGCGGGCTGCTGGTGGACGCGTACTCCTGGCAGAGCATCTTCTGGATCAACCTGCCGATCGGCGTACTGGCACTGGGTGCCCTGGCCATGTTGCTGCCGCTCGGCCCGGCCCGGCCCGAGTCGGGGGCGGCGTCCACCGGTCGCAAGGCCGACTGGATCGGTCAGCTGCTGTTCGTCACCGGCATCGGGGCGATGGCCTACGCCCTGATCGAGGCCGGCCCGCGGGGCTGGGGATCGCCACTGGTCGTCGGGCTCCTCGTCGGCTCGGTGCTGGTACTCGGCGGGTGCCTGCGGTGGGAGAGCCGGACCTCGCACCCCATGCTGCCGCTGGCCCTGCTGCGCCACCGGGTCGTGCTGATGACCTGCTCGGTGAACTTCTTCGGCTTCTTCGGCCTGTACGGGATCATCTTCTTGCTCACCCTGTTCCTCCAGCAGGTGAACGGGCTCACCCCCGTGCAGACAGGTCTACGGCTGCTGGCGCTGACCGCCTCCATCACGGTGGCGTCGCTGCTGGCGCCGGGAGTGGCTGCCCGGCTGGGCACCAGGACCGCCATCGTGGTCGGCTCCCTCGTGACGGTCGGCGGATTCGTCGGCCTGGTGCGCATGGAGGCCGACAGCGGTTTCGCGACGTACTGGTGGCCTCTGGTCCTGATCGGGACCGGCGTGTCCGTGGTCGGGGCGCCGGCCACGGTGGCCCTGCTGTCGGCGGTGCCGCCGCAACAGGCAGGCGTCGCCTCGGGGATGTCACAGACCTGCCGTCAGGTCGGGGCCGTCTTCGGTGTGGCCCTGTCCGGAAGCCTGGTCCAGCAGCGGCTGCAGTCAGGTCTGCCGGACGTGCTGGCCACGGTCCCGCTGCCGGACGCCGCGCGGCTGGAGCTGGCCGACGCCATCGAGCATGGGCAGTCGGGCGGCACCGACGCCCTGCCGGCCGACATCCGGCAGAGCGTGCTGCGCTCGGTGGGCGACCTGATGGCGGACGGGCTGCACACGGCGGTCCTGGTGGCGGCGGCGGGCGCGGCCCTGGGCGCCGTCGCGGCGGCCGTACTGCTGCGGCGACACGGCAACGCTACGACGGCGACACCCGGCGACGAGCCGGAGCCCGAGACGGGCCAACTCAGCTCGGATGCTTCTTCCTGGAGCCGATGAGCCTTTCCGGCCCGGGGCACGGGCCCATGGGGCCGAGGCCGGCCGCACGGCGGGAACATTCCCGTCGGCGGTCGGCGCATGCGATCAGACAGCCCGGCGGCCGGCGGCCGCTGCGATCCCCGAGGAGTGCACGGCGATGACCAGGCCCGTCGAGGTGACCGCCGAATCGGCCCAGGCGGATGACTTCCGCTCCCTGATGTCAGGTTTTCCCACCGGCGTCGTTGTCGTCACCACGTTCGACCTCGAAGGCAGCCCACGAGGCATGACCTGCTCCTCACTGTGCAGTGTGGCCCTGGACCCCCCGACGCTGCTGGTCTGCATGAGGCAGGGGAGCGCCACGCTCGGGGCCGTGGAGCAGCGCGGGACCTTCGCCGTCAACCTGCTGCACGGGGGCGCAAGGCCGGTGGCGGAGCTGTTCGCATCGGGCTCGCCGGACCGCTTCGACCGGGTGCTCTGGCAGGCCGGACCTGCGGCGGCCGGTCCGCATCTGCCGGACGCCGCCCGGACGGTGGCGGACTGCAAGGTGACAGGGACGAAGCAAGTGGGCGACCACCTCGTGGTGTTCGGCGAAGTCCTGGAGGTGACCTCGCACCACGCCGCTGCCGCACCACTGATGTACGGCTTGCGGCGGTACGCCACATGGCCCCCGGGCACACCGGAGTGATCCGACCGCGGACGGCAGTGCCTACCCGGCGATCCCGCTGGCCGGCCCTGGCCGTGCACGGCCGTGGGAGGAAGCCTTCGACCGCCTTGTGGTCTAGGAGTTCTGTCAGCCGGCTGCCCGGCAACGGCAGTGGTGGCCACGACCGATGCCAGCAGCTCGCCTCGGCGCCGGCGCGCCGCGACGCTTCCTGCCCATGGCTTCTCCGGGGCGTACGGCGCTTCGAGATCACCCCGCGGCCCCTTCCGGGCTTGCAGTTGCGCACCAGGGACCGTATTCCCCGCGGCCGGGCCCGGGCCCGCTGTGGACGAGATCGCGGGCGGCCTGGCGCAGGGCCCTGTCGTGCCCGCGCTCGGCCTGGATGGGAGAGCGGGTGGCCCGCTCGAACGCGACGGCTGCCTCCCTCAGTTGCCTCCTGCAGTTGTTGTACGGGTGTGGGCGGCGGAGGTCTTGGCGAAGCGCGTGGAGAACCTCGAGAGCTACACCTTGCAAGGGGTACGCAAGCTGCTGATCCGGCACGGCTTTTCCTGCCGGGTCCCGGCCAGACGTGCTGTCGAACGCGACGAGGAGCAGGTCACCGGCTGGGTGAAGGAGACCTGGCCGCAGGTGGAAGGGCCGCGGTGCGCTCGGGGCATGAATTGTCTTCGAGGACGAGTCCGGTTTCTCGATGACGCCGCCGGTTGCACGCACCTGGGCCCGACGCGGCCGCACGCCGGTGATCCGGGTCCGTGGCCGGTCCCGTCGGCGGATCTCGATAGCCGCGCTGGCCTGCTACAGACCCGGTCAACGCTCGCGTCTGATCTACCGGCCGCGCCGCGACGACGGACAGCGCGACGGACGCAAGAGCTTCGCCTGGACCGACTACCGGGACCTGCTCGTCACCCGTCCATCAGCAGCTCGGCGGCCCCATCGTGCTCATGTGTGGCAACCTCAACGTCCACCTCGCTTACGGGATGCGGCAGTTCATCGCCCGGTAGGACTGGCTGACCGTCCACCAGCTGCCCTCTATGCACCAGACCTCCACCCGGTCAAGGGCGCTTGGTCGCTGGTGCGGCGCGGCTGGTTGTCCAACATCGCCCTCACCACCCCCGAACACCTCATCCAGACGATTCGACACGGGATGAGGAAGATCCAGTACCGGCCCCACCTCATCGACGGATGCCTCGCCGGAACCGGACTATCCCTCACCCCAACGACTTCATGAGTTCAACCCCAGTAATGACAGGACTGGCAGGGCATGGGCGGCCCCACGCCTCGCGCCCTGGTCAAGGGGCCGCCCGTCTGTCTCAGCTCCATCGCGGCCGGCTGGGTCAACTCGACACGGCAGGCAGCACAACGGCGCTCGCAGCCCAGTCCGCCGAACTGCACCGTCACCGCCCGGGATCAGCCCGCCGTCGACCATGGCTCGTCCGAGCAGTGGTCGACGGCGGGCCCGGCGGCGCGGTGAGGCGCTGCGGAGGTGGCGGGCTTTGCCCGGCAGGGGGCTACGGCAGTTTCACGAACGGCGCCAGGAAGGCGCGGGCGCCCGGGGTGTCCAGGCGGTACGACACGTTCGTCGCGTAGCACGGGCCGTCGCCGGTGATCGTGGTGGCCGCGAGCACGTTACGGCCGCCGATCACGGCGAAGTTGGGGCCGCCGGAGTCGCCGTAGCAGGCGCCGCCGTTGCCCTGGGGTTCGGTCATCGCCAGGCGGACCCACGCGTCGTTGAGGGCATCGAAGGTGACAGGCGCCTTCATCCGGACACCGCCGCCGGGGTGGGTCTGGCCGCCGGGGCCGCGCTGGGCCTCCTGGGTGCCGTATCCGGCGACGAACCAGTCGGTGGAGTTCAGCGACTGTGCGAGCGCGCCGAGCTGGTTGGAGGTGGGCAGGGTGGCCGGGGTGAAGGTCCAGCGGGCCTTGACCTTGGTCGGGGGCAGCTCGATCACCGAGATGTCGTGCGGGTCGGACGCGGGCCCGGGGTAGTCGGGATGGCTGTGCGCGGTGCCCTGCACGGCGACGGTGCCTGCCTGCGCGGCCGGATCGCCGGGGTACTTCTTCGCGGCGGCGTCGAGGCCGGCCTGCACGTCCTGGTCCAGGGACACGTAGAACTTCACGTTGTCGGGCCAGTCGGTGGTGCAGTGCGCGGCGGTCAGGAACGTGTCCGCGTCGATCATGGTGCCGGAGCAGACCCAGTCGACCCGGTCGGGTGTCGTGGGGTCGCCGTCGTTGTCCCAGGTCGCGACGAGCGCGCCGACCTCGGTGCGCTCGGGTGCGGGTGTCGCGTTGTACGAGTTGATGGCCGAGGACGGCAGCGCGGTGGCGAGCACGGCGGCACAGGCCGCGGCGGTGACGGCGGAGGCGCGTAGGGCGGTCAAGAGAAACCCTTCTACTGACGGGACGGGTGTTCTCCTGTGGGGGGAGCAGCAGCGCCAGTGAAGCGCTCTGAAGGCGGCAGCGACAAGAGCACGCCCGCCTATCCAGGGTCTTCCCTATGTACTGTCCGCCTCCGCGACCGGCCGTGGTGTCGCGCAGGTGCGGACGCGGTCCGCAGGGGCCGGCCGTGGAACCTTCCGCTGGAGGACGGACGCTGCTGGTCGCCGCCTACTGGCGCACCAACCTCACGATGCGGCAGCTGCCCCGCTGTTCGGGGTGTCGTGCCTCACCCCGTCACCCCGTCACCCCGTCACTCGGTCCGGGTCAGCCCGCCGGGCTCCGCAGGCCGTTCACAGGGACGCCGCAGGTCCCCGACGCCGGACATCATTCCGTGCGTCCCGACATTCGCGACTGAACACCCACCCTTATTCGCCGACATGAAGGCGTCCGAGCAGTCGACCCAAATTCGAGCCGCCCCGCGACCCATCGGCCGACGAACTCCTCCGGTATGCCGCACATCATGACCAAAAATCGCTCCCCATGCGCGTCCGCCAGCGGAATTCCCGAGTGCGAAATCCCTTTCGGACCTACCGCAAATGACCGGTGAACACCTCATAAATCACCCCTTGCAAATTACACCGACTGCTGAGTAACATTCCGTCCCGGCTGCTGAACGCATTCCGACTCAGTGAAATATTGCCGCCATGTTAACGGCGGAAGTCACACAATGACGCCCGCCCGGACAATCGACTGCTCTTTACGCTCACGTCACCCCACATCGTTTACGAGCGACAGGCAGACACGTGAAATTCATCGATATGCACGACCTTGATGTCCTGCCAGGACTGCTCACCGTCTGGCGACCTGCGCCCGCAGGACCGCACTCGACCCCCTGGATACCGGATCCACGACCGGCGTCGTACCTCCAGGAGGCGCACATCAGGGAAGCACGCATCAACGGCCCCGGCCCGCGCCCACCCTCCTGGCTGGCGACCGTCTTCGAACTGCCCGGGGAACTGAACGCCGGGGCGCTGGAGCGGGCACTGCTCGGCTGGATCGACCGGCACGAATCGCTGCGCAGCCGACTGCTCCCCCACAGCGGGCCCGGTGCCGGGCCCAGGGGCGGTCGGGTGAGCCGGGCGACGCTGCGGGCGGGGACGGTTGCCATGCTGCCTACCGTCGTCGGTGACTTTCCGAGCGGCGACGAACTCTCACACCGTATCGAGGCATTGTTCGACCAGGAGACGGATCCGCTCACCTGGCCGTCGTTCGTCTTCGCCACTGTCGGACACACCGACACCGAATCCACCACGCTCTATGTGGGCTTCGACCACTCCAACGTGGACGGCTACTCCATCTTTCTCATCGCACACGAGATCCGTGAGCTGTACGCGGCAGCGTTGCGGGGCAGGCCTGCGGAACTGGCCGAGGTGGGGAGCTTTCTCGACTTCGCCGGGAGCGAGCGGGCGGGCGCGGCTCTGGTGCACAGCGAGCATGAGGCGGTCGCCGGGTGGCGCGACTTCGTCGCGACGAACGGCGGGGAGTTGCCGGGCTTCCCGGCTCCGCCGGGAACACCGGCGAGCGGTACCGGGGTCGTCGGCGACGTCACCGGTCAGGGCCTGGGCCACGGACACGTCGGGGCCCAGGCCCAGGCCGGCGGCTGCGAGTGGCTCCTCGACGCGCAGGGGGCACAGGCCTTCCAGGACGCCTGCGTCAGGAAGGGCGGGAACTTCTTCTCCGGGGCGCTCGCGTGCCTGGCGATCGTGGCGCACGAGAACACGGGGCAGCAGCAGTTCCGTGCGATCGCACCCTTCCACACCCGGACCGATCCGCAGTGGGCCCAGTCGGTCGGCTGGTACGTCGGACTGGCGCCGGTCGGATTCGCGGTGCGCGGCACCGACGCCTTCCGTGAAGTGATGGCGGAAGCCGGCCTGGCGTTGAAACGCGCGAAACCCCTGGCGACTGTGCCGCTTCCCCGTATCACCGAATTACTCGGGATGCCACTCGAACCACGGTTCATGGTCTCGTACATGGATATACGCAGCACTCCGGGTGCGGAACAGTGGGGCGAATGGCGGGCGTTCGCGCTGCGCAGCCGCCGGATACATCCCCACGAAGTGTTCCTCTGGATCATGCGCTCACGCCACGGCGTCTACCTGAGTTTCCGATACCCAGACAGCGAGGGCATCAGAACCGCCGTTCCACGCTATATCGAACAGACCGGATGGCTCATGGAACAGATCGCCAATGAAGGCAGTGAAGACTGTCGAGGAAAGGAATCCGCAACATGCTGATGACACCGATTCTCGAATACGCTCCGGAACCCGGTGAACTGGTCGAATTCCGGGTACCCGCTGCGGTACTGGCGGCCACCGCCACGGCGCCCGAGCACCCGGCCCCGCCGTCCTATGTGCAGGAGAACCACATCTGGCGGCGGCTGGCCAACCAGATCACGGGCAAACGGCACTCGGGGTGGCTGGGCATCGTGTTCGACGTGCCCGGCAGACTCGACACCGGGGCGATGGCGACGGCGCTGGACAAGTGGGTGCGTCGCCATCCCACGCTGCTGACCTGGTTCGACGTGGAAACGGTCGCAACGGGGGCGGATACCCTTCCACGCCTGCGGCGCCATGCGCTCAACCCGGAGACGGAAACGTTGTCACCCCTGTTGGAGCCGGTCTCCCTCGGCTCGTACGGCTCGGGGTCCGCCGTCCGCGACCACCTGGTGAAGCTGTTCGACAACGGCACAGACCCGCTGCGCTGGCCGCCGTTCGTCGCCGGCGCCGTCGTACGGGACGACGGGACCGCGTCCACGGTGTTCTTCGCCGTCGACCACACCCACTCCGACGGGTTCTCGGTCGTGCTGGTATTCGACGAACTGCGCACGCTGTACGAGGCCGAACTGAGCGGAATCGAAGCGGAGTTGCCCGCCGCCGGCAGCTATGTCGACTACTGCGCCCTCGACCGCGAACGGTCCGCGGCGATCACCGTGGACTCGCCCGAAGTACGCCGCTGGCTGGAGTTCTACCTGGCCGGGCCGCCGCCCACGTTCCCGCTGGACATCGGAGTGAAGCCGGGGAAGACGTACCCCAGCATCCCGATCGAGATGGATCTGCTGGATACCGCGGAGGCCGAGGCGTTCTCCAAGGCGTGCAAGGCGCACGGGGCCGGTTTCTCGGCCGGGCTGCTGGCGGCCCTGGCCCTCAGCGGGTACGAACTCGGTGGCCATGAGTCCTACCGGGGGCTGACCGTCGTCCATACCCGGGACGAAGCACGCTGGCAGTACACCCAGGGTTGGTTCATCAATCTGGCGCCGATCGAATTCCCGGTCGGTGAGCGCCCGTTCAGCCAGGTCGTGGGCGATGCGCAGCGGGCCTTCGAAGGAGCGCGGGAACTGGCGAGGGTGTCGCCTCTGCGGGTGGCGGAACTGATGCCGGGGCTGTCCGCCACCGTGCAGTCGGACGCCGCGGCCGTGCCGCCCATGACCTCGTACATCGATGTGCGGCACGCGCCCGGGTCGAAGGACTGGGCAGCGGCCAACTGCAACGCGCTGGTGGGGCCCGGGGACAGCAGGGAGGTACCTGTCTGGGTGAACCGGCTGTGGGGCCGCACCTATCTGAAGACGAGGTATCCGGACACCGAGGCCGCCCGGGTCAATGTGCCGCGGTTCTTCGGACATCTGCGGGACGTGCTTCGCGAGATCGCGGGCACTGGCGAATACGGCACGGACAGGGCCTGATTCACCGTGCACGTGACCACGATCGACCGTTTCGTCCCCGCGCCCGGCCGGGTCGTGGAGTTCGCGACGTCCGCCGCGACCCTGGCCGTGGCGGAAGGCGCTCCCGCCTCCCCCGTACCGCCGTCCTTCAACCAGCGGTTCCACCTGGCGGGGGCCCCGGGCCACTGGCTGGCGTGCGCCTTCGACATCAGGGGGCCAGTCGACACGGAGGCCCTGCGCACGGCCTTCGAGACCTTCGCGGGCCGGCACGAGACGCTGCGCAGTGGGTTCCGTTCGGCCGGGTCCGCGGGACCCGATCGGTTCGTACTGCCCGCCGAGAAGCTTGAGCTGGTGATGGTGCGCGACGGTGAGACGTACGCGACCGCCGAAGAGCTGCGTACATGGCTCAGGAACCGTCTGGCGGCCAACTGTCGCCCGATGTCCTGGCCCTCCTATCTCTTCGCGGCGATCCTGCGCCCCGACGGCGGCACCGTCGTCTGCGGCTTCGACCACTGCGACGCCGACGGTTACTCGCTGGCGGTGGCGGTGCACGAACTGCACGAGCTCTACACCGGCCGCCCGGTGTCGTCTCTTCCGCCCACGGGCAGTTTCGTGGACTACTGCGCCCTCGAACAGGAGCAGTCTTCAAGCTCTCCCCGGGACTTCGCCGACCCCCTCGTCCAGTCCTGGTCGTCCTTCTTCGCCGACTGCGCCGGCACCACCCCGTCGTTCCCGCTCCCGCTGGGCATGCCACCCGGCGAACGGGCCCCGCAGGGCACCGATGTCCGTCTGCTCCTGGACTCCGACGCCACCGACGAGTTCGAACGCCGCTGCCGAGCGGCCGGAGGCAGCGTCTTCACCGGCCTGCTCACCGCCCTCGGCCTGGCCGCACACCGGCTCGGCGCGGACAAGGTGATCAGGCTGCTCGTCCCGCTCCACACGCGCCATGAGGAGCGGTGGCAGCACGCGATGGGCTGGTTCACCACCGTCGCCCCGCTCACTCTCGACGTCAGTGACGCGACCGACCCCGCCGAAGGGTCGTCGCGGACCCGGGCCGCGTTCCGCAAGGCCCGCGCCCTGGCCGAACTACCGGTCGCGCAGGTCCTCCCGGCCCTTGGCGACAGCTTCCGGCGCACCCGGACCGACGTCTTCATGGCCTCCTACATCGACTACCGCCGCTTCTCCGGCTCCGCCACCCACCTCGCCCGCCGGGCCCACCACATCAGCAGCGTGACGGTGGCCGACGACGCCCAGTTCTGGTTCTCCCGCACCCATGAGGGCCTCTTCCTGCGCTCCCGCTATCCCGCGACGGCGGCGGCGGAACCGATCGTCCTGTCCTTCGCCGACGCGGTGGGGGTACTGCTGGGGAGGCGCTCCACTCCGTCGCGCGGTCGGCGTAGTGAACCGACTGCCGGAAGGTGATCTCGAACCCTTCACGCCCTCCGGCTACGGGTTCGACACCTTCGACCTCACCGTTGATCGGGTCGTCGACCCGGACCTGACCAGTTGGCGGTGAGCCAAAGGGGCCATGGGGTGATCCCGAAGCCGTCATCGTCGTGGTGACCGTCGTGACCTGAAGGATCCCCGACGTCAGCGGCGGCTGCGCTGCTACACCCTGGTCAACTGCGAGGACCCGGATGGCGAGCCGATCGTGCACGTCACCACGCGGCGGGCGGGCACCGTCTGGCGCGACGTCGGCCGCGGCCCGGAGCTATCTCCTGGGAAGAGACCCCCGAGTGGCAGCGCCACGGATGGGGAGGGCCTGCTCGACGCGGCAAGCCAGTCAGCAGGCATTCGTATCACGCCAGTTGTTCGTCCCTCCTTGCGGCTTCCGACTCAGGACGCCAGCCAACGGCGTCGAGTGCGCTTCAGGCGAGGGGGCTTGAGGAGCCCGAGAGAGTTGACACTAACTCACGGTTAGTGCTTTCCTGTAGGAAGCGTAAGCTTGAAGTTTCAATATCTATCTGTGTTCGGAGAGCCACATGCCCCCCACTGCCAGCTCTGTCCGCAGGGCCCTTGTCGCCTTCGTCGCCTCCACCGCCGTGCTGGGTGCCGCCGCCGTTCCGGCCCTCGCGGCGCCGCGCGCCGCGTCGGCGGGTCACGCCGGCCACGGCGCCCAGGGTGATTCCGCCCGCCTCGGATACCAGAAGGACGTCGCCGCCCGTGTCCTCAAGGGCGTGTTCGAGCGCGGGGACACCGCGGTCGTCGACCGTTTCGTACGGCCGGACTACATCCAGCACAACCCGCAAGCGCCGAACGGCGCGGAGACGCTGAAGAACCTCGGCGTCGCGCTGCACCAGCAGTTCCCCGACGCCACGTACGACATCAAGCGGGTGATATCGGAGGGCGACCTCGTCCTCGTGCATTCGAACGTCGTCCTCACGCCGGGCACGCGGGGCACCGCCGTCTTCGACATCTTCCGCTTCCAGGGCGGGAAGATCGCCGAGCACTGGGACGTCGGCCAGGACGTGCCGGAGAAGCCCGCCGACGGCAACGACATGTTCTCCACGGTGAGTTGGCCGCGGACGGAGCGGCCGGGGCCGGGCTTTCTCACCGCGTACAACAAGAAGCTGGTGACGACCGCGTTCGATGAGTTGTTGGTGAAGAAGGACCTGTCGGCGCTCGACCGGTACTGGAGTCCCGAGTACGAGCAGCACAACCCGAACATCCCGAACGGCGTGGACGGTGCGAAGGCGGGCCTGGGCGGGTACTTCAAGCAGTTCCCGCAGCTGACGGTCACGCCGAAGCGGGTCATCGCCGAGGGTGATCTGGTCGCCGTCCACAGCCACTACGTGAACGCGCCGGGGGAGCGGGGGCAGGCGATCGTGGATCTGTTCCGGGTGCGGGGCGGGAAGATCGTCGAGCACTGGGATGTCATCCAGGACGTGCCGGCGACTTCGGCGAACGACAACGGGATGTTCTAGGCCCTGAGTCGTCAATTCGTGTGCAGTATGCGGCAAGGGCGTCGAGGATGTCGTCAGCCGTCTGCGGCCAGCAGTCCTGGGCGGCGGCGTCAGCCGAGGCGCCACTGCTGGTTGCTGCCGCCGTCGCCGTCCCATACGCGACTTCGCCCAGGGCACCGGCGCAAAGGCTCCGGACCGAACATGGTCCGGGGCCTTTGGCGTCACGGCGATCGCTAGGTGACCCCCAAGGCCTTCTCCAACGCCGTCCTGCGTACCGTCGCCCGCTTCTGCCGGACCGCCGACGAAGCCATCACCCGCCACCACGTGCCCCAGCTGCGAGGCTTTGAGGACACCGACGGGAGTCTCGTAGGCGGCAACGGTCCACGCTGTTTCGTGGGGGTGGGTGTCGTGGACGCGTTCGATGCGCAGGGTCTGCGATTCGTGGATGGCATGGGTCGTTTCGTCCGACCAGGTCCGTTCCCTGTCAAGTTCAGCGTGTTGAAGTTGAGGCGGGTCCCAGCGCGGGCGGTCGGCAGTACTTGAAGGCTTGGCAGGCCGTCCGCCGAAGACGGCGGCACTGCCAAGCCTTGGCGAACTGGGCGGGAGCTGACAGAGGTTGTGGTCAGAGGCCGATGTCGGCCAGCCACTGGCTTGTGGTCCGGGGGGTGACTCCCAGCAGCTTCTGGGCGGAGGTCTCCGGCGTGATCGAGCGGCCGGGCATGGCGCTCATCGCCTGGTAGGCGCCTGCGATGTCAGCGGCGGCGCTCTCCCCGATCAGGGGAGTCATTGAGGTGCGGAACTCCTCGGCGGTGATTTGGTCGAAGACCACGTCCCGTCCGAGTCGGGCACCGAACGCCTCGGCCAGATCCGGTCCGGTGATAGCCGGGTACTGGCCGACGGAGACCACGCCGGTGACGTCCGTGCGGTCGAGCAGGGCGACGACGGCGTCGGCGATGTCCAGGTGGGAGGCCCAGGAGACGGGGAAGTCGGCCCGGATCGGGTAGGGCAGTACGCCACGTTCGCGGATCGAGCCGATGACGTGCGGCATGAGCAGGTTCTCGAGGTAGAGCTCGGGCGCGATGACCGAGTGGGACACGCCGCTGTCGGCCAGGCCGGCGGCCAGGGTCGCGGCGGCACCGCCGATGGCGGGATCGATGGGGAAGCCGCTGGTGGAAAAGACGACGCGGTCCGGCCGGGCCTCGCGGACGGCGGTGAGGATGTTGTGCGCGTAGGTCTGTCGGTCCTCCTCCGGGGCCACTGGCAGATGGACGAAGACCCCCTCGGCGTCTCGGTAGGCGTTGGTCAGGTCGGCGGCGGAGGAGTAGTCGGCGGCCACGACGCGCTGCGCGCCGGGCACGACGGCGTGGGGGATGCGGGTCAGTGCCGTCACGGTCTTGCCCGCGGCGGCGAGAGCGGCGACGACGGGAGCACCCTGGGCGCCGGTGGCGCCATGAATCACGTAGGTCATGGCGCTATTAGTGCATGCGATGCACCAGTTACATCAACTGCACTAATGGGGTACGGTCGAGATTGTGACTGATCCCTGTCTGCCCGAGTGCGGTGTCGCCCGGTTCCTCACGCTGCTCAACGGACCGTGGGCCACTTTGATCGTGCGCGAACTGCTCCACGGCCCTCACCGGTTCAACCAGCTGCGCGAGGCCCTGCCCGGCATCAGCCCGCACACTCTGACCAGTCGGCTGCGTCAGTTCGAGCGGCACGGCATCGTCACCCGCACGACCTACGCGGAGATCCCGCCGCGCGTCGAGTACGCGCTGACCCCTCTCGGCGAGGGGCTGCGCGAGGTCCTGGAGGCCATGGGGACCTGGGCCATGGCGGTGCCCGACCCCGAGCCCGGCGTCACCGCCTGACCTACGCCTGGGGCGGCGACCCGGTTATGGTCATGTCGAGGATGCGAGCCTCTGCCGTAGGGCGTCGTTGTCGTCGTGGTGGACGACCTCCTCGAAGCGCAGCCGCAGCCCGTGCTTGTCCAGCAGCTCCGCCACGATCGCGTCGAGCTGTTCGCGGTGCTCTTTCGTCTGCGCCTGAACGTACGCCTCGCGGACCTCTTCGGACTCGTCGGCGAGGACCTGGTCCATGCGCTCGCGGATGTAGCGCTTGAGGTTGATGTGCTCCATGAACACCTCACCGACTCCCGTCTCGACGAGCTGCCCGAACAGGTCGTCCAGAAGCTCGGGCTGGGTGGCGAAGTGGGGCAGGAGCGGGCCGACGAAGGCGTAGGTGGGGATGCCGGCCTCTTTCAGTTCGGCCAGGGTGCGCAGGCGGCGGGAGGCGAGCGGGGCGCGGACCTCCAGCCAGCGGCTGACCTTGTCGTCGGTGGTGGTCACCGTCATGCCGACCTCGGCGCGCGGCAGACTGGTGAGCAGGTCGATGTCGCGGGTGACGACGGGTGACTTGGTCAGGATGCGCACCAGGCCCGGGTACTCGACCGCTTGCAGTTCGCGCAGGATGCCGCGGGTGAGCCGGTACTTCGTCTCGTGGCCCTGGTAGGGGTCGGTGACCGAGCTGAGCAGCATCGTGCCCCGCCGCTTGTCCTGCGGCATCTTCGCCAGCTCCTTGCGGGCGAGCTCGACCGCGTTCTTCTTCACGTACAGGTAGTCGCCCCATTCCTTGACGGACCGGCCGAACTGGCGGCCGGCGAAGCTGGCGAAGCAGTAGGCGCAGCCCAGCACGCAGCCGGTGTAGGGGTTGATGACGTAGTCGTTCGACGGGGTCTTCGACTTCTGGATCAGGGTCTTCGCCTCGATCTCGATCGGCTCCATGACGTGCTTCCTTCCTGCGGCCCGGCCGTCCGTGTCCGACGTGCCGGGGTCCTGTGATGTCCGAGGGCCGGTAGACCGCAGACCACCGAACCCGTACACGCGGAACAATAATCTTCAGAAGTTGCTTCCATGGAATGTAAATGATTTGCTGGACGCCAGCCCGGTCGGGAGCTCGTCATCCCCGCCGAACCCCCGCGAGCCCCCCGGTGCGATGGCCGCCGCCTGGATTCGGTCGGCCTCAGAGAGTCACATTTCTCCCTTCTGGGAGGGTTAGGAGTGCCTGTCATGACCGTTCCTGCCTTCAACTCGGTCGCCTGGTTCGAGTTCGGCACCGACGAGCCCGAGAAGGTCAAGGAGTTCTACGGCGAGCTCTTCGACTGGAAGTACGCCCTCAACACCAACACCCCCGGCGTGACCTACCACTCTGTGATGACGCCGGGCGCCGGGCAGCCGACCGGTGGCGTGTGGGAGTCGGAGGGCAACTTCCCCAACTACGCGATCTTCTACGTCCTGGTCCAGGACGTCGCCGCGACTGTCGAGCGCGCCCGGGAACTCGGCGCCACGGTCCTCATGGAGCCGGTCTCCGACTCCGCGGGCCTCACCTTCGCCCGACTGGAGGACACCGCCGGCAACCACTTCGGCGTCTTTTCTCTGCCCGCCCCGTAAGCCCGACCATGAGCCGGCGGCCACCCTGGGTCAACCGTATCTCCAGGGAGCGCGCGGCCCCGTGACCCGTGCCTCTTCGGCCCTGCCTCCCCGCCGGAGCGTGCGGCAGGGCCTCCTCGTACCACCGTTCCCCCGACCGAGAGGGTTCCCGATGTCCGGCGCCAGCGTCACCAGCGAGAGAATTCCCGCCCACGTCTACGGCGGCCCCACCGTCCTGTTCGAATACGGCGGACTCAGGTTCGTCACCGACCCGACCTTCGACCCGCCCGGCGAGTACCCCATGCCCCTCCCGGGCGGCCACAAGCTCGTCAAGACCGAACCTTCGCCGGTCACCGCCGCCGACCTCGGCCGCGTCGACGCCGTCCTGCTCTCCCACGACGAGCACGACGACAACCTCGACAACGCCGGCCGTGCCCTGCTGGCCGAGGTGCCGGTCGTCCTCACCACCGAGAGCGGCGCCGGCCGCCTGGGCGGCAACGCTCGCGGCCTCGCTTTCTGGCAGAGTGCCGAGCTCAAGCGGCCTGACGGCGGCACGGTGACCGTCACCGGCGTGCCTGCCCGGCACGGGCCCGTGGGCTGCGAGCCGATCACCGGTGACGTCATCGGCTTCATGCTCACCTCCGACGACCTGCCCTCGGTCTACGTCAGCGGCGACAACGCCGCCCTGGAGCACGTCAAGGAGATCGCCGAGAGGTTCGCACCCGTCGACACCGCGATCCTCTTCCTCGGCGGCGCCCGCATGCCCTTCGCTTTCGACGGCGCACTGCTCACCCTCGACAGCGCCCTGGGCGCCGAGGCCGCAAGGACACTCGGCGCCCGGCGCATCGTCCCCGCGCACTACGACAGCTGGGCCCACTTCCAGGAAGGCCGCGCCGAGATACAGGCGGCCTTCACCGAGGCCGGCCTTGCCGACCGCCTCGACTTCGCCCGATGACCCCGACCGAACCCATGGAGACCACGATGACCACTGCCAACCTCGACCTGGCCCGCACCTACTTCCAGGCCGTGCAGACCGGCGACATGGCCGCCCTCGGCGGCCTCCTCGACGAGCAGATCGTCTGGCACCAGCCCGGCGCCAACCAGTTCTCCGGCGAGCACAAGGGGCAGGGCGCCGTCTTCCAGATGCTCGGCGGCATGATGGAGGCCAGCCAGGGCACCTTCGCCATCGACAAGATCCACTCCCTGATGGGCAACGGCGACCTGGTCACCGCCACCATCCACTTCACCGGCCGCCGCGGTGACGCGTCCATGGCCATGGACGGCGTGGACCTCCTGCGCATCCAGAACGGCAAGATCACCGAGATGTGGCTCTTCTCCGGCGACCAGAACGCCGAAGACGCCTTCTGGGGCAACTGACACCCACTTCGCCGTTCCGAGGCCGGGCCGGCCCCGGAACGGCGAACAGCCCCACCGGAGCGAAAGGCATCGCATACGGAAGATGACCGAGGAGCAGTGGCGGGCTTTCGTCACGCACGGCACCAGCACCGGCAAGCTGTCGACCGTCCGGGCCGACGGCAGCCCGCACGTCACACCGGTCTGGTTCCTCCTCGACGGCGACGACATCGTGCTCACCACCGAGAAGGACGGCGTCAAGGGCCGCAACCTCACCCGCGACGGGCGCTTCGCCCTCTGCGTCGACGACGACCACCCCCCCCATACGCGTTCGTCATCCTCCAAGGACACGCCGAGACCTCCGCGGACCCCGACGAGCCGCTGCACTGGGGCGGCCTCCTCGGCGCACGTTACATGGGCGAAGACCGCACCCAGGAGTACGCCGCCCGCAACGGCGGCCCCGGCAACCTCCTCATCCGCGCCCACATCGACAAAGTCATCGCTTTCAACGGCATCGCCGACTGAACGAGCGGGGGGGGGGGGGGGGGGGGGGGGGGGGGGGGGGGGGGGGGGGGGGGGGTGTCCCGCGGCCCGGCACTGCCCCCTGCCACCTTGCTGCTCTTGCTCCCCCCA